>DATDAL010000179.1:0-3236 GCA_036525415.1 Terrimicrobiaceae bacterium | reverse complement strand
CGGGCGTGTGTGCGGTATCTTTGGGAGGCTTTGGGAGGACTTCCACGCCGCTTTCCAAACACTCTTGGACCTGACTATCCCAACGTCCTCATGTTTCTCTGAAGACAATGACGATACCTGATTCAGCGGGATAAGCATTAACTCGTAATTGAGGAGGAGCTGCGGATAGAGGTTAGACGCATAAGCCCGCGCCGAAAACGACGCATCGAAGCTAAACTGCGTCCGCGAAATACGGGCTGAGAGCCAGCGAAGCACCGCTCGGCTCCCAGAGTCGCACAGTGTGGTCCGAAGACCCACCCGCCGCGGACGACTGCCATCCGGGACCATGCTACTGACGAGTCGGAGACTCATATCCAACTCGGAACACCTATGCGTTCGGGGGTACGTACTGAATCCGTCCGCCGCCGTTGCAGGTCTCATGGCATACTACCACCACTTTATGTGTTCCCTCCGGTGGATAATAATGGGGGATCGAGTCGCCTGGGGCGAGCTCCCTGTTGTATTTGCCTTTGCCGAGCGGTTTACCATCCGCGTCCAGAGGTGATATGAAGACTGTACATTCCCCTACATTGGTCAACCTGCTTACTCCGTATTGGGACTGCCAGGGCGTAGAGATAAGCACCGTATAATTCGTGCTGGTCCCTGGACACTTAATGTCGAGCTGCTCTAAATAAGTTGTGTCGTCGCCCATTGCGTTTCTCCGTTGTCGGCATTGAGCCGAGACCCGCTCATAAGATCCTCGGCCTAGCCAGTCTGATTGGCTTCAATTCCCGAGTCTGCCAATTGTGTCGGTCGGGAACAATCAAAAAACTGTTGCCAATGGCCTGAAAATGCCGCCAACGGTCAATCGAGCCAGCTCGAGAGAGACGTGCAACGCGGTAAGACGGCAATTTCCCCATTACGGGAGCACTTTATAGGGGTCGTTTGACGAAAGGGGAAATAAAGTACGGCAAGAAGGCGTTACCGAATGGTATCCAACCGCATTCGTTCTTCTGGAGCGTCTCCGACCCGCTATTAACGTGATCTCCGTTCCCGCAATAGCGCGACACGAAACACCACTTTGAACTCCATGCGTAAAGAATTCGAAATTGTCAACAAGCTCGGGTTGCACGCGCGACCGGCGGCGGAGTTTGTCCGGTGCGTGGTCAGGTTCAAGAGCACAATCACGATTTGCAAAGGCGAGGAGAATTTCTCGGCCGCAAGCATACTGGAAGTGCTTACCGCCAATTTGAATTGCGGCGACCGTGTCGTCCTCGAGGCGGTCGGACCCGATGAGCAAGAGGCACTTAATGAGCTGGAAGCGTTGCTGCTGCGTTTTCGGGATGAAGAAAGTGGGGCTCACCCCCTTAAGCAACCGCTCCCATGACAAGTTTCTCTGTCCAGGAACATCGGGCTTGCGATGGAGGGATGTCCTCCTCCCCCCGCTCTGCTCATCTCCCTTCCCATTTTTCGCAGCTAGATTTAGAACAGATTCTGCGATGCCCCAGCTAGGAGCAGCTAGGAGGACTCTGGGGCCTTAACGAGGAGATCGGCCAGAGTTAGGCGGCAGGTGTGTCATCTGACGATTCATCTGCAAGGTGAAACTCGAATGCCGTCTGAATGTCGTCGCGGTGGGCAAAGCCTCGCAATCGCTTGGCCTCTGCTACGACGGCGCTACTACTGTCGCGCCAACCTCGCTTTACCATGAAGTCGTTCCAAATCTCGATGTCCTCCTCACTGGGCCGACGACCGTGCTCAAAGCACCAAGCCAGAATCTCCTCGTCCGTGCCTCCGCGAAGCACGCGTTGGACGAGTGCCTCGTATTCGACGGCAAGAAAGCGTGTGCAGCGTGCGTCGAACCAAGTCCACCCCTTCGTGCCAAGATTGTAACCTTCCGGCAGCCGGCCGGAAGCGTGCAGGCGAATCTTGTCGAGCATCCGTCCGAAATAGACGATGCCGCCCACCTTTTCGTATGAGCTTCGTAAACCAGGAACTTTAAAACGTGATGCTGCGCGTGCCGCCTAGACCTTATGGCTGCCAGGAGGAATCAGGGCACGGTCCGCATGGGAGGAAAGGTGGTGGTGGTGTGTTTTATGGTTCAAGGATCGCGGGTTGCTCCCGGATGGCAAATTTCCGCCGAGATCGTCGTTTACTCTCCTTCGGCAAATTCGTCGCCAACCTGCGGCGGGAGCATCGGGTACTTTTGTTCATCGTGGCGAGGAACTTTTTCAAGGTTGACCGAGAGCATAAAAACCGGGTGGCTTGAGTCACCGCTCAGGGGCTGGCCTCCCACTCTGAACAACAGCGGGAATTTGTGGCGTGAGTTCGATTCCCTTCTCACTAACCGGCGCGGTTCCCTACCCTCTTTCTCCCTCTTGCTTAGATTTCCGCCAAGGAACTCCTGCGATGGCCAAAAAGAGGCCTCGAACAGGGTAAAGGTCGTCTTTCTGCGCATTGGTGGAAAGGTTTTACAGAGGTAAGCTCGAAGTGCAATAATACTCATTATTGTGCGCGGGATGAGTCGTCCCCGCCGTCGCGTATTCATTCCAAAGCGTCACTGAGCGCTTCCGCCGTCTGCCGTGTCTGTTCATAGCCGACATGGGTATAGCGCACGGTCGTGCGGATATTCTTGTGGCGGAGCAATTCCTGGATTTCCCGCAAATCCTTTCCCACGTGGTTAAGGAGGATCGTCGCCGCGGAGTGACGCAGGCCGTGGGCTGTGATCTCCCCTACCCCAAGCGCTCTGCAGGCGGCACGCAGCCGCAAATTGAACGCCCGGTTTGAGAACGGCGCCCCCGAATATCCCGCAAACACAAACTGTGATCCCGCAAAGTTTATCCCGCCGGGAGCCATGATCCGGCGGCCTTTAAAGCCCTCCTGGAGGGCCTTCCAATCGAGGAGCGCCGCGCTCAAGCGCGCGGGGACAGGCACATCCTGGAAGACGCTCCCCTTGCCTTTGATGCGCAAGGCCACAATTTCTTTTCCTACCGCCTGGCAATCGGTCCAAGTGGGCTGGAACTCCTCGAACCGGCAGGCGGTCTGGAAGAGGGCGTTGGTCAGGTGGAACGCGAGGGCGGAGCCGTAGCCCTGCCGCCGGGACTTAAGATAGTTGTCAGCGGCGATTTGAAAATCGTGTAAATCGGCCGGTTTGAAAATCACGTTTGGTCGGGCGGAGATCTTCTTCAAAAGCTTCAGGACAGCACTCTTCTTCCTGCGTGTTGTTCTTGGGGTTCTTCAAGTTGCTGGGCGGCTGATTT
>DATDAL010000178.1:0-2004 GCA_036525415.1 Terrimicrobiaceae bacterium | reverse complement strand
TAGATGCATTCGAGCAGAAGGGACTTGTCGGCACTTATGGGGGACGAAGCTTCTGCCTGACCTGTGGCGGACGCGTGACGGCGGTCCGTGACGACGAGGCTGAGGTCTTGATCGGAAGCCTCGACGAGGTGCCCACTGACCTGACGCCGCAATATGAGCTCTGGATCAGTCGGCGAGAAAACTGGGTGCTTCCCCTTCCTTGGGCGTCGCAATTCCAGGGTGATCGGGATACTTCCGCGAATCCGGTGCCCAGCGAGCCCTTGCCACAAACAGGTCGGGAACCTGGTCCCGAGCCCGACGCCGAGCGGTAGTAGCTTCGTAGTGGTGCGCTCGGCAGGGATTGAACCCGCAACCTCCGGATTCGAAGTCCGGCGCTCTATCCAGTTGATGAGGTGGAACGGCCCGCTACGACAGCATCAAAGTGCTAGAACGTGGTCGTTTGTTTGAACGCCACAAAGGAGCCGTTCCGTGATGCATGTTACTACCATTGGGCTGGATCTGGCCAAACACGTTTTTCAGGTTCATGGCGCAGATGCCGAGGGAACCACCATTTTCAACCGAAAGCTGCGCCGTGCTGAATTGCTGCGCTTCTTCGAAAAGCTGCCTTCGTGTCTTGTCGGCCTGGAGGCTTGCGGCAGCTCGCACTATTGGGCGCGCGAAATTGCATCACTTGGCCATGAAGTGCGGCTGATCCCGCCGGCCTACGTCAAGCCGTTCGTGAAGAGAGGGAAGACCGACGCCGCCGATGCCGAAGCGATCAGCGAGGCCGTAACGCGTAGGACGATGCGCTTCGTTCCCATCAAATTGGCCGAACAACAAGCGGCCGCAATGGTATTGAAGACCCGTGCTTTGTTGGTTCGTCAGCGCACACAGGCGATCAACGCGCTGCGCGCCCACATGTCGGAGTTCGGTATCATCTCTGCTATCGGCACGGCGAAAGCCACGCGTTTAATCGAGATCGTTCGCGAAGCGTCCGATCCCAGGCTTCCGGAAGCTGCGTTCTTCGCTTTGGCCACGCTTGCCGATCAGATCGTGGCTCTCGGCCGCCAGATCGACAAGCTCGAGCGAGAGATCGTTGCTGAGGCAAAGCGTGATGAGGACATGCGCCGGCTGGCAACAATCCCAGGTGTCGGGGCGATCACCGCAGCTGCGGTCAAAGCTCTGGTTCCCGATCCCCATGGGTTCCGTTCCGGGCGCCACTTCGCAGCCTGGTTGGGATTGACACCCAAGCCCCATTCCAGCGGCGGAAAAGAGAGGCTGGGAGGAATATCGAAGATGGGCAACTCGGACATACGATCGCTGCTCGTGCTCGGCGCAACTGGCGTTCTGCGGTACGCACGCTACAAGGCCGGTGCACCTATTTGGCTGACTAACCTGCTCTCGCGACGGCCATACAAGGTTGCCGCAGTGGCACTCGCAAACAAGATGGCACGGATAATATGGGCTTTGCTCACTAAAGGCGGCACGTATCGAGGAATGGTTCCGAGTCTAGAGACTGTGAGTTCCGAAGCGAACGCATAAGACACTTATACGCCTCGAAAGTCGCTTGATGATTCGCAGATAGCAAGGTGCACGAAACAAGACGATGAATCCAGGGACGACATCCCGACGCGAGAGAAGCCGTGTAGCTCAACGTACCTAGAGTGCGCCCAGTTGATTCAGCTCCTCGCATCGCGGACCTCATCAAGGCCAGCGGTTTTTATACCGCGCTGATAGGCCGGACATATGACCGCACCGTTCCGCGTGATTGCACCGTCTGAAAAGAGCACTTGCACTGCGGGCCGTTCCACATATGAGCTATCAGGAGTTGGCATTCCATCTTGAGGATTCAGCGTCATTTCGAGCCTTTGCGCGGCTGCCGTGGTCCTGGAACCCGAAGAAGTCGGTGCTGCAAAAGACGATCAGCGCGATCCGACCCGAGACTTGGGAAGAGATCAATCGGGTGCTGCTGTCGAATGCCCGGCAGACAAAACTGGAAGATGGCGGTGTCGTGCGGCTGGACAG
>DATDAL010000177.1:0-38242 GCA_036525415.1 Terrimicrobiaceae bacterium | reverse complement strand
GCTAATCCTGTTAATCCTGCAGATAGATTTCTGGAACGAGTGGCGAGTAGATTGAATCGCTACCATCCCAGAATGGTTGCGAAGATCAGCGGAGCGACGATGGAGGCGTCCGACTCGATGACAAATTTGGGAGTCTTAACTCCGAGTTTGCCCCAGGTGATTTTCTCGTTAGGCACAGCGCCGGAATAGCTGCCGAAGCTCGTTGTCGAATCGCTGATTTGGCAGAAATAGCCCCAGAGCGGCACGCCTTTGCGTTGAAGGTCTTGGTGCAGCATCGGGACCACGCAAATGGGGAAGTCGCCCGCGATGCCTCCCGCGATTTGGAAAAACCCAACCGAACCCACGTCCCCCAGTGGCTTGGCCGTGATGGAATACCATTCGGCCAGTGCCATCATGTATTCAATTCCGGTTCGCACCGTGTGCACATTCTTCACGTCGCCGCTGATGCAGTGACCCGCATACATGTTTCCCAAGGTCGAATCCTCCCAGCCTGGCACAAACATCGGCAGTTTCTTTTGCGCGGCGGCAAGCAACCAGCTATTCGCTGGATCTATCTGCGTTTCGAGTTCGCCGGAAAGGAGGATGCGATAGAGGAACTCGTGCGGAAACAATCGCTCTCCTGCGCGGTCGGCAGCTACCCATACTTCAAGTACTGCGGACTCGATCCGGCGCATCGCTTCCATCTCTGGAATGCACGTGTCCGTCACACGATTCATATGCCGAGCGAGCAGAGCCTGTTCGTCGACCGGAGTCAGATCCCGGTAGTGCGGAACTCGCTCGTAGAAATCGTGTGCAACGAGGTTGAACACATCTTCTTCGAGGTTGGCGCCGGTGCAGCAGATGGCGTGAACCTTGTCGCGCCGGATCATTTCGGCAAGCGAAAGGCCAAGCTCGGCAGTGCTCATCGCTCCAGCGATAGTCATGAACATTTGCCCGCCCGCGTCGAGGTGCGCAATGTAGCCGGCTGCGGCATCCTTGAGCGCCGCCGCGTTGAAGTGGCGAAAGTGCTTCGCGATAAATTGCGAAACTTGGCCCTGATGGCTTGTCTTCATTTTTCAGAAGCCGGTCGTTTGCCGGACCGACGACGGGTTGATGTCCCGCAGGCGGCACAAGGCCACCCGCTGATTCGCTCGGCTACGGAAGCAGTCACTTCCGCCATCGCCGTAGCAGGTGGCTGCACAGAAATTATCGATTCCGGTGCCGCTTGCAAGCTTTCACGAAAGGACCGGACACTAAACCACCTCAAAGCTAAGGAGTCGTGCGACGGACCAGGATCACCCAGTCTTCAGAAATGCTGTTTGCGGGAATGCCCAAGCTTCGCGATCCACCGCCGGCCACGCTCGTGACACTGCCAGTTTGGAGCGGCCCACCATTTCTGGGGTCGTACCATTGGACTTTGAACGTGCCGCTGTCGGCGGAGAGATTCAAAGTCGCCGATCCGCCATCGGCCAGGTAAACAGCATACTCGCCGGCTCTGGCGAAACAGTAGTTTGCGGCGGAATTGGGGTCATTTTCAAGGAGATGGTCCGCGCTTTCCATTTCCCAGAAGCGAATATGTGTGTTGAAGAAAGTCAGCGCATGCCTGCAGTAATCCCACCAGCTGTCTCGGCTGCGGAAATCTTCACATGTCAGATCGCTGTGGGGCAGGTTATAGCCGAAATAGCTTTCAATACCTGCGCCGCCGGCGAGAAGATTTCCCCAGATAACCTTTGCCCGCACCTGCTTTTGGCTTGGCGTGCCAAAGTAAGCGTCATTTGGTATTCCAATATTCGAGTTGCCCTGTTCGTCGTTAGCGACAATCCAGTTTTTGCCCGAATCGCGGGAATTCTTGACCCATTTCAGCGTATCAGCGTGTACTTGATCCCAATTGGTTTGGATCGATACACCTGTCAGCTTCGAGGCATCGCCAAGCAATGGTGTGTATACGTTGCTTTGCTGGCTCGGGTAGGTGTGTAAGACGATATTACGTCCGTAGGGGTCCGTGTCGTGGAAGTATTTCGCCATGGCCTGCTGCTGGGAGGTCGTCTGCGTGTTCTCCTCGCCCAGATTCCAGTTCAGGGCGAGATTGTGGCCAAAACGCGCTATCAATTCACGATAATAGAGCTTCCGCTGGATCCCTAGCGTCCCGTCATCCAGCGCCCAGGGGTGCTCATCGTCGTTCTCAGTCTCCTGAGTTTTGAAATGCAGATACATCCCCTTGTGCGTTGCGTGATCGAAGACAATCCCCCATTGATCGAGCTTGGAGCAGTCCATTCGTAGCTTGTTGTCGTGTGCGATGAATGGCCAGACGTCCTTGCCATCGCCGCCTGCATTATACGTGAGAAAGCTGAATACGTTGCAGCCTTCGGCGGACAGGTAATTGATCGCGCCAATAAGTCCCATACCCTTTCCTCCCCGCCAGGTGGGATCGCCGCTCTGCCAGTCGGCGACGTGAGGCGCCCATGTCTTCAGCGAGCCGCCCCCGTGATCATAAGTTCCATCAAAATCGGTGTATCCAAGCATGTCCTCGGGAGAGTCTGCGCCGGCCTTAACAAAGTACTCGCCGGTTCCGGCAAACTGCAAATAGCGTGCGCCGGTGTAGCGTAGCAGCCCTTTGCCACGGAGGTCTCGGCCAGTCTTGTCGGTTGCGCCGACGGTGAAACTGCCGCTTGCACCATCAAAGGAAGTCGCCGTGCCGGCATTTGGATGTGCATCAACCGCGGCGTTTGCGCCCGTGCGGAAGGAGGCCTTGTATGACCAAATTCCTTCTTCGTCCGGAACAAAGTGTACCCTCCATTTATTGCCGCTGCTGGCTCCCGTCTCCCCTGCGTTACCGTCGGCTGCATAGTAACCAGGCACGACAATCGTTCGGGAACCCTTCGAGAAGGCAACATTTAGGCGAAAGTCCGTGAACGGATTCGGCACCGCAGTTTCGCTGGTGCTTGGGCCGTCAAAAGTGATGGTCACCTTGTGCCATTTCTTGAGTTCACCTGAGAGGGCCGAAACAGGATAAGGCGTCGGGGTCGCACTGGGAGTTGGTGTCGGGCTCGGATTGGGTGTTGGGGACGGAGAATTTGCACTCGGGATCAGCTTGAAATAGTCAAAGCACAGCTGATATCCGACACTGGCCGGGTTCTTGCCTGTAACCGTGAACTTAAAATGCTTGGTCCCTGGCATGTTGAACGTCTTGGTCCCAAGGGTGATTTCTGCGAAGACAGCCGAACCCGCGTATTGGTCTTCTTCGGTACCTTGATCGGTTCCATCAATAGCTAACTGGAACTTGCCACGGGACGTGTATTTCTTGAAACCCACGCTGACCGCATAGCTGCCCGCTTGTGCCAAAGGCACCGCAAAGTCAATATAGTCGCCCGCCGCATTCGCCTGCAACCACCTGAGGGCGCCGCCGCTTGCGGCCGAATCACTGGAGACTACCACAGCGTCGGTTCCTGTCACCTGCTCGATGCTTTCCGCTTCGATCGTTACTCCGGTGGGAGTCGGCGTGGGAGTCGGCGTGGGAGTCGGCGTGGGAGTCGGCGTGGGAGTCGGCGTGGGAGTCGGCGTGGGAGTCGGCATCAACTTGATGTAGTCGAAACACAATTGATAGCTCGTACTCCCCTCGTTCTTACCGGTGACCGTGAACTTGAAGTGCTTGGCTCCTGCGGCGTTGAAGGTTACGGTTCCAACATCAACCTCAGCGAAGAGAGCCCCGCTGGCGTACTGGTCTTGCTCGGCACCCTGACTAAGTCCGTCAACGACCAGCTGAAATTTACCGCGGGATGCATATTTCTTGAAGCCGACGCTGAGGGCGTAGCTGCCCGCCTGAGGAACGTGAACTGTAAAGTCAACATAGTCGCCTGCGGCATTCGCCTGCAGCCACCTGAGAGCTCCACCGCTTGCGGCTGAATCATCGGAAATGATCAATGGGTCTGTCGCTGTGACTGGCGCGATGGCTTCCGCCTCAATCAGCATAGCGGTCGGTGGTGTTGGGCTGGGTGCCGGGGTTGGGCTGGGTGTTTCGCTAGTTTTGTAGACGCGTACATAATCTATGTCGAAACTAGCTGGTAAGTACGCATCCACCGGACTGCCAGCATGGCCTTCGATGCTAATAACGAGGGGTATCGGTTGGGTAACGATATCGGGATATGTTGACGCGCTCAACTCAAAGTATTTCAAACCATCGAAGTAAAATTTGAGCGATCCGCCCGTTCGCTCGACTCCGTAGGTATGGTAATCGTCATCTAAATTGACTGGGGCGTTCCAATCGGTACCGCCTACCCAAATATGTGAATTTGGATTTCTTGGCCAGAGATGAACTGCGGGATGCACCCGTTTAGGGGTGGCCTTTGGCGTAAGAAGCTCGACAACATCGATCTCTACGTTCGGATTCGTGGCTTCTTTGGGTTCACCGGCCATCCAAAGAGCTCCGCAGACGTTAGCGAAGCGATTAATGCCCTTTGCGCGGTACTCTATGTAGGTATTGCCGCCGACACGAAAGTTAGACATCATGGCGCCCGCCGTATAGCTCTTTCCGCCTGAGACTTCCTTCTTTGCCGTAAGGCGGAGTATTCCATCGGAGACCGAGAGGTTAGAAGAAAGCAGCTTAAAGACTCCTGTATCGAGATACCAAATTCTGGTGCTCCACCTTTGCGTGTCGAGAGTATTGAACTCATCGCTCTGAGAGCTGTCCAGGGTCCAAGTGAAACCCGACGGCGGGGCAGCCTTTGCTGCTATCAAGAGAGAGCCGAGAAGGAAACATGTAAAGGAGTGCAGCCTTAGGGGATTGGTGCGTGTGTTCATGTGTGAAGAATGCGACAAAGTGTGCCGGTGCTCTACTCAGAGGCATGGGCCGTCTGTGCGACGGATCGGGCGTCATTGTCTAAGCGGGCACGATGGCGGCCGAGTGGTCGCTGGAGAGCGCAGTAGAGGGCGCTCTAGGCTATATTCAATGGAGACTACCGGGAGGGTTTTACATTTTGGGGGGAATGATGGCGGGGTGAGTGGGTGTTCTGTTTGGTAATCGAATGGACTTCAGCCAGAGCTGATGCCTGGCGTGTGCTTCTCTTGTGTATGCACGGGCATTAACGGCATTAGCGTAATAGGAGGATAAAGAGAGCCGCAGCTTATGAAAAGTGTATGAGACAAGTGTACGGGTGGGGGGTTGCGGTTCTAAGTGCGTCAAGCGTCGTATGGCGTCCGGACTGGGGATGCAGCTAAAGCGCTCCTTTGCCGAGCTCCGATTGCCAGCGAGTATCATGTTCGTAGCGCGGATCATATTCAATTGTGACAGGCATTGATAAATTAGTGGCCAGCGAGCTGCTTTCGAGTGCTGCTGAGACCTTCGCGGACGCCGAGGCGAACAGGGCAGGCGTGTTGTTTCGAAGTCTTTTGCCGATAGACTCCAAAGCGGGAGTTCAGGGCAAGTGGAGGGGGGAGACACATTGCTTCTGGCTGATGGCCGTACGTTCTTGAGCAGCCTGACGGTGCTGTTATCATGCGACAGCGACGCATTGGTTCGTTTGGACCGCCTCACAATGTGAGGGGGTTCCTCACGCCTCGTTAATGAATACAACCACTATCATGACCAGATATAGAGACCAGCTGCCCCAACTCTCCGATGCCATCTTCCTTACGGATGGCGGTATTGAGACTACGCTCATCTTTCACGAAGGCCTGGATTTGCCACACTTTGCCGCCTTTTGTTTGCTCAATGACCGGTCCGGCTATGCGGCGCTTCAGAAGTATTTTCGCACGTATGCCTCCCTCGCAAGGGAGTACGGAGTGGGATTCATTCTGGAAAGCCCGACGTGGCGCGCAAATGCCGACTGGGGTGCCAAACTTGGCTACACTGAGCTCACGTTGGCCGAGGCGAACCGCAAAGCGATCGATTTGTTGCTTGGAATTCGGAACGACTTCGAAACCCCGGATACCCCGATAGTGATCAGCGGATGCATCGGACCGCGCGGAGATGGGTATAATCCGGAGGTAATGATGACCGCCGAGGAGGCTGCTGAGTATCACGGCGCGCAGATCGGCGTCTTCCGCGATACGGCCGCCGATATGGTGACCGCTATTACAATGAACTACATTGAAGAAGCTATAGGAATCACCCAGGCGGCCAAATCGCTCGGCATGCCCGTTGTGATCTCGTTTACGGTGGAGACGGACGGCAGCTTGCCAACCGGGCAAGCTCTTCGTGATGCGATACAGAGTGTGGATGTCACCACAGGGAACGCCCCAGCGTACTATATGATCAACTGCGCACATCCCAAGCACTTCGAAGACGTTCTGACCGCTGACGAGCCTTGGTTGGCAAGAATCCGAGGGCTCAGAGCCAATGCCTCGACCAAGAGCCATGCGGAGCTTAACGATAGCGTGGAACTCGATGAGGGGGATCCCGTGGAATTGGGTCGCCAGCATCGCGGGCTGTTGGGGAAGCTGAAGAATCTGAACGTGCTTGGCGGTTGTTGCGGTACGGACTACCGTCACGTCGAAGAGATCTGCAAGGCGTGCCTTGCACCGAAGGCCTAAGGGGCCTTTGATTTTCGGAGCTGGATTTTTTATTGCGGCACGACTATGTCTTCACCGAAGCCAGCAAAAATATAGCCCTGGCTTGGCTTTTGCACAATCCCGTCGTGACAGCACCTATCATTGGCCCCGAACAATCGAGCAATTGGAATCTGCGCTGCGCGCCACGGATATCTTCACAGTCAAAAGAGCCCTACACTATGGAAATGATCAAAATCCCCCACACTGGTCTGGAAGTATCCCGTTTGGCCATGGGTTGCATGGGTTTGGGAGGCGGTTTCGAACCAGGCACCCTGCTAACGGCAGACCACGAACGGCAAGCCCGCGAATTCCTCGATGCGGCTCAAGAGGTCGGCGTGAATTTCTTCGACCACGCCAACGTCTATGGACGCGGAAGATCTGAAGAGGTTTTCGGCCGAGTGCTGAAGGAGAGACCGTCTCTCAGGGACAGCATTGTGATACAGTCGAAATGCGGGATCCGCTGGGCGGACGATCCGCCGGGAACCCCGCAGCGCTTTGATTTCAGCCGCGACCACATCCTGGAGAGCGTCGATGCGATCCTGACGCGACTGCGGACCGACCGACTGGACGTTCTCCAGTTGCACCGTCCCGACCCGCTCTGGGAAGGGGAGGAAATCGCTGAAGCCTTTGGGAAGCTCCGCGCTTCGGGTAAGGTGCGTTTTTTCGGCGTTTCCAATCAAAACCGGTTCCAAATGGAGTACCTTCAATCCTTTTTGCCGGATCCACTCGTGGCAAACCAGGTGGAGATGAGCCTCTTGCATAACGGTTTCGCGGAGGCCAGTATCTCCTTCAACCAAAGTTCACCAGGTTACCCCGACGGGTGGGAGGGAACCATGGAATACTGCCGGATGAAGGGCGTTTTGCTCCAAGCCTGGAGTCCTCTCGCCAGGGGTATTTTGATTGGGGAGTTCGACGGCCAGCCCGAGAACATAAAAAGAACTGCCGCCTTGCTGCGCGAATACACTCAGCGTCACGAAACCACTCCCGAGGCCATCCTGCTTGCCTGGCTTCTCAAGCACCCCGCGAAGATTCAGCCTGTATTGGGAACTTCCCGTCCCGATCGATTGAGGGCCTGCGCGAAGGCGGTTTCGGTTTCACTGAGCCGCGAGGAATGGTACTCGCTTTTTGCCGCAGCAAGGGGCCCCATGCCCTGAAGCCGGCAGGCGAATTGAACGAAAGATAATCCGGCCGTAAGTTTGAAGAGACCGGACCCGCGGCTTGAAGGCGCCGGGCCTCTTCACGTGTGCGGGGGGTAGCGCTCAGACAAGAACGCGATTCAAAGGCATCGCCACTTTCCATTGTGCCAGTTCGCGACGATCGCTAATCTCCACCCCATGCAGCGGGTTCCTTTTCATTCCATTTATGCGCACGGCTTTGCCCGAGCGGCGGTGTGTATTCCGCATGTGCGAGTAGCCGACCCGAAATTTAACACAGAGCATACACTAGGCCTCGCTCGCCGCGCTTCGGATTTGGGTGCGGCAGTCGCCCTCTTTCCCGAGTTGGGAATTTCAGCCTACTCGAACGACGATCTCTTCCATCAAGACGTTTTGCTCGATGCGACAAGGGACGCGCTTTCCTGGATCATTACGGAGAGCAGAGATCTGTCGCCGGTGATCCTCGTCGGCGCGCCACTGCGTTTTGAAGGGAAGCTCTTCAACTGCGCTCTGATAATCTATCGTGGCGTATTGCTTGGCATCGTGCCAAAGACCTTCCTTCCGAACTACCGAGAGTATTACGAAAAGCGGCAGTTCAACTCCGGCCGCAACGCAGTGAGACGCGAAGTCTCCTTTCTTGGACGCACGGTGCCTTTCGGCAATGATCTCATATTTGACGCAGCCAACTATGCGGATTTTTCAATTCACGTTGAGATCTGTGAAGACGTTTGGACTCCCATCCCGCCGAGTACGTATGCCGCGCTGGCGGGAGCCACGGTCCTGGCGAATCTTTCCGCGAGCAACATAACGATCGGCAAAGCCGGGTACCGGCGCGATCTTTGTGCTTCGCAATCTGGCAAATGCATCGCCGCATATCTCTACTCCGCCGCGGGGCCAGGAGAGTCCACGACGGATCTTGCCTGGGACGGACACGCCATCATTTACGAGAACGATGAGCTCCTGGCGGAGTCGCAACGATTCTCTTCGGACGAGCAAATCGTGGTCGCCGATCTTGATCTGGAGCGGCTCGCGCAAGATCGAATGCGCGCAACAAGCTTTAATGACGCCGTGGCGGACCATCGCGAGAAAGTGTCCGCGATCCGCCGGGTCTCCTTCGAATTTAGAGTGCCTGACGGGGAAATCTCGCTCACGCGTAACGTTGAGCGCTTCCCGTACGTTCCGAGTGACCCCGCGGAACGCGATCAGCGTTGCTATGAGGCTTACAATATTCAGGTGCACGCGCTGATGAAGCGGATGCTTAGCACCGATATGAAACATATTATCATCGGTGTCTCGGGAGGCCTTGATTCCACCCACGCGCTTATTGTCGCCGCGAAAACGATAGACCGGCTGGGACTGCCGCGTGAGAATATCCTCGGCTATACAATGCCCGGTTTCGCCACGAGCGGCATTACTTTGAAAAACTCGCATGCTCTCATGCGAGCCCTGCGGATCAGTTCTCGCGAGATAGACATTCGGCCGAGTTGCATGCAGATGCTCAGCGACCTTGGCCATCCCTTCAGCAGGGGCGATCGCGCTTATGACGTTACATTTGAAAATGTGCAGGCTGGTGAACGCACATCGCACTTATTCCGGCTGGCTAATTATCACAACGGGTTCGTATTAGGGACAGGCGATTTGAGTGAGCTGGCGCTCGGCTGGTGCACTTATGGCGTGGGAGATCACATGTCGCATTACAACGTGAACGCCTCTGTGCCCAAGACACTCATCCAGCACCTCCTGCGCTGGGTCATCGGCTCGCAGCAATTCGATAGGGAGACAAACGCGGTGCTCGAATCGATTCTCAGTACGGAAATTTCGCCAGAACTCGTGCCTCACGAAACCGACGACCAAAGCCAGCCGGCGCAAAGCACGGAGGCGAAAGTCGGGCCATACGATCTGCAGGATTTCACAATCTACTACGTAACGCGATACGGGTTCCGCCCGAGCAAAGTTGCCTTCCTGAGTCAGCACGCCTGGTCGGACAAAAGGCGTGGCCGATGGCCGGATGACCTGCCTGTCGACAGGCACAGGCAATACGACCTCGCGACGATCAAGAAGTGGATGGAAGTCTTTCTGTTCAGGTTCTTCAAGCTCAGCCAGTTTAAGCGTTCGTGTCTGCCCAACGGCCCCAAAGTCGGCTCCGGCGGTTCACTGAGCCCGAGAGGCGATTGGCGAGCGCCGTCCGACTCAGAAGCTGATGCCTGGCTCCAAGAGCTCCGCTCCCAGGTGCCAGATTAAGCCAAGATTAAGCCTATTTTCGTTTAGGAATTCCGTTGACAGAAATGGTTCTTTTTGGTCTAAAACGGCCTGATAAGAACGCAAATAAAACGTTAGAGTTCAGAAAAAGACATTTAGGCGTTCGGCCAAACAAAAGAAACAACCCCCGAAACAACCCCCGAAACAACCTCCAAATTCCTCCTAAAAAGGTCCCCATGAAAAACTCGAAGGCTATTTCATCATTCGCCGCAGCTCTCGCCCTCGTGGTAAGCAGCGCTTCTTTGCGCGCCCAATCCTACACCGCGTTCAACCTCGGCCCAGGCAATGCTCTGTCGATTAACAACTTGGGTCAGGTCGTCGGTTCTTCCACTTTCGAAGTGAACGGCAGCCCTTCCACCCGCGCGACGCTTTTCAGCGGCACGGGCAGCAACAATATTGACCTCGGGACACTTGGCGGACTGACAAGCTCGGCCCTGGATATTAACGATGCGGGCCAGATCGTTGGAGCCGCAACCCTAGCGGACGGCAGAAATCACGCCACGTTGTTCAGCGGTACCGGCAGCAACAATATCGACCTTGGCACCCTTGGTGGGTCTTCCAGCAGCGCGTATGGAATCAGCAATTCCGGGCAGATCGTCGGCGAAGCGCAAGTTGTGGGCGACAGTGTCTCCAGCGCCACACTCTTCAGCGGCACCGGCAGCGGCAACATCGACCTTGGCAGCCCTTACGGGGGTCCGCATTCGAGCAGGGCGTATGCGATCAACAATTCCGGCCAAATCGTCGGAAAAGAGTGGGGTTCCGCCACCCTTTTCGGCGCTACGGGTAGCGAAAATACAAATCTCCCCGCCTCTGGGACCGGGAGCGATGCGGCCTACGATATTAACGATGCGGGCGCGATGACGGGGGCTACACTCTCGGGGCGCGGCCCCCAAAGCCCACTCCAGGCGTTCATTTGGAGCAAGAATGGCCCCTTCATCGGCCTCGGCACGTATCATCCCTTCTTCGGCGCTGCGGGCCAATATATGACGGGTGAAGCTAGAGCCATCAACAATTCCGGACAGATCGTCGGAACTTCTACCTTGATCTCTCGTTTTGGCCCCAGTGACACCGTTCCCTTCATTTCCAGCGGAGGAGGTATGACTGACCTCAGAACAATCACCGCTGGCGCGAATTCACTTTCGTCGCCCTTGGATATCAACGACTGGGGTCAGATTCTTGCAGGAAACTTTTTACTCAACCCTGTCAATCCTCTCACCACGGCCAGTGGTATTAAATTCTTCGGAGGGATGACGTACGACAAATTCGCGGGGCTGAGCGAAACCGGGGGTCTTGCTACCACGGTTAAGTTCCTCGGAGGCGCGGCAGGAACTGGCGGCGCCTACCTGGCCAACCGTGACGTGAACGTGTCATTTACCGAGCGTGGGTCGAACGCGATTGCCAGCGATATTGTGAACCTTAGCGGCACGAGCGGCGCCGGCTTCGCTGACACCATCGTGCTGCAGCTCACTTATGATGAAGCCACGGCAATCGCTCTCTTTGGTAGCGAGTCGCTGGTTCGCTTGGGCTGGTTCGACTCTCTTACCAATCAATGGAGGCTCGCCGTGAGTGGTAACACGGGCGGAGCGCCCTTTTTTGCAGGAGATGGCGCGTACGATCCCGCGACCGGTTTTGTCCTTGGTTACTACGGGTTGGATACTGCGAGCAATACGGTCTGGGCTGTGCTTAACCATAACAGCGAATTCGCGGTCGTCCCCGAGCCATCCACTTACATCCTTCTGGCTATCGGCATGTTCTTCCTACTCTGCAAGAGCCGTCGCGCCAGATTTAACAGAGCATAGAAAAAGCACGGCTGCCGCGTGTGTTGGGGAGCGCGTGCACTTTCCGGCGTTCCGCCGGAGGCCGTGTTCGGCGAGATGCCGAACAGCACACGCTAGACGCGTATGCTCCCCAGAAAATACGAGCGTATTCTCGAGAGACGCTTTCAGTGCAAACCAAAAAATAGACCTAGAGAACTAAAACAAAGCATAACGTCGACTGCTGGAATGAAAACCATCCCAAAACACCCAATATTGATCTCGGGACTCTCGGTGGATCGCGAAGCCGAGCTTTAGCGATCAACAATGGCGGCCAGATCGTTGGATCTGCGGACCTGCCACTTTCCGTGCCGGGTAACATCCTGTTCACGCCACGCTCTTTAGTAGCCTCTCACCAGCACGAACGGCGTGGAGACCAACATTAAGTTTGTCGGAGGAATGGCATACGATAAGTTTACAGGCGCGAGCGAAACGGGTGGTCTTGGCACCACTGTTGCATTCCTCGGCGGTACGGCGGGAACTGGAGGCGCAGGTCCCTACGGAAGTAACCGGGACGTGAATCTTTACTTCAGCGGTCGTTGGTCGGACCCGATCGCCAGCGATATTGCGACTCTCAACGACATTAACCTCGCCACTTTCGCCGACACCATCGTTCTCCAGCTCGCCTACGACGAAGCGCTCGCAGTTGCCCTCTTTGGAAGCGAGTCGGCGGCCCGGCTGGGCTCGTTCAGCTCTCTAGCCAACCAGTGGACGCTCGCCGGCGCAGGCAATACCGGCGGATCGCCCTTGTTCGCAGGAGATGGCGCCTACGATCCCGCCGCCGATTTCGTCCTCGGCCACTACGGCGTGGATACCGCGAGCAATACCGTCTGGGCAGTGGTCAACCATGAAGGCATGTTCGCCGTCGTCCCCGAACCATGTACCTTCGTCCTTCTCGGGCTTGGTATGCTGGCGCTTGTCGGCAAGAGCCTCCGCGCCAGATTGAACTGAGCGTAGAAAAAGCACCGCTGCTGCGATCGGGGAGCGCACGCGTCCCGCATGCACTTTCCGGCCTCCCGCCGGAAAACCCTGTTCGGCGAGACGCCGAACAGCACACGCGAGACGCGTATGCTCCCCAGCCAGCTTCGTCATTCTCGCTATTTGGTCTGCTTCTTGCTCTTCGGCACGAATCAGCTGACGGCAATTGCATTTTCAGCGGATTGGACGGAACTCCTGCACCATGAAAACCATCCGAAAAGACTCAACGCAAAAGCTGGAAGGAATTTTCTTCACGAATGTTTTCGCGCGATTCATCTCGCCTTTTGCTGCGCTTGTCTGGCTCTTGTTTAGCACCATCTCCTTACCCGCCCAATCCTACATGGCGATCAATCTGGGCGGGTTCCTTAGACGGGACGGGACCGCAGGAGAGAGCGGAGCTCTTGCGATCAACAACTCCGGCCAAGTCGTTGGCTACGCCAGAATCGAATTGAACGGTTACGTTGTCGGTCGCGCGACACTCTTTAGCGGTACGGGCAGCGAGAACATTGACCTCGGCACCCTTGGCGGATCAGCCAGCGGAGCCAACTCTATTAGCGATGCCGGCCAGATCGTTGGGCAAGCAGAGTTGCCGGGAGACCGCACATATCACGCCACGCTCTTTAGCGGCATGGGTAGCGGCAATACGGATCTTGGCACCCTTGGCGGGTCTTCCAGCAAGGCCCTCGCGATCAATAATTCCGGCCAGATCGTCGGGCAGGCCGACGTCGCGGGGAACACCGCCTTTCGTGCAACACTCTTCAGCGGCACGGGCAACATCGACCTCGGGAGCCTCAGAGGATCGAGCCGTGCTCAAGCTATTAACAATTCCGGCCAGATTGTGGGGTATTCCTACATGAATAACGGGGACAACACTCGCGCGAGTCACGGGGACACTCGCGCGACACTTTTTAGCGCGACGGGCAGCAGCGCTACCGATCTCGGGACGCTCGGCGGGTCGCGCAGCATTGCAAACGGCGTCAATGATGCGGGTCGAATTGCTGGGAATGCAAGCGGGCCGAGCGACACAATAGAGCGCGCCACGATCTTTAGCGGCACTGGCAACGGCAATATCGACCTCGGCCCTTTACCCGGCACGGTCCGCAGCGTAGTCAACGGCCTTAACAATGCAGGTCAGATCGTCGGAAATTCTTACTTCCCCCAACCGAATCCAAAGGACGGACCCAAAATCCACGGCTTCATCTATAGCGATGGCGTGATGACAGACCTCAATACGATCACCTCTGGTGCCACGGATCCATTTTCACCAATTTTGTTATTTCCCGGGACTAGTGACTGTATCAACGACTGGGGCCAGATCGCCGCTTGGAACAGAACGCGAGCGCTCTTACTCGACCCCGTCGATCCTCTTACCAGTATCAACGCAGGGGTGACCAATATCAAGTTCGTCGGAGGAATGGCATACGAGAAGTTTGCAGGAACGAGCGAAACGGGCGGTGTTGGAACCGCCTTCAAATTCCTCGGCGGCACGGCGGGAAGCGGAGGCGCAGGTCCCTATAGGAGTAATCGCGACGTAAATATTTTCTTCATGGATCTCGGGTCGAACGTGTTTGCCAGCGATATCGTGAACCTTAGCGGCACCGCCGGCGCCGGCTTTGCTGACACTATTGTTCTCCAACTTACTTACGACGAAGCCAGAGCAATCGCTCTCTTTGGCAGCGAGTCAGCGGCCCGGCTGGGCTGGTTCGACTCTCTAGCCAACCAGTGGTCGCTCGCCGTTGTAGGCAATACACGTGGATCGCCTTTCTTCGCAGGAGATGGTGCATACGATCCCGCCGCCGATTTTGTCCTTGGCCGCTACGGCGTGGATACCGCGAGCAATACCGTCTGGGCCGTCGTCAACCATGACAGCCCGTTCGCCGTCGTGCCCGAACCGTCCACCTTCGTGCTTCTAGCTCTTGGTATGCTCCTGCTTTTCGGCAATAGCTTTCGCGCCAGATTGAACGGAGCATAGACAAAGCGTCGCTGCCGCGTGCATTGGGGAGCGCACGCGTCCCCGCGTGCACTTTCCGGCGTCCCGCCGGAAAACCCTGTTCGGCGAGACGCCGAACACCTCGGTGGCACGGATGATACTATTGAGGATCATGGCGTAGGCTCCGGCGACGAGATATTTGGCTCCGGCTTCATTGAGCAGACTGCACACACGAAGCAGGGGGCCGGTCTCACGCGGAGAGTTCACCAGAGGCGGGGGTTCGTCTGTGCTCGCTTCCAATCTTCATAATCTGCCCATGTCTTTGCTTTGAATATGAAGCCACGAGGACGGGGATGAGGGGCAAGCAAATCAGCTTCGGCCATCAGGCGCTCGGCGCGCTGCAGCGATTCCTCCGGCGAGCTGGGAAACCGGCGCTTACCGACAATTTTCATCACGTGATACTCTAGTTGGTTCTCGCGATGGCGCAAAACTTCCTTTTCCGGCGTCCCGCCGGAAAACTGTTCGGCGAGACGCCGAACAGCACACGCGAGACGCGTATGCTCCCCAATAAACCCGTTACGCGAAAGCGTTTGGGTTTCAAAATTCAGCGAAAGTCATGGGAGAGGGGCGGGCCGAGGGTGTGGTAGGGCAGGGGGTCGATGCGGTGGGCTTTGACCATGGTGGTCCCGCGGGTGTTTTGGACTTTGCCCTGGATGGAAAGGAAAGGTTCCTGGGTGATGACGAGGCGCCGCTGTTCGAAGAGTTGCGGGGCAACAATGGCGTTAGAGACACCGGTTTCATCTTCGAGGCTGATAAAGACGAATCCCTTCGCGGTTCCAGGGCGCTGGCGGCAGATGACCAATCCCGCGATGCGAGCGTCCTGTCCATTTCGGGATTGTGGCAGATCGCTTGCCAAGACGACATCGGGGAGCTGCTCGCGGATGAGAGCCATAGGGTGGCTTCCCGTGGTCACGCCCGTACCGCCAAAATCGGCATCGAGACGCTCAAAGGCATTCATCGGAGCAAGGGGTAAAGAAGTTTGCGCAGCGCCATCATTGAGCCCGGGCAGACTCTCAGGGCGGTGAGGCGCTTCGATTTTCCAGAGTCCGTCGCGGCGGTGTTCGACCAAGCCATTGAGCGCGCCAATGCGGGCCAGCATGCGAAGTGCAGGTTTGTCGGTCGTGACGCGATGCCGAAAATCCTGCAAGGAGACAAACGGCCGCTCGGCTCGTGCCATCGGGATTCGCTTGCCGATGGCTGAATCCATCCCTTTAACCATGGAAAGTCCTAAACGGATTGCTCCATCGCTTTCGATCGTGCTGAGCCATTCGGAGCGCAGCACCAAGATCGGACGCACTGCAACTCCGCGTGCCTTGGCGTCACGGACGAGCGTGGCGTTGCTGTAGAAGCCCATTGGCTGATTATTGAACAGGGCGCAATAGAACTCAGGGGCTCGGTGCACTTTTAGCCAGCAGCTCGCATAGGCGATGAGGGCGAAACTGATTGCATGGCTTTCGGGGAAGCCATAGACGGCGAAGGATTGCACGGATTGGACAATCTTTTCCGCCACCTCGGGGTTGACATTTTTGGCTGCCATGGCGCTGCGCAGTTTCACGCAGACTTTTTCCATCTTTTCCTGCGAGCGATGGAAGCTGAGTGCGCGGCGCAACTCTTCGGCTTCGCTGCCGCTGAAGTCCGCCATGACCATGGCCATTTTTAAGAGTTGTTCTTGAAACAGAGGGACGCCTAGCGTTCGCTCGAGAATTGGCCGCAGCCGCTCGTCAAGGTAGGTGACTGGTTCGGTGCCTTCGCGCCGGGCGAGATAGGGATGCACCATGCCGCCCTGAATGGGGCCTGGACGGATGATTGCCACTTCGACGACCACATCGTAGAAGCATTTCGGTTTCAGCCTCGGGAGAGTGGCCATTTGGGCGCGGCTTTCGACTTGGAAGGTGCCAATGGTGTCGGCACGGGTCATGAGATCGTAAACCGCCGGATCATCCTTGGGAATGGCGGCGATATCGACAGGGCGCTGGCGCTCCGCGCACAGCGTCAGGGCGTCCTGCATCGCCGCCATCATGCCAAGGCCAAGAAGATCCACCTTGATGATGCCAAGATCCTCGCAATCATCCTTGTCCCACTGCGCCACGACGCGTCCGGGCATGGAGGCATTTTCGAGGGGGACTAACGAGCTGAGCGCGCCCTGGCAGATGATCATGCCGCCGGAGTGTTGCCCGAGATGGCGCGGCAGCCCATAAATCTGACTGTAGAGCTGGATGGCAGCTTCCGTGCGAGGGTGATCGGAAGGAATTCCCGCCTGCTGGAGTTGGTCCCGCAAGACAATAGTATGGGGGAAGTCGCCATTGGCATACAAACTCGAGAAGCGATCGATGATATCGGGCGAAAAGTTCAATGCTTTGCCAATTTCGCGCATGGCGCTTCGGCCGCGGTAGGTGATGACGTTGGCAGTCATGGCCGCGCCATGTTTGCCGTAGCGGCGATAAACCTCCTGGATCACGCGCTCGCGGCGGTCGCCGCTGGGAAGGTCCAGATCGATATCGGGCCATGTCTTTCGGCCCTCGCTAAGGAAACGTTCGAAGAGAAGATTGCTGGCGATGGGATCGCAGGCGGTGATGCCAAGGCTGTAGCATACGACGCTATTAGCTGCGCTGCCGCGCCCCTGCATAAAAATGTCGTTTTGGCTGCAATAGTTCGCGATGTCCCAGACGATGAGAAAGTAGCCGGAAAAGCCAAGGCGACAGATTAAGTCGAGTTCGAAGTTCAGTTGCTTGAGCACCTTTGCGCTGAGGTGGGAGTACCGCGCTCGCGCTCCCGCGAAGGCCACTGTGCGCAGGAACGAATCCATCGTTTCGCCCGGAGGCACCGGGTATTTCGGGAATTCGTAGCCGAGATTCTCGAGCGTGAATTCAAGGCGCTCAGCTACAAGCGCCGTGTTTTCGACGGCTTCTGGCAGGTCGGCGAAGAGGTGCTCCATTTTCCTGGCGGATTTGAGATGCCGCTCGGCGTTGATGCTTAGAAGGCGTCCGGCGAAATCGAAAGATGTGTGATATCGCGCACAGGTGAAAAGATCCAGGGCGCGACGTCCGTCGGGCTCCGCGTGAAGCACGCCATTGGTAGCCACGAGCGGAAGTTTCCGCGCGCGGGCCAACGTCACGAGGTATTTGTTGCGCCAGGTTTCTCCGCGTCGCCGGTGGCGCTGGATTTCGACAAAAACATTGTTCTTCCCAAAGATCGACACCAATGCCTCTAGTTTTTCTAAGCTTTCCGGTTGGCAGGGATTCTTTAGAATGCCCTCTTCGTCGCCTGTCAAGACGAGGAGTCCTTCCGCATAGGCAGGGAGTTCCTTCCAGAGCACCGTGGATTCCGTTTTTGTGCCGCGCAGCCTGGCTTCGGTAATGAGGCGGCAGAGGTTTTGATATCCGGTTCGGGTGGCAACCAGAACAGGAAGGATGCTTTTGTCTTCCAGCGTAAGTTCCGCGCCGACGAAGGCGCGGACGCCATGTTCCTTTGCGGCTGCGTGCAGTCGGGGCGAGCCGTAAAGTCCATCGCGATCGCACAGCGCAAGCGCCGGAAGACCAAGCTGGGCGGCGGTGCGCACGAGATCCTCCGGATTCGATGCGCCGCGCAGAAAGCTGAAGGCGCTGCAGGCGTGAAGTTCGACGTAGGTCATGGCAACTCACAAGACTATTTTGAACAGAAGGGAGCAAAGGGATGAAGAGTCCTTTGCTTTGGAAAAATCTTTGCTTCCTTTGCGGCCTTCTGTGAAATCTGTTTGTGCATTTCCTCTATTTGAAAGCGCATGCCCTGAGCCGTGAGGTTATCGGCGCGGCGATCGAAGTTCATCGCTTGAAGGGGGCGGGGTTGATCGAAAGCATTTATGAAAAGTGCCTGGTGCGTGAACTCGATCTGCGGAACATTTCGAGCGTTTCCCAGCGTCACGTGAAAATTGAATACAAAGGAATGATTTTTGCGAACCTTTGCGCTTGGATGTTCTTGGTGAAGAATGCCTGTTGCTGGAACTTAAGTCCGTGCAAGAAATTCTGCCGATCCATAAGGCGCAGCTGCTTAGCTACATGAAATTGCTCAATGTGCCTCTTGGTCTGCTGATCAACTTCCACGAAATTAAACTGACTGATGGCATTCACCGAATGATTCTTCCCGGCGCCGACTGTTGATAGAACAAAAGACCATTTTGAACAGAAGGACGCAAAGGGAGCAAAAGGGATGAAGAAGTCCTTTGCTTTGGAAAACTCTTTGCTTCCGTTGCGAAGGCTAGGCAAACACAGGACCTTACAGAACGGATTTCGCAGAAGCTGTTTCCAGGCTTGAACGCTCTCCGGGTCCGTGCCACGGTAGAGGGATGATACGCCCCACAGTATTTGTCGGAATTCTCGCAGCTGTCGCGCTCGTCGCCCAAGGCGCTCTGGCGGCCGAACCGACTTCCCGTGAGGACCGTCCCGCCACCAGCGAGGAACGCGCGCGGGTCACTGAGGCGCTCGAAAAGCGCGGCTACAAGAATGTCCACAGCGTGGAAGTCGATGATGGCCGCTTCGAGGCGGACGCGACGTCGCCAGCCGGATACGAGGTGGACCTCGAGCTCGACATGAACTCGCTCGACATTGTCCATGAGCATCGCGACTAGTTTTTCATCGTTCATAGCAGCCTTCGATTTTCCAAACGGTCTCATGGCGTGAGAGGCGGTAAAGGCCTCCCGTTGCGAGCGCCACATCCCATTCCTCTTGCTGCCAGCATTCGCTGTCCCACCAGTTTCCCGAAAGCCGATAGGGACCGGCACATTCGCGGATGATGCCGCGCGCTGCAGACGATTCCAACGAGGCAGGACATCCTCTTTTCATGCGCACGGCGCTCGGGAGGGGAGGGCGGTATCGGCGCAAAGAAAGCCCGCGTGGCGGTTCACTGGGGCATGCGGGCTTTTTTCCAGTTTCCGTTTCTGCGGCAAAGCAATTCGCCAGCATATAGGAATCCGGCCGGTGTGTATTGCTTCTGGCAGGTACGCCGACGCTGTCATTACCGAGGAACGCCTTCAGTTTCGCGAGTGTTTCGCCGAATCGATTGGGGTCCCGGAGAGCGCTTTCGAAGAGCCGGAGTTGATCTTTTGCGGGAAGCGCCGCTTGGATGTTCAGGCGCACTCCTATTGGGCGCTTTGCGAGATGCAAATCTTCAAGGTACGTATGGAGAATGCGGAAAAGGACTTCCACTTCGGCGGTTGGAACGGGGATGCAAAAAGCACGTTCGTGGCTTGAACCGTCCTCCAGTGGCAGACACAGCGTGAGGCTTTGAGCCACGCGGTAAGCGGTCCGCAGCCGTTCGCACAACCCATCCAGAAATCGCCGCAGCAAAAACAAAAGCGGTTCAACGGTTTCGACTTCACAGTCGAAATCAAGCGCCTCTGCATATTCCGGTGCCGTGCGAACCAAGCTGAGCAAGCGTCTGTTGCGTCCGGAGACCTTGCGCCGCAAGGCTTCCGCCTCAGTTCCAAGGCGTTCGACGGTTTCTGCTTTTGGCAGGGCAAGAAATTCTCCGACGCGGTGAATTCCCCAGCCGCGCAGAATTTCGAGAAGCTCTACCGGAGGTTCCAGGGCTTCAATGGGCAAGTCGCTGGCGAAGGCTCCCGTATCGTAAACAACAGCCGAAGGTTGTGCTCCACGGGCTGCGAGGCAGGCGAGGTCCGGAGTTGAAGCAATTCCCACTACGGCGCGCAAACCCTGCGCGCGAAGATGTGCGATTTGTTGATCGGCCAGTTGTTGCCAGCAGATTCCTCTTCCGACCCGTCTGAGATCGGCCACGCACACCCCATCGCAGGTTAGCTCCACATCCGGCGAGAGTGCGAGCGCTGTCTGAATCAGAATTTGATTCAGACATTGTTCTTGGGCAGGAGAACGCGGACGGATCACGATGCCGGAGACTCGCGCCATGGCTTGGGCGGAAGTCATGCCAGCAGCGATCCCTTTGGCTGCCGCTTCTTCGCTGACTTCCCATACAATTCCTTTCAACGTGGCTTCGTCCACAACGACAGCCGGACCACACACATCGTGCCAGCGCAAGGCTGCCTGAAGGCAGAATCGGGGCAAAAAAATGCAGCCAAACATGGTAACCTCATGCGGATTTTTGGAAGACCTCCAGGGGTGCAGAATTACTGCGCTCGAAGACCTGTACATCGAGATCCTCCCACAGCGCAGGACGGGGGAGATGCATCGCATCCAGTGTGAGCTTTGTGCGAATCGCCATGCGCGCGGCGGCGCCTTCTACCATCGGCTGTGGCGTCAGCACCGTCAGCACAGTGGCGGTCGGTTCGATGACACGTCGAAAACGATGCCATGCGCTCGCCGGTATGCGCCGCAACTGCGGCATCGGCAACATTTGCAAATCCAAAATTACTACCGGCAGATTGCCATCTCGCAGCAGAATATCCGCCGCCCTGATTGCCGGTGCGGCCGCGCCGCCCATCACCCAGAGTATGCGGCGAAGGTGTTCGTCTGTCCAATCAGCGGGCTCAAACGAATTTGAAGCATCGATGAGACCAATGAAAAGACCATCGCGCACCGCTGCATCCGCCATGGCAGCCAGCAGCAACGATCCGCCCGCGCTGGAGCCACAAACTTCAGTGACCGCGCCGCGGAGAAAGCCTCCTTTTTGATCAAAGGCCTTGCAGCCTATGCGCAGCCGGCTCTCGAGTCTGCGTGGAGCCTGCGGGAATTTCTCCGCCACCAAAGTCCGCAGCGTCTCCATCTGAACGAGTTTGGAATCATGCGCTTGCATGCCGGATCAGCCCCCGAAAAACGCCCGCCACTTTCACCTCTGCGGCCTTTGCTACCAGATCGCGGTAGCGCGGATTACTCGCACGCAGGATGATCTCGGCCTTCTCAGGCACCAAGAGCACTCGCTTAAGCGTTGTCTCATGCGTCTCTCCAACAAGCACCGCCGCAATCTCGCCGTGCTGGACCGCCAGATTCGGACGCAGCAAGACCCAATCGCCATCCAAAATTCCATCCCCAATCATCGAATCCCCATGAACCCGCAACAGAAAATCCCCATCCCGGTACGGCAGGAGATTCGCGGGCTCAAGGACTTCATCCGCTTGCGCAAGGGCCTCTTCCAAAGGACCGGCAGGAATCGCTCCCAAAAGCGGAATGCCGCCTGCGCCGAGCACGAATCGCGCCTTGGCAGTCAGCTTCACTACCCGCGAGCGGCCTCTTTCCCCTCCGCCTTGGATGACAAGAAAGCCATTACGTTCCATGACACGCAGCGTCGCGGTCAGGCTGCTTTCAGCCGCATATCCGAGCCGCCGTACCAAGTCGGACACAAAAGCCGGTTCCTGTCTCTGCTCGATGGACAAAATCGCTTCCGCAATCCGGTGATGAACGGAAGAAAGCAGGCTTCTCATATCGTGTAACTTCACGATAATTGTAGAAGTTCGCAACTCCTTTTCTTTTTCGAGCGCGATGTCTTTCACGATGAAAGTGATGAAACCTGGAACATGTAATTTCTCACCGGAAATCGGAGAGAAATTTGTAGGGGCGGTTGTATCAGCCGCCCGATGATGACAGGCGGCTGGCACAATCGCCTCTCTAGATGCAAGGGTTTGACGAAAATGGGACAAAATTTGACTGAGGCGCGAAGGGGTCAGCTGTTACGATTGGCTCGCGAACAGGAGCACTATTGCGATTGCGAGCAGAAAGCCGCCCACGAGTATTCCATCGACGAGATCGGAATATTCGCGGCGGTCGTTCCATTCGACGTTTGCCCCCATCCGTTTGAGTTGGACAATGCGCCTGTTGAGAGAGGGATGGAATCGGTAGATAAAGCCATGCTTTTCTGGTTCGCTCTCTTCAGGGGAAGCTTTTCTGATTTCGTGGATCATTTCCCGGGTCGCTGCAACGCGTGAGCTGAGGGCAGCGTTGGGTTGAGCACGCATGGCGGTAGCGTGTTCACTGATCCGCTCGAGGTTGCGATGGTCGATGGTCTCCGAACCAACGATGAAAAGCATTTCAGCCCATCCGATTTCCGGTAAGGGATGAGCAAGCCTTGTGAGATGAACGAGGGCACGCCCCAATCCGTTCGGATTACGGGTCAATTGCACTGCGGTGGCATCAGCCAGGCGCCGGCGCGCACGGATGGCAAAAGCAATGAACGGACCGAGAAGAAAAAGAGCGAGCAGCGAATAGATGAGGAATCCGGCGAGCCGGCTCAATATCAGGGGCATGAAAAGCATCAGAATGAGTGATCCGATAACCTTGTTGAAGGCGCCCAGGGGAAGAGGAAGGTTGAGCATGCGTTCCATGAAAGCCAGCATGTCGTTCATTCCTTCGGGTTGCAGGCTGAGGGTCAAACGCGCCGCGACGTGATGGGCTTCAACGGCGTCATCCTTGTCCTTTGCGCCCAATGCATAGCGCGCCAGGCGCGCAAGAGCCTCGCGCGCACGGGCGCTAAAGGGCAGGTCCATAAGCGTCATGAAGAGCCCGAGCGTCTGAAGGACGGTGAGGACGCCTGATGCGATGCGCAGATCGCCATTTGCGATCGATGCGAGAAGGTGCCCGAGTACTCCCTGTGTCTCATCGCGATCCATGTGGTCGAGCAGACGCCGGGAGACAAAAACGGTGCAGGGTGCCTTCCCCGCCGCTCCGGCGTTGATCAGGTCGCCTTCCATGAGGAGGAGACGTGGCTCGGGGACGCCCCCCGCAATCGCCATTTCGCTAACGATATTTGCCAGTTGGCGTTCCTCGAGATCGGCGGGATTCACCGGCCGCAAGCCCAGGGCGCTCTCGATGGTTCCGAGAGATGCCGTTCCAAGAATCCTTCGAATTGCAATAGCGATGCCTGCCGCGAGCATCATTCCGGCTGCTAAGAGAAACCAAGCCGGCGGAAGATTATTCGTGAGGCCCGTCGTGACGAGCGGGTCCTTCAGCGATTTCGGGAGAAACCCTAAGAGCAAGATCGCGTAAAAGGAGAGTACCCCGAGCATCAGGAAGCCATAAACTCCGCCGAGGGCTAAAACGATGAGGGCGCTCACGGCGCTCCAGCGGCGCGCTCTGGCACGGTGAGTGACTTGTTCATCGAAAAACGAGATTCTCTGAGAGTCTTCAGAGGACCCAGGGATCATGCAGGGAACCTGTCCGACAATTCTTGGCGTGTCGAGGGCCCAACTCCCTCCCGTCTTTTAATCTTTGGTTGTCGGATGCGGCAAATGATTGGGGAAGAGAGAGAGCAGAGTTCCAAGCGTGTCCGGCTTAGCCGGGCTAAGGCTGCTGAGATTTGAAGGCCAGGCCGTTTGAGCGTTTGGAGGGATTGCCTCGCTTCGAGAGGAGAAGGAAAACCCACGAAACAAGGAGAATTGGACTGAGAACCACTGTGAGCGCAAAGCCAAGCATCGTGGCGAAAATGACGCTTAGCCGATCATGCCACTCAAGCTCGCAAAACGCGTTTCCGAAACGGATTATGGCCCGGTTAGCGAAGTGAGCATGGCCTCTCGCCTGCGAGGTCTCGAGTTGCACTTCGTCCTTCCCATTTGTCTCCGTTTCGCAGATCTGGGGTTTGCTCATCTCAACTGGTTCGATTGCGGCTTTCGCCTCGGATTTGTTCGTGTCCAACGATATACCGTCCTCGTAGTTCGCAAAATGGGCGTGGCCAGCGGCTCGTGCCGGGCGTGAAGAAAAATAACTGCAAGATTCGACAGACAGAAGAGAAATAACGACCAATCCAGCGAATCAATTCTTTTCGTCGCTCGCGATTCCTTGGAAGGAACAAACGGAGTCTGCGCAATTGCCTTTTCAGTGGGGAGCAAGCAGTCTTTCGTGTGAGTCGGCAGAGTGGACACCTTCGAGCATTATCAGCTTCTTAAGAACGATCAGGGGAATTATATCGAGCTCGGCCGGGGCAGTATGGGCGTGACTTACAAGGCCGAGGATACGAGTCTGCGCTGCTACGTGGCTTTGAAGGTCATCGCGGCCTCACTCTTGGGCAGTAGAAAGGCAGAGGAGCGCTTTCTTCGAGAGGCTCGATCTGCGGCGCAATTGCGGCACCGCAACGTGGCCTCGGTTTTTCACCTTGGAAAGCGCGACGAGAGCTTCTATTACGTCATGGAGTTCATCGACGGAGAAACCGTCGATCAACTTGTAAGGCGCGATGGCCGAATGGATTGCTTGGTGGCCCTGGAAATCGCTGAGCAGGTGGCGTGCGCCTTGATCGCTGCTGAAAAGAGTCACCTTGTGCATCGAGACATCAAGCCGTCCAACCTCATGGTTGTACGAGAAAGCGATGGGGACCTTCTCGTAAAGGTGATCGACTTTGGTCTCGTCAAGTCCGCAATAGTCCAGGATAATTCTATGGATGCCCTCACCGTGGGTGGGTTTGTTGGCACACCATACTTCGCCAGCCCGGAACAACTGGAGCAAAAGGAGGAGGACGTGCGCTCTGACATTTATTCCCTGGGCGTGACGCTTTGGTACATGCTCACCGGCAAACCGACCTTTAGCGGCTCTGTTGCAAGCGTCATTGCGCAGCACCTCGATAGGCCGCCTCCTTTCGAGTCGCTGGCTTTACTGCCTTCGGAGGTCGTCGCTGTATTGCGCCAAATGCTGGAAAAAGATGTTGCGAGACGTGTCCAGTCGCCCACCGAATTGCGGGCCGCTCTCAAGCGCTGCATCGATGATTTGCGTGGCAGCGCGTCGGCAACGCGCGCGACTTCCCCGGGGAGGGGCTACGAGGCCGTGGAACTGAGTTCTTCGCGTGGCTTGAGTCCGCAGCCCGCCGTTGGCTCGGTGCCCAAAGGTCGCTCTTGGTTGTGGGTCACGACGGGAATAGGGGCGGCTGCCGTACTTTTCGGCGGCGCTGCGGCGGTATGGAAGTCTCTCGATCCCCGGCCACAAGATGTCGCGGCGCCGGTATCTGCAGCTTCTGCAAAGAGAGCTTCGAAGAGCCCGGCTGTGGCACTTTCACCGCAGCGCGGAATGCCTTGGAGGAACACGCTTGATATGAGCTTCGTGCCGCTCGGCGACATTCATATGGCCGTGCTGGAAACGCGCGTTCGCGACTTCGAGGCCTTCGTGCAAGCGACCGACTACGATGCGGAGGGTGGAATGAGCTCCACGATCAGGCGGGAAGGATTCGAGCGCCGCAACCTTAGCTGGAAATTCCCTGGGTTTCCGCAGACGCCAGATGATCCGGTTGTGGGCGTGTGCTGGGAAGATGCGGACCAGTTTTGCGCCTGGCTGACGAAGAGGGAGCGCGCCGAGGGAGCGATCACGGCGTTTCAACGTTATCGGCTGCCCACCGATCGCGAATGGAGCGAAGCCGTTGGGCTTTTGAACGAGGAAGGCGTCACGCCTGAAGAGCGAGGCGGGCGCTTAAAGGGCGTTGCGATGCCGCCATCCGAAGGCGCAGGTAACTATGCGGGCGAAGAATCCCGACAGGACGCCCCAGGATCTTGGAATTTCCTGAAGGGTTATCGCGATCCCTTTCCACGCACTGCGCCGGTCGAGGCGGCGCCGGCAAATGCGTTCGGTCTCCGCGGTCTCGGGGGCAACGTCTGGGAGTGGTGTTTGGATCACTTCAACCAGTCCACCAACTGGCGGGTTTTGCGCGGGGGTTCATGGGCGACCTCGCGCCCACAGGAAATGCTCTCGTCTTATCGACGCGGCTATGATCCGCTATTCCGGATGGATGACGTGGGATTTCGCTGCGTCATTGCCCCTGAAGTCGGCCAGCCATGAAACTGCTAAAATTCAATCTCATATTTATTCCCTTGCTTGCTCTGTGCCTCGGTGCAGTTGGCTATGTTGCGAGGGAGGTGCTTTTGGAGAATGCACGCCAACAGGTGATCCAGAATGCTCGCATTATGATGGAGACCGCCCTCTCCAGCCGCACCTATACCACTAAGCAGGTCGCCCCGCTGCTCCAGCAAAAGAACTTTAAGCTCCAAAGCGCGATCGCCGAAGTCCAAAAGACGCTCGACGAACTTCCGAAAACGATCGATACCGACGCGGCCAAGGAAGTTCGCTCCAACGCAAGACGCGGGTTCCTTTTGGCCCAGAGGCAAGCGATCGAAGCGCAACAGCGGCTTATCGATTCGATGAAGGACAAACCTGCAGAGCTCCTTGACACCGAGTTCCATCCGCAATCCGTGCCGGCATTCGCTGCTACAGAGATCTTTGGTTACCTGCGCGAAAATTTTCCCGATTATTTCTATAAAGAAGCCACACTAAACCCAACGAACCCGCGCGACCGGCCCACCGACTGGGAAACCGACGTAGTGAATCAGTTCCGCGCGGGGAACGTAACGGGCGCCGAGTTCATTAGCACTCGGGAAACGGCGAGTGGCACGTCCCTTGTTCTTGCGCGGCCAATTAGGATCAACAACGTGAGCTGCTTGCAGTGCCACAGCACTCCCGACAAGGCGCCGCCCGAAATGATCAGACTCTATGGCACAGCGAACGGATTTGGATGGAAAATGGACGAAGTGATCGGCGCACAGATCCTTTCGGTGCCGATGTCCGTCCCACTGAAAATCGCGGACCAATCTTTTCAATCACTCATCAATTGGCTCGCAGGAGCCTTTCTCGGCATCGGCCTGACTGGAAATCTCGCCGCGACGTTTGTCAGTTCGCGGAAGCAATGATTTCGTACATTCTCGCCGCTCAGGAATTTCGCAACCAGCATAAGATAGAGCCGTCGGATGGTGCCCTTGTTCGATCCACCTCCTCTGCCTTATTGCCCTCATAGCCGTTCCGGCCGTAACCGCTTCTGCGTTTGCAAGCGGAACCCATAAGCGTCAGGCTTCGGGAATGGAAAAATACGCGCAAGGTGGCGCCTGATGGCAGGTATTCGGGATCTGCTGCGTTCCGCAGGTTGGCGCGAGTTTGTGCTGCTGCTCGCGGTAGCCGCGATCTGCGGAAGCGTATTGATCTTTGCGGGCGTGACGGATTTGGTGGGCGAAGGCGCGGTGCATGATACGGAGACCCGCTGGATGCGGCATCTTCGCTCCGCCGAAGATCCGTCGCGTCCTATCGGGCCGCCATGGCTGGAACGTTGGAGCCGCGATATTACGGCGCTTGGAAGCGGAGCGGTACTTACGTTGGTGACGTTGATGGTGGTGGGATACTTGCTAATCGTGTCCTGGCATGCTTCGGCCGTGTTGTTGCTTGTTTCGGTTTGCGGCGGGACCCTGCTGACCAGCGTTCTCAAGGGATTTTTCAATCGAGACAGGCCGAGCGTCGTTCCGCATTTGACGGACGCTTTCTTTCAGAGCTATCCGAGCGGGCATTCCATGATGTCCTCCGTTGTATACCTGACGGTGGCTGTAATTCTCGCACGCACGATGAAGCGGCGGCGATTGAAAGTTTATTGTGTAAGCGCGGCGCTGACTCTGAGCCTTCTCGTGGGGTTGAGCCGGGTGTACCTCGGTGTGCACTACCCCACGGACGTCCTCGCGGGATGGGCAGGCGGAACGGCTTGGGCTCTGCTTTGCTGGCTCGCAGCTTTTTGGCTCGAGAGGCGGGGGAAGGTCGAGCCGGGGCGGTAATGCTTTGACGCGAGGCTGGAAGCATGGCACTACGCCCGCTTGCGCATGTATGCAGCACCAACCGCCAATCCGTGAATTTGCCGCGGTGATTCTCCCGAAACGCAGGACATGAGTGCAGCCGGCAACGTAGCGAAGCCGCGCTGGCGCCGGTGGCTTCAACGCATTGGCCTCGGATTGGTCGCGTTCGTGGTCTTGCTGACGATCTTTCATCGACCGTTGTTTTTCGAAGGCACGCGTTACTTTATCGTTCGCGCGGCCAAACAGCAGCACCTCGACCTTTCCTACGAAGTGAGCGGGTCGATCTTTACGACGCTGAGTATATCGAATTTGCGCGGGACACCGACGGAGCCGGGGCCGGTTCAACGGCTGGAGATCGGCACGCTGAATCTTCGCTATAGCTTGATCGGACTCTTTCGCCACGGTCTGCCGGGCTTCCTTAAGCTGGTCGATCTTCGCAATGCCTACATCGAAATCACCCCCGGCGAACCCCTTCCCCCCGAAAAAGAAAAGGAGCCTCAGCAGCTGAAGTTTCCCGCGTTATTTCCCGATTTGCTGAACATCGAAAATTTCAACTTCATCGCGCACGGTGCAAACGGCAGCACGGAGCTCGCCGGCCTTTTTCTCAGCTTGCTTCCTGATCGCTCTGGAATTTTGAAGATTGAGGCCCTCGACATCCCAGGCGTGCGGCGCTGGACCGGGATATCAGGCGCCACCACGTTTCGCGATCGCAATTTGATGCTGACGGATCTCGAGATCGGACCCGAAATCGCGCTTCGCAGTTTCAATCTGGACGCCTCGAAGCTGGACGCCGGCGAGCTTGCGCTTGGCTTGGACGGCGAATTGTTCAACGCGCGCACGACGATCACCGCGCGCGTGTCCGATCTGAATGCAACCAACCGTTTGAATGTCAAAGCCGACATCGCGGGTTTGTTTTTCGATGATCTTTGGAAATACTTAAACCTTTCAATACCCCTTCGCGGCGCGGTTGAGCGGCTGGCACTGACGTTTGAAGGTGAACCAGGCAAACCGTCGGGATGGTCCGGGAATGGCGATGGGCAGTTGTCCGGTGTTGCTTACGATCGGCAGCCGCTAGGCGACATGAGCCTTGGTGTGAAGCTTGGTAACAAGCAAGCGAGGATTGAGCTCTCTGATCGTCTCGACCAGGAGAACCACATCCACCTCGAGGCAGATTTTGCACTACCCGAAACGCTCAACGACTTTGCTAAGACGTCAGGCGCTGGCCGGCTCGAGGTTTTTGCACCGGACCTCGTTGCACTTAGCCTCCCGGTGGACATCATCGGCGATCTGACCGTTAATACGGACCTTCAGATCGTTAATGGGAAGCTCTCTGCCCAAGCGGTGTTCGACTCCTCGGCTCTCATCCTCCCGGGCACGGAGGCCACGGAAGCGCACTTCACCGCGAGCCTGGAAAAGGATCTGGCAGCCAGTCCTGACGCACCGTTTTTCGAGACTCTTGTTACTCATCTCGACGGCGGGATCAAAAGCCTTCGGCTCAAGAATTATGTTGTTGATTCCTTGACTCTCGCGCTCTCGATCCGCGAAGCCGATGTTTCGCTTGAAAGCTTGACGTTCGCGAAGGCCGCAAATACCGCGAGTCTTCAGGGAACCTACTCATTGCCGGCCGACCTCAAGTCCTGGGACGCTCAGCCGCTTGATTTCGACGCTGTTATTGACGCGCCCGATCTAAGCGCATTCGTGGCACCGGAGAGTCGAGCGAATGTGAAAGGCGCGCTGAAGGTTGTGGGAAAGGGGAGTGCGCGAGACCGGATTTATAACGGCAGCTTCTTGATCACAGGCCGCAACGTCGAGGTTCAAGAAGTGCCGATGCGCACCTTGGACGCGCGCCTCGACGTGGTCGGCAACCAGGCGCAGCTCTCGCAGTTTGACCTCGTTTTCGACGACAAAAACTCGATCCGCGGCGGTGGGAATATGCAGCTTGCCAAGCCATTCGGCTACGATGCTTCTCTCGACGTCCAACTCAAAGACTTGTCGCACTTTCAACCGCTGCTCGCTTACGAAGCACTACCTCCGAGACTCGGCGGTTCACTGCGGCTCACCTGGCAGGGCAAGGGCGATCTCGGCGCGCCGGAGCATGCTGGCGATGCTGTTATCGAACTCATTGCAGGGCAGTTTGGGGAGCTGAAGGATCTAAGCGCACGCGCGACCGCTTCCTATTCCCCAGAGTCTTTCAACGTGCCCGACCTTCGGGCCGCGGCGGGGAACTTCGGTGACGCCACGCTTTCGCTTTTCTGGAGGGACAATCGCCTCAGCGTTTCCAATCTTTCGATCCGACAAAAGAAACTCGCTCTTCTCGAAGGCTCGGCTGAGATTCCGCTTCATCTCGCAGAGGCGAGTCAACCCGATCGCCTCATTCCGGACGGCGAGCCTTTGAAGCTGGCTTTTCGCTCGAAGGACCTGGATCTGGGAAGCCTCTTTGTCCAGTTGGGAGAAAAGAAGCCGCCCGTGACCGGTGTGATCAATCTGGACGTCAACGCCGAAGGAACGCTCGACGACCTGATCGCAAGCGCGAACCTGCGCGCGACCCGAATTCAATCCACGGAAGCTGAGCGGTTTGCCCCGGCTGACGGATCACTTGATCTTGAGTTTCGCGGGGACAGGTTGCGTCTCAATGGTGAGGTTCGACAGAAGCTCATCGAGCCCCTGCGGATCGCCGGCAACATCCCGTTTGATATTCCTGCCATCAGGAAGAACCGCCAAATTGATCCTCAGACGCCCATCGACGTTCGTGTCTCCATGCCGCGCTCGTCCTTGGATTTCATTAGCACGCTTGTCCCCGCAATTCGTCAAAGCCGTGGGACTGGCACTGTCGATGTGAATGTCGGAGGAACCTTTGGCCAACCGAGTCTTTCTGGCGGCATCGCCGCCGACCTTACGGCGTTGCGCTTTGCGGATCCGATTCTGCCTCCAATCTCAAATACAGCGGTCCGGATCAATTTCACGCGCGATCGGGTGACAATAGATCGCCTAAGCGTCGGGTTAGGAGGTGGATCGCTCAATGCCGGCGGAAGTGTCATCCTGACGCCGCTTAACAATCCGGTGTTCGACATCCGCCTGAATGGTCGCAACGCCCTGATTGTTCAGAACGATTTAATCAGCGTGCGCGCGTCGGCCGATCTCCGATTGAGCGGGCCTCTGAATGCGGCAAGCGTCACGGGAAATCTCTTCGTCACAAGAAGCGGCTTCTTTAAAGACATTGATATCCTCCCCATCGGCTTGCCTGGGCGCCCGGCTCCACAGCCTCCGCTGCAGCCGCTCTTGATCAGCTTTCCCGATCCTCCCCTACGGGATTGGAAGTTCGACGTCGCCATTCGAACGGCAGATCCCTTTCGCGTTCAAAGCAACCTCGCTAACGGCCGCATCACCGGGAATCTCACCTTCGGAGGAACAGGTCTTGAACCCTGGCTGGACGGAACCCTCTACGTCGAAAAACTCACAGCGACACTGCCCTTCAGCCAGCTTCAAATCGATTCAAGCATCATCTATTTTTCACGGGACGATCCCTTCATGCCCCACTTCGAACTGCGGGGGCTCTCCAACATTCGCGATTACCGCATAAACGTCTATATCACCGGGCCGTTGACAAGACCGGAAGCCATTTTCAGCAGCGATCCTCCATTGCCACAGTCGGAAATCGTTGCTCTGATCGCCACCGGTTCGACCACCCGGGAGCTTTCCAGCGATCCGAACGTGCTGGCCGGACGGGCAGCAATCCTGCTCCTTCAAAAACTCTATCGGAGCGTTTTTCGTCGAAACAAACCTCCCGTAGAGGGCGATTCGTTTCTCAGTCGAGTCCAGTTCGATCTCGGCGCGATTGATCCGAGAACCGGCAAGCAAACCGCAACGCTGGGCATTCCGCTTTCGGATCAATTTGTCCTTGTCGGCGGCCTGGGTGTGGGCGGCAATTTCCGCGGGCAGATCAAGTACCTGTTGCGGTTCAAATGAAACGCATCGGCCTGATTCCGGCCCTCGCGATGGCGGTGCTCCAGGCTTTTGCTCAGACCGATTCGCCGCCGGCGTTGGAACAAACGCCCGCTTCGCAAAATTCGCGGACGCCGAATGTGCCCCCATCTCGCGGACGCGGCAAGCTTCAGGTCGAATTTGAAGGCGCCTCCGCATTCAAAGGCTGGCAACTGCGCGAAGGGATTGCGCGCCAGATCCAATCCATCGAGGAGTTTGGGCTCGATGAAGCCAACGTCTACGACGCGGTGTTCTTCCTGGAGTCGTTTTACAGAAGACATGGCTATTCTCAGGCGGAGGTGACATCGAGTGTTCCGGGGCCTTGGCGACTGCGCTTGATCGTGAACGAGGGACCACTGACCCGGGTCGGCGCCATCACCTTCATGGGCAACCACGCCTACAATACAGTCACGCTGACGAACTATCTTCTTGGCCCCACCCGTGAGCGTTATCCGAGAATCCGGCAGGACACGCGTCTCCCCTTCATCGAGGCGGACGTTTTTTTTGGAGCGGAGCTTATCAGACGCCTCTACGCGGCGGAAGGGTATCTGAATGCGGTGATTAATCCTCCCGAGATCACGTTGAATGCCGACAACACCTCGGCAGCGATCTCTCTCACGATTGAAGAAGGGATTCAGTTCCACTTCGGCGAGATCCAATTCGAGGGTCCACTGGTCTTCGCTCGCGAAACTCTGCTTGCAGAGATCGCCGAGGATACGAAAACCTTCTACACAGCGGGAAGGCTCGCCTCGGCGCAACGCAGACTGGAGGACTTCTATAAGAAGCGCGGCTACTTCACTATTAGCGTCGAGGCCCGCGGAGATCCCGCCGCGGCTCGCGACGGGAAGGTGCGCGTCGTCTTCCAAGTCGAGCCCGGCCCCATCTACCGATTCGACGGGGTGACTGTGCGTGGTAACCAGCGCGTCAAACCGACGTTCATTGAAAAGCGTCTCCGTCGATTGCAGGGGCGCGTTTACGATCCCGGACTGCTCGACCGTCAGTTTCGCGAACTGATAGAGACCGGTCTCTTTCGAGATCTGCGCATCACCCCCGCGGCTGTCGAAAGCGATCTCGTGCGATTGGACGTGAATGTTGAGGAATCAAAGTCAAAGGAACTTGGTCTTGGCCTGGGCTACGGCAGTTTCTACGGCCTCATTATCGACGTTAACTATACCGACCGAAATCTCTTCGGAACCGGACGGCGGCTGAGCATAACGCCAGAGTGGAACCAGCGCGGCTTAAGTGGAGAAGTGATCTACGCAGATCCGTGGCTTTTCGACACCGACTACCGGCTCAAGCTGCGCCTTTACGCGTTGACTTCTACCCTCAAAGGCTACTCAAAAGATGAAGTGGGATTTTCACCCAGTCTGTCGCGCCAAATTACCGATCATTGGGAGGTATCTGCGTTTGCGCTCGTGAAGTACGTGGCCGTGACGGAGATATTGATCAACCCTTCCAGTCTGGTGGGCCCTGGAAACTATTCGGTCGTCGGTATTGGAGTGTCGCAGACCCTCGACTACCGTAACAACAAGGTGCTCCCCACCAAGGGCTTCATATTTGATGCATCGCTCGATCTCGCACCCAACGGCCTTGGCGCCATCAGCTTTGTTCGGGGCCGCGTGCGTTTCTCTTACTACGTGCCGGTAACAGCGAAGTCCTCTCTGGCACTTGGAGCCCGGGCGGGGCTGATCTCCTCGCTGAGCAGCGAGGAACTGCCTATCGATGAGAGGTTCTTCAATGGCGGGGCCACCACAGTGCGCAGTTTTTCCGAACTGACCCTCGGGCCCAGAGATAACGCGGGCTATCCTCTCGGGGGTGAGAGCTTCACCGTTTTTAACATTGAATATATATTTCCCATTTGGGGTGATGTCTATGGCGCGCTGTTTTTGGATGCCGGAAACGTCGTGCAAAATGCGGCAAGCTTTGGAGTGGAAGACATGCGATACGCAATGGGAGCTGGCCTGCGCTATAATCTGCCCATAGGCGCCGTTCGATTCGACTATGGACTTAATCCGTCACCGAAACCGGGAGAGGCTCAGGGCGCTTTTCATTTCGCGATCGGCGTAGCGTTTTAGACATTCGTTTCAATCAGGACGAGCGCGCCCGGACCGCCTCGCGAAATTTTGCGACGAATAGCCGTTCCATCCATATTATCCCATGCATACCACCTCCGCGTTCGCCCATCGATTCGTTCCGATCGGGACTAACGGGCCGGTCCTTCTTCTTCTCCATGGCACCGGCGGAAACGAAGACGATCTGCTTGATCTCGGTAAATCGCTGCACCCTGGGGCCGCATTGCTCAGTCCAAGAGGAAAAGTCCTTGAAAATGGGATGCCCCGCTTCTTTCGGCGTCTTGCCGAAGGCGTGTTCGATCAGGAAGACCTGGTCCATCGGACGCACGAACTCGCTGACTTTGTCGCGGCCGCCGCGACCGAATATCAGCTTGGCGGCCGGAAGATCGTCGCCATCGGCTACTCCAACGGCGCAAACATTGCCGCCGGCGTTCTGCTTCTCAGACCGCAAACCTTAGCCGGCGCAGTCCTGTTGCGAGCGATGGTTCCACTCGTGCCTGAGAAGCGGCCAAATCTCAAGGGGATCTCAGTGCTCCTTGCGGCGGGCCGAAGGGACTCTTTTGTCCCACCGGAAGGAACAAAACAACTCGCAGATCTGCTTCAAAAGGCCGGCGCCAACCTCACCTTGAGATGGAGCGACCGCGGGCATCAGCTCGGATCGACAGAAATCGACGAAGCTCGCCAGTGGTTGCAAGAGCATTTTCCATAAGACGCATGTTAAAAATAACTAATGTTGTGAAATTACGTACAAATCGTATATCGCCATGGTCGCTCCAATGGCGTGTTTAGCCCAGGCTTCCATCGCTAGCGAATAGCCTGGAGGCCGTTTTGAAAGCCCAACCAATTTCACGGAAAGTCGAGAAACGAGCCGTATCTGGTATAAGCTCTGCCCATGCAACTCAACGGAATCCACCACCTTACAGCGATCACGGCAAACGCCCGGGGCAATTACACTTTTTACACGGATGTTCTCGGGATGCGGCTCGTGAAGAAGACCGTCAACCAAGACGACGTTTCCGCCTATCATCTCTTCTATGCCGACGGGAAGGGAAGTCCGGGGACGGACCTTACTTTCTTTGACTGGCCGGCCGTTCGTGAAAGGCGAGGCACACACAGTATCGTTGGCACTGGCTTGCGTGTCGGCGGCGAAGCCGCGCTGCAGTGGTGGCAGAAACACCTGCACAATCGTCAGGTGCGTCACCAGGGAATCATCGAGCGTGACAGCCGGCTGACGCTTGATTTCGAAGACCCTGAGGGCCAGCGCTTCAGCCTCGTCGATGATGGCGGAATCGGTGACGCACACCCTTGGGAGAAAAGCCCTGTTCCGGCCGAGAAGCAAATCCGCGGACTGGGTCCGGTCTCGATAAGCATTCCGAAGCTCGAGCGAACGGATCGTATTCTTCAAAAGGTCCTGAATATGCGCCCCGTGCGGGAATATGAGGCGCTTGGCGGTTCAGCGGCCCGCGTCTACGAGATGGGCGCGGGCGGACCGGCGGCTGAGTTGCACGTTGTGGTCGAGCCAGAACTGCCACCCGCCCGGCAGGGCGCGGGCGGGGTCCATCATGTGGCTTTGCGCACAACCAGTAGCGACTACGACGGATGGGTGGAACGCCTCGCGCAGTTCGGTATGCATTCGAGCGGACCGGTGGATCGCTACTACTTTCGAAGCCTCTATTTTCGGGAACCCAGTGGAATTCTCATCGAGATCGCCACGGACGAGCCTGGCTTCGCGGCTGACGAGTCGTTGGAGACCTTGGGCGAACGGCTCTCGCTTCCTCCCTTTCTTGAACAGCGCAGGCGGGAAATCGAATCTGGGCTCAAACCAATCGACTGATCCGTTTCGGTCCGATGCAACTTAAAGCTTCAAATTGATGTCCGAGCATCTTCTCGAAACCGGAACCACGATTTCTGCGTGACTGCCCTCCTGATGAAACCTGCCGGTAGTCCCAATGTTTACACTTACTCCGCGGCTAAGCTCCTCGTCCGTGAACTGGTGTCCGGTTATTTTCACGGACAGAATCTGGTCAAAATCTGGCGGCTTAGTGATCAAATGGGCTAAAAAGAGTTCGGCACCGGCCCGCACTTTCTGAATTCATGCAAAGTCAGCTTGCCAACGAGTAGTTGGAAGTGTCAAGGGTTGCACACTGACCCGTAGGGTCGAATCCACGGAGTCGGCCGCGCTTCGCAGTATAACGACGGAGCCAGGAAATTCCTTGCCTGTGTTTATTTGTAAGGCAGGATGAGGTATTGCGAATTGTTTGCCTGGGACGGGACCAACCGTCGCTGCGACTCTCGCTGCGCCTGACGCCCAGCGCTAAGCGCCCACATCTTAATTGAATAAAGGATCGAACGATGCCTCATCTTTTCAAACTTCCCAATGACGCTGGTGGCTTTGATAGGACTCGCAATCTCTTTGTGATGCCGCAAAATAGTGTATCTACTTTTTATCTTATTGCTGGGCAAGACCTTACGGTCGATTCCTCCGACAAGTCGACTTTCACTGTCAATGGTCAATCGGGAGATGATACGGGTGCTCATAAAATGGCAGGATTGTCCGACTGGGAAAAGGCCCAGCATATTAGAAAGCTCGTGCTCAAATCGGGTAGCAAAACGGGAGACGCGAAGTTACTAGCACGGGATTCAGGCAATAATGATCAAATATTGCCGCTGGATGTTTTCGTGGTGGCTGACAGCAATGCTCGCCGAGTAACCGACAGTGTCGGAATCGAACCAACACTGAAAATGAAATTGGAAGAGCTCTCTTTGCGCCAAGCGGTCCTTCGGATTGCCGAAGATCAACTGTACAGCAACGTCAAGACAAATCAGCAGGGATGCACTCTCTATCACCTCGATTCCCGTTCTGGAACTTTATGGTGTGGGGCATTTGCCTATTGGTGTTGGCAGCAGGCAGCACTCGTCAAGAAAGTGGCAAACCCATTCGATAAACAAGATCATCTCCTCTCTCCACAGAAGGCGATAAATTGGGGAATGCGAGATGACTCGCCAGGACAGCTCTTACAGTATAAAGGGCCGAACCCGATGACGATGAAAGGGGCTTCGCAAGAATTGCGTGAAATCGGCTACAACGGATATAGCGTGGAGCCGGGTGATATTGCCTGTTGGCGTCAAGGGCATTCTATGGGGTTCAAACACGTTTCGCTCGTAGAGAAGGTAAATGGGAAAACTTTCGTCGATTTGAACGGCAACGCATACGATGCCGGGTCTGGCTCCGCACTGGCTCGGATCTCGCACGACGATATGGGGCGAAAACTTCCCGATGGTTCTTACAAGTGTTTTTTTCTGCATGTATTGATTTGACATTCCCCGACGCGATAAAAGAAACGCGCGTGGCGGAAATGCCCTGGCCGTTTCCGAGCTACTTCTCATCGGATGCCTTGCGACCCCAGTGGCCAATTCCGGCGGAATCGGTTCCGTCGCTGTGCCGAATACCAACGTCAACGCCCTCATCGCTGCGGCACAGCCCGTATTCGCTCAATACGGATACTCACCCGGCCCTGTGAACTATCCCGATTCCATCTCTTTCGATAAACCGGCGGGCGGCTTTGGGAAACTCTTGTATGGCAGCTATGATCAAACGACGACCTTCCGCGTGCGCCTTTCCATGATTCAGATCCCAGGGACAAACAATTTCCAGTTGCTGACAGACGTCTCTCGCGTGAGTGATGCCGGTGAGGCTGGTTTCGAAGACAACACGAAGATGATCGGGCTTTGGTCCGGCGAATTTCTCCCGCTCCTGCAAAAGATCAAGGCTCAAGCGGCAGGCGCGGGTCCGGAAGTGTAGTTTCTCCTCTCGTCCGACCATTTGCGCGTGCGATCAGATTCGCTTTAGCGTACTAAAATCCCGCTTTCTTTTCTTCCGCTGTCTGTCCGAATTTTGCTGGTATAGCTAGTTCTCCTTCTTCGAAGTAGTACTCGGTGCCCGCCTGAAGTTG
>DATDAL010000176.1:0-5862 GCA_036525415.1 Terrimicrobiaceae bacterium | reverse complement strand
ATGCCACACTCACTATGACCACTATCGCAGTCCTCTGCCTCGGAATTGCCATTTGTCCCACCGATGCACTCGGCCAGCAAAAGACCCTTAAAGAGCTAATCGTAGGCACTTGGATATTGGAGTCGGTGTACGATCTGACCGAAGACGGCGTAAAGCACTACCCGTGGGGTCCTGGTGTCAAAGGGATCGCTATGTATGATGAAAATGGCCGCTTTTCTTGGCAGATAATGGCTGCTAACCGTCCAAAATCCGAGGGCACTAGTCCTCGGACACCCGTCGGGCAAGTGAACTGCTTTTTCGGAACGTACAAGGTCGACGAGACGGCGAAGACCTATACCATTCACATTGAGCGCTGTACGTTCCCGCAATGGGATGGGCTCGACGCCACCGATAATATTGCGATGCCGACGGAGAACGAATTGATAATTTTTACAACGAAGCCTATTCAGGATCCGACGATGGGAGCCTTCGTTCCCCATCTGAATTTCAAGCGAGCGAAGTAGGTTTAGTTATGGCCGATCGGGTAATGCGGCTGATCTCCTTGCCCGAGCGAAAGGTAGAGCAGAGCGTAACGTGTTCGCGCGGAGTTTTCACAGCTTGCGGTACAGCTTCGTGACATCGGGCGATCGCCTCAAGGGCCAGCGGGCGCCGGGCCGGCCTCCGGCATCACCTGGAGCAGGACCGCTGGGTCCACCGAGAGCTCCCCGGTGAACGGGCGGCTGTGTGATGCGATCAGCACGACCGCGCCCGCGACTCCCGTCGCGAAGATCGCCATGATGATGCGGTTGGCGGCGCGATTGTCGCTATGGACCATGGCTATGGCGAGCAAGGTGAGACCCGCCTGCACGAGCAGCACGGTCCACTTGACCCAGTTGATCGACGATCTACTCAGAATGATGCGCTGGCGCCGCGCCTCGAACGCATTCTGGAGGGATGCGACCAGCTCACGTTGGGCGGCCACCTGGCCGTCGCTTCGAGGGCTGAGCGAGAGGGCCAGCCCTAGCGCCTCGGCGAGTGGCGCCGGGGCGATCGTCAGCGTGGCATTCCGACGGGGCCATCGCCGGCCACTCCTGGGTGACCGCGTCCTGAATGTGGCGCCGGATGAGGTCCCGTAGGCGCGCCTCGGGCTCGCCCGGGAACCCAGTGGCGAGGAGAACGACGGCGCGCAGAGGGCTCGCTTCCCGGTTGACCGCCGTGTTCGCCCGATCAGCATCACTCCACACCTGCGCTGCTAGGAATCCGACGAGCAGGGCAAAAATGATGGCTAGCGTGGGAAGCATGCCTGGCGAAATCGCCTTGAACGCGCGCGCCCGCTCGCCCACCGCGAGCGCCGTAATGAGGAGGTAGAGTCCTGCGGTGACTACGTAGATCGCCCCGAGGATCATGGCCCCCATCCACAGGACTGGAAGGTTGAGAAACCAGTCGCTCATGCCCCCTCCGGTGAGCTTGCGGTCAACCGGCCATCACGGGCTCGCCGAGCCAAGCAAGGGCCGCACGGAGCTTGGGCAGACCAAGCGAGTTTTGGTTTATCATCACGAAATGCTCGATGAAAAAACCCATGGAATACTGGGGATCGCTCCGCCAAATGGGAGAATCGCATTTGGGGTAATTGACATTCTATAGAAGCAAAATGGAAGCCGTTCTTCTTCAGCCAATTTGTTATGGCCGTTGCAAGCAGGCAGCCTCAGGGCAGGCATCTCATGCCCCCGCGACTTCCCCGCGCCCGCTGTTCGGTGCTGAACGACTGCCCGTTACTGAAATGGATTCTCCACGAGGCAGGTCACGTCGAGCTCCGCGATGGATTGACGCCCGAGAAGGCGCAACGTGTGCTCGATCTGGCTCCGAAGGATCTGAAGCGCTTTGGTGACGCCCGCTTCACCCGCGGCTCCGAGGCCATAGGCATACGCGCGGCCGACGAGCACCGCTTTTGCTCCCGTTGCTAGCGCCGCCAGAACGTCGGTGCCGGAACGAATCCCGCCGTCCATCAAGACCTCGATCTTTTCACCCTTTAACGCGGGGACCACGTCCTGCAGAATTTTGAAAGTCGGAAGCACTCGATCGAGCTGTCGGCCACCGTGATTCGAAATCACGATAGCCTCGGCGCCGCATTCGACGGCGCGTCTCGCGTCCTCGAGGTTGTGGACTCCCTTGATGACGATTGCTCCACCCCAGGCTTGCCTTATCCACGGGATGTCGTCCCATGTAACCGCCGACGCCTTGAGCTGCTTGGCGATGTCGGCATACGGCATCGGTTTTCCGCCATCGAGCTCGATGTTGGGAAAGTCCATCAAGCCGCCGTCCGCGCAAAAACTGGTGAACCACCTTTCGTGTCGCAGCATTATTGGGGCATAAGGAATCTTTTGCGTCCAGCTGCCACCGATAAGCGTTTCGGAGCCGTTCCGTTTGTCTCGAAGGCGAAGCCCAGCGACAGGAGTATCGATCGTCAGCACGAGGGCCGAATAGCCGCTCGCCTTAGCGCGTGCAATGCTCTTCAACGCCACGTCTTTTCCGCCCACTAGATACAGTTGGAACCAGCACGGTCCGTTCGCTGCTTCCTTCACCTCTTCGAGGCGGGTTCCGGTAAGAGTTGAAAGCGTACAGATCGTGCCTGCTTTACAGACCGCCGCGGCCGCTACGGCCTCCCCGCGCGGCCACAGGTTTCTAAGACTTCCGACCGGCGCGGCGATCACCGGCATGCTTATCTCTTCGCCCAACACTGTGACTTTCATGTCGACTTCATCGAATTTCATGCCCATGCGCGGATTGAGACGCACCGCTTGAAAGGCCCTTTCATTGTCGCCCATCGTGATCTCGTCGTCCGCGCCTCCGAAGTAATAGTCGGCTGTCGGCGGAGGCACGCGCCGCGCCATGACGTCGCGAAGGTCCCCTATGGTATGGCATCCCTCGACCACTTTTGCCCAAAATTTCGTCGAAGCCGCGTGACGAGCTTCAAAGATCGCCTGCAGCCAGGCACCCAACGGGCGCAAAGGCCCGTCAAACGTCATCAGCATTCTATCGGGCGCACCCATGCGAAGTCGAAATGCGGAGTCCGGACTCGTGCTCATAGGATTCTTCGACCTGCGTTACGACATCATTGTCGATCGCAATCTGCTTCGATGGGCGAGGTTATAGTTGTTTACGACTCGGTTCAATAAAGACTGGCGTGGATTCGGGAGCAGCGACCTCTATCCGTCCTCGTGTCAAACGCCGCACGAAGAACAGATGAGGATTTTTTCGACACGAGTGGCCCTTCCTGTCGATGGTTTTCCTTTTGATGGATGAACGAGAACTCTGTTGGGGGGCGAGGACGGCCCATTGACCATCAAGTAGCTGCGATTCGCTCTTCGGCTCAAGGCTGGACTCGGCCGAAAAACCGCGCCGCTCGAACGGGCATTCAAGTCATGCGCCTCGATCGGCTAAGCGGACGAGCGGCCGTCTGCATCAGACGAAATCGCATTGGGAGGACGAGCGCCAACACGACCGCCGACGCATCCATCGCGGCGGCGATCATGAAAACGACGTGCCAGTTCCCGGATCCGGCCACGACTAGGATGGCTTCGTCGCCACGAGGATCGCCCATCGCACGCTGAACCAAAGCTTTCCGTCTTCGTCTCGCCACACCCTCTTGCCGCCAAACTTCCGCGTCCCGATCGCGGCGGCGATCAACTCCCGCGCCCGTTGCGCGTCATCGGCGGACTGCTCCGCGCGGGCGATCCAGTCCTCGACGTCCAGGTCGTAGTCGATTGTTTCGATCTTGTCGACCTGAAGTCCGACGAGGCCGAGCAGTTGCACGAGCTCCGAAAGCGGCAACGCGCTGGTATGGCTCGGGTCGCGAAGCCGCTCGACGACATTGTGGTAGTCGGACTCCTCCGTCCCCTCTGAGGTGGTCATGTCGAAGACACCGAGGCGGCCGCCCGGGCGCAGGACACGCGCTATCTCGCGGACGGCGGCGCGCGGGTCTGGCATGTGATGGAGCGCGAGGCGCGTCAGGACGAGGTCGAACGTATTCGGCTCAAAGGGGAGCCGGAGCGCATCGGCAACCTCGAAGCGCGCGTTCGAAAGGCCGGCTTCGCGCGTGATCGCGACCGCTTTTTCGATCATAGCCGGTGTGAGGTCCACACCAACGAACTCGTGGACGTGCGGCGCGAAAGCCTTCGCGAGAAGTCCTGGCCCGCAGGCAACATCAAGCGCGCACTCGTCGCCGCGCGAGGCGACCGCGGCGAGGAAGCGGCGCACCGGCTCCGGCTCATTCACGTGGGGCGACGTGACGAAGCGCTCCACCTGCGCGGTAAACTGCGTGATGGTATCTCGGGCGGCCATGCCGCCCGTTATACCTCAGATGTCAAGGTTCACAATGCTTCCTGCCGCGCTCGGCCAGGCGTGGCCAAATGAGGCACACGAGACGCACGGAAGGGGTCCGGAAGGGGCACGGAAGGGGTCAGTCCGTGCATACGTGCAAGGCTTCCCGTGTTTAAGAGGCTGACCGAGATTCCCCGTTAAACGCGCAATATTAAATGGCTGACCCCTTTTGTTCCGCTTTTGTTCCCGGTCGGACCTCTCTAATAGCTACCTTTGGGATTTCCCTTCTCAAACCGTCCCTGTTAGACCTCCCACAGACAGCCTCTACAAGTTCCTAGCGATCGGCGGAATCGTCCTGGTTTGTGTCTCGCTCTTTCTGCCTGACAAGCCGTTCGACGAGCTTATCGCAATTTCGGGCGAATTTGACCGCGAAGGTTCAACCATGGAAGGCCTCTTTCAACGCTCCGATGAGATCGTAGATCAACTCAAGACCCGCAATACGGAGATGGACAGCGAGCTTGCCCCGCTAATCAAGGAAACGATTTATTGCACAATGAAACTATCGCTATAGCGCGCGAAAGAGAAGAAGTGGCGAAAGAGTTTGAAAAAGCCGTTCATGAACCAGCCCGCGGTCGTGTAGACCTCAAACTCGTGGAAGAGTTACTCGAACGCAACGAAAGGTTATCCGATCGCAGCAGAGATAACATTCAGCGACGTAGGAGTCTGCTCGACTTGATGAGAGATCACGCGAAGCGTCAGACAGAACAGAATAACCTAGCAGAGAAAATGGTGCTGGAAATCAGCCTAAAACTCGCGGAAAGAAAGGCATCGAAATCGAAGTTCGATTATCAGGTAAGTAAGGTCGAAAAGGCCCATCTTCTTCAGCGAATCGGACTAACCGTAGGAGTTCTTATGATGGTATTGGGTTTCGCTCTTTGGTATTTCACAATTCAAGTATACCAGGACGTGTTAATCCGGCAGCAAGTTACGGAAAAGGTATCGTGCGTACGACAAGAGGAGGAAGCAAGACTGGACAGCCGATTTAAACCCCTGAATCTACAGAGTAATTTTCGGTTTGTTGCCCCTTATTGGCAAACCGGGGTGTGATTCCTCTCCTGCACGAGACAAATTTCACGGGGGAAGGGGTCAGTCCGTCAGGGAAGGGGTCAGTCCGTGCATACGTGCAAGGCTTCCCGTGCTTAAGAGGCTGACCGAGATTCCCCGTTAATTGCTTTATTGCTCAATCCTAATGCCAAAGATTTCTATCCAACGTCCGGTATTGAATGGCTTCCAGCACATGCGGAGGCCGAATATTCTCGCTCCCGCCGAGATCGGCAATCGTGCGCGCGACCTTGAGAATGCGATCGTAGGCCCTTGCGCTTAGATGAAGTTCTTCCATGGCGCGGCGCAGGAATTCCCTGCCCTCGGAGTCCAGTTTGCAATGGGCTTTCAGGAGTCCGTGAGACATTTGGGCGTTTGCACGGCACTTTGGCTTTCCGGTGAAGCGTTCGTGCTGGAGATTTCTCGCCTCGAGCACGCGCTCGCGGATCGCTTGGGACGCCT
>DATDAL010000175.1:0-2087 GCA_036525415.1 Terrimicrobiaceae bacterium | reverse complement strand
TCCTTGAGCAGTTGTTGATAGGACGATCTCGCCTTGCCAAGCTGTTGCTCTTTAAACTTCGTGTCCTTCGATCCGTTTGCCTGTTGTTCGAGCAGCTGGGCACCCATCCATAACCCTTGAGACGCCGCGGTTGGCACGCCGCCATAGAATTGCGCGATCTTGATGAAGTAATCGATAGCTGCACCCAAGAATTCATCCTTTTGCTTCGGGTCCGTGGCAGCCTTCGCTTTTTCAGCCATGATGGCGCCTCCGAGCAACATGGCATTGGCGCGGAGTTCCGCAGTCGCGGTTGGGGCTCGGATCAGACCCGTGAGCAAGGTAACGGCTTCGTCGAGCTTGCCCTCATCCTTGAGAGACTGGGCGATCCCGTAGTCGGCCTCGAGAACCTTTGGTGACCAGGAGTAGAGCGCCTTTAGTTCCTGAAAGAGCTTCCCAGCCTCTGCCGTCTGGCCTTGTTCCTGGGCGACACGGGCCCGTCCAAAGAGTGCGATGGCCTGGGCCTCCTGAACAACCTGCGAAGCCTGGTTCGGTGTGACATTTTGAGGCACGGGGTAATCTTTTGCAAGCTTCTCAAAGACAGCCGCGCCTTCGCTAAATTTCTTGTCCTTGATCAGCGCAAGCCCATAAGAATCCATGTCGCGAGGAGAATAAGGGATTTCCGTCCTATAAGCCGCGGTCATAATCTCGAGAGCGCGAGTCCCGTCCTGTTCGGAGACATAGTTGGCAAGCGCGAAGAGGATCTTGCTCTTGGCGTTCGGATTGGTTGTGGAGTCTGCGAGAGATTGAAAGTATGATTCGACTTCCGGGGGTCTTTTTTGTTCAGCGCTTAAGAGCATGCGCTGCGACTGCAAGAGGGTTTGAAGTGTGAGAGCGAGCGAAACGCTCTCGGGGTATTTCTTGATCGCCTCTTCGGAGGTGGCGATGCTGCTATCCAGAAGCGTCTTCCACTGTGAGCGTTCCTGCTCCCCAAGCGCGCTGTAGCGTCCCAGGGAATCCGCCTTAGCGCGCTGGAGTTCGGCGATCTTGAACAGCGCGTCACCGGCCTGCGGGCTATCGGCGAACTTTTCAACAAACTCACGGTAGGTTGCCAAGCCCGCATCCGTGCGCCCGGCATTGATCGCTGTTTGTGCAATCGATTCATAGGCGAAGTAAACCTTATCATCCTTCGGGTACTTCTCGATGAACTGCTTCATCAGTGCGACGACATCGTCTGGTTTGCCCTCGCTGGCACGCAGTTGTGCGCGCATGAAGTAAGTGAAGGGAGCAGGCTGGCTCTCGGGATATTGTTCGGCGACTGAGCTGAGGGTGGCGATGCCCTCATCTTTTTTGCCGAGCGCGATGAGCGCGCCGCCTTTCGCATAGAGAGCAAGCGGGGCGAGTCCATTATCCGGATTGGCTTTTGCGAAGTCGTCCAGGATGGGAGCCGCGCCCTCGTTGTCGCCCTTTTGCTGAGTGCAGATGCCGATCCAGTAGTCGGCTTCGATCGACTGCGGTGTTCCGGGGTATTTTGTTTTTACGACGCCGTAGGCTGCGATCGCATCGTCCCACTTTCGACTGTCTTTGTAGATTCCCGCTACGCCAGCCTGCGCGATCACTCCGACTTCAGGCGGAGGATTTTTTGCCAAGTAATCTTGAAATGTCTTAAGCGCGTCGGGGGAGTTGCCCAACCTGGACTCCGCGTTGGCCTTTTGGACGACAGCGAGGCCGGTGAATCGTCCGTTCGGATAGATGGTGAGTGCCTCATTCAGGTAGCGAATGGCCTCTTCAGCGTTGTTCAGAGCAAGGTACATGCTGCCCATTGCGACGGGCAGATTATCCGCAAGCGTGTCGCCCTTATATTTTGATTGAAATTCGTTGTAGCCCGCGGTCGCCCGGTCGGCTGCGTTCTGCAAGGCGTATGTCATGGTGGTAAAATACAGGGCGCGCTTCTTGTCTTCTTCCCTGGTAAGAAAGGGACCGACGTGGTTGAGAACCACACGGGCTTCGTTGTTTCTTCCTTGCTGAAAGTAGATTTCGGCCATCTTCAGGAGGGCCGTGGCGGTTTGATCAGGCTTGCCCTGGAGTTCGGCGAGTTTCTTGAGTTCGCG
>DATDAL010000174.1:0-94401 GCA_036525415.1 Terrimicrobiaceae bacterium | reverse complement strand
CCTGGAGGGCGAGGTAGCGGCAGCCGGAGCCCCGTAGGGAAACAGCTCGGGCGCTGGCGCCAAGACAGAGCTACCGGTTTGTGAACAAGCCGTCGCCTTCACGCTGGCTCGATCCAATCTCCCTAAAGCCCGGCAAAAATGCCACGGAAATCCCCGAAGGACCCTACTTTGAGCGCGAGAGGATCCAGAGTGTGATAGAGATTGTCTAGGGCTGCGATCTGCTCTTTATCGAGGGCCTCGCAAGCTTTCAGGCGCTCAAAGGGCGTGGCGGGAGCATCGTAAACGCGTCGCTTGCGGCTGCCTTCCACCTCGGTACGCAGATGCTTCATCACTGGGCAAAAGAAGTTGCGAAACCACCCCCATTCCTTGGCGTACAGCTCGTTGAGCAACTCGGCGGCCTGCGGATTCTCCAGCCTTCCACCAGCTGGCGCACGTGGGTCCAGTTCTTCTGCTCGACGCGCGCGTTGTCGTTTTTGCGATAGGCCCGCGAGCGGGTAAAGCCCACAGGGCGCCGGCGGCGCGCAAAACAGTTTAGCAGATGCCAGTTGAGAAACTCGCCCCCGTTGTCGGTATCAAAACCCAGGATCGCAAAGGGCAGCGCCGCCTCGATCTGGGCGATGCGTTTTGCCACCTCGTACTGGCCGCGATTGAACACCGCACGGGTCTCCGTCCACTGGATATGCACATCGGTCGCTGTCAGGCTCCAGCAAAACTCTCCGACCATACTTTCTCCGCAGTGCGCCACGGTGTCAGCCTCGATAAAGCCCGGCGTGTTCACACATCCCAATGCTCGGTGCGAACCGGGATCTGTTTGCGCAAAAGGGTCCCGGGGCGCGTCCCGCAGCGAGCTCGCGTTCCCTGGCTCGCCCGGCATGGCGCCAATAACCGATCAATGCTCGAGGAACTTATGGCGAGCACTTTTTGCCTCAAGCCCTCTGCCAAGCGCCCTCTGCGCTTCTCGTAGTGCGGCAACCATACCCTCAGCGCCGCCTTCAGGCGCTTGCCGCAGGGTTGTTCGGCTGCCAGCCAGATCGCTTTGATGACCTCGCGTTCCGCGTCCCCGTAGATAGTCTGCGAGCCTTCGCGCTTTCGCCCATCGCTGCCCATTATCGCTCGTTTGCCGCTTAATACCTTGATGGCACACTTGCGCTCATATCCGCATAACTCGCACGCTTCGTCCAATAGCCGGCTCCGGCCTTCTCGCCCTCGTTTGCCATACCGCTGCCGGGCCTGTTCTAAAACTTCTTTCCGACTTTTCGCGCTCATTCTTAAGGACACTCACCAATGGTGTCCTTTTCGTTGAGGCAACGTATCTCTTACCTCCTCCTACAGGACCCCTCTCTGGTGTCCTTTCATTTGATTCAATTCGGATTGCAGATCGCAACGAACAATCTCCTTGCGCAAGCGGGTCCGGGCTGAAATACTCGCGTTTTCCATGCAGTACCCCATGCCCCCATCCGCTCAGGAAGAGGCCCGGGAGAGCACTTTGAGCTGGTTCATCCGCGCGCCGAATGGTCTGGAGCCCAAGGCGAGGCGCGAGCCTCTGAGGCAGATCCTCGGGACCTTCGCATGGGGGAAGACCGGGTGTCCCGCCATAACCCGGAGCCCGCCCGAGAACGCTAAACAGTAAGCGGAGGGCTTCGATGAAGTTCCAGAGGTCTGCGCCTCGCGTGCTTATCTTCTCGGTCGCGGTGGTCGTCATCGGGATGGCCGTGCTGTCGAACCGGCTGTTCAGCGGGCTGACCTCCGCAGTCGAGCAGGACCAGTTCGAGCTGATACGTGCCCTCTGGAGCTTCAACCTCACGGCGGCCGAGAACCGCGCCCTGGAACGGGCCGAGATGATAGCGGCCCTGCCCGCGGTGCGCGAGGCTTTTGCCGCCCGGGACCGGGAAGGGCTGCTGGCCCAGTGCGCCGAGATGTTCAAACGCCAGAAGGAGCGCTACGGCGTCGATCAGGCCCAGTTCCACTTCCCTCCGGCGGTCTCGTTCTTGCGGCTGCACGCGCCCGAGCAGCATGGCGACCACCAGGACCAGTTCCGGCCCATGGTCGTCGCGGTCAATCGTGATCTGTTCTCGCGCAAAGAGTCGGCCATCGCCGGGACGGGGCCGGCCATCTTCGGGGTGACCCCCATGACCGACGCCGCTGGCCGACACATCGGCAGCTTCGAGCTCGGCATGAACTTCGGCCCTCTGCTCCACGCGTTGAAAGCGGCTTATCGTCTGGAGATGGCCCTGTTCATCGAAGAGCAGGCGCTGCGGCAGTTAATGTTTGCCGAGGGCCTCGACCCCGACGTCCTGACCGAGCAGAACCGTAGGGGCAAGTACATAAAGTTCCACTCGACGAACTGGGCTCTGATGAAAGAGCTCGTCAGCGAGGGCGATCTTAGCGGGCCTGCGGAGGCCCAGTACATACGCTCAGCTCAGGATGTGCCGTATGGCGTGGTCTTGTTGACGCTGTACAATAACGCGGGCAATCCGATCGGCAAGGTTGCCATGGCGCGGGACTTCAGCAGCTCGAGGGCGGCCGCGGGCCGCTCGTTGGTCTGGCAGGGGCTTCTGGCACTGTCAGGCATCGTGCTCTTGGCGGGTGTCATCCTGATCGTGGTGCGGGGCCTGCTCCTGCGGCCTTTGGAAATGTTGAGCCAGCAATTTGTCAAGCTGGCAGAGGGCCGTCGCGACCAGCCTGTAGCAGAGGCCGAGACCCTCTGCGACGAGATGCAGGCGCTGGCACAGGCTCACGAGCGGCTCAGGACCAAGCCGCAACCCTTCGCCGCCGACACCGACAAAGAGGTCTCTCCATGAGAAGCCGCTTTCTTGCCGGTCTCGTCCTGTCCTTTGCCCTTGTAGTCCCTGGCTACGCCGAGCTGGCGGAAGCGGCGGCTGCGGCGCCACCGGACTCTCTGAGGTCGCTGCCTGTGGGCAAGGGCCTGCCTGTGGTCGTCCGGATGGGCCTGCGCTACGTGGAGGTCGCCTCGATCGACGAGACGGAAGCCGCCTACACGGCAACGGTGGATCTGCGTCTGCGCTGGCAGGACTTGCGGCTACAATACCCTCCGGAGTCTGCGCCTCAGGGCTTCTTGGAGTTTCGGGAGGAGACCGCCGCGGCGAAGATGGCCGAGATCTGGACGCCGGCCATCTCTTTGTCGAATCTCTCCGGGGAGCCCTCGCAGCAAACTCACGGCCTGCGGATCTTTCCGGATGGACGGGTCGAGATGATGCTGCGTACGACGGCCACGTTCGAGACCCCCTTCGAGGTAGAGCGGTTTCCTTTTGACCGGCAACGCTTGCAGGTCGAAGTGGTCTCGAGGCGCGAGAGCGTGCAGCGGCTGTCGTTGGAATTCGAGCAGGACGACCTGGACTTCAGCCGGGCTCCGGATTCCAGTGAGCTCCGGGACTGGGCGCCGGGGGTCGTCAGTCTCAAACGGGACTTCGTGAACGGCTGGTACGGCGAGGACCTCTCCGGCGTGACCGTTTCCCTGGCTATGCAGCGGCGGGCCGGTAGCTCGGCGGCTCTGATTTTTATCCCGCTGCTGGCTTCACTGTTGATCCCGCTGTTGGCCATCTGGATGAACCGGGTCGAGGAGGGCGAGTTTCAGATCGAGGCCTTCGAGCTGGCGAATGTGATCGTCGGCGGTCTGTTTGCAGTCATCGCCCTGAACTTCACGCTAAACGCGGAGTACGGCACGCTGGGCACCAGTGACAACACAGTGCGTCGGTTATTCGCGTTGAACTACCTGGCGTTGGCGCTGAGTCTGATCGTCAATTTGACGCTGTTCCGCTTCAACTTGCCGATGCGCTGGTTTGGACGTTATGTGCAGGAGCAGGTCTTCTTGTTCTTGTCCTGGGCGGTGCCCTTGTTGGTTCTGGCGACCGCTGTCGCTTTCCTGTTGGTCGCCATGGCCTGAAGCCGTCGGTCGTCCAGGCTATTCGCCGCGAGAAATGATGCAGGGTGGCCCTGCTCTGCCTTCAGGCCCCATCCCTTCCAGACGCGACTCGTTGCCGATTTCCGGACCGGTTGCTCGGTGATCGTGTCCTGTGCCGGCACAATCCGATCCGAGCGTCGCCTTTTCTTTCTGCGCGTCGTCGACAATCCATTGTCTGGCCTCAGCTTAGCAAAGTCTTTCGGGATCACCGGGCTCCCGTGAATCGTTTCCCCAAGTGCAGTACGAGCCGGGACAAAGCTTCGATGACCTCCTCCGCGAGACGCGTTTGCCGCGCTGAGCCAGAGTGCCGATTAGAGACTCGAGCTCTTTGAACGCATGATTAGCGATACTCTCCAGCGTACTTCTCCACTTTTTCTACGTTGTCCTTAGTAATGAAACCCGGGCCGGAGCTGATTCCGCCTTTCTCATAAACGGGAGCGAGGCCGTATTTGTCGAGGTGCTTTTGGAGTTTTGGGTTGACCTGCAGGATTTCTTGCAGCTTGGCGATGTCAGTGGTTTTTTGCTGTCTCGCAAGGGCGAGTACAGCAACAGGGACGTAACCTTGCAGGTAGGGCTGCTGGTCGATGGCGAAGGCCACCGTACCATCCTTGATGCCTTTGATCACCTCGGGAGTCATGTCGAAGGTGGCGAAATAGATCTTGCCCGCAAGACCCATTTTCTGGATCGCCTTGAGCGCCGGTATGGCTGAGTTCGGCCCGAGCGCGAGCACGGCCTCGGTGCCGGGATTGGCCCGGAGATAGCTGCTGACCTTGTTCTCGACCGTGCTCGGGTCATCTCCGGTATCGAGCGTGGACTTCCGGTAATCCGCGCCGATCGCTTCGCCAAAGCCTCGGCTGCGATCAAAGGATACAGGGTTTGTGGCGTAGTGGTTTGCGCAAAGATAGCTGCGGATTCCCGCTGCCTTCGCCTTTTCTCCGGCCGCCTTTCCGGCACCGTATTCGGGCTGGCCAACGTGCATGATCGCGCCAAGCTTCTTGCTCTGCTCGGGAGTTCCGGAGTTGATCGTGACGATCGGGATGCCCTTGGCGCGCACAAGCTCAACAGGACGCTTCAAAAGATCGAAGTCGGCTATCGAAACAATGACGCCGTCGTAATTGCGCGCGGCGGCTTGTTCGATCAACCGCGCCATGTCGGCAAGGTCACCGCTGGGAGGATTGCGATAGTCGACCTGAACATTGAAATCCTTCGCTGCATCCGCCAAGCCATTCTTCACGGTGTTCCACCAAAGGTCGGAATCGGGAGCGTGACTAATGAGGACGAATCGCTCATCTGCGGCGCGAGCGCCGCTTGCAAATAAGGCGAGGGCGATGGCCAGAAGGCCAAGACAAATTTGAAAGAATCTTGGAGTTTTCATTTGAGAAGAATTTTTAGGGGGTTGGAGGGGCGATCCTGATCCGTGCGCGACACTGTTGGCATGCCTCGCCGTGATAGAGCACCCGTTGAAAGTGGGTTACACACAGGCGAACCTTGTGATTTCCACTTGGCAATCACCTTCTAAAGCCGGTTGATGATTTCTATACTTCGGTCTTGTTTTTGTTGGTTGGGGGGTGGTTCTGAGGAGAAGAGGAATTCACTTAGCTTCTGGGCCGATTTGCTACACGTGAAAGTCGATCGCCAGCGGCCCAAGGCAAATGTCGTCAAGCTTGCGCCGAAAAGCAAATTGGATGGGATTTTTCATAACGGTGTTAGATGGCCACGCCTGCCAGCTCATGCGAGAGCTTATGCATCTCCTCGCCGCCCGCCATGAGATCGAGCATCTCGTCCTTCGTGATGGTCTCCTTGGTAAAGGTACCCATAGAGCACCCGCGGTTGAGCAACGTGAAGGAGTCGCCAATGGGGTATGCGTGGTGCGCGTTATGAGTGATGAAGATCACGGAGATGCCGCGCTCTCGTGCCCGATTGATCAGCTTTAGAACATTGCAGCTCTGCTTCACGCCGAGAGCGGCGGTCGGTTCGTCAAGAATCAAGACGCTGGCTCCGAAATAGATGGCGCGAGCGATCGCAAGGCATTGCTTCTCGCCGCCGGACATATTGACAACCGGCTGATACGGGTCACGTACTTTAATGCCCATTTCCGCCATACGTTCCTGGGACACCTTGGCTGCGAGGGCGATATCCATCACCGGAAAGAGGTTGAGGACCTTTCTTTTCGGCTCGCGGCCCAGAAAGAAATTGCGGGCCACGCTCATGAGCGGCACCAAGGCGAGATCTTGGTACACTGTGGCGATGCCGTGATCGAGCGCATCCTTCGGCGACGTGAAATTCACAGGCTTGCCTTCTACGAAGTATTGACCTTGGTTCGGCGGGTAAACACCTGCGAGTATCTTGATGAGGGTGGACTTTCCGGCACCATTGTCACCGAGCAGACAGTGGACCTCGCCGCGCCGAAGTCGCAGTGTGACGTCCTTGAGGGCGATGATGTTGCCGAAATACTTACTAACGTTCTCGAGCGAGAGAATATTGTCGTCTTTCATAGTCATCTTGCCTGCGCCACGCGGGTGCGGACGAAATTATTGAAGAGCACTGCCAGGAGTAGCATTGCGCCGAGGAAAACCCGAAACCAATCCGAACTGATGTTCGTGTAAGTGATACCGATCTGCACGACTCCGAAGATGACCGCTCCGAAGCATGCGCCGACCACCGATCCGTATCCGCCAGTAAGCAGGCAGCCTCCGATGACCGCCGCGATAATTGCTTCGAATTCCTTCTGCAATCCGCGATCAGCCGCGGCCGAACCGATGTCGCAAACCTGAAGGACGGCGAACACACAGGCGCAAAAGGCCGTAAAGACGAACAGGGAGATCTTCACCTTCTTGACCGGCACGCCGACGTTGCGTGACGCATTGGCGTCACCCCCCACCGCGAAGATCCAGTTTCCGAACTGCGTTCTTACGAGGACGAGTGAGGCGCCAGTTGCCATGGCGACCCACCAGACGATGACCTTTGGGACACCCTGGATTAACGTATCGCCATTTGGCAGCACCGGCATCCAGCCCATTTGTGCAAGCCAAGAGAAGAACCCATTTCCGACCGTGCCGGAGAAAAATGTTCTTGCCAGCCAATCGTTTGCCACGAGATCGCCCACGCCGCTGACAACCGTCCGGTTGGCGAACATGATCGATAGGGCAAGCGTCAACCCGCGCAGGATGAAAAGAAACGCAAGCGTTACGATGAACGAAGGCAGTTTTGTGCGAATCACCACGTAGCCATTCAGGGCACCTAGTGCCATCGAACCGGCAAAGGCCAGAAGGATCGAAACCCAGAGCGGCCAGTGGAAATAGACCGCAGGTAGCGCCACCACCATTCCGGCGAATCCTATCATGGAACCAATGGAAAGATCGAATTCCCCGGCGATCATAAGCAAGCAGGCGCCAGTGGCTATGATGCCCAAGTAGGCTGACACCTGCAGCCAATTAATCACACCGTCCGCACGGAACATCCCGGAATCCCCTGCGGTGACCGCGAAGATGGCGAAGACTAGCACCGTTCCCGAGATCGCTGCGAATTCGGGGCGTTTCAACAGCACCGAAATCCACGACGACTTCCGTAGCCGTTCGTCTTGCTCGGCAGCGTCTCTCTGTTCCCGCGCCACCGATGCTTCGCCGACCTCTCTCATTGGGATCACCGGCCCGGTGGGGGCAGCCTCGGACAAAACCCGTTTCCCGAGTCCTCCGCCGGGGCCGTCGTTGTCATTGCCGCTGTTTGTTGTCCCAGGGGTGGACATCGTGGGGAGCTTTTCCGCGATTCGATTTGAATGATTCGAGTGACGTGTACATGCTTCGAGAGCGAGCTGCTAGGCAGTACTGGAGAGCGCGACGAACGGGCACGAGCCCAAAGAGAGACTTGAGGCGATTCTGCAGATCTTCGAGGCCTGGTTCCCAGCGGGCGACTGTGTTCATGTCGGTGATATCCTTTCGAATCTGGGGATGGTTGGTTACCTTACTGCGCGGGACCACTAGGATTCCCGCCGCAACGGCATCTCTCTGAATTTCACTATAGCATCGTACAAGCCAAGCGATGCGAAAAAGCCGAGCAGAGGAAGCGCAACGAAGTTCTAGACGCACGCGTGGATCTCTACGTGGCGCCAGGGAATGGCCACGGCGGCTCGTAAAGACTGAGCCGGAAAACGTGGGTTTTAGATTCAATTAGGCGGGCTCAGAGCGTCGAAAAGGCTGAGGCGATCCTCCCCTGCGGGCGTCCGAGCGACACGATGTCCGAGGAGATTACACTCTATACGAGCCTCAGCGATGCAACCGTTGCTGGCGGAATCATCTCGGGCAGAGCCCGGGGTGAAAATCTGTCGACCGTTTCCTCCAGTTTCGTTTCCCGTTGACCGGGCAAAACGCTGTTGCTAGAAGGTAGCCGTGGCTTTTCGCTGCTTCCTTCTGACAGTTATCGCGGCTTTCCTTCTCACGGGCTGTGCTGAATTAGTCGATGCCTTGCTCGCCCCCGATCCCGTCGTGTATGTCAGCGACCAGCCCTACCCGGCCATCTTCGACCCCTACTACAACCAGCCTAAGATTTACCGCCAGCCGCGCTATTACGAATCAACGAGCAAGAAGACCAAAGGTAACAAGGTATTCAAGACCACAACGGTGAAGGACGAATACGGGCAAACGGTTTACAAGAACACGACCTCTCACAAGAAGAAGAAAAAGAAGAAGTAGCCCGCGATCATGAAATTTCCTTTCTTTCTCTTCATCCTGCTTGGCGTCGCAAACGCATTAGCATTCGATCTCGACTTCACACTCATCAACAAGACGGCGCGAAGCTTTGAGGGCGTCTACATCACCGCCCCTGACAACAAGGATTGGGACGCAAACCTCCTTCTTAACGGAAAAGTGCTAGCCGCCGCGGGAAAAATTGACGTGCGCTTCAAGCGCGACGCGAAATCAGAAACCTGGGATCTCAACTTAGTGGACGACCAGGGACTCTCGGTGACCTTCGATCATGTCAAGCTCACCAACGTTGACACGATCACCTTGAAGGACGTCAACGGCAAGATCACCGCGGAGATCGAATAAGGTCGCGAGCCCACTCTCCATCTATCGGCGATCGGAAATATTCGACCGAGATTGAGGAATTTTGGAGAACCAACAATAGTGGGCTTTTTGCAGGTCTTCCAAAACGGCGCGCAGCGTCGCACTCCATAGGCTAGCCGGTGCACAATCGATTTTTCGCAAAAGTCGGCCTGGGTTCAGAACTCCGTGCAATGACCGAAGACACGACAGAGACAGTGCAGACGAGGTTAAAAACTCGCATTCGGCAGAGCAAATCGTATAGCCTCGCGGCTTGAGAAGAACACCTAGACTTGTTCTCGGCGTCGTCTTGGCGCGCTGGCCCCAAGCGTCGGCAGGCAACGTTTGCGCGAATATGCATTGGGCGCTGAGCTTTAGGGAGCTCGGGTGGGAGGTTTGGATCACGGAGGATCTCAGCTCCGGCGAGCTTCAGCCACCGATATCGCCGGACCGTGCAACGCCGCAGGAGGAATTCTGGAGGACAACGGCTGAAGAGTTTGGTTTTCTTTCCCATCAATGCCTCTTGATCGATGGCAAGTCGCCGCAACTCGAAATGTTTCGGAGCTTTGCGAGCGCGTCAGACCTCTTCATCAACTTCGCGGGACATTTCAAGCGTCTCGACTTCTTCGGACCGCGCACCGTCAAAGCTTACCTCGATGTAGATCCGGGTTTCACCCAGCTTTGGGTGGAGGTTTCAAAAAGCGACATGAACCTCGAAGGGCACGACGTTTTTCTTACTGTGGGAACAACATTGAATAGGGCTGAAGCGTTGTTGCCAACGTTGGGTCGCGAATGGATCCCGGTTCTGCCGCCCGTCGTCGCCGATCATTGGCGCAAGAAACTGAGCGCGGTCCCCGCTGCTGTCCACGCTCCTTGGACTACGATTGGCCATTGGTACGGTTATCCCGAAGTCGAGTGGCAAGGACGCCGGTACGGCGGAAAGCGGGAGAGCCTCGTGAAAATGAAATCCCTTCCGCAGGTATTGAAGAAACCGTGCGTGATCGCCACAGACCTGATGCCCGACTGGTTTGATTACGAGCCCTTCCTCGAATCCGGCTGGCGTTTTGTTCCGTCATTCCAAGTATGCAGTAGCGTGTCGGAATATTTGCGGTTCATCGCAAGCAGCCGAGGTGAAATCGGTATTGCGAAGGAGGGATATGTCGTCTCACGCGGCGGTTGGATGAGCGACCGCAGCGTCGTCTATCTGGCTCTCGGCCGCCCTGTCGTGCTTCAGGATACCGGCTGGACGCGTGTTATCTCTCCGCGCGCGGGAATGCTCGCGTTTCACGGAACCGAGGATTGTGCGGAAGCGATCCTTTCCGTTGAAGCAGACTATGAAAGGCATTCCCGAGCGGCGGAAAGTCTTGCCCGCACTCTTTTTTCGCCAAGGGGGGCGTTAGAGCCCTTGCTGGAAAAGATACTTTAGAGTACTGGGGAAAAGCCCGAAGATGGCGCTCCGCTGCTACGGCTTCTCCGAGGAGACGCTTCACGGCACCGGCGCTTCTCTTTTCGGGATAATTTTCGATTCCGTTTGAATTGCGCACGGCGCTCCATTCATGCTGAATCTTCGCCCGTTTTCCAATGTCCGCGCAAACTGCCATCTCTCCGACACGCCAGGAGGATTTTCCCGAGTGGTACCAACAAGTCATCCGGGCGTCCGATCTTGCCGAAAACTCCGAAGTGCGAGGCTGCATGGTCATCAAACCTTGGGGCTATGCCCTTTGGGAGCGGATGCAGGAGGTCCTTGACGGAATGTTCAAAGCGACCGGTCACCGCAACGCCTACTTCCCGCTCTTTGTTCCGCTGAGTTACCTCGAGAAGGAGGCCGCGCACGTGGAGGGTTTCGCGAAAGAATGCGCAGTCGTGACCCACCACCGGCTGGAAATGAAGGACGGCAATCTCGTTCCTTCCGGCGCGCTTACTGAGCCGCTCATTGTTCGTCCGACGTCCGAGACGATCATCGGCGCGGCCTACGCGCGTTGGGTAAAGTCCTGGCGGGACTTGCCGATCTTGCTCAACCAATGGGCGAACGTCGTTCGCTGGGAACTGCGGCCGCGTTTGTTTCTTCGCACGGTCGAGTTCCTTTGGCAGGAAGGGCATACGGCTCACGAGACGGAAGCCGAGGCCCGGGAAGAAACGATGACAATGCTGCGCGTTTACGAGACGTTCGCGCGCGATTTTCTGGCGATCCCTGTGATTAGTGGCGAAAAGACAGAAAGCGAGCGCTTTCCAGGAGCTCTGCAGACACTTTGCATCGAGGCCATGGTCCAGGATCGGAAAGCGATCCAGGCGGGCACCTCGCATTTTCTCGGGCAGAACTTTTCGAAGGCATCGGGCATCCAATTCCAATCACGCACGGGCTCGATGGAGCACGCGTGGACGACGAGTTGGGGCGCCAGCACGCGGCTGATCGGGACCCTTATCATGGCCCATGGGGACGACGATGGTCTCGCGCTGCCGCCTCGCGTCGCCCCGGCTCAAGCCGTGATCATTGCCATTATACCCAAGGAGGAGACCCGCGCCGCAGTCCTCGAAGCGGCTGACAAGATCGCCGCATCCCTGCGAGATGTCCGTTATCACAGCGAACCCATCAGCGTCGAGATCGATAAGCGCGACTTGGGCGGCGGCGTGAAGAATTGGGAGTGGATAAAGAAGGGTGTCCCGATCCGGATTGAGCTTGGCCCCCGCGATCTTGCGCAAGGAACAGTCGCGATCTCCCGCCGCGACAGGCCCCATCGGGAAAGGTCTTTTGTGCCCGCCGGTGAATTACCCACCCGATTGCCGCCGATGCTCGAGGACATTCAGTCCGGCATGCTCGCCAAGGCGGCGGCGTTTCGGGACAGCCACACACGCATCATCGAGAGCAAGGAGGAATTCTACGAATTCTTTACGCCCAAAAATGCCGCGAAACCCGAAATCCATGGCGGGTTTGCTCTTGCCTATTGGGATGGCAGCGTTCAGCTTGAAGCGGAAATCAAGGATAAGTTAAGCGTGACTATTCGTTGTATTCCCTTCGAGAACAAGCCCGATGCCGGACGCTGTATCTTCACCGGCCAGCCGAGCGCACAGCGGGCGGTGTGGGCAAAATCCTATTAGCTCCCCGTAAACATCCAACCTCAGCAAATCCCTCCATGTCCTTCATCCTCGTCATCAATTGCGGAAGCTCGTCGTTGAAATTCTCGATCATCGATCCCGCCAACGGAGAGGCGAAAATCCAGGGTCTCGCCGAACGTTTGAGTTCACCGGAGGCCAAACTGAAGACAAAATTCTCCGAGGGAACCAGCCATGAGACAGCCCTGCCAAACGCCGGACATCTCGAGGTGCTCGAAGAAATCCTTCATGAGATGGGCAGCCTGAAAATTGTTGGCGTCGGACACCGCGTCGTGCATGGGGGTGAGGCGTTCAAAGACAGCGTCAGGATTAACGAGGGCGTGATTCAGGGAATCGACGACTGCCGCGAACTGGCTCCCTTGCACAATCCCGCCAATTTGATCGGAATCCAAGCCGCGATGCAGAAGTTTTCGGAAGTCCCGCATGTCGCGGTCTTCGACACCGCGTTCCATCAAACGATGCCGCCCCGGGCCTATTTGTATGCCATCCCCTACGGCCTGTACGAGCAGTACAAAGCCAGGCGCTACGGCTTCCATGGGACGAGCCATCGTTTCGTTGCGGAAGAGGCAGCCAAACTTCTGCAGAAGCCGCTCGAGGAATTGCATTTGATCACCGCGCATCTCGGAAATGGGTGCAGCGCATGCGCAGTCAGAGAGGGCCACAGTTTTGACACCACGATGGGTTTGACGCCGCTCGAAGGACTCGTCATGGGCACGCGAAGCGGCGACGTCGACCCCAACCTCCACGATTTCCTGGCGCGCCGGCTGAATAGCGACCTCGCCGGAGTCACAAGCATCCTCAATCGCGAAAGCGGCCTGCTCGGCATCTCCGGTCTCAGCAACGACATGCGCACTCTGGTGGACGCGGTAGGCGACGGCAACGCTCGTGCGAGCCTCGCCGTCGATGTTTTCTGCTACCGGCTCGCCAAGTCGATTCTCGGCCTCAGCGCGGCTCTCGACCGGATCGATGCCCTCATCTTCACGGGCGGAATTGGCGAGAATTCTAAGCCGGTTCGAGCCCGTACGGTGGCAAATCTTCGCGTTCTTGGCGCCAGCCTCGATGAAGCCCTCAACGAGGAGAACGGAAAATCCGCGCAAGGACGAATTACAAACCAGGACTCGGGGCTTCTTGCCCTTGTTGTCCCCACCAACGAAGAGCTCGTCATCGCGCGAGAGACGGCTCGTTTTCTCACCTTAACCCCCGTTCGCTAAGTCCCATGCCTCACACGCTTTATCTCGCCCCCTGCGGAGCCAAAGTCGGCCTTACCTCGGTAGCCCTTGGCCTCGTGCGGGCACTCGACAATCGCGGCGTCCGCGTCGCCTTTTGCAAACCCGTCGGTCAGCCCCTCGCAAAGGCCACCGGGCCCGAGCGCTCGACGCATTTTATCAGGGCCACCACTGGTCTGCGCCCCGCGCTACCGATTTCGCTGGACGAAGCAGAGCGCCTGATTTCGTCCGAGCGCACCGATGAGCTCATGGAGCGAGTGATGCGCGACTTTCACGAATCAGCCTCCGACGCCGACGTGGTGGTTGTGGAGGGGCTCGCCCATTCCACCGAAATGCCTCTGGGAGCTATGCTCAACGTACAGCTCGTGAGAACATTGAGCGCGCAGGTCATCCTCGCAGGATCGCTTGCCGGATCTTCAATGGAAGACTTCGATGAACGCCTCGAAATCGCTGGCAGCCAATACGGCGGTCTGGAGGGGGGTGCAGTCATTGGCTGCATCATCAATCACGTGCCGGATCCTCAGAAGCTTTCCCTTGGCGCTCTGCGCGACAGCCTGGCGGCGAAAAGCCGTGTGCTCGAACGCGGGGGTTTCCATCTCATTGGAGCCGTTCCGCAAAATCCCGAGCTTACGGCCTGTCGGACAATCGACATTGCAAGGCACCTTGGCGCCAAGGTCCTGCACGAAGGCGAGATCCAAACCCGGCGGGCTAAAAAGATCTCTCTGCTCGCACGCACCGTGCCCAACATGCTGCATACGTTTCAGGCGGGATCCATTCTTGTCACACCGATCGATCGCAGTGATGTCATGATGGCAGTCGCCCTCACGGCGTTGAAGACTCCAATGGCCGGGTTGGTTCTGACCGGCGATTTCAAAATGGACGAACCGGTATGGAATCTTTGCAAGCCGGGATTTGACACCGGACTGCCCGTTCTGAGTGTCCAGTCAAACAGTTGGGAAACCGCAACCCATCTCGGGCGAATGGACACCGAAGTGCCGGAAGACGATCTCGAACGCGTTCAACTTGGAATGGACCACGTCGCTCTTTACATCGACGCGGACTGGATCGCTACTCGCTCTGCAATACCGGTGGAAACCCGGATGTCGCCGGCGGCATTTTGCTACCGGGTCACCGAGCGCGCCCGGGCTGCCGAGAAGCGCATCATCCTTCCCGAGGGTGACGAACCGCGCACCATCCGGGCGGCGGCTCTTTGCGCCCAGCGAAATATCGCCCGCTGCGTCCTGCTGGGAAAACCCGAGGAAATCCATCGGGTCGCCGAGGGCCTGGAAGTCGAGCTTCCGAAAAATCTTGAAATCCTGGACCCCGAACTGTTTCGAGCAAACTACGTTAAGCCGCTTGTCGAGATGCGCAAACACAAGGGACTCACCCCGGAAGAGGCAGCAGATCTTCTCAACGACAACGTCTGGCTGGGCACGGTCATGCTGGCACTTGATGAAGTGGACGGCTTGGTTTCCGGGGCGGTGCATTCCACGGCAAATACCATTCGCCCTGCCTTGCAGATAATCAAAACCAAGGCCGGTGCTAAGGTCGTCTCGTCCATCTTCTTCATGTGCCTGCCCGATCAGGTCCTGGTTTACGGTGATTGCGCGGTGAATCCTGATCCGGACGCCGAAACGCTGGCAGATATTGCGATCCAAAGCGCCGACTCCGCCGATAGATTCGGAATCCCGGCGCGCGTTGCCATGATCAGCTATTCCACGGGCGAGTCGGGCTCCGGGGCGGACGTGGACAAGGTGCGCGAGGCAACGCGAATCGCCAAGGAGAAACGCTCCGACTTGCTCCTCGATGGGCCCCTCCAATACGACGCCGCATCGATTGCTGATGTGGCCGCCACCAAGGCACCGGATAGCTCGGTTGCGGGTCGCGCGACGGTTTTCATTTTTCCCGACTTGAACACCGGCAATACGACCTACAAGGCGGTTCAGCGCAGTGCCAATGTGATCAGCATCGGTCCGATGCTACAAGGCCTTCGACGCCCGGTCAATGATCTCTCACGCGGCGCGCTAGTAGAGGACATCGTCTATACGATCGCCATCACAGCGATACAGGCCGGGCAGGGTTGAGCGCGATTCACCCGTGCGCGAATTTTTCTGATTTTACTCAGGGGTCCGGCTGCTCCCGCGCAGGAGATCATGTTTGCGCAAGAGCTCCCAGAATGCTCGGCGGTTTTTCTTCACTGACCGAGCGGCGTGGGTGATATTTCCATCGTGGACACGGAGGACCGCCTCGAGAAATTCGCGTTCGAATCGTTCGACGACCTGGGACTTCATCGACTGAAACGACCCGTCTTCTGTTGCCCGATCTGCGTCTGGCAGGCTGAGATCAAATACCTGAATCGCGGGATGATCCGACAGGAGATAGGCCCGGGTGAGCACGTTTTGTAGCTCCCGAACGTTCCCGGGCCACGAATAGGAGAGCACGCGATTGAGCGCGGCGGGTGAGAGACGCTTGGGCGGCTCATTCGTTAGCGATGCCTGCTGGTCCAGAAAGTGCCGGACGAGCAACGGAATATCGGCGCGCCGTTCTCTGAGTGGCGGAAGGGTGAGTTGAAGAACGTTCAAACGATAGAACAAATCCTCGCGGAACTTTCCCTCCTGCACGATCTGATCGAAGTTGGCGTTGGCGGCCGCCACGACGCGGACGTTGGCATGAATCATCTTCTGAGAGCCAACCGGGCGGTATTCACCTTCCTGCAAGAACCGAAGCAGCTTTACCTGTGCATGGCACGTCAAGCTGTCTACCTCATCGAGAAACAACGTACCACCCTCGCTTTCGTGGATGAGCCCCTGACGATCTGAAACGGCCCCGGTAAAAGCGCCCCGTTTGTGACCAAAGATCTCGCTCTCAATGAGATGCTCGGGGATCGCACCGCAATTTACCGGAACAAACGGCAGCTTGGCTCGCGGACTCAAGCTGTGAATGGCCCGCGCGAAAATTTCCTTGCCGGTGCCGGATTCCCCGGAAATGAGCACCGTCGCATCGCAGCGTGCGAATCGCGGGACCCGCCGGAGTTGCTGGAGCAACGCGGGGCCTTCACCGATAATTTCCTTGAGACCCGGATGTCTCGTAAATTTCTCCAGACGCGTTCGTCGCGTTAGAAGTGCCTGGCGAATAACTCGAGGAAACAACTCGGAACGGCGCAAGGGTGGCAACAAGAAATCCGACGCCCCCATCTCCAGAATCTCCAATACGTCGAAGCTCTCGAGTGCGGTCGGAATGACCAGCACCGGTCGCGCAGGGAAAATTCTCGAAAGCCGCGCAAAAAGCCCTTCCAGTTCGTCTGCCTGGATTGCGTGAAAAGTAATAACGACGACATCCGGGTCAAAGACAACGCGCGGCACCGGCTCCAGAAACTTGATCTCCGAAGCGAACTCGTAACCGTAACGCCCACAGGTGAATCCTGGCGCCTCGCGGAGAAGAGCCTCGACGGTTTCGGCGGCAGCGCTCGTTCCAGGCGCGCAGACAATTGCCACGCGGACAGGAAGCCGATCCTCGCTGGAATTCCGCGGTCTGTGAGGATCGAACGAACCGTCTTTCTCCCTTTCACAATCAGCCTCGAGTCCAAGCATAAACTACATCCATCCCGAGTTACTCCGCCGGACGCTTCGACTTGCCTCATGCCCGAGCCTGCGTTTTTTATAGCAAGCCATGACCACGCGATCCAAATGAGATTGCGGCATCCTGTCAACGTTTTTCTGGGGCCCTATCCTCGAACGAACAATCGGTCGCCACGCTTTTTGAAGGTGAAGCAGCGTTAAGAAGATGTTGATTTCATTTCGCTTGCAAGAGAATAGCCTGTCGGGCGATACGCGGACTCTGTCACGCATCCTCTGATGCTAAGCAACTGAAGTTAACATAGCGCGACCGATACGAAGTGATTGCGACCCAGAGACGAGGCGAGAATGCGACACCCGCAGTCTCTAAGCAAGTTATCCACAATCCGCCACGTTCGTTGTCGATGCCCTCTCACGAGTGGGCTTCGACAATGCGGGCTTCGGCGAGGTCGATGTCGCGCTGAATCGATCGCAGTGTTTCGTCGTTGATGTGGTGTTGGTTTCTCAACTCGATTAGCTTTTTTCGCTCGACTTGTAGCGCCTCGCGAACGAGGTGATTGAAATGCGAGGCTGGCAGCTTCGCGGGATCGGGCTCGGCTGTGAGCTCGCTGCAATATTCGAGTTGCGCGAGCCGGTCGCGATATTCGTCCCGAAGCCTGGCAATATGGCCAGCGTGGGTGCCGGTCTTGTCGACCAACGTCTCAACGTAAGCGAGGGCCGCTTGGTTTGCCTTCTGGCGGGCAAACCGTTCTTCGCGATGGGAGTCGCCGTCATCGGCAATGCCAAGCGCACGAATGAGGAGAGGCAATGTAAGACCCTGGAAGACTAGCGTGACGAGAATAACGCAAAACGAGAGAAAAATGATCTCGTTGCGCCCCGGGAACGGCGCTCCAACCGCTGTGGAAAGCGGTAGGGCGAGGGCGGCCGCGAGCGATACGACTCCTCGCATGCCTGACCAAGCGACGATCGTGACGTGCTGCCATGGGGGGTACGGGTCTCGCGCGCGAATTCTCTTGCTGAGGAAGCGCGGCAGATAGGTTGCCGTGAAGACCCAGAGGATCCTGGTGACCACGACGGTCGCGCTCACGGCCGCCGCGTAGAAAAGAAGCGCAAGCCAGGAGTCGGTGCGCAACCCGCCGACAACCGTAGGTAGTTGCAGTCCGATCAGAATAAAAATGATTCCATTGAGGAGAAAGACCACCATGCGCCAGAACGCAAACGCTTCGAGTCGTGTTCGCGCCGTGACCATTAGCGGCGAACGCCACCCAATATAGAGGCCGGAGGTGACTACCGCGAGCACGCCGGAAAGGCCGAGTTGCTCGGCAGGGAGATACGCTGCGAAGGGCGTGAGCAGCGAGATCGTAATCTGCACGGGCGGGTCATCAAGCCGGCGCTGGAGCCAATGCACGACCACGGCGACAAGCCACCCGATAAGAACGCCTCCGAGTCCAACGACGGGAAGCTTCAGCACCGCGGCAGGCAGGGAAAACGAGGCCGTAACGACGGCTGCAATGCCAAAGCGATAGACGACGAGCGCGATGGAGTCGTTTACCAGGCTCTCTCCCTCCAGCACCGCAACGATGCGACGGGGGATCTTCATGCGCTGAAGTACCGCCGTCGCGGCGACGGCGTCGGGAGGTGAAACGATCGCGCCCAGAATCAGCGCCGCGGCCCATGGCAGGTTGGGAATCATCGCATGCGCCACATAGGCGACTGCAATAGTCGTTGTCAGCACGAGGCCGAAGGCAAGGAGCGCGATGGGCCGGAGGTTCCGGCGGAAGTCGCGCCATGATGTAAACAAAGCCGCCGGGTAGAGAAGCGGAGGAAGGAAGATCAGCAGGGCCAGTTCAGGGTCGAAGCCAACGTGAGGCAAGTGCGGTATCAGGCTTAAGACAAGGCCGCTCAGAACAAGCAGCACCGGGTACGGCAGTCCGACCTTTCGCGCGACAATATCGAGCGCCGCGACGACCATTAGCAACAGACAGATCAGCTCAATCTCGGCCACGCTGCGACCATCAGGAAGGCGGAATAAAAAAGGAAGGCGGAAAGGAAGCCTCGACGCTAATGACTTACCGCATGTTGAACTCGTGCCACCGCTTGATGTCGAAATGGCTCATCCATCCGCACTTCACGCACAGAGCGTGGCAGCTCCCGGAGTCTTTATGCTATTTTCTCATAGCGGTAATAATGTACCGCTATGAAGCTCGCACGCCTATCTGGGAGCCGCAGAAGGAATAACCAACTTTTGGCCAACCTGAAGAGTTTTTTCTTTTGAGGTACGGTTAGCCTTCGTCAAGTCATTCACACTGACCCTGTATCGCTTGGCAATGGATGTCAGTGTTTCACCCTTGGCAACGATATGAGTCGTGCTCGCCGAGGCTCCCGAGACAATATCGGGAGATTGCTTGCGCCATTCGCGTGACGTTTTTGTGGCACCCTGCCCTTCGATGTAGGGCTTTAGCGCTGGATCGATCGCAATGATCCTCTTATTGAGTTTCTCATTGGCTCGGTCGAAGGCGGCACGCACTTTGGGGTCCTTGAGCGCGATTTTTCGCACCTGATTGTATTCCTGGCTCAGATCGCCACCCCAAGCTGAGCAGAGCGCCACAAAACCGACGATGCCGAATCCGGCTAAGCGAAGCAGCTTCATCCCCGCTAATCTGCCCACTTTCCAAGCAAATGCCGAAAGAAATCTTGTCGACTCGGGCGAATACCTTAAACGAACCGAGGAACAATCCCTGAAAAGCCGGAACTTCATTTTCCGGCTACCCGCCAATCAGTTGACGACCTCGACACGAGAGCGCTCTCTCTTGCGGAGCGCTCGGCGAAGTCTAAGAAGTGCAACGTTTTGCAGCTGACGAATGCGTTCCCGCGTAAGGCCGAAGGCCTCGCCGATTTCTTCCAGGGTTTTGGGCTCCTGACCGTCGAGGCCGAATCGTGAATTGATGATCAGGCGTTCACGATCATCGAGCAGGTGCAGCAGCTCGTCGATTTCTTCGAGCATATCTTTGTGGCGGAGAGATTCAAACGGACTCTCTGACTCATCGTCACCGACGATGTCTCCAAATTGAAACGCTTCCCCCTCATGAAGCGGTTCGTCGAGGGAAGCGGGACGCAGTGCCGCACTCTTAAGCGCCGTGATCTTCGCCGAGGAAAGACCAATCTCGTCAGCCAGCTCTTCGTCGGTGGGTTCGCGTCCAAGTTCCTCCATCATCTGAGAGGAGACACGGCGCATTTTGCCGATCTTTTCGACGAGATGGATGGGAAGACGGATGGTTTTGGTCTGGTTCGCCAGAGCGCGCTTGATCGATTGTTTGATCCACCACGCGGCGTAGGTGCTGAGCTTGCCGCCCTTTTTGGGATCGAAACGTTCGACAGCCTTCATCAGACCAATGTTGCCTTCGGAAATGAGATCGAGTAGAGGAAGCCCGAGATTGGCGTAGTCCCGCGCGATTTTCACCACGAGCCTGAGGTTTGCACTAACCATCTCGGTTTGGGCCCGTTGATCGCCACGCTTGATTTGGCGCGCCAGTTTGATTTCCTGCTCAGGAGTCAACAAAGGGATCTGAGCAATTTGTCGCAGGTAAACCTGAAATCCTGTCTCATTGTCCTTGGGCGCCGTGTTGATCATTTCTATAGAGACGATCGAAACCGCCAAACTTGCTGAGTTTGTCTGCGAGAGTTGAATTCGGCAACACACGACACGGAGAGCACAGGTGCCAGTTCGGTGGGTTATGCTCTCATCATAAGATAGTTGTGATGTAAATTGGATTTACCGATGACTACGATTCGGGAATTTTCACGGGAAGTTTCGCAAACGGTGATTGGAGGTCGCCGAATCGCGTGGCTTACTCCTCTTTGATGACGAATGCAGCACAGCTTCGTGAAACGGAAGAATTCCTTCATAGGCAGATACCAATCACACACGCGATGGGTGTCCGGGTGGCTGCATATGACGGACAACGACTCACCTTAGTTGCGCCAATCGGCCCCAACCACAACCATCTCGGCACCGCTTTCGGAGGGAGCTTGGGAGCCGTTGCGACACTCGCCGGATACAGTTTTCTTTGGCTCGAGCTCAGCGATCGCGCTTGTCATCTCGTGATCCGTCGGAGCTCGCTCTCGTTCCGGCGACCGGTCCGCAAGGAGATCGTTGCCATTTGTCGCCGGCCGGACGAGGAGATTCTGCGAGCGTTCAAAACCGAGTTTGCGCATCGCGGCAAGGCGCGAATTGGTTTGGATGCAACGATCGAGGAGGATGGCGTCGTCGCGGTTGAGTTTCAGGGACTGTTCATCGCATTGAAGTAATTGCTTCAACTTGGAGCGGGCGCGTTGATCCCGACCATTCCTAGACGGCGGGCATGAAGAAACACCCAAAGGAGCTGCAAATTGTCAACACCGAGCGAGCCTCCGCCTCGCTTCTCCGGCTTCTTGAATCCTAGCGCTTTTAGTCGCAATATCCCGCTCTTCATCGCCTTCCGCGTGCTGTTCAATGCACGTTGGTACTATCCGGTGCTCGCCGTGCTGTTTCTCGATTTCGGGCTCAGCATCGAACAGTATGCCCTGCTCAATGTGGCCTGGGCGCTGGCGATTCTAGGCCTTGAGGTCCCATCGGGCGCGTTAGCGGATCAGCTAGGGAGGAAAAAGATGGTCGTTTCCGCGGCGTTCTTGATGGTGGTGGAGATGGCGATCTTTGCCTTTGCGCCATGCGGAAACCCCTCCCTGCTCTTCGGACTTTTTCTCCTCAACCGCGTAATCAGCGGCGCGGCGGAAGCGAGCGCGAGCGGAGCGGATGAAGCGTTGGCCTACGATTCTCTCGTCGCGGAGGGCCACGCTGGCGAATGGCCTCGGGTGCTGGAGCGCCTCATGCGATGGCAATCGATCGCGTTCTTTGTGACAATGCTGCTCGGGGCGGCAGTTTACGATGCTCGGTTTGTGCAGAGCGTGCTCGACGTTACGGGGATGCCTTGGAAGGTAACCCCGGAGGTGACGATGCGTTTTCCGATCTATCTTACGTTGGCAAATGCGGTCCTTGCTCTGCTGGCGACATTGAGTCTGCGAGAGCCGGCGGTCGCGAGGCACGGCGAGAAGACTGTTTCGGCGCGGGCAACCTGGCGCGCGACGATGGAAACCGGCCGCTGGATCTTGCAAAGTCCATTGGCGCTGGGAGTCATTCTTGCAGGGATGTGCTTCGACAGCATCGTGCGGCTTTTTCTCACGGTGGCCAGCAACTACTACCGATTGATCATGCTGCCTGACGCTGTATTCGGCTTAATCGGCTCAGGCTTTGCGGTGATCGGGTTTTTCGTGCCTGTTCTCGCGCGACACCTTGTGTCGCGGAGGAAGATTCAAGGCAACTTCGCTCTGATCGCCATACTAACGCTGGCAGGCCTGGCAGGGGCTGCGTTCATCTGGCCCATTTACGGGCTAATTTGGCTGGTGCCGCTGGGGGTAGCGATTTCGCTCACTCAGTTTTTCGTCTCGCACTATCTCAACAAAGCTGTGACCGATTCTCGACAGCGAGCAACGGTGCTCAGCTTTCGAGGGCTTGCGTTTAATCTAGCCTACGGCGGCGCGGGCCTCCTCTTTGCGTGGCTCACTCATTGGCTTGGCAAGAACAATTCGCCTGAAGTCGTCTTCGTAAGAGCGCTGGGCTGGCTGCCGTGGTATTTCGCTGGGACCATCGCCCTGCTTGCCGTATCCTGGCGCAAACTGCGCCTAAGGAACAGAAGCAGAAATCAGGGCGTATAAATGCTCCCATAATGCCTTTGGATCGAGTCCTCGATTGGAGATAGAAGCAGCCAGAATGAACAACCATAGAGTGTGAAAACGCTCTTCGTCGCCATACTCTTGGCAATCGAGCTACTGGCTGACCGGGGGCCACCTTGGCTCGCGCTGGTGAGCTCGCCTCAAAGACGGCTATCGAGTCTGCGCTGAATACGGCCTACGACAGTTACCAAGCGCTGACGGAAGGCAGGAATGCAGACTATATTCCAGCGCTTGCAAAGGTGGACCCCGCGATTTTTGGGATCGCGCTCGTGACTACCGACGGAAGGGTTTACACGGCCGGCGATGCAGCCTCGGAGGTCTCGATACAGTCGATTTCGAAAGTGTTCACGATGGCGAAGGTTATCGAGGACCCTCCACTGAGTTCGAAAATTTGAGAACCGTGAGCCGTCGGGGTGACCTTACAGCAATCGGACGGCATTCGCCTGAGCTCTCAGACAAAGTTCAGCCGCTTTGAAAGCGTGCTCCTGCGACATGGCAATCTCGGTCCGCTTGAGGCAATCCAGGATCAATTGACCGAAAAATGGGTAGCCGATCTTTCCGGCGCATGAGATGCGATGCTCCCCTTTGTCATCGACGAGATAAAGCTGATCGCCTTCTGGATTTGCGGCAGCCGGTTCGATGTATTTGCGGAGTTCAATGGTGCCTTTGATGCCGAAGATAAATGTGCGACCGTCGCCCCAACTCCGAAGCCCCCCTGGAGTGAACCAATCGACACGGTAATAGCCTGATGCACCGTTGTCACCCGTAAGTGATGCTTCGCCGAAATCCTCCAGTTCGGGGTACTCTGGGTTGTCGAAGTTCGCAACGGCACTGTAATTCATCCGCGCATCCGCGGACCCCGTGAAGAAAAGGAACTGCTCGCTCTGATGGCTTCCAATGTCGCAGAGAATTCCTCCATATCTGGCTTTTTCAAAGAACCAGTCCGGCCGCGACGAAGCGTTCAGTCGGTGAGGGCCGGACCCAATCAGCTCAAACACGCGTCCGATCGCGCCTTGCTTGATGAGTTGACCGGCGAGCACGGCGCATTCCGAATGCAGTCGCTCACTGTAATAGACCATGTATTTTCTTCCGGTACGCGCCGCCGTTGCTCTTGCCTGTTTCAACTGATCGAGGCTCGTGAATGGAGTCTTATCAGTGAAATAGTCTTTTCCGCAGTCCATGACGCGACATCCTAGCGGCCCTCGCTCGCTGGGGATGGCCGCGGCGGCTACGAGTCGAATCGAAGGATCGTCGAGGATCTCCTGAAGGCTCACGGCCGGCCTCGCTTGCGGGAACTTCACACGAAAAGCTTCGACCTTGGATTTATCGGGGTCGTAGATCCACTTCAGATTTCCGCCGGCCTCCACCAAACCATTGCATTGTCCGTATATGTGTCCATGATCCAGGTGCGCGGCTGCGAAGGGAAAATCACCACTCTGACACACCGGCGAAGGTTTGCCTTCCGGCGCATAGTTCATTCCGTCTGAACGCGACATCTATCAGCGGTTAAACGACTTGCTGAAGTCGTCCATTTGACGAACCGGAACGCTGATGACCTTTCTTCCCCTTGGAGATCCGGCAATCTTTTCTTTGAGCAAGCGTCCAAAAACATCTGCGTCAATTGGAAGTTTGACCGTCTTGTCGGTGAATGATGAAAGGAGCATGGAGTTTGCCAGCTCGACGGAATGAATCCCCTCCTCAGCCGGGGCGATCAGAGATTTTCCTTCCAGGACGGCATCGACAAAATTCTGAAGCACTTCAGCATGCTGTCCGCCGCGCCCGCGAAACGGAATTTCGACGTTCCAGATGGAGGGCTGGCTGAATCTCTCCGGCGATTCTTTGCAGAACTTTGACATGGGCACTTCGTTCCGCGTGTAAAGGAAACGATCATTTTCGATCACCACACGGCCTCGTTCAGCAGTTACTTCAAGGCGGTCTGTTCCGGGAGCTTCACCGGTAGACGCAATGAAAACTCCGGTTGTGCCATTTCCGTATTCGAAATACGCGGTGACATCGTCTTCGACCTCGATATCGTGGTAGCGTCCGATCTGGCAGAAAGCCCGCACCTTGCTAGGCATGCCGAACAGCCATTGCCACAGATCGAGTTGATGGGGACATTGATTAAGCAACACGCCGCCTCCCTCACCCGCCCAGGTAGCGCGCCATCCTCCAGAGGAATAGTAGGCAGCGGTTCGAAACCAGTTCGTAATGATCCAATTGATCCGGCGTATTGTGCCGAGCTCGCCATTGCGGATCAACTCGAGCAGCTTGAGATAGTAGGGATCGGTGCGCTGATTGAACATCGCCGCAAAGATCTGCTCCTTTGAACGATGAGCTGCAATGAGCCGCACACAGTCCTCTTTATGAACACAAAGAGGCTTCTCGACGAGCAGGTGCAGCCCCGCCTCAAGCGCTTCGATTCCGATCGTCGCGTGAGAATAGTGCGGCGTTGCAACCAAAACGGCATCAACGTCGCCGGAGGCGATCAACTCGGAGCTCAATGAAAAGGGCCTTGCGAGCGAATACCTTCGCAACACCTGCTGATCGGGATCACAGACAGCCGCCAATTGGCACCGCGAAACGCGGCCAGTTACAACCGAATCGGCGTGCACCTGTCCCATGTTTCCGAGGCCGATGATTCCCAGTCGAAGATCGTGCATGAAATAACCCTTGGGTCGAACACCTGTTAGAACAGCAAGCGCCCTGTGTCAACGGAGCCGGTGTCAACACCTGGACGTCCAATTTCCTCCTGGTAGCGTCTCCTGCTGGACTATAAATCCCGTATGAGCGTCGCTCTATTCAGGTGCGCGCTCGACCGCAACCAGGCAAACATCGTCGTCGAAGTCCGACCTCGAAGAAAATGCGAGCACTTCCTTTAGAATGGCGGCGAACAGTTGATCGGCGGGAAGGTTCGCATGGCGTTGGAAGGCGGAAGCAAGGGCTTCTTTGCCGAATTCCCTTCCATCGGGTGTGAACACCTCAAAGATTCCGTCTGTGAAGACGACGATACAGTCGCCGCTCTCGAATGGGGCGCTGGAAGTCGGGAATGATGCTGAATCGAAGATTCCCAGAGCGGGGCCGTTTTGTTTTCGCTCTGTGCTCATTGGCTCCACTTTGCCGGCTTTGCGACAGATACGTATTGGACCAGGATGGCCCGCGTTGGCATAGGACACCTCTTTTGCGGCGGTGTCTGCAATCATATAGAATGCGGTCGCTACAAAGGGCTCTTCAACACGCTCCAGAACCGCGCGCAAACGCAGATTGAGTGCCTCGAGAAATCGGCCTGCTCGGTGCATCATCGGCCGGAGCTCTTCAAGCAGGGCCCGAATGATTGCGGTGATCAGCGCAGCGCGCAGGCCGTGTCCCATGACGTCGCAAATAAGGATGCCAGCGCGCGTTTTGGAAAGCGGAACGATGTCAAAGAAATCACCGCCCACCGCGGCCGCCGGAAGATAGCAATGAGCAAAGGACAGGGCATTTTGGCCGGAGACGCCAAACCCAGGGAAGGTCGGATATTCGCGCGGCAGAAGAGCCTCCTGAACCTCGCGGGCCAACTGAAGATCGGCTTCAAGAATAGCGTTCTTTGCTTCCAGCTCGGCAGTGATGGCTTTGAGGCGATTGCGCTCCTCCGCCAGCGCATCCTGCATCTGCTTCATCGCGGTGAAATCTTTGTTGATCCCGCAGATTCCAATGACGTTCCCGCAGGAGTCCAAGAGGGGCATCTTTGTGGTGTAATCCCAGGTGACCCTGCCGTCGGGATGAACAAGCCTTTCGACTTTTCCGACCAGCGGTTCCCTTGTTTCCATTACCCTTTGCTCGTCCGCCGAAGTCTCTCTCGCTGTCTCTGGCGACCAAAAGTCAAAATCAGACTTCCCGATGATCTCGTCCGGATCGGCAACGTTGAGGTATTCAGCGACCGCGCGGCTTGCGCGAAGAAACCGCCCCTGGCGGTCCTTGAAGTAAACCTGGTCGGGTGTCTTCTCGAGCAGGAAGTCGAAGAAATCCTCGGTGCATATGGAGGACTCGGAATCAGGCGGAATGGCGGAGGACATAAGTAATAAGACGTTTATGCATTCCCCTTAAAAATTGCGCTCAAAAATTTATTGCTGTCCCGGATACCGTGCCGTCTTAAGACTTTTTCCTGCGCCACGATGCGAACGCGATGAGCGAACCGACGACGAGCAGCAATTCGCCGTCGTTCACGATAAGGCCAAAACGGCCGACGCCGCGAAGCGTGATCTCACCTTCATCCTGTCCACGTCGAACTGATCGCCCTTCTTCAAAAAAGTTGCGAACCATCCGCCGATCGTATCGCGCGAAGAGTGGCACCGCGCACGCGATCGATTGCTAGCCGCTGAGCGCCGCCGGCTTCCGATGGTCCGACGAACTCGAAGATCGTAAGCCTTCACCGCTGTGGCAAGGAAGGTCCTGGTCCGGAAGGATAATCCGCCGTTGACAGCGGTGTCAGTGAGAACGTAAACGATGGGAAGAATTGAGTTGCAAATGAGCACCTGTTCTTCACTGGGTCAGGCGAAGGCGGATTGATTGCCTTGCGCTTTGCAATTGTTGGGGCAACCCGTGCGCATTTCTCTTGGGAATCGAAGCGCGTCGGCCGGTTGGCATTTATTCCGTGAGGCTCTCGCCGCTAAGACGGAAGCTGTGAACAGCAGCCCTCATCCTTCACCGCTTTTCTACCGCGGCCGGATTGCTCCAACGCCCACCGGTCATCTCCATTTGGGCCACGCGGCGACTTTCTGGAAGGCTCATGAACGAGCCACGCAAGCCTGCGGGGTTGCAGTCCTTCGGATTGAGGATCTCGATCCCAATCGGTGTAAATTGGACTATGCGAATGCCGCCGTCGAAGACCTCAGATGGCTCGGAATTAGCTGGCAGGAGGGGCCCTTCTACCAAAGCCGGCGCAAGGAGCTCTTGTTTTAAGGAAAGACGGGTGCCGCCTGGCCAAGCGCGATGCCGCTCTCAGCTTGCGAACTTTGCGCGGCAAAGGTTGCTCGGCCGAATGGGTGATTGCACAAGCCAAGGCGCTCACCGAGAGATCGAACGGTTGGTAGTTGATCGTGGTTGAGCGAGCGAGTTCGCGGCTATCACCCATCAACCATCAACGCTGTCGGTGCCTGCCCTAAGCTACCACCTCAAGGTGGCAAACCTTCTTGCGGCCTCTTCCGCGTTGGCGCGACTATTGAAGGCGGAGATGCGGAAATAGCCTTCGCCAGCGGCACCGAAGCCGCTGCCCGGGGTGATAACGATATTCGCGCCCTCCAAAACACGATCAAAAACTTCCCAACTCGTGACGCCCTCCGGTCCCCGCACCCAGATGTAGGGAGCATGAACACCGCCATAAACTGCCAGTCCGCTATCGGCTACCGCCTCACGAAGAATTTTGGCGTTGCCCCTGTAGTGCTCGACCAGGGATGCCACCTGTGATCTTCCCTCTGTGGAATAAAGTGCCTCCGCTGCACGCTGAGTGACATAGGAAACGCCGTTGAATTTCGTGCTGAAGCGACGGTTCCAGAGGGGGTGCAGCGGACGCTTTTCTCCGTGAGAGGTCTCGCACTCGAGTTCTTTGGGCACAACGGTGAATGCGCAGCGCACACCGGTAAACCCGCCGTTCTTCGAGAAGCTGCGAAACTCGATCGCGCAGCTTTGGGCCTCCGGGACTTCGTAGATCGAATGCGGAATATCGGGTCCGGCTATGAAGGCCTCATAGGCCGCGTCATAGAGAATGATGGCCTCGTGCGCGAGCGCGAAGCGCACCCAGTGCTCGAGCCGTTCGCGCGTTGCCACCGCTCCCGTAGGATTGTTGGGCGAGCAGAGGTAAATGAGATCAACCCTTTCGTCAGGGACGTCTGGCATGAAATCGTTCCCTGGAGTACAAGGCAAGTAGCGCAGCCCACTGTAGACGCCCGTTTCGTCCGCCGGGCCAGTGTGGCCGGCCATCACGTTGGAATCGACGTACACGGGATAGACCGGGTCCATCACAGCGATGCGGTTGCTGCCGTCGAAAACGTCGAGGATGTTCGCGCAGTCGCATTTCGAGCCGTCCGAGACAAAGATCTCGTCGTCTGCGACCTCGATGCCGCGGGAGCGGTAGTCGTTCTCCGCGATGGCGTGGCGGAGAAAGTCGTAGCCCTGCTCAGGTCCGTAGCCGCGGAAGCTTTCGCGGACTCCGAGTTCGTCGACCGCCTTGTGCATTGCACTCCGCGCAGCGGCGGGCAGCGGCTCGGTGACATCCCCGATGCCGCAGCGGATCACACGCGTTGCCGCGTCGGGATGCGCGTCGCTGAATGCTTTAACGCGTCGATTGATTTCCGGAAAGAGATAGCCGGCTTTGAGCTTGAGGTAATGGGAGTTGAGGTGGGTCATGGGGGCGATTCAGAGCACCGGGTGTAGAGAACCTCGAATTGAGGTGTGCCCTCGAGCGCGTTGGTGCCCTAGCGTGCCACAAGTGGGCTGGACGGATCGCGGACGCGATGAAGGCCGCCGCCGTTTTCTTGGTGGCGGCCCGGCAAAGCTCGGGGCTTAGCGCAGCTTTAGCTTAGCGCGGCTTCGTAGTTCTTATCCGCGGCACTCCAGGAGACCACGTTCCACCAGGCTTTCAGATAGTCGGCGCGGCGATTCTGGTAGTTGAGATAGTAGGCATGTTCCCAGACGTCCACGCCGATGACCGGTTTGCCTTCCGTGCCTGCGATGGCTTTGCCCATAAGCGGGCTGTCCTGATTCGCGGTGGAAACGATTTCGAGCTCCTTCGAAGGAGTAACGATAACCCACGCCCAGCCGCTTCCGAATCGCGCGAGGCCGGCGGCTTCGAGCTTGGCTTTGAAATCGTCGAAACTGCCGAATTTAGCCTTGATGGCATCGGCCAGCTTGCCGGTTGGCGCGCCGCCCGCTCCTGCAGCCATGATCTTCCAAAAGAACGTATGATTCGAATGGCCTCCTCCGTTGTTGCGCACTGCTCCGCGGATGGCCTCGGGCACGGCGGAAAGATCGGCGATGAGTTCGTCCACCGGCTTCTTGGCCAAATCTGGCGCCGCTTCGAGGGCCTTGTTGAGATTGGTCACGTACGTCGCATGATGTTTGCCGTGATGAATTTCCATTGTTTTCGCGTCGATGCTGGGTTCGAGCGCGTTCGTCGGATAGGGCAGAGTTGGAAGTTCGTAAGCCATAAGTTTTGTCGATTTCAATGAGAGCCTAGACGCTTCCACGGGTGCTTCAAGCGGTAAGTGACTCGGGATGAGCGCGCGCGGCGCAGAGAAGCAATTTCTTGCCGCCGAAGCTTGACCGCAGCCTAAAATTCCTATTGGGCCACTTGCATTAGTGCCAGAGACCTTGTCAATTGCGAGCCTCCGATTGGAAACTGAAGCTTCGATCGCTAAGCCTCAGCGCCGCCGCTCGCTCTTGGCGGATTTGATCCTTTTGTAGCCGAATGCGTTCAGCAGGGTGGAAAGACTTACAACGCATTCGGTCTCGGCGATCTTATAAGCCGGGCTACCAGCGCGGGCAAATTCGATGTTCTCGCTGCTGCCGTGATGGTCATGGCATTGACGGTCGTCACGATCAACCGGATCTTCTGGAAGCGCCTGCAAAGGGCGGGGGATCTTTACTGCCGTTTCGGTGGATGAACGTGCGGCCACTCGTCGCGCTGGAAAATTGTTTATTCGAGCGTCTCGCTCGGATTGGCGGAAAACAAAGCGCAACGCCGACAACGGGGCTGCGCTTTCTTGATATCCGATCGGGAGCTGCGGTCCTGTCTAGCTGGCGAAGCGGCTCTCAAGGTTTCGCTCGGGTGCCGAAAATCGCAGTCCCTACGCGTACCAGCGTTGCGCCTTCCTCGATTGCTGGGATGAAATCGCCGCTCATGCCCATTGAAAGGGTCGTCAGTCGAGTGCCAGTTTCGGCGGTGATCTCGTCGCGCAGGGTTCGCAGCCGAGCAAAGAATGGGCGCGCCTCCTCCGCACGCTCCAAAGCAGGAGCGATCGTCATAAGACCCTCAACCTGAACACGCGGGAGGGCAAAAAGGCGCTCCACTTGTTCTCGGAGGTCTTCAGGTTTGAAACCAAACTTCGTTCGTTCGCCCGAGACATTCACCTCGAGCAGCACTCGTGGAAATAAACCCAGCTCCGCGGCAATCCGGTCAATGTCCAACGCAAGATCAATGGAATCAACGGCATGAATAAGCTCAACGAGAGGAAGAACTTTGCGAATCTTATTCTTTTGCAGATGGCCTATGAAATGCCACCGCGTGAGCGAGGGAAGCAACGGCGCCTTCGCAACAAGTTCCTGGGCACGGCTTTCCCCAAATAACACCTGACCGGCGTCGAACGCCTCGCGCACCGAGAGAGCAGCTTGAGTCTTCGAAACCGCGACGAGACCGATCTCGGCTGGATCGCGGCCAGCTGCGTGCGCAGCGGTCGAAATCTGTGCGCGAACGGTCTCTAAACGATGGGAAATGTCGTCCATAAAAGAAACTTATTTACATGTGAGAAGCATAAGCTATTATTACATGATTTTTTTTATGCATATACAGTCATTCAAAATCTTTTCCAATTTGGCGGAGACCTCGAGTTTTTCGAAGGCCGCGCAGATGAATGGCATCACGCAAAGTGCTGTAAGCCAGCAGGTACGAGCCCTGGAACGGCGGTTTCGCGTGAAGCTCATCGAGCGTGGACGGAAGAATTTCTCGTTGACTCCGGAGGGTCGGGCGTTTCTTCAGGCAAGCCATCAGGTAATGGATATTCTAGGGGATCTGGAAGGCAGAATTCACAATCTACAGAATCTTGTGGCCGGTGAATTGTGCATTTCGACCATTTTCAGTATCGGACTGCATGAGTTACCGCCGTATTTGAAGATTTTCCGTCAAGCGCATCACGAAGTGGACGTGCGGGTGGAATATCGGCGGTCGTCCGAGGTTTACCTGAGCGTTCTGGATGGGCGGGCAGACATCGGTCTGGTGGCCTATCCGGCCCCGCGCCGCGGGCTCCAGACCGTAACGTTTTGGAGCGATCGGCTTGTGCTCATTTGTTCGCCGACACACCCTCTGGCTTCACGGCGGCGAATTCCTCTTTCTGCGCTGCAGGGAGAGAAATTCATCGCTTTCGAGCCCGATTTGCCGACGCGCCGCGAGATCGACCGCAAGCTGCGTTCCGAGGGAGTGAAGGTTAGGCTTGTTCTTGAATTCGACAACATCGAGACTGTGAAACGCGCGGTTGAAATCGAGAACGGCGTCTCGATCGTTCCGCAGATGGCGGTGCGCGACGAAGTGGAAACCGGCCTGCTCGCTGCCGTAGAATTCGGTGATCCTACATTTCGGCGGCCCCTAGGTGCATTGATCCGGCGCTCGGCGCGCGTCTCGCCTGCTTTGCGCGAGTTTCTCACGTTGCTCGAGAAATCGAAGGCATCCGACAGTGAACCGCGCTCCGACGGCGACTCAAAAACATAATGGCATTCGGCGTGATTCATGCGATAGATAAGCGCCTCAAGCACTGAATAATGAAACGCCTCTCTTTCGGCGCTGCGCTCGTCGGGTTCGCCCTGGTGGCGTGCCAAACGGCACAAACGCAAAGTGAACCCCAAGTCGTTGTTGTGCCGCCTGGGGAGATAGCCGGCGATCCTTCGCCAGGAAAGATTCCTTCCGCAAAGCCGTCGACCTCACCCTCCGTGCAGCCTGCCGCCTATGCCAGCCTGCCGCAGTCATCGCCTCCAACGTCGGCCTCTTCCCCGAAGTACAGCTACAACTCCTGCAACGTGAACGGTCCGTATATTGCAATGACATTCGACGACGGCCCCAGTCCGCAGCTCACGCCGAGGCTCCTTGACACGTTGAAAGAACGCGGCATCAAGGCGACCTTTTTCGTCGTGGGACAGAATGCTGCCGAATACCCCGACATCCTCCGGCGCATGGCTTCCGAGGGCCACGAGATCGCCAACCACAGCTGGAGTCATCCGGCGCTTACAAAGTTGGGCGTAGAGGGGGTGCGCAAGCAAATTGAAAACACCAACGACGTCATCGCAAAGGTCACGGGGAAGCGCCCGACTTTAATGCGCCCCCCCTACGGAGCAACCAGCTCTATACTGAACAAGCGCTTGACCGAAGATTACGGGCTGAAAGTCATTCTGTGGTCTGTGGATCCCCTCGATTGGAGGTACCGCAACTCCAACCGGGTTTATAGCTACATTGTTCAGAACACGCATCCGGGAGCCATCATTCTCACGCATGACATTCACGCGACAACCGTTGCCGCGATGCCGGAGACGCTCGATACGCTAACCGCCAAGGGATACAAATTTGCTACGGTTTCGGAGCTGATCGCAATGGAAGTTCCGGTACAGCTGGTCAAGAAGGAATCCCCAGGACCGTCTACGCCCGCGCCGCAGTAGCCGCGCGCCGGCGGGGGCTTTGGAGGGTGCTCCGGGGATCGCCACCCCTTTTTTGCATATCGGTTTTGGTCGTCAGCCGACGAAAAGCCTCGCGAACGGAAATGAAAGCGGCCCCGCCGGATCGTTACGCGCCGCTCGGAAAGAGCCCCTGGCAAGGGCCCCTGGCGAACTGGAAGCTAGAAAGTCCGGACGAGAGGCTAACACCTTTTGAGAGAGCGAGATAGTGAAACTGCGTTCCCATGATCTCGGGATGAAGCAGTGTTTGGAGCGACCGAAGTGTCTTTTGCGAAGCGGAATCCGGCGGACCGTCGAGTCTCTTCAGGAGGTCCTGGGAAGCTCCGACAAGGTAGTGATGTTGATCCGCAAAACCTTCGATACGAAACCCCGAATCCCGAGCGGATTCAGCGAGTTCGGTAAAATCGACGTGCGCGGTAATGTCCTTTTCCCCAGGCTCTTCGAGCGGGCGAGCGTCACGTCGATGCGCCCGGTAACACGCAAAAGTGCCTTCGGCGCGATGAGGGGAGAGAAGCTGCTCACGAGAGAAGCCATAGTCGATGATGAAAAGGAAACCGGTGCGCAGCTTGCTTGCAATGGTCTGAATCCAGGTGCGAGCGGCTGGGCGAAGTTCGGCAAGAGTGCCTTTGATCCGTCGCGGGAGGATCTTGACGCAGTCCGTAAGCAGTTCTTGTGGGTCGCCGGCCTCGAAGGCCAGGTGATGCTCGTGAGCTGCAACGAAGAGTTCCTTCCATCCTTCTCCCGTCGATTGAAGCAAGTGAAACGGCATGGCGTCCACAAGTTCGTTTGAAAAGTGAACGCCGTCGAAGACCGGTAGAGCATCGAGGTCTTCAGCCCAATACACCCTGCCTCCAAACGCTTTCAGCGTTTGCTCTTGGAGGCGCCGGAGGACAGGGAAAGGTTCGACGATCCAGTACTCGATCGCAGGCAGCGCTTCCTGGTTTATGGCCGAAAGGATATCTGCAGCCAGTTGCCCGTCATTTGCGCCTTGCTCAACGAGGGCGAATCGGCTGGGCCGCCCGAGACAAGACCACATTTCTCGAAACTGCTCGGCAAGGATCCGTCCGAACACCGGGCCGACGCTGACATTTGTGAAAAAGTCTCCCCGCTTGCCGATTTTTCCCCGGCCGGAAGCATAATAGCCGGCCACTGGGTCATACAGCGCGAGATCCATGAAACGCGCAAAAGTCAAAGGACCTTCTTTTGCGATTTCTGCAAGAATCTTATTGAGCGCGAGTGACTTCGCGCACATAAACATTCACCTGACCGTCGGGAGTCTTCCGGACCTCCGTCACGAGGAACGGCCGGCGAGAGTCGCGCGATAAGGTCGAGCCCTCGGAAGGTGGACGACTTCCAGAGGGAAATTCAACGATAATGCGCGTATTGCTGCTGCGTCCCCCGACTCCAAGATTCTCTGGAAGCGCCGCTTGCGAGCGGAGGACAGCGCGGTCCTGACCCGATGCGGTGACAATGAAGCTTCCTTGAAGGTAAATGCGCTCGCCTCCCACGCCGCGAGTGGCGAGTTCAGACATGTCTGGCACATTGGCAAGTCGCCCGCGAGGCATCTGGCCGGGCGAGTAAGTCGGCCAGTTTCCACCAGCGGTGGTTGCGATAGAAGCCGGAGTCGGGGAAATGAATGGCTGGAGAGGAGTAGCTGCCGGTTTTGGGGGAGGGGGAGTGGCTGCCGCCAGGGCAGGCGTAGGTTGTGGCGGCTTAACGGGGACAGCCGGAAGAACTGGAGCCTCCTCAGGGACCGGGGTGGGCGTTGGGGGCGGAGGAGTGACCGCGGTTTGCGCTACGGGCTTGGGGCGCTCGACACGGACAAGCTGCATTTGCGGGCGCGGCGAAGCGCTTTCTGCCGCGGGGAGATTGGCGCGGCTTCGGTGAGCGGCGAGCTTTTCCGTAGCCTCTTCTATTGCCGGCTGAGACACGACGGGCAAGCGCGCGGCTACGTTCAAATGGGTGGGTGGTTCCAGTGAGAATGTCCCGGCCCCTGTGCTTGTGGTGTAGCTGCCATAGAGGAGCGGCACGGCGGTAAACTGCAGCCTCCCGTCCTTGAGGCGCTTCACGTTTAAGAGAGCGGAGAGATCAACGGTCTTGTCAAACCGCAGGTTGAGTCCGGTCAAGAGCATGCGGTGGAGGATGGGGATCACGCGCTTATCTGCGGTAAAGACGTGTTCGAGAAGCACTTGTTGGGCGTCGGTTGCGTGGGCGACGGCCACGACTCCGGAGGGAAAGAAGTTGGACTCGGCCAACTCATAAGAGTCGAGAATGTTGAACGAACCAACGACATACGGGACTTTGTCACTCGTGAGCTTATAGTTGCGAACATAGTTTCGCAGCAACGCTTCACTTGCGCGTTCAAGTTCCCGGTTCGTCATGTTGTTATAGCGGTCCCAGAGCTGTTGAGCGTTGAGAAACTCACCCTGGGGCGCGGCAGTTATTTCAAACCGTTTCGGGTTTTCGAGCTTCTTTAACTTGGCAAGAATGGAATAGCTGAATGGCCTTTCCGGGTGCCCGAAAACGTAAAAGCTGAAGACCCAACAAAAAATCGCAAAGCCGATGAGCAGCAGGATGACGACCGTCCATGCGAACAAGTTGCCATCCTTGCGGGGAGGCGGCTCCTCTGCGTGGTATGGGAACTCGGAACTCCGTGCTTTGGTGTCGAAGGACTGTCCTTTTTGTTCTCGGGCCATGGAGTCTCGTTCAAGAGCGCGCGCTGTCTGCGGGCTCGAACGATGTGCCACAACCGCAACTGCGCGCACTCAAGGGATTGCTAACCCGGAATCCCGCGCCAGACAAGCTATCTTCGTAGTCGATCACGCAATTGTCCAGCCATCTCAGGCTGTCGGCATCCACAAGAAGCCGAGCGTCGTCTCGTTCGACGATGATGTCATCTGTTTTCGGAGCGCCAATGCTCATTGCGTACTGCATGCCGGCACAGCCCCCCTTTTCGACCAAGAGTCGGAGGCCCGAGGTTTTCGTATCGAGCCCCTTTTCTTCGACGAGCACACGGAGCTGCGCGGCGGCATTGGCGGTGAGTTCAATCACAATCTTCTCTTAGGTATGATTTGGCATGAAGTCAAATGGGCGTGCGAGGGAAGCGTCGAAAAGCCCTGCGTTTGAAGCTTGGGAATCAAGGGTTGCCGGAAGCTCGAGGGCCTGTGGATGGAGGTGCGCGCCCCCCCTTTTTTGAGAATTCTCTTGGTTTTTGCTGCGGCGACTGCGCGAGTGCGGCACGATTAGGGCGAAATGGGAAAAATTCGTCTCCTTCCAGACGTTGTTGCAAGCCAGGTCGCGGCGGGAGAAGTGGTCGAGCGGCCCTCTTCGCTGGTCAAGGAACTCGTTGAGAACAGTCTTGATGCTGGAGCTTCCCGGATTTGGATCGAGCATGTCTGCGGAGGCTCCCGCTTTGTCTCCGTGCGAGATGACGGATGCGGGATGGATCGCGAGGATGCTCTTCTGTGTCTTGAACGTCACGCGACGAGCAAGATTCGCACCGGCTCAGATCTTGCTTGTGTGCGCTCGATGGGATTTCGCGGCGAGGCGCTTCCCAGTATTGCAAGCGTTTCGCGGTTCCGGCTGACGACCCGCGAAGCTCCCGCGGACGCAGGCACGGAAGTCGTTGTTTCGGGTGGCAAGATCGAGTCCGTGCGAGAGATCGGTGTCCCGGCGGGAACACAGATAGACGTACGCGACCTTTTCTACAATGTTCCGGCTCGCCGGAAGTTTTTGCGAAGCGAGGAAACGGAATCCGCCCATATCATTCATAGTCTCCAGGGGATTGCGCTGGCGAGGCCATCGGTCGCCTTCGAGTGCCGGCGCGACGGGTGCACGGTCGCGGCGCTACCCCGCGCTGAAAGCCTGGCCGTTCGCATCCGGGATCTGTTCGGAAACGGTCATTTGGCCAAGCTTGTCGAGATCGATCTGTTCAAGGGGGAGGGGTTTCAGCTCACGGGTTTTCTTGCTCGTCCCGGCCAAGGACGGCGCGACCGTCTTTTACAATTCGTGATACTCAACGGGCGCCCGATTCATTGCCCAGCGGTCCAGCAATCTCTTCGCGAGGCGTATTCGGGCGCTCTCGAGCGGGGCGAGCATCCCCTTTGCGTGCTGCGCATCGAGATGGATCCGGGCCTTGTCGATTGCAACGTGCATCCAGCCAAACGCGAGGTGCGTCTCCGGCAGCCGGAGGCGATTCGGCGGGCTGTATTCGACGCGGCACGGCGTGCGCTGATCCGGCCGCGAGCGCAGCTTTCGCGCACTCCGGAGCCCGCGCGGGTCGCGACCGCCTTCGTACCGGAGCCGCCGCAAGCGGTCATACCCCTCCCAGAGGAACCCCATCCGGATCAGCCCGAGGGCTCCCAGAAGCTCCCGCAAGCCGATCGCTTCCGCTTCATGGGCCGAGTTGGCGATGGTTACCTCGTTCTCGAAGGTGACGAGGGGCTCGTATTGCTGGATAGCCGGGCCGCCTCGGAGCGAATACTTTTCGAGCTCCTCACGCGCCAGATCGCCGACGGAAATGCTCCGAGTCAGCGCCTTTTGATCCCAACCGTTGTCGAAATGCCTCCTCGCGAGCATGCATGGATTGCCGACCATTTGGACGACCTCCGTGCGGCGGGTTTCCACCTTGAGCCGTTCGGCGGTGCGGCATTGAAGGTCGAGGGAATTCCAGCCTGCGCTGCGGGGAGAGAGCCTGCGCGCCTTCTCCATGAAATCGCCTCGGCGCTCCGTGCGGCAGGAAGGCTCCCGCGCGGACGAGACATTCGCGAGGCGCTTGCGCGTTCGGTCTCGCGCGTGGCAGCTGCGGAAAGGTTTGCGAGGGATCAGTCGGGGGCGCGGCGGTTGGTGGGCGAACTGCTTCGCTGCGAATTGCCCTACGCCAGTCCGTCGGGACGTCCGACCATGATTCAGTTTTCCTTTGCCGAGCTCGACCGGAAGTTCGGGCGCGCAACTTAAAGGCGGGAGCTCGCCGCAATTGCATCGGATTCCACTTTTAGAATATTAGAAGGGTGTGATGGAAGGCCTCCGCATCGAACCCGCGACACTTGATGACTTGCCTGAGCTGACCGAGCTGCTATTCGAGCTCTTCTCGCAGGAGGGAGATTTCATTCCGAACCGGGAGAAGGAGATGCGCGGCCTGCGCCTTCTGCTCGAACAGCCCTCGCGCGGCCGGGTGTTCGTGTTGCGCAGCCCGATCAAGATCATCGGAATGATCAACCTGCTGATAACGATTAGCACGGCCGAGGGGGGATTCGTTCTGGTACTTGAAGACTTGATCGTCCACAGAGACTACCGGCACCAAGGTTTCGGTAAACAACTGCTCAACTATGCCATCGAGTTCGCTAAGAAGAAAAAATTCCTTCGCATTACTCTGCTGACGGACAAACCGAACGAGAAACTGAAGGGCTTTTTTGCGCGCAATGGGTTCGTCGAAAGCAACATGATTCCGATGCGGATGTATTTTCGTGCGAATGAGCCTTGAATCGGCGCGGGACCTGGGCTTCGCCCGAGTCGATCTCGACAGGCTCAGACGCTGTGGACGGCCCGAGGTGATTTTCTGCCAGGGCAAGCTACCTGCTGAAGCGGCCGGAATCGCGGTGGCCCTGCGCGAAAGCGGCCAGCCAGTGCTCGCGACGCGTGCAGAGCTCTCTCACTTCGAGGCCGTTCAGAGGCAATTGCCGGAGGCCGTCTTTCATGAGCGAGCGAGATGCATCACAGTCGGCGCGCCGCTGGCAAAGCTAGGGTCGTGGAGCGTGGGCGTCATTTGCGCGGGAACAGCGGATCTGCCCGTGGCAGAAGAAGCCGCTGTCGCCCTCGAGTGCTTCGGTCGGCGGGTCGAACGAATACTCGACGTGGGAGTAGCGGGTCTTCACCGGATGCTCGCGGAGACCGATCGCATCCGCTCCTGTGGCGTCCTGATCGTTGTTGCCGGGATGGAAGGAGCGCTTCCGGGTGTGGTGTCGGGACTTGTGGACAAGCCTCTCATCGCTGTTCCGACGAGCGTTGGCTACGGAGCGAGTTTCGGAGGTTTGGCTGCGCTCCTTGGCATGCTGAATTGTTGCGGAAGCGGTGTGACGGTAGTCAACATCGACAATGGCTACGGCGCAGCGTGCGCGGCGGACGACATCTTACGGCTGGCGTCGAGCTGAGCTCCGAAAGCACGGCCGTTCACGCCCGACCCGCCGCCGTTGCTACCGGTCTATCCAACCGGGAGCGTGCTTCGAAGAATCTCGGTATTCGGTTGCGCTGGTTCAACGGCCGCGCCGCCAAGTGATGCCGGCGCCAGGAAAAAATCGCCCGATTTGAAGCTGACCCCGGCGCAAGTGGCGCCGCCGGAAACAACTGTAACAATCGAGAACTTCCCGTCAATGCTTGCAGGCACCGGCGAGGAAAGCGGCAGTTTTTCGACCTTGAAGAAGGGACATTCAGCGATCACACCGTCGTTGACGTGATTTACAATGGGCTCGAAATCGTTGAAATCGATGGAGACCATGGATTCTTCGATGTGCAACTTGCGGGGCACGCCATCGAGTCCGGAGCGGTTCCAATCAAAGACGCGATACGTGGTGTCGCTATTCTGCTGGACCTCGACGATCACATTGCCTTGACCGATGGCATGCAGCCGTCCGCTGGGAATGAAGATGCTATCACCGCTTTCGACTGGGATGACGTGGAGCGCCTCCTCGACGCGACCCTCACGAAGCAGCCTCTCAAATTCCTCCCGAGTAACACCTCGCTTGAGGCCGGCGTAGATGTTCGCGCCAGGAAGGGCGTCGGCGAAATACCACATCTCTGTTTTGGGCTCGCCGCCAAGAGCCTCGCTCATATGCAAAGGCGGATGGACCTGGACGGATAAGCGCTCTCGCGCGTCGAGCAACTTGATGAGGATCGGGAATCGTGCCGCCGCGTGGTTCTCATAGGCGGTCCCGAAGATTTCTGCCCGACGTGACGTCGTCCAAAGCTCGTGCAAGGTAGTTCCACGCAAAGGTCCGCTGTGCACAACGCTCTGCGCGTCCTCTCGGTCCACTACCTCCCAGGATTCTCCGATAGGCACGCCTGCTGGCAGGGCTCTTCCGTATAGGCTCTCGAGACGGCGGCCGCCCCAGACGCGCTCCATGGCAAGGGATTCAAAAACGATCGGTTCTGTATTGGCCATCCCACTTATTTCTCTGAGAGAGGCCACCCATGCAATTCCTTTCGCAAACCTTTCGCGATGCTTGCGGGTTCGGCGAAATTGGTGAAAATCGAAATTTTCATGGCGAATAAACCGAAAGGGTATGGAACTTGGGACGCGGCACTCGGCCTGATCCTAGTCGGGTTGGCGGTCCTTCTTTTCCTTGCATTGGTTTCCTATCAGCCGAGCGATCTGCCTTCCTGGGCCATCCTTATCTACGACAGCAATGCTCGAAGCCCAATCGTCCACAACCTTTGCGGTGTCGTTGGGGCTGTCGCGGCAGGGTATCTTTACTTCTTCTTCGGCGCGGCTTCGTATCTCTGGATCATCGTGCTCGGCGGATATGGCATTGCCAAGCTGACGACCAGGAATTTTCTGATCCGGGAGCGAGTGGGCTGGAGCTTCCTGCTCGTGCTTTCCGGGGCTTGTCTCTTGCAGTTGCAACCATGGTTCTTCAAGGGCTGGAGGGCAGCCTTTCACATTGAGGGGCCTGGCGGCTGGCTTGGCAAATGGGTAGGCGAGAGAGCCTTTGGCGGTCCGCTCGGCGAAGTGGGAGCGCCCATTGTGCTTGGCGTTGTGTATTTGGCGAGTCTGGTTCTGGCGATCGGATTCCATCCGATCAACGTTCTTAAGAGCGGCTGGGCGACTATAAAGACACGTTTTGCAGAACGGGAGAAGCGACGGATGGCTGCGATGGAGGAAAGCGAGCGGATGGAGTTCGAGCAGCGCAAACTCGCCCGACAGGCGGAGAAGCTCGAGCGCAGGCTCAAGAAGAAGGTGGATCCCGGTCAGCGGCGTGCCGACGAGACGCCAGCCGCAGATCTTCCGGAACCCCGAATAATCGATTCCACTATTCTGCAGGAAAAGCGTCCATCGCTGGCCGAAATCGAGAGTGGACGGAAAAAGAAGAGTGAATCGAAGCCAAGCCTCGCGGGCTTGCGGCTGGAGAACTATCAATTGCCGCCGCTCGATCTTCTTGATCCACTCGATGAGGCTGGCCGGCGTCCGGCCGACCATGACGAATTGCGTGCCGTGCAAGGGATTATCCTTGAGACGCTCGCCCATTTTGGAATCAAGGCCAATGCAGGCGATATAACGCGCGGACCGACCATCACGCGCTTTGAAGTCTACCCGGACAGCGGCGTGCGTGTCGATCGGATCACGAGTCTGGAGCGGGATATTGCGCGCGCAACGCGCGCCCAGCGGATCAATATTCTTGCGCCAATTCCTGGCAAGGACACCGTGGGAATCGAGATCGCCAACTCGAACAAGGTTAAAGTTGCCCTGCGCGAACTCCTGGAGACCTCGGAATGGCTGCACTCGGGAGCGAAGCTTCCGTTGGGCCTTGGAAAGGACGTGTACGGGCAAACGATCATCGCCGATCTTGCCAAGATGCCGCACTGCCTCGTTGCCGGCACCACGGGTAGCGGCAAGAGCGTCTGTATTAATTCGATCATTGCAAGTCTGCTCTTCCGTTTCACTCCCGAGGAACTGCGCTTCATCATGATCGATCCGAAGGTGGTCGAGATGCAGATCTACAACGAACTGCCCCATCTGGTGACGCCGGTCGTCACGGACCCAAAGAAAGTCCTGCTTGCTCTTCGCTGGGTGGTGGATGAGATGGAGCTGCGCTACCAGATCTTCGCAAAATCCGCGGTGCGGAACATCACGGGCTTTAACGAACGACCCCTCCCGAAATCTCAAAAGGAGATTGACGCCGAAAAGGTGACCGAAGCAGGGCGTAACGACGGCGACACTCCCGATGACGAAGGCGTCCCCGAGGAGGGCTTGCGCCCCGTGGTAAGCGTGCCGCGTGATGAGGACTTAGTCATTCCGGATCGGATGCCGTATATCGTTGTTATTATCGACGAATTGGCCGACCTGATGCAGACCGCGCCAGCCGACGTGGAAGGCGCCATCGCCCGCATCACTCAGATGGCCCGCGCCGCCGGCATCCATTTGATTGTCGCCACTCAGACACCTCGAGCGGACGTCGTCACCGGCATCATCAAGGCTAACATCCCTAGTCGCATTGCCTTCCAAGTCGCCTCGGGCCTCGATAGTCGGGTGATTCTCGACCAGAAGGGCGCCGAGAAACTTCTTGGACAGGGCGACATGCTTTACCTGCCCCCGGCAACCTCCACCCTGGTTCGCGCCCAAGGCGTTCTCGTCACCGATGACGAGATACGACGCGTGGTGGCTTTCGTGTCGTCGCAAGCCAAGCCGAAGTTCGAGGCGAGCATCCATGAGAGGCTCAACAGTGCGCCGACGGAGGAAGACGTCAGCGAAGAGGACGAGGAGCTTGTTCAGAAGGTTCTCGACATCATGAAACAGGAGCGCAGAGCATCGACTTCGCTTTTCCAACGGCGACTCCGTTTGGGATACACGCGGGCTGCTCGAATCGTCGATGTTTTGGAACAGCGCGGCATTGTCGGTCCACGCGACGGCGTTAAGGACCGGGAGATCTTGGTCGATTTGGATACGCTGCCGTAAAAATCATGGGACGACTGGATTTTCCCTTGTATTTTTGGCTTGAGAGGTAATAAGAAAAACATGACGTGCGCCGAACAAAAGCATGGTGTGTTGCTTCGGCTGATGCTCGCTCTGGGAGGGTCGGCAAAGGAGGCTTTGTTGCTGAATTCCGCGTGACAACTGCGATGAGTGAAGCTGCCGCAATAATGGGTCCCGAAGGAGCGAGGTCTCTTGGCGCACAGCTGGCCGCAACCCGGGAAAAGAGTGGTTTGTCCGTTGAAAGAGTGTCGAGTGAGACCCACATCCCCGTTCAGCGCTTGCGAGAGATTGAGCGCGACGATTTTTCACACTTTTCGCACCCGAGCTACGCCCGCATGTTTGCAATAGACTATGCCAAATATCTTGGCATCCCAGTTTCAAGGGTCCGGCGCCTGCTTCCTGACGCGGGAGAGTGCGGGGCGGAAGGCTACCAATATCTCCAAGAAACGCCCTGCAACTACATGCAGACGGACATTCGCCCCTTCCGCAGACGCAGGCCCTTGATGCCGAAGCTTGTCGCAGCCACCATGCTTGTCCTGTCTGCACTTGGGGGACTGAAGCTTTGGACCACGCTGCGCGACATTGAGCGGCTTGGCCTCGATCGTCTGCCTCACGAGGAGACGAATGCCCAGCAAACTGCGTCATCTGTGACGGAACGCCCGTCCGATTCAGCCTTGCAAGAGCGTGGACAGAGCCCGGCCCCTCCATCTGAGGGCGCCGACCAGAGTGCCATGGAATCCGATACGGAATCTCCGCTGCTTGTCGGGGCGGACTTGGATCATAGCGATCGCATTCGGTAGCCTGTTTGATGAACACGGTTCCCGGTGAAGGCCGGCCTCCAAAGGTCGGCATGGTTAGTCTCGGCTGCGCGAAGAATCTGGTCGATGCCGAGATCATGCTTGGCGACGCGCTGGCGGGCGGTTTCGAGATCACGGCCGATGCCGACGAGGCTGACGTGCTCGTCGTAAACACATGCGGTTTCATTGAGTCCGCGAAGCAGGAATCCATCGATGCGATCCTTGAAGCTCGCCGGAATCCTGACCAAAAGCTGGTGGTCAGCGGTTGCCTCGCGCAACGATATCGCGAGCAACTGGCGCGTGAACTCCCTGAAGTGGATGCCTTCATCGGGCTGGATCAGGTCGCGACCGCAGGAAAGATACTTCGCGACGTGCTTGACACGGAGAGAACGGTTCCAGCCCTGTTGATTTCCGGCCGATCGCGATACATCCCCGATTACGATACCCCGCGTTTCCGGCTCACGCCGGCTCACACTGCCTATGTCAAGATCGCCGAGGGCTGCAACCATCCTTGCAGCTTTTGCGTGATCCCGCAGATGCGGGGTCGCCACCGGAGCCGTTCCATCGAATCGGTGGTCGTGGAAGTCCGCAATCTCGTCACCGAAGGCGTCAGGGAGATCAACCTCATCAGCCAGGACACAACATATTTCGGAATGGATTTATGGGCAGAGAGAGCTGGCCCCCGGCAGCCGGTGGATTCTCGTCGCGGTCCGACGCTTGTTCGATTGCTCGACGAGCTTGCGACGATCGAAGGCGAATTTTGGGTCAGGCTCCTATATACGCACCCGGCACATTGGAGCGATGAGTTGATCGCCGCAATCGCCCGCAACCCGAAGGTCGCAAGATATGTGGATATGCCTTTGCAGCACATTCACGGCGACCTCCTTGCGGCCATGCACAGGGAGACGTCGCGGGAGCACATCGAAGATTTGGTTGTTCGCCTCAGGGCGGGAATTCCCGGGCTTGCCATCCGCACAACGTTTATCGTTGGTTTTCCAGGCGAAACGGAGGAGCACTTTTCCTCTTTGCTGGACTTCATCGAGGCGGTGCGCTTCGAGCGCCTCGGCGTTTTCGTCTATTCGCAAGAGGAGGGCTCGCGTGCCGCCAGGATGCCGGGTCAGGTTCCGGCAAAGATCAAAAACCGCCGCCATCGCGAGGCCATGAAACTTCAGCAACGAATTGCCTCTGACCTTGCTGCGGCACAGAAGGGCAAGATACTACGGGTTCTTGTCGATCAGCCTCGGATTGCGCGTAGCGCGCACGATGCGCCCGATGTCGATTGCCGAGTGGTCCTTACTCGCGATGGACCAGTCGGCGAATTCGCCGACGTGCGCGTTACGAGCTCCAACGTTTACGACCTTCTCGCGGAACCCCTTTGCTAGGCACGCGGCGTCGCGAAATTCGTAACTCATTTATTGCCAACCGGATATCTTTCTCAGTCACGCCCTTTGCGACAAACGCGCTGCCAAGCTGCGCCGTAAGGACGAAACGAATCGCCCCGGCCTCGAATTTCTTGTCTTTGAAAAGCGCTTTCATCAAAGCCGAGGTTGGGATGTCCGTCGGAAGGCGGACTGGCAGATCGAAGGCTCGGAGCGTCCCGAGAACCCTATCGGCTTCGGCCTGGGAGAGGCCGGCCTTTTGAACCGACAAATGAAGCGCAGCGGCGATACCGAGGCTGACAGCTTCGCCGTGCAGGAGGCGTCCGTAGCCGCCGGCTTTTTCGATCGCATGGCCGACAGTGTGTCCGAAGTTCAGCAGAGCGCGCAGGCCGAGTTTCTCGAATTGATCCTCTGCGACAATTGCAGCCTTGATAGTTGCGTTGCGAGCAATAAGGGCAGGTAACGACGATTTCTCGAGGCCGGCAAGATCGTCGAGCATTGCAGCATCACGAATGACGGCGTGTTTGATGATCTCGGCCATGCCTTCGTTGAACTCTCGAGCTGGAAGCGTCTCGAGCGTAGCGGGATCGGCGATGACCAGAACGGGCTGATGGAACGAGCCGATGAGGTTCTTTCCTTCACGCGCATTGACGCCGGTTTTTCCTCCGATTGCACTGTCCACCTGCGCCACGACCGTAGTCGGAATTTGTACGTGAGGAATGCCGCGATAGTAAATGGAAGCCACAAATCCCGCCAGGTCGCCCACCACCCCGCCTCCAAGGGCCACGACGAATGCACCTCGATCAAGCCCCGCAGAAATCATCCGATCACAAACCGCTTCCGCGCTGCTGAGCGATTTCGACTTTTCGCCAGCGGGGATTGTAATGAGCGTCGGAGCAAAACCGGCGAGCTCGAGCGATTCGGTCACCACTTCGGCATAGAGCGGAGCAATGTTCTCGTCGGTGATCAGAACGCACTTGCCAGCCGGAAGGACCTTGGCCACGAACTCACCGGTGTTGGAGAGAATCCCGTTGCCAACGATGATTTCGTACGGGTTTTTAGAAAGGGAGACGGGAACGTGGACGAACATGGGGAAATGCTATCCGACCGGGAGCGCGACGTACGGTTCTTCGCGCAAATAGGCGACTTTTCTTGCGGCCAGAAGCTGCCACCATTCGCGCGCGCAAGCGGCAACGATGGCAAGCACAAGAAGAAGAAACGCTCCGGTTACCACCGCATTGACCTGATTGTTGATGATTTGATGCTGCCAGGCGTCGATCTGAACGCTGGTGCCTCCGGAAGCAATTTTAGCCTGAAAATCCGCGACAGCGCTTAGAAAGCCGAGCCGCGGATCGTGGCTGAAAATCTTCAGCCACCCTGCAGTCACGGTTATTGTCAACAGCCAGGCGAGGGGCAGCAGGGCAACCCAAACATACCGAGTTCGGCCCATTTTGATGAGTACGGTAGCGCCCAAGGAGAGTGCAATGACGGCGAGAAGTTGGTTAGCCACGCCGAAAATCGGCCACAAAGAATTGATACCACCCAGCGGGTCAACGACTCCCTGATAAAGAAAGTATCCCCACGCCGCCACGAAAAGAATGCTGGCGAGCCAGTTTCCCAATGCAATATCGGTGCGCCCCAGAGGCTTCCAAAGGTAACCCAGCAGATCCTGCACAAGGAAGCGGCCCACGCGCGTTCCCGCGTCAATGGTTGTAAGAATAAAGAGCGCCTCAAACATTATGGCGAAGTGATACCAAAGCGACAGCGCGGCTTTGTTGCCAAGCGCGCTTGCAAACATGTTGGCCATCCCAACGGCGAAGGTCGGTGCGCCGCCCGTTCGCCCGATCATCGTCTTTTCCCCCATGTTCGCCGCGAGATCGTTCATTTCCCGCTCCGTGACAGGAAAACCAAGGGAGGTGATCTTTTGAACAACTACGGACGGTTCTCCCTTCGAGTTGATGGCGAAGTATTCTCCGGGAGGCATCGCGCAGGCAGCGATCAGGGCCATGATTCCGACCATCATCTCCGTGATCATTGCCCCATAGCCAACAAGACGGATGTCGCGCTCACTGCTAAGCAATTTTGGTGTCGTGCCGGAAGCAATGAGAGAGTGGAAGCCGGACACCGCAGCGCACGCAATGGTAATAAAACAAAAGGGGAAAACCGGTCCGGCAAAGACTGGACCCGCCCCGTCGGTAAACTTCGTGAGAGCCGGCATTTGCATCCGCGGGGCGATAACGGCGATCGCCACGCCGAGCAGTGCAACGGTTCCAATCTTCATGAAGGTGCTCAGGTAGTCGCGTGGTGCGAGCAGAAGCCAAACCGGCAAGATCGAAGCCAGAAGGCCGTAGATCATGATTCCCCAAGCGAGACTCTTTCCATCCAGAGTTAGCAAGGGCTCCAAGGGTGATCCCTTGATAAACTGGCCCGCGAAGACGGAAAGCAGGAGCGCGCCCACCCCAAGTGCGCTCACCAAGCCAATGGGCACTCTTCCATGGCGAATTGCCATTCCCATGGCCATCGCAATCGGTATGGAGGCCACGATTGTGAAAAGCCCCCATGGGCTCTCGGCCAGCGCCTTGACCACGACCAGAGCCAGCACCGCCAACAAGATGACCATGATCGAGACTACGCTGACCAAGGTGATGAAGCCGGCAAACGGGCCGACTTCCTCCCGCACCATCTGGCCAAGAGACTTTCCTCGCCGACGTGTAGAGCAAAACAGGATAATGCAATCGTGCACCGCGCCACCGAGGGTGGCGCCAACGAGAATCCAGAGCATGCCGGGCAGATATCCGAACTGCGCCGCGAGGACCGGCCCAACGAGAGGTCCGGGTCCGGCGATCGCGGCGAAATGATGGCCGAAGACGACCCACCTGTTTGTAGGAACATAGTCCTTGCCATCTTCGTGAATGCGCGCCGGTGTGGAGCGGAGTTCGTCGAGAGTGAGCACCCGAGCCATCAACCACGCCGAGTGAAAGCGATACGCAATGGCGAATACGCAGATTGAAGCGACGACCATCCACAAAGCATTGACCGATTCGCCTCGACTGGTCGCGAGGATAGCAACCGCTACAGCGCCAGCGAGGCCGATGAGCAGCCACCCGAGCAGGGAGAGAAAATTGCGGGGCGCGATAACCTCTCTCAATCCTGATGTGCGAGACAAGCAGCGATCAGCCCCTTGAAGAGAGGATGCGGCGCGTTGGGTTTGGAGCGAAACTCAGGATGGAACTGGCAAGCAAGAAACCACGGATGATTCTGGATTTCGATGAGCTCAACCAACGTGCCATCAGGCGATGTGCCGGAGATCACGAATCCCCTCTTCTCCATTGTTTCGCGATAATCCATATTGAATTCGTAGCGGTGGCGATGCCGTTCGAAGATTTCAACGCTGCCATAGACCTGATGAGCGAGCGTGTTCTTGACAAGCACCGAAGGACAGGTCCCCAAGCGCATTGACGCACCCTTTTTCGTGATGTCCCTCTGATCCTCGAGGATGCATATCACCGGGTGTGGGGTGTCTGGATCGAATTCGGTGCTGTTGGCGTTCTCAAAACCGCAAACACTCCGTGCAAACTCGATCGTTGCAATCTGCATGCCCAGACAGAGGCCGAGATAAGGAGTGCGCGACTCGCGCGCATAGCGCGCGGCCTCTATCTTGCCTTCGATTCCGCGATCGCCAAATCCGCCAGGAACGAGCACGCCGGCCACGCCACGCAGATACTTGTCGGCGCCCTCCTTTTCGAGATCCTCTGCATCGACAAGAACGAGATTTGCCGCACAATCGTGGGCCGCAGCCGCGTGGGTAAGAGACTCGTAAATGCTCTTGTACGCGTCCTGAAGCTCTATGTATTTCCCAACGACAGCGATGCGGACGCTCTTTTTCGGGTTGACGACCCGCTCCACGAACTTGCGCCAGTCGCTCATATCGGGCTGGCCGGTCTGGAGATTCAATGCCCTGCAGATGTACTCGTCCAGTCCTTCGGCCTGCAAATTGAGAGGAGCTTCGTAGATAGTATGCTCGACGTCCCCCGCCTCAACGACGGCTTCAATAGGCACGTTGCAATACAGGGAGAGCTTCTGGCGCACTTCTGCGTCGAGGGGCATCTCGGTGCGGCAAATGATCACTTGGGGCTGAAGGCCGATCTCCCGCAGCTTGGCCACGCTCTGTTGAGTGGGTTTCGTTTTCAGTTCGCCAGCCGCTTTGATGTAGGGAACTAGGGTGACATGCATAACGAGCACGTTGCCAGACCCCTCCTCGAGTTGAAATTGCCGGATGGCTTCGAGAAACGGCAGGCCTTCGATGTCCCCCGTGGTCCCGCCGATTTCCGTAATAAGGACGTCGGCTTCGGAAGACGCCTCGATTGCCCTGATCCGTTGCTTGATTTCATCAGTGATATGAGGAATGACCTGCACAGTCTTGCCGAGGTAGTCTCCACGGCGTTCGTTGGCCAAAACCGTTTCGTACACCTGGCCGCTTGTCACATTGTTTGCTCGGGTGAGCACACAGTTGGTGAAACGTTCGTAGTGGCCGAGGTCGAGATCGGTCTCCGCGCCGTCTGCCAGCACATAGACCTCTCCGTGTTGAAAGGGATTCATAGTGCCTGGATCGACGTTTAGGTAAGGGTCGAGCTTTTGCAGGGCTACCTTGAGCCCTCGGTGCTCGAGCAGTGTGCCGAGCGAGGCGGCGGCGAGTCCCTTGCCCAATGAACTGACCACCCCGCCAGTCACGAAAATGTATTTCATGCGCGGGGAGTGTATGGATGGGGGGAAAATTGGCAAGGAGCTGAACCTTGGAGAATACGAAGAACCGTCGGTAACGACACCTACCAGTTCTGGAAGGACTATAAATCAACCCAAGGCGGCCTCCGCCCGGAGAACGTCCTCCGGCGTGTCCACCCCGAACGAACGGTGACGAGTGCGAACGACCTGAATGGCGGCTCCATGTTCGAGGGCGCGCAGTTGTTCAAGTTTCTCGGTGCGTTCGAGCGGAGTGGGTCTCCAGCGGACGAATTGCACCAGGAAATCACGCCGGTAGCCATAGATGCCGATGTGCCAGAGTACTTGGGCGTTGAGTGTTGAGCGTTGAGGGTCGAGCGTTGAGGGTCGAGCGTTGTCCCGGTCAAACGGTATGAGGCTGCGGGAGAAATAGAGGGCTTTGCCCTTGAGATCCGTAACGACCTTGACGTTATTGGAATTGAGGGCGTCGGAGTCGGCGTCAAACGGGCTAGCGGCGGTAATCATCCTTAATTTTGGATCACGCTGGAGTGCTTGGACGAGCCGGTCGATAAGGCGTGGATCGAGAGCTGGCTCATCGCCTTGGACATTGATGATGTGTTTGAAGCCGCGGAGCCTTGCGGCGACTTCGGCGACTCGGTCGGTGCCGCTCGGATGCTTTGGCGACGTAAAAGAGACTTCCGCGCCAAAGTCGAATGCGGCTTCGGCGATTTGCATGTCGTCGGTTGCGATGATGACTGTTGAGAGCCTTCTTGCTTTGAGGCAGCGTTCCCAGACATGTTGAATCAGGGGCTTGCCCAGGATGGGGACGAGGGCCTTGCCGGGAAACCGGGTGGAGGCCCAGCGCGCGGGTATGATTGCAGCGGCGGTCACTTTGTTTCGCGAAGGATGATTTGCGCGGCTTCGACGATGTCGCGCGCAATGAAGTTCGCGCCGCAGTTGCGGTGCCGCCCACCGTATCCGGTCAGCACAAGGATCGTTCGGCAACCGGCAGTTCGACCGCAGAGTATGTCGCTTTCCTTGTCGCCGACGACCCAGGATTCTCCGGCCGCGATGTTGTAATCGCGGCAGGCTTCCTCGATCATTCCCGTGGCGGGTTTGCGCCGACGGGTCGCATGATCGGGATGCTCCGGGGAAAAGTATGAGCCGTCGATCGTTCCCCCGAGTTGGCGGAAGAGTTCCGCATTGACCGCCTGGTAATCCGCAACGGTGAAATATCCGCGCCCTATGCCGCTTTGATTGGTAACAAGGATGTTAAGCCAGCCGTGACGGCGCAGCTCGGCGAGGGATTCAGCAGCGCCAACGATGGCACGAACGTGTGCGGGATTACCGCAAAAATCCACCTCCTCCATGAGGGTGCCATCGCGGTCGAGAAAAATGGCGCGGTTCGATTTCAAGGCCGGGGCTAGGGAGAATGATTTTGAAAGCTTGCCAGCAATTCCTCGCGGGTAAGGGTCGCGGTTCCGAATTTTCCGACAACGACTCCGGAACCATGATTGGAGATTTCGGCGGCCTCCTGCAATGTTGCCCCCGAGCAGAGAGCGAGCGTGAACAGAGCAATGGCGGTATCTCCGGCGCCCGATACGTCGAAAACCTCCTTTGCTCGAGTGGGGGTATGGTAAGGGGGTTTCTCACGCTCGAAGAGCACCATGCCATGCTCACTGAGCGTAACCAATACCGAGCAAATAGCCATTTTCTCTAAAAGGTGCGCTCCAGCCTCCAGTAACGGCGTGTCGGCCAGTGGATTATCAGTTGGCCCCGGATCTATCTTTGCGGCCATCACAAACGCCTCGGAGCGATTGGGTTTAATGGTCGTGGCGCCCGTCCAGCGCAGAGGATTTCCGGGATTGGGGTCCGCGGTGAGGATCTTACCTGCTCTGACGACCATCGCGCTGACACGATCGACAAAGCCCTGGTTGAGAAAGCCTTTGCCGTAATCCTCGAAGATTACGCCATCCACCTCGGGCAGCAGTGCGGCCAGGCGTTCGATAGCTAAGTCGTGCGTCGAATTTGAGGCTATCACGCGTTTTTCTCGATCCACGCGGACGACCTGCTGCTGGCGAGCGATAATCCGGGTCTTGACGATGGTCGGAATTTCGGGTGACTCGATGAGACTATCGACGGCGATGTCTTCGTCAGCCAGGAGATGTTTCAGCCGGCTCGCTGCCGAGTCACATCCAACCAGGCCGCTGATCTGGACGGACTTGCAAAAGCGCCGGAGATTACGCGCCACGTTTGCGGCACCACCGGGATAAAAGGATTCACTTTGCACCTCGACGACGGGTACCGGAGCTTCCGGAGAGATCCGTGAAACCTTCCCCCAGACAAATTCATCCAACATGACATCCCCGATGACCAACAGGCGCTGCTCGCGTGCCCGATCAAGAAGGTATTGTATTCTTTCAACATTCATCTAATGATGCCGGCGCTTTTAACGGGGCCGCGGCCCTTCGCGAAGCCAAAACTTCCCATGCTGTCACGCCTGCTCTTCCCTGTTTTCTGCGGGCTCGCTTTGGCGAGTTCCCTTGCGCAGACGCCTCCGGCATCCGTCGATCTTTCGAAGTTTCCGGCGGCGGCTGTGGACGAAGTTGTTGTGCCTGTTCCCAGCGAGATCTTCAACGTTCTCGACAAGCTGGGTTCGCCAAACTGGAAGGCCGAGATGCGCAACAATCTTGGCAAGAACACCGGCAATCGTGCACAGGTCGCGCTCCTTCTTGGAGTCGTTATCGCGGATGGATTTATTGTCGTGGAGGCCGAGGATTCCGAGAGTGTAAAGCAGATCGGCCAGGAAGTGCTCAATCTTGCGGACGCGATCAATGTCCGCAAGGCAGTTATTGCCCGCAGCAAGAGCATCATTGACAAGGCCGATGCCAAGAATTGGCGGGCCGTGCGCGAGGAACTTGACGGCGCCCTGCAGGACGTCCGCGGTGCCATGGTGGAACTCGGCGACGATGATCTCGCCCAACTCGTGAGCCTTGGCGGATGGATCCGCGGCACAGAAGTTCTTACTTCCATCGTCGGCAAAAATTATTCTGCAAGTGGCGCAGAACTGTTGAACCAGCCCGAATTGCTCAACTATTTCAGCCGGCGAATCGACGAGATGCGCAACTCGCGCCTGAAAAAGGAGGAGCTTGTTGCCCGGGTCCGCAAGTTGCTTCGCGACATTCGTCCGTTGATTGGCAAGAGCCCAATCCCGCAGGCGAGCGTGGATAAAATCAACAAGATGACGCACGAGGCCGTCGGCGCCATCACTTCCGAGGAGCCCTGACCCCGCCGTGAAGCTAAGGTTATTTCTGATTCCGCTTACGCTTGTCGTGATTGTTCCGCTTGCATTGGCGACGGTGAACGACGCACTTTCCTTCGCAAAGGAAGCGGCGGCGCCGTATGCCAAGCAAGGATTCATAATCCGTGAGGACGCCTGGGGTGGTGATCTCGGCGTCAAGGACCAGCAGGCTGTAACAGCCCAGCTTTTCAAGGGCAACGAATATGGCTTTTGGCTCGCGACGGACACACGCGGTGCGGTGATCACCGTTCATATTTACGATTCCGACGGAAAGCTTGCGGAGACCGAATTCTGGCAGAAAGGTCGTTTCGCAGGGGCAAAGATCACGCCAAGCAAGACAGGCGCCTACTACGCCATTGTCACGGTGGAAAAATCGCCTCAGGAGCGCTCGAATTGGGCGCTCGTCTATGGCTACAGGTAATCTGGAAACGCTCACTCTGGAGTTCGAGAACGCCCGTGCCGTGCAGGCGCTCTATGGCGGCGACGACAAGCTCCTGCGGGAACTGGAAGCTGCCCTCGACGTTCGAGTGACTTCTCGAGAGGGCTGGCTCCGCATTGAAGGCGCGGAGGAAGGAGTTTCGCGGGCGCGCAAGGTCTTCGAGCAACTGAACGAGGCCCGAAAGCGAGGCCTTGTCATCCGGCGCCCGGAGTTTAATTATGCTGTGCACGCTGCGGGCCGAAACGGCGGCGCTGATTTGGGTCGCCTGCTGGAATTGCGCATACAAACTTCTTCGCGCAAACCGCCGGTGGTCCCTAAGACCGATGGCCAGAGATCTTACCTCCTGGCTATGCAGACCCGGGATATCACATTTGGAATCGGTCCTGCGGGAACAGGAAAGACCTACCTTGCGATGGCTACCGCCGTCTCGGCCCTCAAGCAGGAGAAGGTCAGCCGAATCATTTTGACTCGCCCTGCGGTAGAGGCGGGGGAGGCTCTTGGCTTCCTGCCTGGAGACCTGCAGGAAAAAATTCTTCCCTATCTGCGTCCCCTTTACGATGCTCTTTACGACATGCTCGAGGTGGACGAGATTCAAAAGTACATGGATCGCGGAGTCATTGAAATTGCGCCACTTGCTTACATGCGAGGGCGAACGCTCAGTCAAGCCTTTGTCATTCTCGATGAGGCTCAAAATACCACCACTGAGCAGATGTTCATGTTCCTGACCCGCTTGGGCCCGGATTCGAAGTGCGTTGTCACCGGCGATCGCACACAGGTCGATCTCCCGCGCAACAAACGCAGCGGTTTGATCGAGGCTGTCGAAGCGTTGGGGAAAGTGGAAGACATAGGATTTCACTTTTTCGACGAGACCGATGTTGTTCGTCACCGGCTTGTTCAGGCCATCGTTCACGCCTACCGGGAACATCGTGGATTGCAGGAGGAAAGATTCTAGGGTTAGTGTAGCTTTCTTGCATCTATGTGGAATTTTTTCCAGCGGCGGCGCCTTATTGGCAAAGGCATGGCTTGTGGCAAGACACGCCGCACGGTTGCCGAGAGCAAGTTTGCCGACGCTCTCGAATGCGCTTGGCCCATCAGACTTCTTATTCTCGCGGGTTTCGTAGGCGGCTTGGCCGCGCTGATTTTCACCGGCCAGCAGGAGGAGCCGGCGAAGAAGTTTCTCCTATGCCTGCTCATCTTTGTCACCGCCGTCGCCCAGCTTTGGATCAACCATCCGAAGACCCTGGGAGGCAACTCTCGCATAGCCCTGATTTTCGGCGTCCTTCTCGTTCAGCTTGCTGCCATAAAGATCATCCTTGCACAGGCCGCTGCGGGAAATATTGATCTTCAGTTGGTTCCGCTACTGGTGCCTTACGCGTTTGCGCCCCTCGTTCTGTCGGTACTGTTGGGGAAAAACCATGGCCTCTTCGCAGCTGTGTTCGCCAGTTTGTGGGGGTCGTTGCTTGTCGGGCGTATCGATCCAATATTTCTGGTCATCTCACTGATTACGGGTTTTATCGCGGTGTATGTGACCATCCAGGTGCGCCGTCGCAGTCGACTCATCCGTGCCGGTGTCTATGTGGGAATCGCGATGTGGGTGCTGGCGGCCGCGTTCGGTCAGATTGGGCCGCTTGTCTGGGAGTCCCCGGGGCAGACGGATTGGAAGATGGTCGGCTGGCAAAGCCTTGCCGCCATAGCCACCGGCTTCGGCACGGCGGTATTGGCCAGTGGAATTCTTCCTGTGCTCGAAAATCTCTTCCGCATCACCACGGATATTTCGTGGCTGGAAATGGCGGACCTCAACCATCCGCTGCTCAAACGCTTAAGCCTCGAGGCGCCTGGAACTTATCACCATTGCCTTGCTGTGGCGAACCTCGCCGAGGCGGCTGCTGAAGCCGTGGGCGCCAATCCGACCTTGAGCCGCGTCAGCGCGTATTTTCATGACATTGGCAAGCTGGTGAAGCCGGAATATTTCGCCGAAAACATGCGCCCTGGCCTCAACCCTCACGATGAACTGACGCCGACAATGAGCGCGTTGATCATTATCGCGCATGTCAAAGAAGGGGTGGATCTTGCGCTCAAGAACAAGCTCAATTCCGAGATTGTCGATGTGATCCAGCAGCATCACGGCACCTCGTTGGTCTCCTATTTTTATCAGCGCGCCCTTCAGCAGCAGAGCGATGCCCGGCTTGGGGGCAAGATCATGAACATGCGACCGGAAGACATTCCGGAGGTGAGGGAGGAAAGCTTCCGCTATCCTGGACCGAGACCACAAACCAAGGAAATCGCAATCATCAGCCTCGCCGACGCTGTTGAGAGCGCCTCGCGTTCCATGGAGCGTCCGACCCCTCAACGCATCGAGGATTTGATCAGCGGCCTCATTGATTCTCGTATTTCCGAACATCAGCTCGATGAAGCACCTCTTACGCTGGCGGAAATCCGGAAAATCGCCGAAAGCTTCCGCTTCACACTCGTCAACATGCTGCACGCGCGCATCGCGTATCCGGCCAAGCGCGAGGAAAAGGAGCCCTCAGGGAGCCCTTTACGCAGCGAACAGAAATCCGCGGCGTAGCGCGGTCCTGCAGTGAAGTCGGCGGATTCTTTCCGACGCCGGAGGCCGCTCGGACGCCAAGTTCGACGAACTGCTAAGGGCTCTACATTCGCGCCGAAAGATGCTAAGCCGATGCCGTGGCCCATTCTTGTGTGATCAGAAACAGACAGCGAAAAGTAGTATTCGATTTGACCTTCATTAGGGACATGGCGGAAAGCGCTCTGCCTGCATGCGGGGCAGCGGCCCGATCGGGTTCGGCGTTGGAGCGGCTGGAAGAGATTGAAGCTACGATACTGAGCAGCAAGGCGATCGCCACGGTGCACAGCGACTTCCTTGGTGACCCCACACCTACCGATGTCATTACCTTTCCGTATGGAGAGATTCTGATAGGCGCCGGCGTCGTATCGGAAAATGCCGTGCGCTTCGGCCATTGTGCAAGCGAAGAAGCCGCGTTGTGCGTCATTCATGGGCTCCTTCATCTCGCGGGATGGGACGATCAATCGGCTTCCGATGCAAAAGATATGGCTCAGAAGCAGGAACAAATTTTCAAAACAGCTCGCCGGATGGTATGCTCGCCCCATTCATGAAAGGGATCAACGGCTCCGGCACATTCCAGGTAAACGATCCGCATATCGAATTGCTGCGTGCCGTCGCGCTCTGCCACCCCGGTTGGGCCAGTTTGCGCCGCCTTACTTTCGTACCGGATTTGAACTCCTCCCCAACCTGGCTGCGATGGAAAGAAGAAGTGTTCTTTCCTGTTCTCCTTCCGGAAATGGAGAAAGCGCGGTTTGCATGTGCTGGGGGAGACTGCCGGGCACTTGCGATCTGCGACGCCGCGATGGATTCGGCTCTTGCTCCGGACATGAGAGAAGCAAGCAGAGCTGCCGGCACCGCACTGATGGCCGGGTATTCCGCACCGAAGTCCGAAAAGCTCTGGTTGAGATACCGGGCGCTCTTGAATTCTGGAAAAGTTCCGGGGCACCTTGCGATTGTTTGTGCATTGCGAGGGACGGCCTTTCATCTGTCGCCGGCGGCGATCGTCGGCGCGTATCTCTTTATCGAGGCGAAGGGAGGATTGCCACTCGATGGAATTGCGCTGTGGGTGAATGTTGCCAGCGACTGCCTGACGAAGTGGCACAGTTTGAAAGACTGCAACCTGCGAGCGGCGTAGAATGGCGGAGGTCAAGGAAGTTCCTGGCAGCACCACGCGCGATGAAACCGCGCTCGATCAGCCCTGGAATGTTGTCGTACACAACGACCCCGTCAACCTCATGGTTTACGTGACTATGGTCTTCCGCAAAATCTTTGGCTTTTCGCGCGAGAAGGCGGAGTCCCACATGCTCGAGGTACATCACAAAGGCCGCTCGATCGTCTGGTCTGGTGCACGTGAACGGGCAGAATTATACGTTCAGGAGCTTCATTCTCACCTGCTGCTGGCTACAATCGAGCGCGGTGGCTCATGATGGAATTCTATAGGATACCCGGTAACCGACTGGGCCTACGCGAGATTCCGCCACTGCTGGCGGGGTTGATGCGCCAGATTCCCGGTCCGTTCGAACAGGATGTCAAAGCGGTTGAAGAGCGGCTTTTCCCTGCACCCAGCCGGGATCCCGCCGAGGATGGTTTGCGCGAGGATTGGAAGGCGCATGTCGAACCCGAATTACACACAATTTTCTTATCAGCACGACAAGTTGTCGAAGCGGATCTGCGTGGCTTTAAAGAAGAGGAGGACGGGTTCGCGTTGGAATTCCCTGCAGGACATGCCGAATCCTGGCTGAATGCGCTCAATCAGGCCCGCATCGTTCTTGCCGAGCAACACGGCATGGACGAGGCGGAGCTCTCGCGGCCGGTGCCGATAGCCATACTCAACGAACGCGATTTGGCTAGGTTCCAGATCCATTTCTATGCAGCTCTGCAGCAGTGGCTCGTGGAAATTCTGGACGCGGAGTGATCTAGACGCAGCATAGTCCCCTTCACCTCGGCGGGAAGTCCTGGATGGAACAAGCCTCCGCAATACTCTTACGAAAGACCCCTTGGTCGGAAACGAGCCTCATCGTAACATGGCTCACCGAGGGCTTCGGCACTATGCGAACAGTCGCGCGGGGCGCCCGCAGGCCGAAGAGCCCGTTCGCCGGCACTCTTGATCTCTTCTACGGCGCCGACATTTCCTTCTCGATCAGCAACAGGGGCGATTTGCACACGCTACGCGAAGCCAGCCTGAAGGCAGTCTTCGACGTCTCCCGCGCGGGAAGCTCGGGATTTTATCTCGCTTCGTACTTTGGGGAACTCGCTGGCATCGCGGCCCCGCCGATGCACCCCGCGCCGGGAATTTTTGCCCTTCTGCGGCGCGGGCTCGACTTCGTCCAGCGAGCTCCCGCCAGCCTGAAGGCGTTGAACCATTTCGAAACGGAGATGTGCCGCGTGCTCGGGGTTCACGATCCGAAGGGGGAAGTGCTGGCGATCGACGCCCTTAGGTCCCTCTATGGCATCATTCCCGCCTCACGCGAAAGAGCCTTGAAATTCTTCGAACAATGAGGCGATTTGTTTAGACAGCGACGAGCCGCCAGCTTCATAATTACTTCGGGATGCAAACAACTGCGAGTCTGTGGGAGCTTCTCTGCCGGGACTTTGAATCGGAACGAAGGAGTGCGAAGGCGGAGCAGCACCATGGGATCGCCGTTCGGTTTCTCCAAGCCGCAAAGCGCGTCCTGAGCTCGAGCAGTCCAAGGCTCTGCGATGCGATTGAGATCGCGGGCGACGTTTGCCAAGCTGCCGGGCGCCTTCCGGATGCCGCGGCTAACTTCGAGGAGGCGTTATCGAAATCGTTGCACTTGGGCGCCACTACTTCTGCGGCGCGGCTCGCTGCAAAGCTGGCGCTTCTCCGCGACCGTTTGGGAGAACCCCGTGAGGCGCGCTTACACTACGAGCAGTCGTTGTCCCTTTATGAAGCGGTGCGTGACTATTCGCAGCATGTGATGCTGCTGAATCAGCTTGGCACGCTTTGCAAGCTCGCTGGCGATTTTGTGGCAATGGAAAGCAATTACAGGCGCGCCATGGAGGTTGCTACCCGCTTGCAAGATCACCCCGAGGTGGCTTCCGCTGCGAATAATCTTGGGGTCGCCTACACCGACCTACGCGATTTCGTGAACGCGGAAAACCTTCATATGCAGGCCTTGGCAATTCGCGAAAAATGCTTTGGCGCCATGCACCCTGACGTCGCGCAGTCGATGGCAAATCTTGCCGTAGTCTATCACGCCTCGGGAAATCATCAAAAGGCGCTCGCGTTCTACACGGGCGCGTTAAAGATTTACAAATGCTTTCGCAAGTCGGACGATCCGGAGATGCAAACGGTGATGGCCAACCACGAGGCGCTCCTTCGAACAGGTGCGAAGCAGTGATGAATGGCGAGGTACTTTCCGCCGCGGCCGCGCGAAAGCTGCGCGATCGGCTGGACGCAGAGGGTCGCAAACTTGTTTTCACGAATGGGTGCTTCGACATTCTGCATCGGGGCCATGCTAAGTATCTGCAATTTGCGCGCTCTCAAGGTGACGCACTGATTGTCGGGTTGAATAGCGATTCCTCCGTGCTTCGCAATAAGGGGCCTGGAAGGCCGATCAACAATGAAATTGACCGCGCTGTCGTCCTCTTGGCTTTGCGCGCGGTTGACGGAGTCGTCATCTTCGACGAAGAAGAACCCCGCGCTCTCATCGAAGCGATTCTCCCTCATGTTCTCGTCAAGGGTCATGATTGGGCGCATTACGTAAGTGGACGTGAAATCGTCGAGGCCAGCGGTGGCCGCGTCGTCCTGGCAGAACTGAGCCAGGGCCACTCGACCACCAATACGATCGAGCGTATTTTGCGCGCCGGAGCGGCTTGAGAGCCGGTTATCCTTAGAACCGAGGTGTGGACCAGATCATCAAGGCCATCAGTGAAAAGTTGGGTATTTCGGAATCGGTTGCACGCGACGCGACCAAGGTCCTCCTTGAATTCGCCAGAAAGCAGATAGCGGGAACAAAGTTCGAAAAGATCCTGGCTGGCGTTCCGGGGGCAAGTGCCCTCTTTGCAGAGGCTCCCGATGCAACTTCCCAGGGTGGCGGAGGCTTTCTTTCCGGCTTGGGTGGTTCCCTCGGAGACGCCGCGAAGGCGTTCTCAAGCCTGCAGTCCGCGGGCTTGCAAAGTGCCCAGATTGGCCCTTTCGTCCAAGCTTTCCTCGAAAAGTCCCGTGAAATCGCGGGCCCTGAGGTGGTGGATGAATTCTTGAAGCAAGTTCCGATGTTAAAGACCCTCGTGAAGTTTTAGTCACCTCGGGCGTCTCCCGTGCGCCTGATTGCTAAAGAAAAGACTGAACCCCCAACGAAACGACTGTTCCAAGTTCCCTCTTTGCGAATATCACATTCCAGTTTATGAATATTGATTTTCCTGTTGCTATTGTTGGCGGTGGACCGTGCGGGATGATGACGGCGCTGTTGCTCGCACATGCAGGCGTGCCATCCGCGCTCTTTGAAAAGAAGCCGTCGACTTCGGTGCATCCCAAAGCGATGGGTCTTTCACGCCGCACGGCTGAAATCTTGCGCCAGAATGGCTTGTTGGAACGCATCGGCGGCGGCTCACTTACACTGGAGGAACGCTCGCTGGGAATCTGGGCAAAATCACTCGTGGGCGAGGAATTTGGGCGTGTGCCGCTCACGGCTCTTCACAGCGGCCTCACGCCTTGCCAACCGATTCACTGTCCGCAGACCTGGCTCGAGAAGGTTTTGCGGGAAGCTTTGGAACAAGAGCCTGTCGCGTCTGTCTCGTTCAACTCCGAGGTTGCTTCCGTTGAATCGCTGGAAGACGGCGCACGGTTAGTGTTGAGCGATGGGAATACGGTTGGAGCGCGATGGGTGGTCGCGGCCGATGGCGCCGGCAGCGCCATCCGCAAGAACCTTGCGATCGATACTGAAGGTCCGGGCGACATGGGACATTTTGTCAACGTGCTGTTTCGCGCTTCATACGGTCAGCACCTTCGCGATCGCCTTGCCATCCTCTATCAGGCGCTTTCAGAAGAGTACTTCCAAGTTTTCGTAGCAGTGAATGGTGACGACCTTTGGCTGATGCACCATTTTCTTCAACCCTCGGAGAAACCCGAGGACTATTCCAAGGAGCGCTTTGAAGAGATCATTCGCCACGCTTCCGGCCTTCCCGAGGAACCGGTCGAAGTCCTCAGCATGCGCCCGTGGGTGATGAGTCCCAAGGTCGCCTTGAGATTCCGGATAGGACGCATCTTGCTCGTCGGGGACGCTGCGGCGCGCCTTTCACCTGCTGGAGGGCTGGGACTCAACACCGGCCTGCAGTCTGCTCACAATCTGGCATGGAAACTTGCGGCCGTTGTTCGCGACGAAGCCGACGAGGTTCTCTTGGACAGCTACGAAACGGAGCGACATGGCGCAGCGTTGCAAACGATGGAAGATACGAACGACAACGCAGGCGAAGTCTTCGCCATCTGCGAGGCGGGCCTTAAAGGCGAGTGGGACCGTGTTCGCGAAATGGTCGCGCACAACCGCCGCGCCGGGGCTGGGCTTGGACAGGATCTCGGAGTCATCTATGAGAGAGGTGCATTCGTGAGCGATGGCACGATGCCGCCCAAAGTCGCCGACAAGATCAACGATTACGTTCCCTCGGCGTGCCCCGGTTGCCGCGCTCCACATGTCTCGATCTTGCGAAATGAGGGCACGCGGTCTATCCTGGATTTGCTGGGAGGTACCATGGTCTTGCTAACGGGCCGGAATGGCTCCATGTGGCCCGCGCCGACTTTTGGGTCAATTTTCCGGAACCAAGTGGACTTTGTATGCGAGGAGTTTGAGGCTGTTTATGGAATCGGGGAGAGCGGAGCTGTGCTGGTGCGGCCCGATGGATATGTCGGTGCGCGATTTCGGAACATACCCGACGATCCGGAGGGGGCCGTGCATGAGGCCCTCTACGCGATCCTTTTGCGATGAGCTGCTATTCCGGAGGAGGCGCCGGAATGGCCTCTTCCGGGAGCGCATTCGGAGCGATGACCCGCGTGACTGTCGCGGGACAACGGCGGCGAAGCATAGACGCTCCGCGATTTTTCCCTTGCATAGGACTGTGTATCCGCCAAGTCTCCGCGCGGTATGCGCAGGGTGCTAGTGGGGTTGAGGTTTGCTACGGGAGGATTTTTAGCCCTCCTCGTATTGGGTTGCGCATCGACGAAGCCTCCCGCCCTTCCGCCTCCTGCTCCGGCAGCCATTCAGCCGACTCCGCTCTATGAATGGAATCCTGAAGGTCTTGTCGGAGAGCCAAGCATTATCATCGATCTGCGAGCGCAAAGAGCGGAGATCTATATTGGAGGACAATATGCGGGTTGGTCGGTTGTGGCGACGGGGAAGGAAGGCTTCAACACACCCGCCGGCGAGTATAGGATTCTTGAAAAGCTGGTCGACAAGTACTCGACCTTGTACGGGAAGACGGTTGACGCTGGCGGAAGCACGGTAAAAGCTGATGCAGACGTGCGGCGCGACCGTCCTCCACAGGGTGGAAGGTTTGTTTTTGCGCCGATGCCTTACTGGATGCGTCTTACTTGGCGCGGAATTGGAATGCATGCGGGACCGATTCCGCGTCCGGGCAGCCCGGCTTCGCACGGCTGCATCCGCCTGCCGCGGGCCTTTGCGCCCCAACTCTTCGAGTTTGTTCGCATTGGCACTCAGGTGCGGATTGTGCGTTAATGCTTTTCAAATGAAGCTCGGACCTTGCGACGGCTTGGGCGTGTCGCTAAAAGAGTAACCATGCGGTTCCTCCTGCTCTTTCTTGTGCTCGCCGCATCCCCCGGCTTGGCTCAGACTGTCGAGCTTTCCGATGCTCGGGCCCTCGAGATTGGTAGACGCATTTGGAAAAACGAATGCGGAGGGACGGTGAACGGCTTGACGGCGTGGAACGCGGGGGAGGAATTTGCATCACTTGGTATCGCACATTTCATCTGGTATCCCGAAGGAAAGCGAGGACCGTTCGAAGAGAGCTTTCCCAAGCTTGCCGGTTACCTGGCCGGGCAGGGTGTGCGAATTCCGGGCTGGATGCACGGAGCATGTCCTTGGAAGACCCGAGCGAAATTTATGGCGGATTTTCAAAGTTCCCGGATGCTGCAACTCCGCGAACTGCTTAGGGCGACAATCGCTTGGCAGGCCCGTTTCGCGGCTCTTCGTTTGGAGCAGGCGCTCCCAAAGATGCTGGCCTCGGTACCCGCCTCCGAACGCGAGAGAATACAGTCCAACTTTTATCGTGTGGCTGGCGAGCGTCTCGGGCTGTACGCGCTGATGGACTATGTGAATTTCAAGGGCGAAGGGGTTAATCCTGCCGAGCGCTATCGCGGCCAAGGATGGGGTCTGCTTCAGGTGCTCGAGACCATGCCTGCGGCTGGGCCTGCGCTGCCCGGCTTCGCCCGGGCTGCCGATCAAGTGCTAACGCGCCGCGTGGCCAATTCCCCACCTGCCCGCAACGAAGCCAAGTGGCTGCCTGGCTGGCGCAACCGGCTGGGGACATATTCGGATTGATCTCCCGAAGAAAGTGATGAAAGCGGTTTGTCAGGCCCAATCCATAAGGCTGGCCTGTTTAGCGTAGATTCCTTATGAGCAAGGACGAGATCGCCAGAACCCTTGAGCAGATCGCCCGGCTGCTCGAACTCAAGGGAGAGAACCCCTTCAAGATCCGCGCATATGTCAATGCGGCCCGAGCAATGGAAACGCTAAGCGAAGATCTGGCCAAGATGATCGCAGAAGAACGCCTTCAGGAAGTGGAGGGCATCGGAAAAGCAATCGCTGAAAAAATCACCACTCTCATTCGGACAGGCAGACTCGAATACTACGACACGCTGCGCGATGAGTTTCCGCCTGAGATTTTCATTCTTTTCGAACTGCAAGGACTTGGCGCAAAGAAGATCAAGGCCCTCTATGAGACGCTGGGAATAAGTTCGATCACCAAGCTTGAGCGCGCTTGCAACGAAGGCAAGATCGCAGCGCTTGCCGGCTTTGGAGCGAAGAGCTCGCAAAACATTCTCAAAGCTATTGAGCAGCACAAGAAAAGCCTCGGCCAATTCCGGCTCGGTGATGTCATGGCACTTGCGGAGGAACTTCTTGACGATCTGCGCGGTCACCCGCTGGTGATTCTCGCGCAAATCGCCGGAAGCTACCGCCGGAAAAAGGAAATCGTCCGCGACCTTGACTTCATTATCTCCACGCGCAACCCCGCCGAGGTCTTCAGGGACTTCGTCAATCATCCCCAGGTCGAGTCCGTTATTGCCCGCGGTGACACCAAGACTAGCGTGCTGCTTAGCTCGGGCATCCAATGCGATCTGAGGGCTGTCACCGGCGCCGAATTTCCCTTCGCGCTGAATTATTTTACGGGCAGCAAAGAGCACAACGTTCGCATGCGCACACGCGCCCTGGACCGCGGCTGGTCGCTTAACGAATATCGCTTCAGCAAAGCCGAGGGCCGCGAACTCAAGAAGCCGCTGCCCGACGTTTATTCAGAGCCCGATATCTACCACGCGCTGGGCCTCGCTTACATCGAACCGGAGCTTCGCGAAGACCGCGGCGAGTTTGAAGCCGCTGAAACTGGTCGACTCCCCGAATTGATCGAATGGCCGAACCTTCGCGGAGCTTTCCATTGTCACACCACCGAAAGCGACGGTCGCGCTTCGCTCGAAGAGATGGCTGAAGCGGCTCAGGAGCTTGGTCTGCAATACCTTGGCATCGCTGATCACAGCAAGAGCTCCTTGCAGGCCAACGGCCTAGACGAAAGGCGCCTCGCTGCGCAGGTAGAGCGCATCAGGCAGTTCAACCAACTGCATCACGGCTTCCGCCTCTTTACCGGGATCGAGTGTGATATCAGAAGGGACGGATCACTCGATTTTTCCGACGATATTCTCGCTCAGCTCGACCATGTCGTTGTCTCGGTCCACGCAGCGTTTGCCTTGACCGAGGCCGCGATGACAAAGCGAATCATCAAGGCGATTAGCAATCCCTATGTATCCATCCTTGGTCATCTTACCGGGCGCCTCCTGCTGACACGAGAGCCCTATAAGGTCGATATTCCGGCGGTCATCGAGGCCGCAGCGGAAACTCGCACCGTCATCGAACTCAATGCCAATCCACGGCGCCTCGACATGGACTGGCGCTGGTGGCCGCTAGCAAAGGCAAAAGGAGTAAAGTGCACGATCAACCCAGATGCTCATTCTGTCTCCGGTCTGCAGGATTTGATCTTCGGAGTCGGAGCCGCCCGCAAAGGCTGGCTTACCCGAAACGAAGTGATCAACACTTTGCCGCTTGGCAGGGTTGAAGAAGAACTGGCGATAAAGCGACACAAATGACAAACGTCGTTGGAGCAGCGAGGCGCGGCACCATTCATCTCAGGATCCACTTCAACACTCTCAACTTTCCCTTGAATGGCGGATACTTGATAGCGGGATCAAACCACGTCGGGGTTTTCATGACTGCCTTCCTATGCGTAAACACGTCAAAGCTATGTTTGCCATGATAGCCACCTATTCCACTTTGACCCACACCTCCGAAAGGTAAGTAATGATTGCTAAACTGCCACGCCGAGTTGTTGACGCAACCTGTTCCAAACTGAATCCTCTCGATCCATTCTTTCTCTTTTTCGCGGCTGCGCGTGAACACGTAAAACGACAATGGATTTGGATTCGATCCAATAATATTGATCGCTTCGGCATTCGTACGGAAAGAGAATACCGGCAATATTGGTCCAAAGATCTCCTCTTGCATTAGAGAAGCGTTCGGCGCGACATCCTCCAATATCGTGGGAGCAATAAATCGTTTCGGCCGATCATATTCGCCACCGGCGACAATCCTTCCCTGCGACAGGTAGCGGACAAGCTTATCGAACTGTTTCTCGTTGACGATCTTTCCATAGCCGTATCCATCAGTGGGATGTTCACCGTAGAACTTTGCAATATTCCCGCGAACAAGATCAACGAGTGCGTCCTTTATTTCGGCGCGTGCCAGCAGATAATCGGGGCTTACGCACATTTGGCCGGCATTAGTGAATTTGCCGAGAGTGATGCGTCGGGCTGCGACTCTTAGATCAGCATCTTTCTCTATGATACAAGGATTCTTTCCACCCAGCTCAAGGGTGACCGGGACGAGTTCTTTTGCCGCCATTTGAAGGATGGATTTTCCTACAGGAACGCTGCCGGTGTAAAAGACATGGTCGAACCTGAAAGTGTTCATCATCGCAGGCACCACCTCAGCGCCCTCACCCTGCACGACCAATGCCAGCTCCTTAGGAAATATTTCCGCGATTATTCTTTCTATGACCGCCGCGGTTGCGGGGGCAAACTCGCTCGGTTTGAGCACCACGCAATTGCCGGCTGCGACTGCGCCTGCAAAAGGAATCAGCAATAGCTGCAGCGGAAAATTCCACGTACCAATTACAAGCACTACACCTTTCGACGAGGGGTACAAATAACTGGTGGAAGGGAAATTGAGTAAATTCGTTCCAACGCGTTCCGGTCGCATCCACTGCTTCAGGTGCTTCAGCGCATGGTTGATCTCTTGAAGCAGCAAACCGGTTTCAGTAACCCAGGCCTCCTCCGGGGTCTTCCTCAGATCCTCATATAATGCCCGGTTTATTTCCGCCTCATATTTTAGAACCGCTCGCTTGAGAGTTATTAATTGCTTCGTACGAAAGCGAAATGGTCTGGTAGTGCCGGTGGCGTAAAACTCCCGCATTCTTAGCAGGGCGCTTGGAAGCGATTCAGCTGGATATTGTTGCATTGTTGCTAAGGGAGAACTTCCTGACGCCCTGCGAGGCGCTCATCGAGTTTGGCGCGCATTTCGTCAAGGAGATTGCATTCTATCGCATCGAGCACCTCACAGAGTGCTGATGCCTCCTCGATCCGAGCCACGCTCACATAATCGGCGCCTGCCGCGTAGAGGGCGGTCACGTCAGCCAGGATGTCGGCGACCGCGATGATCTTCGCCTGGGGGTTGATGTCGCGCAGGTGCCGGACGAGCCTTGCATTCGTCGTGCCTTTGAGCAGCGCGTCGGGAACGGTACAGATGAGGATCTCGGCCGAGGCTACGCCGGCATGAAGCAACGTCTCCGGATGGCTAATGTCTCCGTAAACGACCTTAATGCCCCGCTGCCTCAGGGTCGCATGGACGTGAGGGTTGAAATCCACAACCGCCAAATCTCCGAGAAGGTCCTGTTTGCTTCGCCGCAGTTCTTCGAGCAGGGAGCTCGCTGTCCGAAAGAAGGCGACAATGAGAATTCGCGCCGCCTGCCCTTGTCCCTTAGCCTGTCTTGTCGGATCGAGACCATCGAGGTCGCGGAGTCCAAAGCGCTTCAGACCTGCAATTACAACCCTTGCAAGCTGGTCGGAGTTCATCATAGCGAATGTGCTCAAGGTCGCGAGAAGCACGAAAGCAAAGGAAACCAATCCCTTGCTTTCGGGAGCAATATGGTTTTTCTCCAGGCCCAGCGCCAGCACAACGAGGGAAAACTCGCTAATCTGGCTGAGATTGATGGCCGGAAGCAGGCTTGCGCGCAGACCTTGCTTGAGCAAGTAGAGCGGCACGAACGTTGTCACCAGCCGACTTGCCACTGTAAAAACAGCGAAGAACAATGCCCATCCAAGCAGGGCACTGGTTGGGACAGGGATGTTCATGCCCAAGCCGACGAAGAAGAGCGTCACAAAAAAGTCCCTGAGGCTGGTCACTTTTGCCGTGACGTCGAGTGCGTAAGGAAAGGTCGATAGCGACACCCCCGCAATCAAAGCCCCCATTTCGCGTGAGAGTTCCAACCGTGCGGCAAGATCGCCGACGAGGAAACACCATGCCAGGGCACCCACGAGCACCAGCTCCGGCAGCCGCGCGACGCTGCGGAACAGGGGTGGCAGCACGAAACGGCTCACGGTGAGCGCAGTGGCAACGAGAACCCCAACGCGAACGAACGACATTAAAAGAGCTCCGGCCCGCAGGTTGTCCAAGCTCGGCTGGACTGCGAGAAACAGAATGACAAGCAGGTCTTGCAGGACGAGAAGACCCAGCGTGACGCGACCTGGCAGCGTGTCGAGCTCCCGCTTGTCGTAGAGGACCTTGACAATGATTACAGTGCTGCTCAGCGCGGCAGCTATTCCCAGATAAAGGGCATCCCATTTTCCCCCTGTCAACGGAAAGCCGATTAGATAAAAAAACGCCACTCCGGCGATGGCGCCCCCGAGGATCTGCGATATGCCGGTGACGAGGATCGAAGTTCCTGCGCTGACGATTTTTTTCAGATCGATCTCAAGACCGATCATGAAGAGCAGAAAAATCAATCCCAGCTCGGAAATCGTAGCGACGGACTCGTGTCCATGAATCAATCCGAATGCCGATGGTCCGATCGCGAACCCGCCGACGAGATAGGCAAGGATCACGGGCTGGCGAAAATAATGAGCAAGCACCCCAAGAGCCCATGCGGCGATGATGCAGAGCGCTATGTCGTGAAGAAGTTGGTGCATGGCGTCCGCCGAAGCCGCGAAAGTAGAGCCGATGACGGCTCAGCGCAAATTTGTCTTTGACTATAAGCGGCTTGCCCCAATGGAAAAGCGCTCTGGCAGGACACGGCGGACCGAAACCTCACGAATCGCGAAATTGCATCGCGTCGAGCTTTTGATTATGGAAAGCTAAGCTGAGCCAGTCCCCTTGGAATGAAAGTATGAAGCCTGTCCCCGAATATCATCAAGTCACCAGTGATTTGTTTGTCTGGCACGGCTACAACCCTGAATGCAAAACGGACTGCAGCAGCGCGGCGATCCGTACACCGGACGGGTTCGTGTTGATTGACCCCGTTCGACTGGAAGAGCAGGCGATTGAGCGGATGGTGGGTGACGATAAGGTCGGCGCCGTGCTTCTAACGAATGGCAACCATCTCCGAGGCTCATTTTACGAGAAGGAAAGGCTCGACATCCCGATCTACGCACCGGAAGGCGCGCGCCAGGATGTTCCGGCCGATTACTTGGTGAAGGATGGTGAGCTTCTTTTTCAAACGCTGAAAGCGATTGGGTTGCCCGGCGGCGGTTCGGGTGAGACTGCCTATCTCGCATCGGAGGTTTTGGTGATCGGTGACGCGCTCACCAATCTCGATGGCCTTCAGATCCTGCCCGACAGATATTGCCAGGATCGTCGACTTCTCCTGGCGTCTTTGCGCGTCCTTCGCTCGTTGAATTTCGACATCGTGTGTTTTGCGCATGGACTTCCCATCATCGGAAGAGCAAGCGAAAGAGTGGCGGAAATCGTGTGAGCGCTGCCGAAGACGCAGACGCTCTCAGTACACCAGGATCGATTTCGCGGGGATTGGCGAAAAAGCGGCGCGGCCATCGAGAAATCCCAGCTCGATAAGAAACTGTGCCTGGACGACATTGCCGCCGGCCTTTGCGATAAGTTTTGTAGCCGCCGCCGCAGTGCCCCCCGTGGCGAGCAAGTCGTCAATGAGCGAGACGCGTTCGCCGGGCTCAAAGGCATCGGTGTGCACTTCCATTTCGGCTTCGCCATATTCAAGCTGATAAGCGAGACTTTCGGTCTTCCACGGCAACTTGCCGCGTTTGCGGATGGGCACAAAACCAATCCCAAGGCGATCGGCGACGGTCGCCCCAAAGAGAAATCCGCGGGCGTCGATGCCGACGATTTTCCGAATCTCCTGCCCTGCGCAATCCGCCACAAAACAGTCGATGGCGGCGCGCAACAGGACGCCGTCGCCGAGAATCGGTGTGATGTCTTTGAACAGAATTCCCGGCTTTGGAAAATCCGCCACGTCGCGCACGGCGGCGCGCAGAGCATCAGTTTGGGCCATCAATCGCCGAAGGAGATTTCAGCCGCTCGGGCGCTCTCCACCATCTGTCCTTCGGGATCGACGCGGCGAAGGCGATTTACTGCATGCGAAATGGGAACATCGACCGTCAAATAGTTTTGATAGCTGACCATCGTGCCGAATTTTTTCTCCACGATAAGCTGAACCGCGCCAATGCCGAAGCGCGTACCAAGAATCCGGTCAAGCGAGGTGGGCGCACCGCCGCGCTGAAGATGGCCGAGCACGCAGGTGCGAACCTCCTTGCCTGTACGCCCAGCGACTTCTGAGCCGACAATCTCGGCGATCCCGCCGAGGCGGTGTTCTCCGCTGGCAGTCGCGTGGCGCTGCTGCCTGCCGTCTTTGGGGGAAGCTCCCTCGGAAACGACAATCATGGTGCTCTTTGCGCCCGCTTTGTCGCGCCGCAAAACCTCGGCTGCAATCTTGGCATATTCGAAAGGAATCTCAGGGATGAGAATGACGTCCGCGCCGCCTGCGAAACCGCCGTATAGCGCAATCCATCCCGTATGCCGGCCCATCACTTCGAGCACCATTACGCGCTTGTGGCTCGTGGCTGTCGTATGGAGCCGGTCGAGCGCGTCCGCCACACACGCGACCGCCGAGTCGAAGCCAAAGGTCATCGCAGTCGCTTCCAGATCGTTATCGATCGTCTTGGGGACGCCAACGACGGGGATGCCCGCTTCGCAAAGCTGAAGCGCAGTGGAAAGGGATCCATCACCGCCGATGGCGATGAGCGCGGTGAGGCCCAGTTTATTGAAGGTCTTCTTGGCATCCTCGAGGATTTTTTTGGGGATCATCGCCCTCTCCCCGGCGGCAATCTTTGCGACAAAATGGCCCCGGTTTGTAGTCCCGAGAATGGTTCCACCCAGGTGCATGATTCCTGATGTGTTCTTCCTCTCGAGCAGCATGTAATCACCCGGGGGCAGAAGTCCCTCATAGCCGTCCCTGAATCCAAGAACCTCCCACCCAAGCTTGTACGCCGCGCGGCAGATGCCGCGGATCACCGCGTTGAGCCCGGGACAATCCCCTCCGCTTGTTAAAACGCCAATTCTGATGTTCTGCATGGCCTAAAGTGCCTCGTTCTTTCTGATTTTGCGCCCTTCAGCCGCCCACTGATCGTACAGGCTCCAACCTTGGCGCGCCAGTGCCATTCCCTCGCCGAAGCGGTCTGGCGAGCCAAGCATTACAAGGATGATGCGCCGGGGAGTGACATGGACGGTCTCGCCCTGTCGTTGAACTTCGGGCCTGCGCTCGGCGGAAAGAATCAGGCAATCCCCTGCCCGCCTTGTACGGCCGGTCTTAACTCCATCAATACCCTCCTGATCGAGCAGTTCATTGGTATTCTTCAGCTCGATCGGCGTATCCACGCCACCGCGAAAAACGTGAACGATTCGGGTCTTCTGGGAGACGAAAAAGGGAAAGTCCGCTTCGCTATAAGCATAGCGGGTAAGCCGGGCCATATCGGAAGCGGTGGAGTACGGCAACGCCCCCTCGACATTGTCTGACCCCGCCGGGTTCAGGAACAGCGTGCGCTTCATACCGAGCGTGCGGGCAAGGGCGTTCATGTGAGAAACGAAATTACTGACAGGTTCAAGGCCGTCCGTACTGGGCAGGCGGGCGCCGACATGCTCGGCAAGAGCGGTTGCCGCGACGTTGTCGGACGCCATGAGAGCGGTGTAGAGGAGATCGCGCAGGCTGAGCCAATCGCCCTCCAGCAACCCCGCGGGATTGATGCCACCTGCTCGCAGCGCCCGCGCGGACACCACAGCCATTTGGCTGAGGTCCGCTTTGTTAAGCTGCGCCCAATCGAATACCACCATCGCCGTGGCGATTTTCGTCAGACTGGCGACCTGCAGTTTCTCGTTGGCGTTCTTCGACGAAAGAATCAAGCCAGTTTGATTATCGACAACAATATAGCTTTGGGCCGCCGAGGCACAGGCGGCCGTTCCCAAGAGTAGCAGTAAAATCCGTATGGAGCCTCGAAGTCTCTCAAACACCCTCACGAGGCCAGATTATCCGCGGCGAGGACGAGTTCAATCGGAATTCTCGCAAGCCAACTGATCGCGAGAAGGTCAGTCCGCCTGCAAAGGCGCGGCGCTTCGAAGAATCTGCTGTTCGGTGGGTAGAACCGGGGGCTTCGAGCTTCCCCAAATTAGCTGCGACGGGCGCTTGGTCAGGCTGCGGATTAGAATCTTCGCGTAGGTTGAAGTAACTTTCAGGTTCTCGGCGCTGACCTTGAAATCGGAGAGAGTCGAACTGAGCTTTCTTTCATTGCTAGCGACAAGCTTGTGGCCGCTGCTGGCGAGCTTTTCGAGGGCGATGGCCGAATTGTCGAGTTGGTTGATTGCTCGCGATATCGGCGCCTTGTTGTCGGCGACGAGTTGTCTGGCGTCTGCGGCAAGCGCTTGGGCATCCTGAAGCACGGGTTTCGCCTCGGTCAAAAGGGACTGCGTTTCCGTTAGCAAGAGGCGGATCCGTTCAAAAATATCGCCGGTTTCCCCTTTTGTTCCCGTCAGCGCTCCACGCAGACCCTCGATCGCCCCGTCGATATTGCGGGCGAGTTTGTCGAATGTCGTTGGTGAGATTCCTTGAAGGACAGTGTCGTCTGGAAGCGGTTCGGCGTTCGACGATCCGCCGGAAAGAAGGATGAATTTGTCGCTTAGCAGTGTGTCGGCGGCAATGCTGGCGGTAACGTCCTCAGAGAGCAGTGGGACGTTCGAATTCAACGCGAGGACCACCTGGATGGCATTGAGCGGATCGCCTGAGCTTGCGCGTTCTTCGGAAGAGAGCATGCGGATGCTGGAGACTTTTCCCGCAATCGCCCCCGCGTATTTGATCTGGGATCCTAGGCTGATGCCTGTGACGTCATGAAAGTTGACTCGCAAGACTCGCGAGGGCTTTCCCAGTGTCGTTCCCGACAATGCGAACGCCAATGCCAGAAACAGCAGGATGCTGCAAAAAATGACGGCTAAAGCGACCGCCCAGTCGTTGAAATTTTTATTTTTCATGTCGCGGCGGGCGGGACGGAGCGCCCAAGCCTCTCTGTCTATGCGCGTGCTGCGTTCGCATCAAGAGGGAAACGGCGAAGGAGCTTCTACGTGCCGCAGGGATTGCAGTATACTAAATGGCCCACAAAATGAATTCCTTGGTCAATGAATCCCCCAGAACCCGCAAAGTCCCGTGGCGCATCGCGCTGGTGGTGGCTGGGTGCCTTGTTGTGCTGTGGCTGATTCATCCCCCACTCCTCTCGCGAGGGCTTCGCTTCGCATTGGTCCGCGCGGCGTCTGAAGCTGGATTGCAGCTGGAAATTGGAACAATCCAGGCCAATCTCGCGCGGCCGATTGTTCTCGAATGGGTTAAGGTCCGCGCAACAAATTCCGTTGAATCCCGAACCGCAGCAGACATCGCACGCATCGAGATAGCGCTGAATTGGCTGTGGCACGCCATTTTCGGTGACCAGCGGTTGTTTCGCGCGCTGATTGCGGAAGATGTTCGCGGTGTGGTTGACTTGAGGGCTGGGGGTCTGCACTGGCCCAAGCCGGTTCCCGATTTGTCCGAGGCGGAGCGGCCCGAGCGGGCGAAACGGGCTATGCTGTGGCTGCCGGAGTATTTCGAGATCCGTCGCGGCAATCTGGAGTTTGTTGCTCACAATCAGTCGTACTATTTTGAGGACATATCAGCCGACTTCAGCGAAGAGCGCCTCGGAGCATTCCGGGCGGCCGGAGCGGAGCTTCATGCGGGAGCCTTCAATCAAAGCCTCGGGTCACTCGAGTGCATCACGGCGTGGAAAGAGGGAGCGGCTTATCTGGCCGGCCTTGATCTGTGGGAAGGGGTGAGGATCGAAAGCTTTGTCGCTCAATTGGCGCGGCCCGGCGCCGTGGCGCTCGGGCTCGAGGCGTCCGTGTTCGGCGGTTCGCTTCGGGCAGATGTCTCTTTTGGCTCCGAGAAGGGGCTGGTGGCTGTAGATTCCGCCGTTTGGGGTTCTCACGTGGATGTGGCCCCGCTTGCCGCGTTGTTTGGCCTTCGTGGCAAAGCCGAGGGAATAGTTCGCGAAGCGAGGTTCACTTTTCGCGGTCTCCCAAGTCACGCGCTCGACGGGCAGGCTTCGCTGAGGCTGGCGGCGGATGGATTTCGATGGAACAAGCGCGGGTGGGAATCGCTCGAAGCTGGGGCAAGCATGATCCATCGGCGATTGGCGGTGAGCGATTTCGAGCTTAAGCAGAAAGAAAACGTTCTGAGCGGCAGCGGTGAGTTCTCGCTCAACGAGGGTTTGCTCGGAATCGCGAAGGCGCCATTCGTTTTGAATGCCTCCGCTTCAATAAAGGATCTTGGCGCCCTAGCTGGCTTGTTCGGATCCCCCTTCGACGAAATGAGCGGGCGCATGACCGTAAGCGGCTCCATCAACGGAGAGGCGGGAAAGCTGGACGGGTTTGTGAGCCTCGAGGCGTCGGAAATGGGCTTTCGAAAGCATCCGGTTGATTCGGGCCGTGTGGAGCTGACTTTCTCCAACGCTGAGGCACAGGTCACCCGGTGCGAGTTTTGGAGCGGTGCCGATTTCCTTCGCGCACGCGGCGTCGTCGAGATTAGCGAGCCTCACAATTTTTCAGGCGACATCGAGGCCCGGGCCCAGGACATCGCCCGGTATCGCGACCTTCTTCCAAATATTAACATTCCGAAGAACCGCGCAGGCTCGGCGCGAATTCGCTGGCAGGGGGACGGAACGGCCTCTGCCCATTCGGGAGCTTTCGATGTGTCCCTCGACAACTTTGTCTCAGGACGCACGCCAAGTGGTTTGAGCGGTCATTTCGCCGGAACCTACTCTCCTCAGAACATATATTTCAGTGGCTTCGAATTGGAAAAAGCGGCTCTTCGCTTTTCCACCAGGGCGACCCTCGCCAGATCAGGCATCAAGCTAAGTAACGCGCTTCTGCGCACCGGCGACCGCGAACTGGCTGAGGCGGAAATTTACCTTCCCATCGATCCGTTCGATCTGGCGGCGGGGAAGCCGCCCAAGGAGGCCTTGCACTTGGATACGGCGCTTTATTCTAACATCGCCTTCAATGAACCGCTGAATCTTCGCGACCTGCTGCGTCTTACCGGAAACGATCGTCCAATGGATGGCACGATTAAGATCAATCTTAGCGCGGAAGGGTTCCTTTCGGCACTTCGCTTCAATGGGAAAATTGAGGGGCGTGGATTGACGAGAAAGTTTCAAAACGGATCGAGTCCGCTCTCGCAATTTGATGTGACGCTGCAAGGAGTTGACGGCCGAGCCTCGTTCACTGGAGAATTGGCTTCGACAGATCTCCCTCCGTTGATCTTGAAGGCGGAGAGCGCCTTCGGCATTTACAAGGGACTCGATGGCAAGCTGCACTGGATAAACCCGGACGGCGGGATTTCCGCGAGCTTGAAAATCCCAAAAATAGACGCTGGCATTCTAAGACCCCTATTCCCGAGTGCTCAGCGACTGGAGGGGCTTGTCTCTGGCAGTCTCACTCTCACTGGAACCGTTGGCAAGCCAGTGCTTGACGGACATCTCACGGTCAACGCCGGACAGGTGGAATTTTCATCGAATGCGCCTCTGATCAGCAACCTCAACGGTACGTTGTCGTTCAGCGCCGCGCGGGCGACCGTCGAAGGGTTTAGGGGCGAACTGGGTGGCGGGCCTTTTGAAGCGCGCGGCGTTGCCTCGCTTGAAGACTTTACGAACCCCCATTACGAGTTCTTCTTCTACGGCAGCAATGTTAACCTCACCCGCGCCGCAGGGCTGCAGCTCAAGGCTAACGTGGATCTCTACGCCTCGGGAGACGACTCCGGTGGATTGATCAAGGGCTCCCTGCGTCTTGTCGACAGTCGATTTTCTCGCAGACTGGAAGTCACACCGCTTTTGGCTGCTCAGCCTCCCGAAGACATGCCACTCGTTCCCCCGCGACTTGAAAGCATGATACCCGCTCCTTTCGATATCTGGAAAATTGATATTTCTATCACGAACCAGACGCCTTTTCTTTTGTCGGGGAGCGCGGCTTCGGGAGAGATTATCCCGGAGTTGCGACTCACGGGGACGTTGGAAAATCCGGTCCCTGTCGGCCAAATCGAGCTGAAAAATGTGCAAGCGTTTCTGCCATTTACCACCATGACAATTCCGAGCGGACATCTTGACTTTGCCGAAAGCAGCCCATGGATGCCGCAACTCAATGTGCGCGGATCCGCTCGCGCCCTCGATTACGAGGTGCAGGCGTATGCTTTCGGCCCACTTGATAAGCGGCAGCTGATACTTCGCTCTGACCCGCCTCTGCCGCAGGACTCCCTTATCCAGTTGTTGACAGCAGGCATGGCGCCTGGCGTGTACTCCGGGCCGAACTTCGGTGAAACTCCAGGGCTTGGAAGCTTGGCATTGTCGCGTGACCTAAGCCGGAAGTTCGCCCCGCAGGGCGTCGGCGCCGACTCCCCGATGAGCGCTCCTCAGATTAATCCGGCGCCTTCACCTTATCCGGGGGGACGAGCAACTCTCCGCGGCCGATTCGAACTTTGGCGCGGCCTTTCGCTAATGAATGAGATTGATGGCACGGGCCCCTCCAACGGCCAGGCGACTTTTAGTCTGCGACTGCGCTAAAGCGGCGCTCGCAAACCATTACGTCAATTGGTTCCAAGGAATCCGGATGTATTGTGACTTCAAGTCGTGACAAGCTGAAAACGGCGTCTTTAATCACCTGCGATGAAGAGCATGACGGGCCACGGGCGGGGTACCGCACCAGCGAAAGGTCTCCGCGTCATTGCGGAGTGCTTCTCCGTCAATCGCAGACAGGGCGAGGTCGCCTTGGCGGTTTCTCGTGAACTAGCCTGGATTGAGCCGCGAGTGCGTGAGGAGGTCTTGAAGCGAATTTCCCGCGGCAAAGTACAAGTCTCCCTCGCTGTGGAGCGCTCTTCGCGAGCTCAGCCGGCTTTCATCGACAGGAGGCGGGCCGCCGAGTTCCTAAGCGAAGCGCGATCGCTCCAAAAAGAACTCAACCTTGGCGGGGCAATCTCTCTGGAAACGATTCTTGCCGCTCCGGGCGTACTTCGCACAGACGAGCTGAGCGGACGCGAGCTCTGGCCTCTTGTGAGCCGCGCGCTTGGAATGGCTTTGGACGGCTTACTCGCCATGCGCGTGCGCGAAGGCGCCTATCTCAAAAAGGAGCTTGCTCGTGGCGTAACCGGTATGACCACGCTCGTGCGGCGCGTGCGGGTGCTTGCGTCACGCGTGCCCAAGCGGCAGCGAGAGATCCTTCTCCGCCGATTGCAATCCGCAAGATTGCCCGCGGATGTCCTCGATCCGCGGATCGTGACGGAGATCGCAATCTTCGCCGAGCGCTGCGACATCACCGAGGAACTTGCACGGCTTGAGAGTCATCTCGCGCAGTTTCGGGAACACCTCGAGAGGGACGATCCCGTGGGACGAACGCTGGAGTTTCTTGCTCAGGAAATGGGCCGCGAATGGAACACGGCCGGTGCCAAGGCGAATGACGCGAAGATTTCCCTCCTTGTCGTGGAAGCCAAAGCCAAACTCGATAGAGTTCGCGAGCAGTTAGCAAATGTTGAATAGCAGTTTTCGGCGCACCGGCATCCTTTTCGTGCTCTCCGCTCCTTCCGGCGCGGGGAAGACGACGCTGTGCTCGGCGTTGCGCCACAAGCCGGATTTTGTTTACGCGGTGTCTTGCACGACACGGCTGCCGCGCGCCGGTGAAATTGAAGGCGAGGATTATCATTTCCTCAGCGACGAGGAATTCGATCGCCGAGTGAGTGCTGGGGAATTTCTTGAATATGCCGAAGTGCATGGCTTCAAGTACGGCACCCTGAAGAGTTCCGTAACCGAGAATCTCCACAAGGGCATCGATGTCCTCATCGACATCGATACGAAGGGCGCGGCAACCATCCGCGCGTGCGGCGATCGGTTCATCCTCGAGGCACTCGCAGATGTTTTCATCATGCCGCCAAATTTGGAGGAATTGCGCCGCCGGCTTATGAAACGCGGCACGGAAACAGAGCAACAAATCAGCACGCGATTACAGAACGCCGCTGCTGAAATGGAACGCTGGCGCGAATATAAATACACACTCATAAGCGGTTCGATGGAGGAAGACATTGAAAAGTTCCGCGCGGTGATGCGCGCCGAGCGCTACCAGAGCCGCAGGCTCGTTCGCCTCTCATGAAAACTGTCGTCCTGGGTGTTTGCGGCTCGATTGCGGCTTATAAAGCGGCCGATCTCACCAGCAAACTCGTCAAACGCGAATACTCTGTCTTTGTCGTGTTGACGGAAAACGCCACGCAATTCGTTGGTTCGATGACGTTTCAGACCCTCTCGAAAAATCCCGTCACCTCCGGCGTCTTTGACGAACGTGAGTCCTGGCGCCCTACGCATATTGACTTGGCCGATCGCGCCGATCTCTTCCTCGTCGCTCCGGCAACCGCGAACATCATCGCCAAACTCGCGCTCGGAATCTGTGACGACGCGCTGACGTCGATTGCCCTCGCTACGCGCGCCCCGTTTCTGATCGCACCCGCCATGAACGGAAAAATGTGGCTGCATCCCGCAACGCAACAGAATGCCGCAACGCTTAGAACGCGGGGCGTGGAATTTCTTGGCCCGGAGGAAGGGATGCTCGCGTGCGGCTACGAAGGCGTCGGTCGCTTGTGGAACGTCGATGAAATCGTCGCGAAAGCTGATGAAATCTTGCGCGATTAAGGGAGAGCCCGCTCGCGCTAGAAAGGCCTTTTCCAAAAAAAATCAAGCGAAAAGCACAAGAAATTCGTTGACGGATTTTTCCAGGAGTCCTATTCACAGTTCGTAGTGAGTTGTTCACATGATTTTCACCGATTTTCGCAGTTGCGAGTGAAAGGGGGGAGAACGAATGCCAGTTAAGAAAAAACCTGCCGCCAAGAAAGCTCCAGCTAAGAAGGCTGCCGCTAAGAAGCCGGCTGCCAAAAAAACCGTCGCCAAGAAGAAATAGTCACGTTGTTCGCATTGAGCGAACGACAGAACCGATTTGGGAGAGGCCGCAGGCTTCTCCCAAATTTTTTTTGCCCGCGAGCGGCAGGTTCTCTAAAAGCATGGTCATGTCTGAGTATTTGGAATCTGCAACGGAGGCCGCGCAAGCGGCTGGTGGGCTGCTTCGCGCGCACTATGGCCGTCCCATGGCGGTTGATGCGAACGAGGCGCATGACATTAAGCTCGAGCTCGACAGGCGAAGCCAGGCATTGATCGAGTCGCTCTTGCTGACTCGATTTCCTTCGCACGCGATTTACGGCGAGGAGGGTGTGCACGGTGATCCCGCGAGTGAATTTCAATGGGTGATCGACCCCATCGACGGCACGGTGAACTACTTCTACGGCATTCCTCACTTTGCGATCTCCATCGCGCTCCGACAGGCTGGAAGAATCATTGTCGGCGTGATCTACGATCCCATGCGTAGCGAATTGTGGACGGTGGAAGAGGGCGGCGTGGCGATGTTGAACGGGCAACCGATTGCCGTCAGCGAGCGCAAGGAACTGTCCGAAGCGGTTATTTCGGTTGGTGTGGCGAAATCGATAGATTCCATTAACCGCGGACTTGTGCTCTTTGACCGGATGCTTCGATCCGCCAAAAAGTGCCGGATGATGGGCAGCGCAGCGCTCGATATGGCTTACGTGGCGTGCGGACGTTTCGATGCCTACATCGAGAGCAGCATCAGCCTTTGGGATGTCGCGGCGGGAATTCTGCTGTTGGAAAGGGCCGGCGGCAAAGTCGTCCTTGCGCCCCATCCGACGGTAGCCGAAAAATTTTCCATTGCCGCCTCGAATGGAATTGTCGAGCTTGGGCTGTAATGTTTGCCTGCGGCATCGGCTATGATGTCCATCGCTTCCTGGCCGGAAGATTTCTCGTGCTCGGTGGTGTGAGGATTGAGCATCCGTTTGGACTCGAGGGTCATTCGGACGCGGATGTTTTGTGCCATGCGATCGCCGACGCCTTACTTGGCGCTGCCGGCGAGGCGGACATTGGGCACTTCTTTCCGAATACCGATGAATCACTGCGTGGAATGAGCAGTATCGTTATCGTGCGTACAGTGCGCGAGAGACTGGCTGCCATGGGCAGCGTTATTCTGAACGTAGACGCCACCCTCGTTGCCGAAGCCCCAAAGATCGCGCCATATCTGGATGCCATGAAAACCAATCTTGCGGGCGCCCTGGCGGTGCCTGGCGACCGTGTGGGGATCAAGGCGACTACAAATGAAGGGCTTGGTTTCCTGGGGCGGGGGGAAGGCATCGCTGCGCTGGCCGTTGCGACGCTAGATAGAAAATGAGCCTCCGCTTCTTCAACACCCTGACACGTGAAATCGAGGAATTCCGGCCGGCCGATCCGGGACACGTCCGCATGTACACGTGCGGCCCGACGATCTATGATTTTGCGCATATCGGAAACTTTCGCGCGTACGTTTTCGAGGATTTGCTCCAGCGCCATCTCGAGTTTCGCGGTTACAAGATTGAACGGGTGATGAACTTGACCGACGTCGATGACAAGACGATCCGCGGCTGCCGGGAGGCCGGCGTTCCGCTTTCGGAATTCACGAGGCCGTTCAAGAACGCATTTTTCGAAGATTTGGATTCCCTCCGTATTCGGCGCGCTGATCACTTCCCGGAAGCGACGGCACCGAATCATATCAAGCGGATGATCGAAATGATCGCGACGTTGATCGAGCGCGATTGCGCCTACCGCGCCGAGGACGGATCCGTCTATTTTCGCATCCGATCTTTCCCGGAGTACGGCGCGCTCGCGCACTTCAAGTTGGACGAACTTCAATCTACGGGCCGCGTGCGCAGCGACGAATACGAGAAGGAGCAGGCTGCCGATTTTGCATTGTGGAAAGCCTGGAGCGAGGCGGACGGCGCTGTGTCGTGGCAGAGCCCGTGGGGACGCGGACGCCCGGGCTGGCATATCGAATGCAGCGCGATGGCGACCGAGATACTCGGTCCGCAAATCGACATTCACTGCGGAGGCGAGGACAACATTTTCCCTCATCATGAAGCGGAGATCGCGCAGAGCGAATGCGTTACCGGTGTTCGGTTCGTAACTTTATGGATGCATTGCAAGCACCTGCTCGTGGACGGACGCAAGATGTCCAAGAGCGAAAACAACTTTTTCACTTTGCGCGACTTGATGGCAAAAGGCTGGACCGGCCGTGAGGTTCGCTACGTGCTCTTGGCCGTGAAGTATCGCGAGCCGCTCAACTTCACGTCCGATAGCCTCGAAGCGGCACGCAAGGCCCTCTCGCGCTACGATGAATGGTCCAGACGTTTAGACGAGATCGCTTCAGCGAAGCCCGAGCCTGTTCCCCCGGAACTTGACACCGAGAAGTTCGGTGAAGCGTTGGATGATGATCTGAACATCTCCGCGGCTTTGGGCGCGGTGTTCGAATTGATCAGGGATTCCAACCGGCTACTCGATGCTGGCCGATTGACTCCTGGCCAGGCCCGATCTTTGATTGCCTGGCGCGAGCGATATGACTCGGTCCTGGCATGGTCGGCTGGAGATGAGGGTGTTCCCGACAATGTCCGCGACATCCTGAGCCGACGCGCCGAGGCGAGAGCAAAAAGGGAATGGGCCCTCAGCGACGCTTTGCGCGATCAGTTGCTCGCGACCGGTTGGCAGGTCAAAGATACGAAGGAAGGCCAAAAACTCTCGCGAAGGCTCTAGTCTAGCTGTGAAATCATTCCGTATTTCCTCGAAGCCAAGGGAGGGTTAAGGTCGCTGCATGTTTGCGCCTGATCAATTTCTGGACCTAAGCCGCACGGAGCACAAAATCATCTTTGAGAACGTCGAGGATGTTTGGCAGGCGTTGCCAAAAATCGAGGCCTATCTTCAGTTTCGTCTCAAACCGGGAATCAACGGAAAACTGCTTGGCAAGCCCTTTGTCGGAAACGCGGTGTTTGTCGGTAAGGGATCCGTGATTGAGCAGGGAGCGATGATCAAGGGACCGGCATGGATTGGCGAAGACTGTCAAATCCGCAATGGTTGCTACATTCGCGAAAACGTGATCATCGGCAATGGAGTGGTCGCAGGGAACTCGTGCGAGTTCAAGAACTGCCTTGTCTTTGATGACGCGAACGTTCCGCACTTCAACTACGTGGGAGATTCGATCCTCGGTCATGGGGCGCACCTCGGCGCCGGGGCCATTCTCTCAAACGTGAAGTTGGATCATACCTCAGTCACCGTCGTAGGACCGGATGGAAATCATGTCGCGACTGGATTGAGAAAGTTTGGGGCCATTGTGGGCGATCACGCAGAGTTGGGTTGCAATAGCGTGTTGACCCCGGGTTCGATCATAGGTCGAAGATCAATCGTCTATCCCGGGGTGCAATGGCGCGGTGTTCTCGGCGAAAACAAGATCGCGAAAGTTCGGCAACAGATAGAGCTCGTTACTCGGAGAATGTAGCAGGCTCTTTCCACTCTCTCTTTTTCGAGATTGTCGTCGGGTTGCTGTATTCTCCCACGAGCGCGCCGTTTGAGTAGGCGCGTATCCACACACCGGTCACCTTATCCTTCACCCGGCTGCTGCCGCTGCCTACCCAATACCAACCGGCGTCGAGTTCTTCCTTCGTCAGCTTCAATGGCTTTGTTTCGAATGTGGCCGCGCGATTGCTCTGGAGATCCGTAAGCGTTTCGGTTCCGGTGTGGTAGGCCTCGATGGGCTTTTCCCTGGTGTGAGGCTGGGGATCGACGTAAAAGATCATGTATTTCATCTGAAGTTCGGGGATCGCTCTAAACGTGCGATTTTCTACGGTGACCTTGTAGGCGATTTCCTTTGTCGTGACAGTGACATTGCCTCCCTGGCGATCCCTTTGTTCATCGAGCTTCCTCGGTACGGCCGAGATTTGAACGTCGTAAAGCTGAGCCGCTGCGGAGGTCGCTGCCACCAAGAGAACGGCGAGAACTTGCAGTGCGGATTTTCTCATAGCGGTGCCTTTCCTAGGCTCTTCTGCTTATCTCGTCGAGCCCAAAGCCTGCCTTCTTGCCTAATGCGGCTGTCGCAGGTAGCATACCTCTGAAGAGGACCGTCCTGCAGGGGCGGCGCACTCACTTATATGGCAAACGCAATGGTCATTGGAATCGGTGGCGTTGGTTCTGTTATCGGGCAGAAGCTGCACGAATTCGACTGCTTTGACCGGATCGTGCTTGCGGATCTCGATCCGATCTTCGCGCAACAGCTTGTGTCGAAGACGCCAAGAAATCGATTCGTCGTCGTCCAGGCAAACGCGATGGATATTTATGGACTGGCTTCGCTGATGAGAGAGCAGCAGATCGCGGTAACGTGTAACGCCTGCACCTGCCACACGAACCACTCGGTGTTGGAAGCGTGTCTGCGCGCGGGCTCCCACTATCTCGATATGGCGGCCGACATTTACTCTCCTCCGGGGGTCAAGCGCCCGGGAAAGAATTCTTTCGAGGCCGAAATCGAGAAGTTCAACGACGCTTATCTCGACCACGGCCTTGCCGGAGTACTTTGCATGGGTATGGATCCAGGGGCCGTTAATGTCTTCGCACGTTGGGCCATCGATCGGTTGGACACCGCATCGAGCATTCGCGTTCTCGACGCGGATAACGCGGAGGTGCGAGGTTATCGTTTCGCGGTGCTTTTTTCACCGGAGACCTTTTTCGAGGAGCTTGGCGCCACTCCGTACTTCGTCAAAGACGCGCGCGTTGTCAGTGGAAAACCGCTCGAAGCCGAGATGGAATGGATACGCTTCCCGGAGCCGATCGGACTCCAAAAGACCTACGCCGTCGCGCATGAGGAGGGAGTGAGCCTCGGCATTTACCCGCCCTTTGTCGAAAAAGGCGTCCGCTATTCAGTTTTCAAGTACAGTCTTTCCGACAAGGTGGTCAATATCTCGAAGTCCTTGCAGCTTCTCAATCTCGACACATGGAAGAAGGTAAAGGTCGATGGCGTCGAGGTGGCTCCGGTACGTGTGGCGAGCGCCAACCTTCCGAAACCTGCACAACTCGGCCCGACGGTAGATGGCTACTCCTGCGTAGGCACTGAGGTCCGCGGCACGAAGGACCGCCGCCGCGTGGAATACTTTGTTTACACCATGGATAGTCATCGTGATACCTACGAGCGCTACGGGTATTCCCTCACCCTCGTACAGACGGGAATTCCACCCGCGATAACAGCCAGACTCCTTGTCACCGGAAAGATTCCGGAGCGCGGAGTCATGATGCCGGAGGCCCTGGATCCCGGGGAATTGATGAACAGCTTTACTCGCGAAGGTTTGCCAATCTTCGTGGAAAAGCGCGAAGTCGAGCGTTTGTGATCTTTTGAAAAAGAGCGTCTCTCTCGGTCTCTGGCTTAGGGATTCGAGTCATTTCGATTCTCGAGCGGCTCAGGGTCGGACTTAAATTCCTCCGAAAGTTTGCGCCCCGTGGCAGAGCCGGATTTGTAGCGGTAAACGTAGCGGTCGTTGATGGGCTCAAAACCTTGGAGTTCGGCGATCTTTTCGAAGAGAGTCGGATCGTCGAGGGCTTTGAGGATCGAGGGATAGCGGATTTGCGCTGTTCGAAGAAATCCGAAGTTGACGAAGAGAATCTTGTTTTCCCCGTCGGCGCGGGCAATGAGCTCTGCGAGTTTGGGCATCGTATCGGAGCGAATGATATTCGCGTCGTAAGGATCTGGCGGTCCGATGAAGCTCGCGGTGAGGATGCCGCGATTCTCTTTTGCGTTGGGGTCGAGTGTCGGTCGTGTAGCGTTGGCGGATTCGCGGATCTGTTGAATAGGGCGTGTGGTCAGCCAGACCCTTTGCGGCGTGGTGAAGACGGCATACCCACCAATGAGGCCGATCACGAGGAGAACCCCCGCAGTCGAACCGGCCTTGCTCGCCGGGAGCGCGCGACGGCATGAGTCGAGCCCCATCGCAATGGCGGCGACAAGACCAGGCAAAAGAAAAAGGAGATACCACACAAAGAGATGCTGGTGGCGCGCTCGTGAAATGGCATAGGCGGCGGGAGCCGGCAGGAACAGTGCGAGGGTGACGAGAGCGTGCAAAGCTCCGCCGCAAAACAAGCGCCGTGCCCCCAAGGCAGCGAGGAATATGCTTAATCCGGCGAGAGCGGCAAATAGTGCCGGTTGGTCAACCAGCCGGGGATACAACTCCACGTAGCGGGAAACGAGCTGGCCGGTGCTGCTCCACGGCGCGCCAGTGAAGAGAAAAGAGAAATACGAGGAGAGCCAGCGGGCATCCAATTCTCCCCTCACGGCGGTCGTGTTCAGGTATTTGATGAATTGAGGTACGCAGGGCAGCATCAATTGAAAAAAGGCCATGGCGGCTATGAGAGTGACCACGAAAAAGCGAGCCGTCTGAGCCGGCATCGCGGGATCGCGCCAGCGCCAAAGACTGGCGCTCAGGCCGCAAAGCCCAACGCCCGCCGCCGGGTAGATATTCAGGGGATTCGAATACATCAGCGCGAAGAGGGCAACCGCGTAGGTGCTCCACCATCGCCAGCGACCGGAGTCGAGCGCTTCGATGAGCGCGACGTAACAGAGCGGGAGGATGAAGAGCATTAGAGAATAGGCCCTCGATTCGCTGGCGTAGCGGATGTGCCAGGGATGTATCGCGAGCAGAAACGCGGCAATCACGCCAGCCGCGGGAAAGCCAAGCCGCCACAGCAAGAGCGCCAGAGACCCGACCGAGAGGACTCCGGCGATGTAGCTCGGAAAGCGCACGACATCCTCGCGAAACTGAAGCCCGCGTGGCTTGGCGACAGCCCGCCACGTATCGAGTACTACACGCGTAATCACGCTGTGCAGAACATGCTGCGGCTTCTCAAAAAACCACAGCGTCTCGTGCCATTTCACGGGCCGAAATTTGATCGATCCGTCGTCCTCGCGCTTCCACACCCCGTGGATGGCCCTCCGCATTGCATAGACTTCGTCATCCCAGAAGCTCTGATTGAGACGCAGGGCTCCAAACCACCCGGAAATCGCCATCGCGCAAATCGTAAGGATCAGGAGCCACCGCGGTATCGAAGGTCGGGGTAGTCGATAGAGACCGCCGGCGAAGGAAGTTAGCCACCAGCGGGCTGTGGCAGCCAGCGTAGCGAGCAAGACGCAATTCACCGCCCCCGCCCACCAGGAGTAAATGCGCACATAGTCGATGACTTTTAACTCGCGGTCGGGAGGAAGGATGGCCTCCCAGGGTTTACGCACGCACAGCAAGATCACCGCGAACGCAATAGCGATTCCGCCAAACGCGAGAGCTGCGCGACGCGCAGGAGGGAGATTATTCCACGGTAGCTCCGGCATGATTTTTCGGGAATCGGAAGCCTCTATTCCCTGTTGGGGACGCCGTCAATTTGTTTGACGGGTGTGCGCTCAGAGCGTAGGCGCATCGCTTCGAATGTGCGGAATTTTTGGCTTCTCCGGTTTTGTTGAGAATGGGCTCTTGTCCCGAATGGGGGACAGTCTCTCCCACCGCGGTCCCGACGGGAGGGGCTCCTACGAAGACGAGCCGCATCGCTTTTTCATGGGAATGAGAAGGCTTTCGATCATTGATCTCGATGGGGGATGGCAGCCGATCTACAATGAAGACCGCTCTCTGGCAGTCTGCTTTAACGGCGAGATCTATAATTACATCGAACTTCACGAGCAGTTGGTTGAAAAGGGGCACATCTTTCGCACACGCTCAGATACCGAAGTCATCGTTCACGCCTACGAAGAATGGGGAACGGACTGCGTGAAGCAATTCAATGGAATGTTTGCTTTTGCACTGCACGACTCGCGCACCGGCAGCACATTCTTTTCCCGCGACCGATGCGGCCAGAAGCCGTTCTATTACTATCAAAGCAACGGGCGCTTTGTCTTTGCGTCGGAAGTGAAAGCAATCCTCGAATGCACCCAGGTGCCCCGTGCCTGCAACGTCCCTGCGATCGACGCCTTTCTCGCTTTGCGGTATGTCCCCGAGCCGCGCACGATGTTCGAAGGCATATTCACTCTGCCGGCGGCGCACTCGCTGCTGCTTGGTAAAGACGGTAGGTTCGTAGTCGAGCGGTATTGGGATGTGCCAATTTTTCAGGGAACCTATCTTACCGAATCTGAGTTGCTTGACGAGACCGAAGCGATGCTGCGCAACGCGGTGCGACTGACTATGCGCAGCGATGTTCCGGTTGGAGGCTATCTCAGCGCTGGTGTGGATTCCTCGCTTCTCGTCGCACTTATGACGGAGTCGAGTGACAAAGTGAATACCTACTCGATCGGTTTTGACTCCCCCGTTGACGAAACGCACGATGCGGCCGAGACAGCCCGGCTTCTCGGTACGAATCATCATGAAATCCAATGCGCTCCGGAGGATTTTGATCTACTTCCCAAAGTCGTCTGGCACATGGACAGACCGGTGGGAGACGCGCTCATCATCGCCTTCTACAAGCTCGCGGAAGGCGCGGCACGCGATCTCAAGGTGATCGTCAGCGGAGAGGGAGCTGACGAGATCTTCGCCGGCTACTCCTTCCAGAATGTCATCCAACTCGCCGAAGGCTACCACCAATTGGTTCCTGGATTTCTGCATGAACGAATTGCCATGCCCATGCTGCGCGCACTGCCCGTGGACTTTCTCAACAAGTTTTTCGTTTTTCCGGCCAAACTAGGCCAGCAGGGAAAGGCCCGGCTCGTGGACTTCATGGGCGGATACCCGCACCGAAATCTCTTTGAGAATTACGTCGCTCTCAAGACGCTTTGGCCACGCGATGCAAGGACAGCGGCGTACACATCGCAATTCAAAGAACTGGCCACAGACAAATGGATTCCGCCCGTTCGTGAGGATTCCGGCGCTTTCCTCGACCGCTTGCTCAAGCTCCAATGGGATGAATGGCTGCAGGATTGGTGTATCATCCGGCAGGATAAAAACACGATGGCACACTCGCTTGAGATCCGCCTGCCGTTCCTCGACCACAACCTCATCGAGCTTGCCTTCCGCGTGCCTCCGCGACTCAAGAACAATGGCCTGCGTGACAAGATCATCGAGCGAAAGATCGCCGCCAAGCTTCTCCCCCGACAGGTCACGCATCGAAAGAAGAATCCATTCTTTCTGCCCATGGAGTTTTTCTTCGCGCATCCGCAGATCCGCCGCCTCATCGCTGACACACTCAATGAAAATCAGGTGCGTAAACGCGGGTACTTCGAACCGGCGTATGTGAAGAACCTGCTGGGACTGATGGAGACACGCGAGTTTATCTATCTCAAGCAGGTCATGGCGCTCGTCATTCTGGAACTGTGGCACAAGATCTTTATTGACAATGAGAAGGGCTGGTGAAGCCCGATGGGAGGTAGGTTCCCATCTCTCCACAAACGTGTACTTTCGAGTCCGAACCCATCGCCACCGCCTCATTGAAAGCCTCTCAAAATCCGGGATTGCCTGAGAGATGACTCTTGGCATCATCTCCCGCCTCTCAAAATGCTGATTCTATGATTTTAGTTACTGGCGGACTTGGCGTCATGGGCTCGACGCTTGTCAAGGGACTTGTAGATCGAGGCTTCAAAGTGCGGGTCTTGGATAATACCGACCGCTTTCGTTCAAGGCTGGCCGGATGCGACGTCGATATCCGCATTGGCGACATCACGAAGCCTGATACGCTCGCGGGCTGTTTCGACGGCGTGGAGACAGTTTATCACCTCGCGGCTGTCCTTATCGTTTACGATTCAAGCCTTTTTCAGAAAATCAACGTCGGCGGGACACGCAATATCATCGACGCTTCAATCAAGGCAGGGGTGAGGCATTTCATCCTCGTCTCCTCGGCGTCCGTGACGTATGCGCACACGACGCCGTACTCTCTCTCGAAGAGGGAGACCGAGCGCATGATCAAGGAGCAAACGGCGATGAAGTGGACGATCGTGCGGCCTACACTCGCGTACAACGAGAATGGCGGCGAGGAGTTCAACATGTTTCTTGCCTACCTGCAGAAGTATCCCTTCGTCCCATTCATCGGTTCGGGTCGATCGCTAAAACGACCTGTACATTGCGATGATCTGATGAAGGGATTTCTGGCGATTGCGGGCAATGCGAAATCCTATGGCAAGACTTATGCGTTCAGCGGAGGCGAAGCCATCGCCATTCGGGACATGGCTAAGCTCATGCTCGAACATGTCGGAAAAAAGAAGCTCTTCATCACGATTCCCATTCCGATTTGCAAACTCGTTGCGTTCTTCGCGGAAAGATTTCAGAAGAAGCCGATTCTCACGTGGAACGCAATTGCCGGGGTGATGCAGGATGCCGACCTTGACAATAGCGAAGCCCGGGCCGATCTCAACTACCAGCCCATCACCTTTCGCGAGGGGTTGCAGAAAGCCTATCCGATTTGACCCTCAAAACGACTTCGTCCGAAACTTTCGTGCGTCTCCACCCACACCGGGAGCGGACGGCGCAAGGGAGACCGGGTTTCTTTAATGGCGGCAGCTACTTGCCCGCACCCGCCTCGAGCCCGAAAAATTTCGGCAGCAAAATACAGACGCCTCGTTTTGCCAATTGATGTTTCTCCCATCACCTGGAAAGATGCTCAGTACGTGCGAATGGACGTTCCTGATGAAAACCGTTCTTCCAGCCTGCGCACTTGCGCCCAGTCGGATCACAGGCCCAACGGAACAAAAACCTCCTGAAGGCAGTTATGAAATTGACCAGCCCGGATTTTAGCGACGGCGGCAACATCCCCGAACTCTTCACTTGCGACGGAGAGGACATCAGTCCCAAATTGAACATAGAGGACGCGCCCGCGGCGGCCAGGAGTCTCGTATTGATCGTGGACGATCCCGATGCGCCGGTAGGCACCTTCACACACTGGCTCGTGTGGAACCTGAGGCCGGATGCCACAGAGATCGTGGCGAACAGACCGCCGCCCGATGCGGTGCAGGGAGTGAACGATTTTGGAACAAGCAAATACGGTGGACCGTGTCCTCCATCGGGTGTGCACCGCTACTATTTTAGGCTGTATGCGCTCGACACGGCCCTGCAGCTCGCGGCGAAGTCGAAGCGCAAAGCCGTCGACGCCGCCATCAAGGGTCACATTATTAGCGAGGTGACGCTGATGGGGAGATATTCGAGAAAAGGCGCCCGCTTCTGAGACCTTGCAGATTGCAAAGCGGATGCCTTAGGTGGACGGAACACCGAGCTTTTCGCTGACTCTTCGGCCAAGGTATTCGCGAAGAGACCGGGATTCCAGTCTATCGAGCAGGGACCGAAAGAAACCATTGACGATGAGACGCCGGCCATCGGCCTTGCGAATTCCACGCGCCTGCATGTAAAAGAGCTCCTCCTCGCTGATCTCGCCCGAGGTTGCGCCATGGGTGCAGCGGACATCGTCGGCCCTGATTTCCAAGCCCGGCATCGAATTGGCTTCCGCCTGGTCGCTAAGCATAAGGTTGCGCACCTTCTGGTAGGCATCCGTCCTGTGCGCCCCGGGTTCGACTTTGATAAGACCCGCAAAAATCGTACGAGCCGCGTCGTCGAGCGAATTGAGGTAGAGCAGGTCGCTGGAGGCGTTAGGTGCGGCATGATCCTGCAACGTGCGTTGGTCGATCTGGCGCTCGCCGTCCATCGGGTTCAGAGAAAGCATCACGCTTCGCGATCCCTCGCCGACGAGGCGGCTGAGAGATTCGCCCCGGACGAACCTTCCGCCAAAATTAAGATTAAGAGCGGTCGATGAGGCGTCCTTCCCCACGATCGTGGAGTTGATGTGAAAGGCGAGCGACTCGCGCGCCCATTCCTGGACGGCGATGTAATTCAGTTGCGCGCCACCTTCGAGATGAAGGTCGTTCACGCCGCAGGCCAGCGCGCGTTTGCCGTCCGCGCTTTTGAAGTGATCGATGACCGTGACCTTGCTGTTTTCGCCGCAGACGATCAGCGTGTGCGGAAAGATGGAAGCGCTTTCGCCTTCGACCCAATGAAAGATTTCGAGAGGCAGGGTAACCTCTACGTTCTTTGGGACATAAAGGAGGGCACCGGTTGAGAGGCGCGCCTTGTGCAACGCGGCATATTTGTGCGAGCCGAGCTCGACCGGTTGGGCCATGAAAAACCTGCGAAACAATTCCTCGTTCTCGTGGGCGGCTGCCTCGAGCGACTTGAAAAGCACTCCTTGCGGGAGTCTCTCAGTGTCTTGATGAAGCAGGGCGTTATTTCCGAAAACCAATTTGGCGGAAAACTCAGCGATGCCTTGGGAGATATTTATCAACCGGCCCTCGCTCGTCACAGGTTCGGCGACCTGGAACTCGGACAGACCAACAGCGCTTATATTGGAAAACCGCCACGGCTCGTCCTTGCGGGTGGGAGCGCAAGTGGCTTCGTAGTCCGCCCATGCCGACGTCTGCTGGTCGCGAAACCACGCAGGCCAGTTCTGTTCGGCTTCCTTGGAAGTGAGTTCGGTTGCAGCGACGCTCATCCGACCGATCCCTCCATCTCGAGATCGATCAGACGCTTCAATTCAACCGAGTATTCCATCGGAAACTGTTGGACCAGGTCGTTGACAAAGCCATTGACCGCAAGGCTCATCGCCGCCCCTTCGGGGACACCGCGCTGCTGCATGTAGAAGATCTGCTCTTCGCTGATCTGGCTGACACTCGCCTCATGCTGGCAGGAGTTACCCTGGCCCCGCACCGAAATGGCGGGGTAGGTGTCCGTCCGGCTGTCGGCGTTGATCAACAGGGCGTCGCACTCGGTGTTGTTCTTGCAGCCCTTGAGATGCTTCGGCACGTGAACGAGGCCGCGGTAGGTGGCGCGACCCGTGCCAATGCTAATGCTCTTTGACACGATATTGCTGGTCGTTTCGTTGGCGCCATGAATCATCTTGGCCCCGGTGTCCTGATGCTGGCCATCACTAGCCAGAGCGATGGAGATGACTTCGCCACGTGCCTTTCGGCCCTTCATCACAACGCTTGGATACTTCATTGTGAGGCGCGATCCGATATTGCAATCGATCCACTTGATCTCAGCCTCTTCGTGGGCAAGGCCCCGCTTGGTCACCAGGTTATAGACATTGGGACTCCAATTCTGCACGGTGACGTACTGAATCTTTGCGCCCGGCAGGGCGACAAGCTCGACCACAGCGCTGTGCAATGTCGTAGTCTCGAACTTCGGCGCTGTGCAGCCTTCCATGTACATGACCTCGCTGCCTTCGTCGGCGATGATCAGAGTGCGCTCGAACTGGCCGAAACTCTCCGCGTTGATGCGGAAGTAGGCCTGAAGCGGGTGCTTCACCTTGACACCGGGGGGCACGTAAATGAACGACCCGCCTGAGAAGACAGCGCTGTTGAGGGCACTGAATTTGTTGTCGCCTGTCGGGATGACCTTGCCAAACCACTTCCGGAATATTTCAGGGTGCTTGTGCAGTCCTTCCGTCGAACCAACAAAGATCACACCCTGCTCGCCGACCGCTTTCTTGATGTTCGAATAGGCAGCCTCGCTGTCGAATTGCGCCTCAACGCCAGCTAGGAATTTACGCTCCTGCTCGGGAATGCCCAGGCGTTCAAACGTGCGCTTTACGTTCTCGGGAACTTCATCCCATGAGCGCTTTGGCGTCGTGCCTGAGGAGAGGTAGTAGCGGATTTTGTCGAAAACTATATTGTCGAGATCATGGCTGGCCCAATGCGTTGGCATCGGCTTTTCCATGAATCGTCGGTAGGCGTCCATGCGGAATTCGCGGATCCAATCCGGATCCCCCTTGACATCGGAAATGTAGTCGATGGTTCGCTCGCTCAGGCCGGTGCCCGCATCGAACTCGTAGTCCATGTCATAGCGGAAATCACCGATCGAGCGATCGATTGCAATGTCTTGTGTCGTATCTGTGCTCATGGCTTTATCCTCTCCTTTCTAAGCGGCAAGAGCCGCCTCCTTTTCGACCCAATCATAGCCCTCGGCTTCGAGCTTGAGGGCAAGGTCCTTGTCGCCGCTCCGCACGATGCGACCATCGACCATCACATGGACGACGTCGGGCACGATATGATTGAGTAGCCGCTGGTAGTGGGTGATTATGAGAAAACCACGATCTGGAGCGCGTAGGGCATTGACGCCTTCCGCAACCACTTTCAGCGCATCGATGTCCAGCCCGCTGTCGGTTTCGTCGAGAACAGCATAGGCGGGTTCTAGCAGCGCCAGCTGCAAAATTTCGCAGCGCTTCTTTTCCCCGCCGGAAAAACCGTCGTTAACCGAGCGAGAAGTGAATTCGCGCGGAATCTTCAGCGCATCCATCTTCGAATAGAGCCGCTGATAGTAGGAGACGGCGTCGAGGTCCTCACCTTCCGGAAGCCTGGCTTGCAGCGCGGCTCGCAGAAAGTTGGCAATCGTCACACCCGGAACCTCCATGGGATACTGGAAGGCTAGGAAAAGCCCCGCGCGTGCGCGTTCGTCGGGCTCCATATCGAGAAGGCTCTGACCGTCCAAAAGAACATCGCCGCTGGTCAGCTCATAAGAAGGATGGCCGGCCATTACCTTGGCGAGCGTGCTCTTGCCCGAACCGTTCTTGCCCATAATGGCGTGTACTTCACCCTTGGGAACTTCAAGGCTGACGCCCTTCAAGATTTCGGAGTCGCCGATACTGGCGCGAACGTTTTGGATCGATAGGCTCATAAGATAGTGGAAAGAGAAAGTCGGATCTTGGATTTCAGGGGTTACAGTCCGCACAGACGCCACGCAGGGTGATTTCGCTATGGGTGACGGTGAAGCCCGCAGGCAGGTCCCATGCGCGCCCCACGCGCTTGCTGGAGGCCAGCGGAACATCGAAAATCTTGCCGCAGCGCTCGCACATGAAGTGTCCGTGCTCGCTGAGGTTTGGGCAATACCGCGTGGCATCGCGTTCCAAATTAACCTGCTTGGCGAGGCCACAGTCTACCAGGGTTTCCAGGCAATTATAGACCGTCGCCAGAGAGATGGAGGGCATGCGCTGCTTGGCGCGCAGGAAAACTTCCGTCGCTGTCGGGTGATCTCGCTCGGCAAGCAGGACCTCGTACACTTCACGGCGTTGCGGCGTCAGACGATGGCCATTGTGGCTTATCGTCTCTTCGTAGCCGGGGTTTCCTTGTACGACGGGTTTCATTTCGCCTCAACCTATGTGCGACCGAATCTAAATCAAGAATTATTCTAATTTAAATCAAAAGGGCGCGCCGGAGTGCCTTCCCTGTCGGAGGTCCGATTGATCCTGTAGGCCGACACAGATTTCGGACATATGTCCCTCATCAATCTGGCCGGAGTGCAGGCCGAATTGTCACTGCTCGCGATGCTCACACTCATGCGACATTGGTACTAAAGATGTTGGCCGAATTGGCCGTCTGTCGCGTCGGCAACTGGCAGCACTTTGAGATTTTTTTCACAAGAACTTTCAGTGTGATCTTCCTGTGAAGATCGAGGGACGCGAATTTCATAACATTCTTATCCCGTGATCCTTGTGGCACTTAAGACTGCGCCGCTGTCGGGGTCAACAACAAGCGTTCAAGGGGGCTTTTCGGATCCCCCAAGCCTTGACTTGGCCAAATTTTTGCCCGACGGGGTTTGGCTATGCGAAATGACTTCGTTTTAACCGTGGAAGGGTCGAATCACGACTCTGTCCGCCCAACGAGTCGTATCCTGAGGAGGGAAGAGGGCCTGGGG
>DATDAL010000173.1:0-12798 GCA_036525415.1 Terrimicrobiaceae bacterium | reverse complement strand
GCCGAAGCTGGCGCTGGCAATACTCAGCGGAATGAGCGTCGAGATGTTCAAAGCCGCGGTGGTTTCGGGCGATATCGCAGCAATTTCCCGTATCAAGGGCGTGGGCAAAAAGACGGCTGAAAGAGTCGTTCTTGAGTTGAAGGACAAAGTCGGCGTAGCGGCTGAGTGGGAAGCAGCGAGCGCCGCGAACGCACCGAGTGAGCGCGATCAAGCAGTGCACGATGCGGTGCTTGCGTTGATCTCACTGGGTTATAAGCAGCTTGAGGCGCACAAGGCGATCAAGCAGTGCCTGGCGGAGTCTTCAGATTCACCGGCCACTGACGATCTCGTCAGGATGGCCCTAAGGATTCTGGCATGAGTCTGGACAAAGTTCAGCGCGCGGAAGCGATTCGCTCTGCCCTGCCGGAAGGTGGGCTCTTCCACGAAAAGTCGTGGCGGGTCTCTCCGGACGCCTTTCTTATAGACAACCGATTTGCTGAAGAAATCGACAAACTGGGCTACCGTCTCATGCGGTTTGTCCGCGCTTGCAATCAACTTTACCGTTTCAGTGTGAGCGGGCGTCAGCCTGAATGGATCGCGGACCTTCTCGACCGCGGAAAGCCTGCCGAGCTGGTTGAGTTGCAGCGTGAGAGATCGCTCGCATTGGCGATCCCCAGGGTTATTCGTCCGGATCTCATTCTCACTGAAGGCGGATACATTATTGCGGAGCTCGACAATGTTCCTGGTGGCATCGGCCTGACGGCTTGGCTGGACCGGATTTACTCTGACAATGGCGCGAAGATTCTTGGAGGTACCCAGGGAATGCTTGACGGCTTTGCGTCGATCTTGCCGGGCGGGGATATCGTGGTTTCCGCGGAGGCGGAAACGTACCGGCCGGAGATGGAATGGTTAGCCGCGCAACTCAACGAGTCTCGGCCTGACATCGGTCGCTGGCGGGTCGTCGACACACTTCCGCGCAATGATTGGCAATCTCGGGTTTATCGGTTCTTTGAACTCTACGACCTCGGAAATGTGCCATGCGCGCGGCAACTTTGGGAAAAGGAGCTTGGGGGAGAACTATCGGTCACACCGCCCATGAAGGCGGCGTTGGAGGAGAAAATGTGGTTTGCGCTGTTTTGGTTGAAGCCCCTTGAGTCGTTCTGGCGGCGCGAACTTGGTGAGCGCACCATGCTCGCCCTCCGCAAGGTCATTCCCTATACTTGGCTTGTCGACCCCGAGCCGTTGCCCAGGCATGCCGTTCTTCCTCGCCTTGAAACTCACACATGGGAGGAAGTCAGCCACTTCAGTCAAAAGCAGAGGACACTTATTCTGAAGATCAGCGGCTTTTCCGAGCATGCTTGGGGTTCTCGCGGCGTCGTTGTGGCACAGGACATGTCACAATCTGCTTGGAAGACCGAACTCGAAAGCGCTCTGGCCGAGTTTGACAATCACCCGCACATTCTCCAGCAGTTTCACCAAGGACGTTTGGTCGAGCACGACTACTTTGATGTTTCCGCGGGTGAACTCCGCCGAATGCGTGGACGCGTGCGTCTTTGCCCCTATTACTTTGTAGGAGAAAAGACCGCAGTTTGCGGTGGAGCGCTGGCCACCATCTGCCCCGACGACAAGAAACTCCTGCACGGAATGACCGACGCCATACTCGTGCCTTCGGCGGTCGGCATGATAACTTAAACGGCGTTGATTATCTTTTGTTGTTGACAATTCGCCGCCGCTACCTTCTTGTCACCGTTCCCCTGCGATTCAGTCGCCGGATGCAGGTGCTATGAACAGCCAATTTCTCGACGAAGCCTCAAAAGTGATTCACGAGCCTCAAGTATTAATTAATATGGTGTCCAAGCGGGTCCGCCAGCTCAGTGCCGGAAGCCGCGCGATGGTCCCTGTGGAAGGCCGCATGGGCCTTGCCGATATAGCCTTGGTTGAAATTGCTCAGGGCAAACTGGTTCTGGGTGAGGCGCCAAACGGCCAGGAACCCGAGGAATAGCTGCGAACGGCGGGCGTGCCATGTCCGCGGAGATCGTAACCAACCGCAAGGCGCTCCGGGACTATCACATCCTGGAAACCTTTGAGGCCGGCATCGAGCTCAAGGGCACGGAGGTTAAATCCATTCGCTCCGGTCTCGTGAACTTGCAGGGTTCTTTCGCACGCCTCGAAGGCGGGGAAGTTTTCCTCTACGACAGCGACATCCAGCCGTACCTTCGCGCCAGTCACGAACAACACGAGCCTCGGCGGCGCCGAAGGCTCCTCCTCCACCGTGCGGAAATCGACAAGCTCGCCGGCGAGACCGAACAGGCCGGTCGCACGCTCATAGCTTTGAAAATGTACTGGAAGAAGGGAAAGGTGAAGGTCTCCCTCGGCGTTGGAAAGGGCAAGATAGCGGCGGACAAGCGTGCCGATCTCAAGAAGCGCGTCCAAGAGAGGGAGGTTCAACGCGTTCTTGCAGGAATCCAGCGCAAGAAGTAGGGAGCGGCTTTCTCTGATAAGGCAAGGACGGCTTTTCTTTGACTGCCCGCGCCAAAAAAGAGATTGTCTTTAAAGGTTCGGGAGGCATATTTCCCAACCCTCGTCAAAGGAGCCTTAGCTCAATTGGTTAGAGCGCTGCCCTGTCACGGCAGAGGTTGCGGGTTCGAGCCCCGTAGGCTCCGGGGTGTTATTTTCTGTAGATAAGACGATTAGGGTGACACGGCTTTCGACGTTCTGAAATTCATGACAGACTCTTGACGTTGACAGCATTCCTGTCATTGGAAGCAACCTTTCGTCAGGAGTGCGGTCTTGGATAGTCCTCTGGGAAAGTGCTGAATCACTGCTTCTGGCATGAAAGACTCCTTTCCTAGCGATAGTTTTTGCTTTCTCGCTGGGGGGCACCATCGGGGGCTATCTTCTCGCCGCACGGTATGTGCGTACGAGGACAAACACAGCCCTCGATTTGCCCATATTGGCAAAAGAGGACTTGTCTGCCGCTTCGGCCTTTTTCTTTGGTCTGATTGTCTGGTGCTTTTGCTATTTGGTTGTTCGGCGCGTGGGTCGACTTTTGAAGGTCAAGGGAGGCACCATCTATCAGTCTGACAAAGTGGAGAACATCGCATTATCGGCGGATATCGCGATAGTTGAACAGCTCCTCTTTTACTTTGCAGCGATCGCAGGCTGGCTGCTGTAAGTCGCTATGCCCTTTGGAATCCATCAGACCCGACAAGGACGATTCCACTGTACTCGCTTCCACTCGAACCCGAACTCGACCCCGAACTGGAAGCTGCAATTGCTCATAATCGGTTTCAAATTTTTGTCGTCGGTACAGGGATGTCGATCGCGGCAGGCGGCATTGCAGGGGTTGCCTATCACTATGCGCGGCATTTGCTGACGTACCCAGAGATACTGATCGGTCGCTAAAGTAATCTTGACTCCCCTGGTGCAGCCTCACTGTTTGATTCCAGGTATCCCTGGTGGCATGACCTCTGCAGGTTTTGCCTCTGGATAACGGACTCGACTATGAGAAGGTGAGAAGGCGTACAGTGCCGTCATGAATGGCAAGCTAGAGGAGTTCTTGTCTGAATCAGGATTTACCCTCACCGAAAAGGAGGTTGCCGCGTGAACAAAGGCATTATACATCACTCGGCAATCCGTGCTGACCGTAGCGGCATTTCTTCAGGATTGCGTCACAAACTGCCCAAGCTGACGAAAGCCTGCGACCACATGAGACACATCCGTAGGGCTGCTTAATCGCCCAACCCAATCACTCAAAGCCCCGATGGTTCGCTGCCGGGGCCTTTAAGGGTAGGGCATGCGTCAAACCCACGGCGCCGATCGCGCCACATGTCCGACAAGTCGTCGTTTTTCGCGTTGTTTCTGATCCGCTTCCGATCCCTGCTGGCTTGTTCCCGATCCGCAATCTTCATCGGCTTGAAGGAGTCTTTCTCGACGTTGCTGATCGCGAGCTTCTTGGGCTGGATCTCTTTCGCTTTGAGTCTGAACTGCTCACGCTTGGTTGCCAAGCTGAATTGCAGCCCGCCCCTGGCTCGCCTCGGCGGGCTTTTTCTTTCAGCCACAAAGCGAATGCGGTATGATACTGCATGAGTTTTGGCTCTGTTGGGCTCGCAGTCGCGATCTCATTGATGGTTCTCGGATGCTCCACCAATCCATCTGTGTCTAGGAGCGATGATCGAATATGGCGTGCACAACTGGAACGCCAGCAGTTGGCAGCCCGTGACGCTGGTCGCATTGGATATATTGGCAATGCGGGGCCGCCCTCAAACTAGCGGTCCCAACGTGCGATCGCGAGACTCCATGCTCGCAACTCAGAGCGACAGCGGGACCTGATTGCCATTCCCACAGTCCACGAATTGGTTTGTCGGAAATGGCCCCGTAGGCTCCGGGGTATGACGAGATGGCTTGGAGATTTGCAGTTAATGGCTTCCTGGAGATTCGAGATACCGGTTCTCGCGCATGCTTATTGAATCCTGCGCAAGGTGCGAAAGCTCGTCTCGCAACATTTGATGCAAACGGCGCTGCAACCTACGCTTGTTGCTTTCGCGAGCGTGGACGGCCTTTTTTGGGGATCTTTTGAATGAAGACATCGAGCGTAATTCCGTAATTCGGATTACCTGAAAAATACTCCGCTATCTGAAGTTTGCCTGCAAGGGCCGGCACTAAAAATTGCGCAAGGCGAAATCCTAGGGGCTTTGGGTGAGGGCGGGATTCTAGAAATCGGGAGTGCTTCGGCGCCACACGTAATGCAACCGGTGTGGGCAGGTCCTCGTCCCCGCCAGATGACCCGACCAACGCTAGGCGTGGGGAGCGCCCGGTTCGGTCATTTGGTCATCTTGACGACCTTAACGCCGCTTCCAGTTCGGCTATTCTCTCCTTGAGCGGACGGATTCTCTCTTCCATCTCCGCCGCCGTGTAGCGCGGAGTGATATATTTTGGACAGTTCCAATCGAAGGAAATCACATCGATGAGGAAGATCCGCTCGACAGAAGCACGAAGAAGCGGCGCGACGAGTTGCTCCAGGCGTTCGGAAGTGGCGGTCTCCACCCGCGCGTGCCCCAGAATTTTGAGGCGCTCACGCCGGGGGTAATCCATCAGAAACAGCGAAACGCGGTCGTTCGCAACGATGTTCCCCGTGCTCAGCAACTGACGATTGCCCTTGTAATCCGCAAAAGCCAGCGTGTGAGCGTCAACGACACGTAGAAAGCCGGGTTCACCGCCACGATGCTGAATATAAGGCCAGCCCGTCTCACTGACCGTGGCCATGTAGAAACTGTCCCGGTCCGCAATGAAGTCCATCTCATCGGGGCCGAGCGGATCACGATCCGTGTTGGAATGAACATCTCCTGACCGGCCATAACAGCGCTCTTGCACGTTCTTGACCGAAGGAGTCATTGAAATCTGGAGGTATTTCCGAGCCATATTCAGTAATATATCCATCAAAAGGTAGGTATTGGCGGGGTAAAGCCTTATCGATTGCGCGCCACGAAGAGTGAGATTTTTCAGAGACCCGAGAGCGTCGCGCAAGATTGTGATTTCCTCCTCGGGAGAACCCCCGCGAGCACCGACATTCGCAGCAAGCGGCAAGGGTTTGAAGAGGACGCGCCTCCCTCCGTAAGAAACCGGCTCATCCATCGGACGCTGTCGTCGATCAGTTTTCTCAGTTCGAAGTGTACAACGTCGGGCAGACTCAGGTACTCACCGGTAAGTGCGGCGCAAACGCAGATTCGGGAGCCGCTATGCAAATGTGTTAACATAAAGCCGGGTTGTGGTGTCCAGCCGGTTGCTCGGGCAATTCTGCCCTACCGCAGTATCGGCCATTGCTTCACCGATCATCTCCCGGTAACGCTGTACCAACGCAACGGCAACATCTGTCTTGGGAATAATCGCTGTGCGCATGCCGCCTTCACGGCTCAAATCACGGAAACTGGCCTTGGTGTGCTTTTTGAAATCCGCAGGTTTGAAGACGCTGTGCTGCCTGGCGATCTCTCTGGGAGGTTACGCCGATACACAAGCAGCATTGCAGGCGCCGTGGCGGAAGCATCCTACGGGGGCGTACCCGAATCCACTGCCGTAGAAGTTTGGACTCGCTTGCCCGACGAACTCAGTTCGGTAGTACAACGCGATTCCGGGAACTGTTCGTTCTGAGGAACGGTCGTGGTGATGCTTCGGTGAAGAAGGCCCTCTCCGGAAAGTTTCGTCTCCGTCGATTCGAAGCAAGGTGCTAGTGGCGAGTGCTTCTGTCGTGGCGGTTCGCTCGCAACGCGCCGCAATCCTGCATGATTTTCATCGCGTGATCGGCGCGTTGGGCCTGGGTCTTGACCAGAAGGAACTCGCTGTGATGGAAGGTGATCGCGTAGCCTTGGATGACCTCGTCAGTCAGATCGTAATCTGCAAGATGTGCCTTGAAGGCACGAAGGACAGCGTTTGGATCGGGCTTTGGTCGGAAAGTCGGCTCGGCACTCCCCCAAACCATTGCCGGCGCGTAGCCCGGCGCAAAAACAATTGTCCCGCCACTGCCAGCTTCTTCGGACACGATGCCTTCGTCGTAAACAGTCTCCTCATGCGCCAGTTTTTCGACAGCCTTGTCCAGGTCCCGCGCATTATCAAAAATTCCGATTATAGTCGTCATTGGTAATCCCCTTTTCGAGGAATTATGCATACGGTCCTAGGCATGGTCGCATTGGTCATAAACGTGGGCAAGTGGATTCGATCTTTTTTCAGTTCTTTACGTATCTCATCGGGCATGGGATGCAAGGAACGCTGGAACGATCTCGAGCAAGCTTCAGCCCAAGATGAGCTTGCCTGGAATTGCCGCGCAGCTATGAGCTTGTTTGGAGCAAATCGAAACTTTCGGAAGTGAAACGCCAAAAATCCTAACCAAAGTGAGATCGCGATGCCACATCGAACGCCAGTATAAACTCCAGGCGAGTGTCGAGAAAGCCCCGTTTTCTCGCGACCGATTCAACATCATCCAACAACAACCAACAGATACGACAAATGAAACCACCCAAATTCATCCTTGCCATCATCCTCAGCTCGCTCGGCGTGACCGTGTACGCCGACACTTTCAAAATCGATCCCGTGCATTCTTCCGTTATCTTCAGCATCAAGCATCTTGGAGTCACCGATTTCTACGGCCGCTTCAATGACGTCTCGGGCACAGTTGTATTCGATAAGGCTGACCCTTCGAAAAGTTCGGTTGAGGTGACCGTTCCTGTCGAGAGCGTGGATACCAACAATGAGAAACGTGACCAGCATCTCAAGAGCCCTGACTTCTTCAACGCCAAGCAATTTCCCATGATCATCTTCAAGAGCAAGACGGTCGAAACAAGCGGTGATACGTACAAGGTGACGGGTGAACTTACGTTGCACGGTGTTACAAAGCCCATGACGTTGGATATCAAGAAGGTCTCAGAGGCCAAGGGAATGGAGGGTGAGATTCGCGGCGGCGGTCAGACACGTTTCACCATAAAGCGCAGCGATTTTGGCATGAACTTCATGCAGGGCGCGCTTGGCGACGACGTCACGGTCTTTCTGAGCCTGGAGGGCATAAAAGAGTAGTCGAATGTTTTTGCTTAAACAGCTTCTGCCAGGGATGCTGGCCGCCGCGGTGATTTCCGGGTTGTTTGCCATTGCCGGACGGCTTTGGAGGGCTAATAGTTGGGGCGATGCTGTCGCGCTCGCCCTCGGCTATGCCGGCGGTCACGTGGTGTCCGTCGGTTGGCCGGCGTTCCCGCCCGCAGAGGCGACGCAGTGGCTGCCTTACTTCGCCATCGGTGTCATGTTCGTGGCGGTGCTCGACACACTGCTTCGTCCCTCCGGCTCGGTGCGTGCGCTGATATGGTTTTTGCTTTGCGCGGGAATTCTGCGATTGCTCCTGGGTTCGAAGTTTCAATACGGCTGGTCACCCCTGGAAGGGTCGTTGTGGATTGCGTGCCTTGCCGCTGGACTGCTTGTTCTCACGGCAATTCTCGACAGGGCCGCCCAACGGGATGTATCGATTTCGTTTCCGCTGATCCTTGCGATTGTCGCTGGCGGAACGGCAGTCGCCCTCATGTTATCCGGCAGCATGCTTCTGGGGCAACTTGCGTTTGTCTTAACCGCAGTATTCGGGACGATTGTCTCCGTTGGCTTCCTGCTTCCAAGGGCGGTACCAGGGCGCGGTATCGTTCCGGTTGCCGTGGTAGTGCTTTCCGGCCTTTGGTTGAGCGGCTATTTCTTTGCGGAGCTTCCCGCGGCGAGTGCGCTTCTGCTTGCTGCTTCCTCCATTCCCGCTCTGATGCTTGTGTTGTCTGACGAAGGCGGGAATCCTCGCAGGGGTCTCGTTCTGCGGGCGACGGTCGTCGCAGTCTCGGTTGCCCTTGCCGTCTTTCTCGCCTTCAGAGCCTCACCGCCGATGTCTTGAAACGACCCTCGTCTCGCGCAAGAATCAAGATGCGGTCCTTAGCCAGACTTCCACTTGATGGAACAGCCAATGCTGGGCTTCTGGAAGGCCGGCGCGCCCGTGCCCCCCAGCACAGCATCGAGCGCAGACCGCATCTCACGTCCTGTCACAGGGACGCCATTGCGGGGCGTGCTGTCATCGAGGCGTCCATGATAAATGAGGCGGCGGCTGGAATCGAACAGAAAGAAGTCTGGCGTGCATTGAGCATCGTACGCCTTTGCGACGGACTGGATCTCGTCATGGAGAAAAGGAAACGGGAAGTTGTATTCGACGGCCATCTCGCGAAGCTTGTCCGGGGCGTCATCCGGATAAGCGATGGAATCGTTGGAGCAAATCGCTATGAACCGAACGCCTTTTGGCTGGTAATGGCGCGCGATTCGCAGAATCTCATCACGAACATGGACGACATAGGGACAATGCCTGCAGATGAACATTACGAGCAGGGCCTGGGACTGGGGCACTTCGGAGAGGGCGACGACCTCTCCGGTGACAACATCCGGGAGGGAGAACTCGGCGGCCGGTGTTCCCAGCGGAATGGAGTCGCGTGATTCTATGGCCATGCGGGAATGTTGCCGCGAAGAATGTGGATTGGCAACCCCCGGCAACGCGGAGTTGACCACGCACGGGACTTTTGTATAGCCGCAGGGAGATGAATAGAATCCACATCTCGCGGGACCGGCAGTCTCTTGGCCAGTTTTCTCCGGAAGAAGTCGCCGAAGGCCTTGCCTCTGGAGAGTTCCTCCCGACCGACCTGGCCTGGCGCGAGCCGATGGAGTCATGGAAGCCTCTTTCCGAGTTTACCGACCTTCCGCCAGCGACGCGTTCATTGATTCCGCCCGCTCTCCCGCAGGAACCTGTTGAGCCGGAGGTGCAAGTCGAGCCGGCCTGGGAGCGCCGCAAGCACTTGGGCACTTTCTCGGCGCTCATCGAGTCGGTGCGGCAGGTTCTCGCGACGCCTGTGGCTACGTTTAAGGCCATGAAACGTGAGGGAGGACTCTCCACGCCATTATCTTTTTACCTGATCGTATCAACTCTGACGACGTGGGCTGCAATGGCCTACCAGCTGACGGTCATTATGATGAATCCGGAGGCAATGCTCGGGCCGCTGGCAAAGTCCCTCAACACGGCCTCTCTCATTGGAATTCAGATTCTTTCGATGGCTCTGGCTCCCATGCTTCTGGCGCTGGTCGCTTATTGTGCCGCCGGGATCTTCCATCTTGTTTTTCAGCTTCTTGGAAGTAGCGGCCAACGATTCGAAGTGACGTTTCGGGCCTATTGCTACGCGGTGGCGCCGGCTTCGGTTTTCCGGCTGATCCCGATTTGCGGGGACTTTTTGTTTTTCATTGCGGCCCTTGTTTTGCTGATCTTCTCATTTCGCGAGGCGCTCCGGGTCGACGGGACTCGCGCAACGATCGGCGTCATGCTTCCCTCGTTGCTATGCTGTGGCTTCATCTGGGCAGTAGGCGCACTGACGGCGGGAGCGGTGGCACAGGGCGTACTCAAGTGATCTCGAGGGCAGGGCCGGGTGTGTCCTGACCCGCGCAGTGAATCCTGGCTTGGGCTGCATGTCCGGAATTGGCGAGGCTCCGAGCGGCGCAATCCAGCGCCAGTTGCGGGGAGTTGCAGTCGCGGCTGAGGTGGCCGAGGATAATATGCTGAAGTGGAGCTTCCAACTCGGAGAGGACGCGCGCAGCGGCGGTGTTGGAAAGGTGTCCATGGCGCGAGAGGATGCGTTGCTTGACCGACCATGGTCGACGAAGGTCTTTCTGAAGAAGTTCTTCGTCGTGATTTGTCTCGATGAGGAGTGCCTGAATTCCGCGAAGCGCCTCGAAAACGAGCCGCGTGGCGTAACCGAGATCGGTAAGCACCCCAAAACACAGGCCGCTCGAAGAAATCCGAAAGCCGACAGGATCCGCAGCATCGTGGGGGACTGAGAACGCACGGATCTCGAAACTGCCGATCGAAAATGTTGAGCCGGTTTGAAAGAACTTCCAGTTGCCGTGAACCAGCCCGAGATCCTGAAGCGCCCTTGCGGTGAGCGTATTGCAAAACACAGGCAATTGGTGACGCATCAACATTACCCTCAAGGCGCTCGTATGGTCGCCATGCTCATGCGTGAGGAGAATACCGGACAGTTGTTCCGGAGACAGTCCGGCAGCGAGCAAACGAGCGTTCAATTGCTTTGCGCTCAGTCCGGCGTCGATAAGAAATGCGGCCGTTTCGTTGCGCACGAGAGTGGAATTTCCCTCGCTTCCGCTCGCGAGCGTGATGACCTCGAACATTCACCACTTATGCCAGCGCGACCTGGATTTCGCGACAAGGAATTGCAGCGACCTGCGCGAACTGGCACCATGTTGGCGGGAACATGCAGCAGTATCACCGCCTACTTCGCCTTGTGCTCGATCAGGGAAAATTCAAGACCGACCGCACCGGGACAGGAACGTATTCCGTTTTCGGTGCGCAGGAGCGCTTCGATCTCACGGAGGCGTTTCCTCTTCTGACGACTAAGAAGCTTCACCTGCGCTCCATTATTTACGAGCTCCTTTGGTTCCTGAAAGGCGATACGAACGTGCGGTACCTTCACGAAAATAAGGTGACGATCTGGGACGAATGGGCTGACGAAAACGGCGACCTTGGAAGGATCTATGGTGCGCAATGGCGGGATTGGCGGCGTCCAGATGGCGGCCATGTCGACCAGATCGCGCGCTTGATCGAAGATATAAAGCGGACGCCGGATAGCCGCCGCTTGATCGTAAGCGCCTGGAATCCCGGGGAGATCGATCGGATGGCGCTGGCGCCCTGCCATGCGTTGTTCCAATTCCATGTGGTCGATGGAGGCCTGAGTTGCCAGCTGTATCAGCGTAGCGCGGATCTGTTTCTCGGAGTTCCGTTCAATATCGCTTCGTATGCTTTGCTTACGCTGATGATTGCGCAGATTTGCGAGTTGAGGGCGGTCGAATTTATCCACACGTTTGGCGATTTGCATCTCTATGCGAATCATATCGATCAAGCCCGCGAACAGCTCGCCCGCGAGTGCCGTCCTTTGCCTCGCATGAAACTCAATACTGCGGTCAAATCGATCGAAGGCTTTCGCTTCGAGGATTTTTCGCTGGAGGGCTATCATCCGCATCCGGCCATAAGGGCGCCTATCGCGGTGTGAAGGCCATCGCCGCAATGTCCCTGAACCGCGTGATCGGGGCGCAGGGAAAAATCCCGTGGCACCTGTCCGAGGACTTAAAGTTCTTCAAACGAACGACACTCGGGCATGTCATTTTGATGGGTCGAAAGACCTATGAGTCCCTGGGTAAACCGCTTCCCGGCCGGGAAAACTGGGTCGTGACCAGCAGGTCCATTTCGGGGGTCCGGGTGATTCATGACCTGAGCGAAATCGCCGAGCCGGGCGGAGGGCGTGAGCTCTTCCTGATTGGCGGGGCGCAGCTTTACGCGGCCCTTTTGGGGAAATGCGCGGTGCTCTTCTTGACGCTGGTCAAGCGCGAGGTCACCGGCGATGCATTCTTTCCGCGCTTCGAAGATGCGTTCCGCCTGGAGGAAGTCCTTCTCTCGTCAGAAGAGATGGAAATTCGCAAGTACGCGCGCATATCGACATAGCCGTCGATTCCGCCTTCGGCGCCCGGCGCTAGCTGAACGTCAAATTCTTGACCCCCGAGGCCGCGGCGGCGTTCAGAACGTCAATGATCCGCTCATGCTTGGTCTGGGGGTCAGGCCGGATGATTACCGGATCCTTGTCTCCGAACTTGGCGATCGTATCCTTGAGCCAATTGCGCAATTCGGGAAGTTCCTTGCTGACCGGAGTATCGTACACCTTGTTGTTCATCTGCACTTTGCCATCAGGAAAAATGTCGATGATAATCGGCGTTGGAGGCGGCCCCGGTTTCGTTTCGCTGCGACCGCTGGGAAGGTTGATGGTCAATTCCCTTGGAATAATCTGGGAGCCGGCCGACGCCATGAAGAATAGGAGCAGAACGAAAACGACGTCCACCATCGGCGCGATCTGAAATCCTATGTCTCCATCTTGGTTAGTTCCGGCTGCCATTCGCGTGTTCGGTAAAAATGTGACTATCTTTCTTTGTCCGCAACGGAAAACGTGACGTTTCCAACGCCGGCTTTTCCGACCGCTTCCAGAAGGGCGCGCATAAACTCGTAGCGCACGTCCTTGTCGGCGCGTACGAGCACGCGCACGAAGGGATTTGCGCCGACTTTTGCCTGTAGCATCGGTGCAAGTTGGTTAAGGACGACGGCCCGTTCATCCACCTCAATTACCGTCTGGTTGTTGATGGCGTTATAGAGAACGTTGACGATGACCTGGCCGGGATTTTTCTTGGATTCTTTGGCGTCTCTTGCCACGGGCAGGT
>DATDAL010000172.1:0-6098 GCA_036525415.1 Terrimicrobiaceae bacterium | reverse complement strand
GGCCATCCTCGCTGTGCACAGTGGCATTGACCGGACAAACCGTTTCGCAGGGCGCGTTCTCGCAGTGCTGGCACATGACGGGCTGCGCAAGCATTTCGGGATCCTCAGCTTCGCCGGCGAAGTAGCGGTCGATCCGAATCCAAGCCATATCGCGGTTGTTGCGCACTTGTTCCTTGCCGACGACAGGAACGTTATTCTCGGACTGACAAGCAACGACGCAGGCATTGCAGCCCAGACAGGTATTCAAGTCCACTGTCATGCCCCACTGTTCCTGCGAAGTAAGCGGGGGATGTGAGTAGAGCGAGATATTGGGAGGAATATGACCATCCATGCCCATGGTCTGCGCAAACTTTGGATCGTGCTCGTACCGTTCGAGCGTGCCCTCGCGGAACAAGTCGCGACCCTCCATGCTCCGATGCTCCTGAGTCTGGGCGAGTGGATAGGTTTTGCCCGTCGGCTTGACTTCCACACCGGTGAGAAAACGCAACGCCTCCGTCGAGCGAAGTGGATACGCGTTGAATCCGACGTTTTCCATAAGAGCGGAAACGCCTGTTCGTCCGTAGCCGAGCGCAAGGGAAATAGAGTCGTCCGCGTGCCCCGGCGCCACGAAGGCGGCGGCGGCGATGGAGCGTCCTGCTGACTTGATCTCGATCAGGTCGGCAACGATGTCGAAATCGATGTCGTTGCCAAACTTTTCGGCAACTTGGTAAATCGGACCAAAATTGTTGGCTTTGATGCCGAGCTTGCTTGCGGTGGCAGGGCTTAGGAGGGCAACATTGTCCCAAGTGACCTTCGTCTCGAAGTCCGGAGTCTCCTGAAGCCAAGAGTTGCTGGCGTAGCGGCCATCGTCCACACTGCTGCTTTGGAGAAAAACCAGCTCCAGCCCGTCAGCAGCCGGTTTCGCGTCCTTCATCTTCGCGATCGCCTGGGCGGCGTTGAAGGAAAGCGGCACTTCCGGCCACTCGCTGCCGGGCGCGAAGCCCTCGCGCAAAACCGAGTTCCATTTTTCCCCGTTTGCTTCAAAGCGGTGCGCAAATGTCTCCCGGACCAGTTCAGGTCCCTGGGGCTTTGCGCGTCCCGCAAGCTGAGCAACGATTTCGAGTTCGCTTATCCCGTTCCAGAGCGGGAGAATCATCGGTTGGACGACCGAGTACGTGCCTTCGTAGCTAGTAACATCGCTCCAGGCTTCCAGAAAGTGGGCAGCGGGCACGTGCCAGCGACAAAGCTTCGCGGTTTCGTCCTCGAACAGTCCGAGATGTATGGACTGGGCGACTTTCGCGAGTAGGCTCGAAAAATCCAGGTCAGCCGGGGCGTTATATGCCGGGTTGCCGCCCAGGATAAAGAGCGTCTTCACCGCGCCGGTCTTGATAGCGGCAGCCAAATCGCTGATTGAAGCAGAGGGTTTCTCGCCTGTATTGACCCCGAGGATGGTCGTACCAACGTTGCCGAGCGTTCGATTGATGGCGAAAACAAGAATTTGCACCCAGCCAGGCTGTTGTTCGCCGACCGTCACAACACTGCGTCCTGGGTTCGCGAAAAGATCGCCGGCGCATTCGGCGAGCCAAGCCTCGTCGAAAGTTGCAGCGGTCTTTGGGCATGCGTCTATGAAGGAAGCGAGGGAGGCATCTCTGGTGAGGCCGGCGACTTTGCCTCCGAGCTGCCGGGTAAATTCGCCAATCAGCGACGCTTTGCAGCGATAACGGTGATCAGCGAGTCCGCCGGTTCCCGTATAATGATTCTCGACAACGTAGAGCCGATTCATCGGCGCTCCCTTCTGATCGGGATTGCGCCGCGGGAAGAAGCCCCGCGCAAAGCCGACACCCTTGTCACTCCCGCTCAGAAACTCGCTGTCGAGCGCGACGATGACATCGGCCCGCTCGAATTTCGGAATGAGGCGCATCCCCGGTCCGAAGGACGCCGCGATGGCCTTGTCCGTCTCTTGTGTGCCCAGCGGTTCATATTCGCACCAGATCACCCCCGGATACTTCTTCTCGAGATCCGCCCGGAGCCGCTCACGGGTTGGTGAATTTTTACGCTCGACAAGGAATGCCAGGCCCTCTGCTCCGGAGTCGGCCAGGCCTTTCAGAAACTTCTCGAAGGCGTCCGCTCCAACTTCCACGCCGCCTTCCTTGATCGCCTTCGAACGGTTTGGATCATAAAGATCCAGAACGCTTGCCTGCGCGAAGGCGTCGGTTCCGCCGTTGCTCCAAGGATGAAGAGGGTTGCCCTCGATCTTGGTTGGCCGGCCGTCCACGGTGCCGACGATGAGCGGCATCGCGCCCTGCCGGAGAGGCATCGCGGTCGCGTAATACAGAAACTTCCCGGGAACTGTCCATTCGACTCCCTTGTTGAAGGGCACGAGATGGCCCTCCGGGCGGCGGCAGCCCGTGAGGCCAACGCCCGCGAGCGTCATCGAGGCGCCCAGCAATTTCATAAAGTCGCGCTTCGTGAGTCCGCTATCTTTGTACACGTCCGCGCCACGCGGAAACTCGCGCTGCAGCAGGCTCTCGAAGCCCGGTGAGTTCTCCAACTCGGCAAGGCTCCGCCACATTGTGGGCTTCTCCGGTCTGGGCGGGTGGTGGAAGACGCGTTTCATCGATGGCAACCTCCGCAAGTCACGGGCGGATTGACGTCCCACTCCTCCTTGAATTTCATTCCGATTTGGCGCTGCTCATTCGCGGAGGCCGCTTTCCAGTTCATGTTGAAGACTTGATCAGGGGGCCTAAGATGGTTCTCGGGCGCTCGGTGGCACTCGAGGCACCAAGCCATGCTCTGGGGCTCATGCTGATAGACAACCTTCATCTCGTTCACCGCGCCGTGGCAAGAATAGCAACTCACGCCGCGGTTCACGTGTACCGCGTGGTTGAAATAGGCGTAGTCCGGGACGCTGTGGATCTTCACCCAGTCAACTGCCGGCCCGTCAGCCTTACCGCCGTTCCACGCAGCGCGCACAGCCTCGAGCTTCGGGCTCTGTGCCTTGATCTGCTGGTGGCAGCTCATGCAGGTTTGCACGCTCGGGACATTGGAGTGCGAGGCGACTTCGACGAAACTGTGGCAATAGCGGCAATCCATGCCGAGCTGCTGCACGTGGAGGTCATGTTGAAAGGGAACCGGCTGCGTGGGCTGATAACCGACCCGCGTATACTTCGGAGTAAAATAGTAGGTGATCCCACCGGTGATCGCCGCAATCAAGACGGCAACGCAAACGGTCAGCTTCCAGGGAAGCTGATTCGTCCACTTGGGGAAAAAATTTGCCATCGTTGAGTTGGCGTCTAGCGGTTAATTGCGGCCGATTGTCGGCGAATTGCGGGAAACTAATTTCCACACTGGGAATGGCAATTGTTTTTTTTCTGAACAAGAAAGACAGAAAAGCGGATGTGAAGAGACCGGTTGCGTCCGACGGGGATTTCGGTACGAGTCGTGCCATGATTCGCGCGGCCTTCTTAAGCCTGCTCCTAATGATTGGAACGGCCCTTGCGCAGGAAACCGCCCAGGTTCCGCTGCCTGCCATCGCGCTCAACGTGGGGGGGAAGACAGTGACAGCGGAAGTTGCCGATGACCCGCAGGAGCGCGTAACGGGGCTAATGTTTCGCAAGAATCTCGCCCCGGACAGCGGCATGCTTTTCGTGATGCCAGAACCCGAGCGAGCTGCTTTCTGGATGAAAAATACGACGCTTCCACTCTCGGTCGCGTATATCAATCAATCGGGCACGATTGTGGAGATTCACGATCTCCAGCCCCTCGACGAAAAGCCTGTTCCCAGCGCTTTCTCCAACATCGCCTATGCACTCGAGATGGAGCAGGGATGGTTCGCCAAAAACCGGATACTCGCCGGCGACCGGATAAGGGGCCTCCCAACCTTGAGGGGCCAATAGCTTGGAAGCCTTCCACCGATAGCGGCTCCAACCCCGGAGCGATAGGGCTCGCCGATGCCTTCGCGATTGCTCGATCGGCTGTCGTGAATCTAAAGAAACATTTCCCTCTCGTCGCTTTCGTTCCCGCCGAAAACTCAGGGACGCGGCGGCCGCCCCGGTGGCGAGAGCGTCAAAGTGAATCCTCTTCGCGGTGATCTCGAAGGTTTGCTTCTGGCCTCCGGTCAACACCAGAGTTTGCGTGTCGCTGTTTGGCGCCACCGCGATTTCAAGTTCCGGTCGTGGAACCATGAGCTTTGCCCGGTCACGGACAATCCTTCCATCGAATATCACTTCGGCCGAGATCACGTATTCACGTGCTTCGGCGTCACTGGGAACGAAGAAGTCAAATGGAATAATCGTCCGATCACCAACGGGTAACTGGTTGACTTGCGGAGTGCCCAACTTTGGATTGAACTCGGGCGGGAGACCCGAGACCTGCGGCATGAACGCCTGGGGCACATTGTAGCGGAAGATGTTGACATTGAACTTTCCAGCAGTGCCGGTGTCGACGTTGAGCTCGGCCGGCCGAAGCTCGATCTGAACGTCGGGTTTGATCGATACCTGGAATGAGACGTCAAGCGGACTGCCGCCGAGCGGCACTTCGCCGGCTGCGCTGAGCGTTAATCGGTATGAGCCTGGCAGGGTGCCGTCGTCACCCGGGCGCGGCGCGATGCTGAAGACGTCGAGGACCGCGATTTCCGTGGCGTCTGGGCTGTTCGAAACCGGTATGTCCGCTGGTTGAACGAACAGAGCACTGGACGGCCCCCGAAGGTTCGATCCGACGATTTTGATCGACCCCAGGAAATCCTTGCGTTGCACCCTGATCTTGAGTTGATCTTGCTTGCCGGCAGTAAGAGGCGCAGGACTTGGCTGACTCGGGGCGAGCAAGATCGTGACACTCGGCGGCTTGATCACAACACGCAGGATGTCGATATCTCGATCCACCTCGACGCCGTTGTCAAAGAATCGTGTTTCTCTCTGATAGTCGTAGTTCCCCGCCAATGTCTTGACAGGTGTTATTACTTTGATTTCGTAGAGCGCTTTGCCACTGCCATCGATGGTCAGTTGCCTCGGGAAATCGATCAAGGTGCCCGCCGGGATGGCCTGAAGCGGAATAACGGATATGGTAACAAATTCTCCGGGCTTTGCGGTGATTCTCCGTTTGAAGACAGCTGTTCTCCCTGCGACGATCAGCTTGGTGGCATCGATGCCGATTTGAGGCGCGATATCGCCATTGTCCGCCATCGGGTAGTCGCCCCGTATCGATGGAGATGTTGCCGTTGTCACGACAAAGGCCATATCACTTTCACCGACACCGCCCTGGCCTCCGACAGTGATTCTCCCTGGTCCGAGAGGTGCGTTCTGCGGCACTTCGGTCAGTAACCGTTCAAAATCCAAGCCGGGCGTGAGATTGATCGCTGGAGCGCCATTGAAAAATATTCCATGCTGCACCCCATTGACCATACCGGCTTCGACCCCGACAAAGTTTCTCCCAGTGTCGATTCTCTCAATCTGCGGCTTCGGAAGCGGCGTGACGGTGAATGTTCTTTCGATTTGGCCGGTGTCGCCTGTGCCAGCATCGTTGGTTACGCCTATGATAACGGGCAGTGGCCCTTGTTCAGGTGTTCTGAATATCAGTTGCGGAATTCGTCGCCTTCTTAGTAATCGCTTGTCTCCCCACTCTCCTGCGAGCCTGTTTGCTGATTTCAATCCTATTCTTCATGTCCATTTTTATCTAACTTGAGCTGTTCCCGCCCAAAGCTGGCTAGGAGGCTGTTGAGAAACCCACGCACGTCACGCGTGAGATCTTCGGGGCAGATATCGGTGGAGGACGAAGGAGCATGCCTTGAAGGGGCTGTGACTGAGGAGCGACGCCGAGAGATACCCCAAAGAGCTCACCGCCCTCCGGGTTGCGCCAATTTTCGGCCCCCGCTATGTCGCCAACCTTGTCCGTAGCACTGCGGCTACGGCCTGCGCTCAGCTCCTTGCGACTTTCCGAAAATTGACAGCAACGTGACATGCGTGGGTTTTTCAACACTCTCCAAGACCACTTTGCGATTTGCTCTAACCCGACTTTCTCAACTCGGGGCGAAAACTAACGATTTTTGGCAAGAATGGCCCGCGAAGGCGCATAAAATGGACATCGGGGTCGCCGGAGCCGTTGTAGTGAAGACCTAGGCTCTT
>DATDAL010000171.1:0-2464 GCA_036525415.1 Terrimicrobiaceae bacterium | reverse complement strand
TTTCCACCAATAGATGGTAGTGATTTCCCATCAGCACCCACCCATAAACTCTCCATCCTGTGCGCTGACAGGCCTGACCCAAATAGTCCAGCCACGCCAACCGATCCCGCTCATCCCGATAAATGGATTCCCGGCGGTTACCCCGCGCCATCACGTGGTAAACGGCACCTTCGTATTCCAGTCGCAAATTGCCGCGGCACTTTTAACGCTAAAAATAGACGAAACATCTTCAAGATTCAAGTCCTGACCCCTTTTGCCTTTTGTGCCAGCCCCCTCGGGCTTGGCGTCTAACGCGCAAAGTCAAAGCAAAGACTGTTAGCATTGCTCTATCCGAGCAACAAGTCCCCCTTTACAAAGCAGCGATTGCCGATCACCGAAAACTAGAAGCCGTCCTGCAGCAAATGCGCGAGATTAGTGATCGCGTACTTCAACAGTCCGTTCCAGGGGTGAAAAAGCGCCGCCGAGAAAAGCATCCCAAAACCCCCTTATCTTAGCGCCATTCAGGCCTGACCCCTTTCTGAGACTAAGGTTGACCTGCGCGCCCACTGCCGCGTGCAGGAATTCGCCAGGCTCACGGGCGTCAGGTCCAACCTTTGGTTAGCCGTCGTCCCGTTCAAGCGCATGTAGACGCTCCCAGAGATTCTTCACCTTTGGCTCGCTTTCGTTTGAGCCTGGCGGAAGCCTCTTCAGAATGCCCCGTATGTGCGGAAGCTGCCGCTTATGAAATACATCGGATTCGACTAGCGACAAGCAGCATTCCGCCATTTCCAGGTTTTGTCCGGTGGTTCGGTCTGCGACATGAAACAGCTCTTCATACCGTTCGCGTTTCAGCCCAATGCCTTGCTGCTTCTTTCGGCAGACAACGCACCTGACACAGTCCGAATCGAGCCCGAAACCCAGGTCTTCGTACCAGTATTTTTGTTCTGCCGCGAAGAAGATAAACGGCTTACCGCAATCGCGGCATTGGCGCTTTACATCAAAGTAATGAGTCACAGGCACAGTAGCCGGCGATTGCCGCGACAAGTCTGCGGGGATCGCAGTGTTGGGAATGCGCGTACCCTTGGGCGAATGCCAATGCAGAAAGACGCGGGCAGCGTAATCGGTTTCCGGATTGAGCCCCGTGATCCGCGGCCCCTGGCCGTAGCGTGGATGCGTTACGAAGTCGCGGTACTCGAGCGCCATGAAGTGATTTCTATGGCTAGTCATGATGGCTGCATGACGAGGGAGAAACGAGGAGAAAAAGAGGGGGTGGTGACGGGCAATAAGCGTGGGTTGCCACCCGGAGGCAGCCGAGCCACAAAGGTGGGAACGACTAAATCCAACAACACCTTGAAAGATCTCGCCACCACCCTTTGTGGCAAGCATCCGGCATGTCGGTCTTGATGTCCACAAAGATACCATCGCAATGGCGGTGGCGGAAGGGACAGCCGAACCATATTTTGTGAAGACGATTTCGCGCGACCTGCACGCGGTCGAGAAGCTGGTTGGCGAATTGCGGGAGCGGGGAAGATACCAGCTTAGGATCTGCTATGAAGCGGGGCCCACGGGTCTTGTGCTGGCGCGGCGGTTGCAGGCCTGGAGGATCGAATGCTTAGTGATGTTCCCCTTCGCATGTGCCCAAGGGATCGGCCGACAAAGTCAAGACGGACAAGCGCGATGCGCTGAAGCTGGCAAGATTATTGCGCTCAGGAGACCTCAAGGGCATTCACTTCCCGGATGAGCGCGACGAAGCGGTGCGTGATCTGTGCCGGGCGCGCACCGACGCGGTCGAGGATCTGCGGCGTGTGCGCCAGCAACTCAAGGCCTTCCTCTTGCGCAACGGCTATCGCTACTCGGGCAAGAGCAGTTGGACCCAAGGCCACCTGCGCTATCTGCGTGAACTGGTAATGGCTCATCCCGCCCAGAAGCTCGTCCTGGAAGAAACCCTCGAGGCCATGACCCAGGCGTTCACCGCGTGGTCCAATTGGAGGCCCATCTGGAGACCGTCGTCAGCGAATGCCGCATGAGGCCCGTCGTCGAAGCCTTGCAGTGCTTGCGCGGCGTGGCCTTCAAATTGCTGCCAGCGCCCTTCTCAGTGAGCTGGGAGATTGTCCCTCCGGAGTCCTCGCTCCGCAACTGCGGGCGGATTCCTCTCGCCTCCTCAACTCCAGGCGTTCCAAGAACCGGCGACGTCCCGCCGCGTTATCCTCGAAGCCAAAAAGAGAGAACGCCATTTCCACGTGCGCCCATTTCGGGCGATTCCGCGCGCTGCAAGATACGCCCCGGTTAGGCTACTCCAGCGATAGTCCAGCAGGCTCTTGTTGCTTCGTCCACCGACTATTCGAGCCCGGACGGGATTAAGGTGAAGATAGTCAAGCACGGTTCCCAGATATCCGTAAAGCATCTTTGCTTGAGGCTCTCCTTCATCAATTAGTACCGCCTTGTACCGGCCGCCGAAGAGATGTCCGCTCAGACGATGTCGCCT
>DATDAL010000170.1:0-36724 GCA_036525415.1 Terrimicrobiaceae bacterium | reverse complement strand
GAATTCGGAGACACCGATTATGCGTTTACCTCCAGCTTTGCCAATGGCTCTGGCGACAGCTTTACGGTCGATGGCCCTGAGATAGGCCGCGACAGTTTGCTTCTCAGCGCAGGCTTTGCCATTCATTGGAACGAGCGCTTTAGCACCTACGCCTACTACGACGGTGAACTTTTCCGCACCAATTATCTCTCGAACAACGTCTCTGCGGGCTTCCGAGTAACGTTTTGAGCGCACGCACGTGGGGCCGCCGGTTCTCCGTGATATTTCGAACACCGGCACGGGTGTCCTGCGCGCTGCTTGTGCTCGCTGTGAGCGTCGCGGCACGAGCGACGGAAAATCGCGTTGCGCCGGCAGAGCTCGATATTGAGGTGCAGGCGGCAGGCTTCGGGAGGGCCAGTGCCGCGGATATTGCAGCCGTTTTGCAGTCCGCGGCCACGGAAATCTGGCGGCATTGCCCAAATGCGCAGCTTCCTGCCATTGGCGTATATCCCCGATCCGATCATCCGCAGACCAATTTCGCACGCGAGCCAAACGGCCGCGTTGCCATAGGTTTGACAGCCAAGAACACCTACTGGGCTCAGTATAGCTTTCAGTTTGCGCACGAGTTCTGTCACACGCTGGCAAACTTTGCCAATAATCCGCAGCGGTTTGTGCGCTATCGACGACACCCCAATTTTTGGCTCGAAGAGAGTCTCTGCGAAACGGCTTCCCTGTTCACCTTGCGCGCTATGAGCCGCTCATGGCGGACCGCTCCGCCTCATCCAGCCTGGCGGGCGTATGCTCCGTGGCTTAATGCGTATGTGGAGCGTCGGCTCGCGCTGCAAGAGCACAAATCCCCGGCTGGGAAGCCATTCTTAGCTTGGTTCAGCGAGAGCGAACCCACTTTGCGCTTGAACCCCACAATCCGTGATCGGAACACGATCATAGCGATCCAACTCCTGCCACTTTTTGAGGCAGAACCCCGCGGTTGGGAGACATTGACGTTTCTCAATCGCGGTCTCGCCAATTCGAATCAATCCCTGGCGCGATATCTGGCCAGGTGGCGTTCCCAATGTCCGGAAGAGCTTCGGCCCTTTCTAACCAGGCTCGCGGCAGTCTTCGCGGTGAAGCTCTAGCAGCCCGCCGGGCCTAGCCCCGACAAGGCGATAGATCGGGATGAGAGATTTCCGAGAAAGTCGAGCGGCCGCTTCGACAGGCTGCTAAACGGTTTCCCGGATGGCGATCTTCCGCAGAGGCCGCGCAAAATAGGCGGCTAGGAACACCAGGTGCATGCCAACTTGGCTTGGATTTGGCCTGCAGCAAGAAGCGTCGGGACCCCGTCGCTCGCTGCCCGGCTCAGAGCGGTGAAGGCGCTTGCGAGCGGGGCATTTGCTGGCAGACTGCCGACGTGGAGTTTGATGCGTTTGGCTGCTATACGATTCTGAAGGACAAGACTGGCGCGCCGATCATTCTTGGGCGCGGCGCCTGGGGAGCAGTACACAAAGCGTTCAACCATGATCTTCGCTGTTATGCCGCCTTGAGGACAATTGCGCGAAGCGCTTTCCGAAGCGACGAAGTGCGAGATCAGTTCGTTAGTGAAGTTCGATCCGCGACACAAATCCATCATCCCAGCCTCGCCTCGGTATTCCCACTGGAATGGACCGAGGACAGCTATATTTACGCCGCGGAGTTTTGCGATGGCGAAACACTTGCCGAACGTATGAGGCGCGATGGTCGCATGGAGACGCTTCCTGCTCTAAGTATCATAAGCCAGATCGCGGCTGGCCTTGATGCGGCCGCCTCGGCGGGGTTGCTGCACCGGAACATTGCCCCAGAGAACATTATGCTCGTGCAGGAGGATGAGGAGATTTCAGCCAAGATTCTGGATCTCGCCCTTCCGGCTAGAAAGGAAAGCAGTTCGAGTTCGGGCCACGATTACGATTTCTCGTCCCCGGAGGAAACTGCTGGAAACGTGACCGATGTGCGATCGGGCGTCTATTCGCTTGGAGCGCTCCTTTATTATATGCAGGCGGGCGCCGAGAAATATGGATTGTTTCGTGCGAAAGCCCTGAAAAACGAAGAAGTATCGTTCGATGACGCCGGTATCGTTCCTCCTAGAGCAGTCTTGATTTTGAAAAATTCTCTCTGTCGCGATCTCGGTCAGCGAATGGCGACATTTGGCGACTTGCATGACGCGATTGATGAAGTCTTAAACGCGCCGAAGCGATTGAGATCGAAGGTAGGTTTCGCATCAGCAAAAGCAAAGGCCGAGCCGGTTGACAGTGCCGCAGTGACACAGGCGCTGCCTTCTATTGTATCGCCTCGGGAGCCGGAGACAAAGAAACAGGGGCCGGCGGCTGCGAGGGTCGAGGGTGTTGTGACTCCCAGAACCAGAGGTTTGATGATTCCGCCCAGACTGCTTGGATCGGCGCAGTCGGGTACGGTTCTGCGATTGAAGCGCGACGGCGAAACGGGTGAGCAGCTCGTCGCCTACGCGCGGAATCGATTCCGAATAGGCAGGTCCGCTAACGCAGGCGCCGATCTGCCGACACGCTTCCTTCCGCGGGATAAGGCTAACGATATAAAAACCAAACGACTGAGCAGAATTCATGTGACTGCGAAATGCGAGCGGGGTCAAATACTCCTATTCGACGGCGACAGTGTCACCCCGAGCGCCAATGGTTCTACGTTCGATGGGAAGGCCCTCTCGACAGAGTCGCCGCTCGTCCTTCTCAAACCGGGCGATTTGCGGCTTGCTGACGCCTATTCTATCAGAGTCATTCCCCATACTTTCGAGCGCGACGATGCGCCGCGGATTGCGAATCTTGATCGCTGGAAAGGACCCATGCGCGAGAGCACTCCCCCAATGGCTGGCGCGGTCGTCTTCGTACCCAACGACTTGAATGAAATTCGTACCGCCGTCTGGCTTTTTTCGATGGCGCCGTTCGGAAGCGGCAAAGGGTTGCCCCTGGATTTCGCCCTTCCGGCGGGCAGCCGAGAAACTGGCGCCTTGCGGTACTACGGCGGAGGCTTCTGGATCGAGCAGAGGTCCGCCGATTCGGTATCTGTCGATGGCCTGGCTTTGGCGCCTGCCGAGATTGCGCCGCTTGTCACGGGACAAACGCTCGCCGTCGGCGGCAGCAAGTACTCAGTCAAGATAGACGAAGATTAGCCAAGATCTGCGAGGTGTCGCTGCAGTGCTGCGTGTACAACGGACTTGATCTCGGCGTTGTATTTCCAGTCAACGAACAAGATACTCCGCGTTCGCAGGGAAAGCTTCTCCAACGCATCGATCGCCGGGTCGAAAATCGAGTGAAGGGCGAGCGGTGGAGCGTCGCCGAGGTCGGTGCAAAAGGCGCCAGGGATAAGTCCCGGGAAGCATCGGATCAGTAATGCGATCGAATCCCACCAGAGTTCCGCAGGCAGGTATGCGAGTGATTCTTCGGCGGTGAGCGATTGAGGATTCAGGAGCCTGTGAACTCCCAGTGACGTGGACCATCGAGGATCGGCGGCGCAAATTTCGCGAAGACGCGCTGAAATTTCGACGCCTTCCTTAAGCTCGGCAGCGACCGCCTGCGCGAGACTGAAGATTTCGTCGAGAGCAACGGGCAACGTGTTCTCATCGTTCACGAGGAGAGTTCGCACACCGATGGCAGCTAACGCATGCAGATCGCACGGCGAACTCCTCATCGGCAAAGTCTCGAAGGGGACATTCGAAAAACGGACTCCCTCAGCCGAACCGATAGCTAGGCCGATATGCTTCGGCACCCTTTGCGGAAGAGTATGAAAGCGCCGCTCACCGTGGGCAAGACCTTCGCCAAGATTCGCGTAGAAATCGACCCGGCCGGACGACAGTGTCAAGCGAAGCCAAAGCAGATCTGTCTGAGAAGGGGCGATTCTTTCCTGCGTTGAGAGCGTTCCCTCCAGAACAACCGTGTCATCGTCTTGCGAATGCACCTTGCGAATTCGCACCGCGCCAGTGGCGTTGACTGGGGCGCTCGATGTGGCTGGACTATAGATGGATGCTGCAGTGACTCCGGGAGCGACGAAATATCTTGCCTCGCCCGCCTCGATCGGCAGCGCGAAAGCAGAGCCGAAGACCGATAACGAGACTTTCGCCGACCACAAAAAGGGCAAATTTTGGCTCGTATCTGCGAGGCTGACCCTAAAACTCTCCGCGGAAAGATTCAGAAACGGGAGTTGTTCATCGCGAACAAATTCCCTCACAAGACGGAATGCTTGCAGTAGAAGATCGAGCTTCAGGTAGAAGGTTTCGATGAGGCGGCCCGCGCGCCCGCGTTTGCCCAGAAAGAGATGCCCGCCGCCCTGTTGGATGACATCGGCGTTCTGCAAGGTGCGGTAAACCCCCGAAAGCTTGAAGACCTTGCTTCCCTCTTCCAGCCCCTTCCACGGCTGGCCTGCAACTAAGTCCACATAGCTCTCAAAGCCCAGCGGAGCAAACTTGCGCGCCATCATCAGACCGCCATCGGGATTAAGCGGAACAAGCGGTCCAAGCACCTGTCTCGCTTCCTGTGTCGCCTCATTCTCGGGAGATCCTGTAGTTACAGGCAGGAAGGGAGGCTTGGAGGCATCGCGCAGACAAAGATATCTTGCGAGAGAGGTGCTGTATGGGGGGAGTCCATGCTCGCTCAGGAGGCGGTCGTTGAGGCAGAGCCCCCAGGGCGTCGATGACGCGGCATCCTTCGGGTTTACGGGTCCCGAAAGAGCGAGGTCGAAGTAAATGGGCAGAGGATGAATATCTTCAAAATTGATCGCGATCTTGCTGAACCTGTCCAGCCGGGCAAGGAATTCGGCTCTCCTCTTCCAGCGCTCGTCCAATGAATGATTCGAGAAGGTCTCCCGCTGGGCCTCGGGAGTCGTTTGAAGATTGTTAACGTTCTGAACCCAAAGCTCGATCCAGTGATGGACATAGCCACCGGCATCGAGCAGGCAGCCAAGATAAATCGAAGCCTCCAGGGTGTCCCTCAGTAAAACAAATACGCCCGCGACCGGATCCGGCGCCTCGCGAACGACGGCACAGAGCCGAAGCGCGCTATCCTTGTCAGTTTCCGAAATTGGGACGGCGCGGTAGCCCTTTTGAAACTGGCTGGGAGTTTCTTTGTTCCGAGGAGGTGCCACAACGTTTCAGTATTGAATTCCCATTGGAAATAAAGCCTTTTTGGCTTCGCCCGCCTTTCGGCAAGGTGGGGAAATGCCGATTGCAGCCCTTTGGGGTTCCGCTATACCCTTCTGCGATGAGAGTTGCCTCGCCTGAAACGCACCGCTGGGCAGCGGAACTTGCTGCGCGGCTGCGATTGCTGCAGTCCAGCTTTGCCGATGATCCGCCTGAAACGCGCGAGCAGATCCTCAACGAAGAGCTCGATCAGGCTTTGAAAGCAGTGCCGATCGGCAAACGCAAGGACTGCATCGAGGCTCTCGCGGACGAGTTTCCTGCGCCGGAGCTCGACGAGCTCGCCGGAAAGGTCGGCGAATTACCGGAGCCGCCGGACGACCCGGCGGTGCTCGTTGAACGCCTCCTGAATTTGGCTCGAAGCATGGCTCCCGAAGAATCCGAGGCGATCTTTAGGCCAATTCAAGACTCTGGATTGCTGCCGGAAACGCGCGCGGGAAACCTTGAGGTGCCCGAAGAGCTCCGAAAACGAATGGAGAAGCTTGCGCCGGGCAAATCCTTGGATGTTGGACGAGCACTCCGCTTGCTCGATATCCTGATCGAGGTGACGGGAAACCTCGATCAACTGGTATGGCAAGTCTGGAAAAATATCGCTGCAAAGTCCGTAATCCAGCGTGAAACAGGTGCCTACAGCGACTTTCGCAAGACCCTCGCACCATACCTCTCAGGTGATCCGGAACTTTCCACCGACCAGGTGAAGCAAATCGTCAATAAGACGCGGAAGCTCGTGTCCGGTCTAATGGCCGCGATGGGAACTGTCGGCGAAATAAACGCGAGTAAGTATCTGGATCGTTTGTCACCAGACGCTATTAGAAAGATTGCAGAAGCAGATTCCGGTGTGTTTGAAAGTCTTGAAAAAAAGTGCTGGCGAAAATACACTGGAATTTTTCAATCGCTGAACAGGGCGACGATGGAAAGAGAAGTTCTCGATGCAATTAGGAAGTACACGGAAAAGCTCGTTTTGGGCGCTGATGTCGCCAATACCTTAGAGGATTAGCATGGCGGCACAGATCCATTGGCACGAAGGCCTGTTTCTTCAACCTCATCACCTTCAGAGGAGCCAAAAAGCATTCATTGACGCGATATCCGCTGAACGTCGCCTCACGCGGGCCTTCCCGTATGGCGTGATCGAGGCGCGACTGAACCCGGATGATCTCGAAAACATGCGCATTCGATTCGACCGGCTGCGTGCGATCATGCCGAGCGGAATCGAGGTGGATTACCCGGCCGAAGCCGAGTTGCCGTCCATCGACATCAAACAAGCCTTCGCGACGAGCGGAGGCGTGCTGAATATCTTCCTCGGGGTCCCGCTCTGGTTTGATGCTCGCGCGAACACTGTAGAATCAGGGAGCGCGACCGACGCGCGGGCCAAAGTGCTCTACCGCCTCAATGAGGTCGAGTGCGCGGACGAAAACACCGGTGAGAATCCCAAGCCGCTCCTTTTGCGCAGGATCAACGCGCGATTGCTCCTGGAGAGCGAAGATCCCTCCGATCTCGAAGTGATTCCGTTGCTGCGTGTGGTTCGGGCAACAGGACAGGACGTTGGCTTACCGCGGCAGGACTCCGAATATTGCGGACCTTGCCTCGTATTGAGAGGCTCGCCGGTGCTATTGGAGTTGGTCAGAGATTTGGCCAGCCAAGTCGAGGCCAGCAGAAAGGAACTGGTTGTTCAGCTCACACGCGGTGGATTTAGCCTCGATAATCTACGGGGCGTCCAGTTCGAACAGATCATGAGGTTGCGGACTCTGAATCGGTTTGGCGCGCGGCTCCCTTCTTTGGCCGAGGCTCCGAACGTCTCCCCGTTCTTCATGTATCTCGAACTCCGAGAACTGCTGGGAGAGCTGACGGCGCTGCATCCAGACCGTGATGTGTTCGAGGTCCCGGGCTACGACCACGACAATCCCTACCTCGCTTTTGGCGAGTTGAGCGCGAAAATTCGTTCGCTCTTGCGAGGTACGGTTGCGCCGACATACATGAAAGTCCCCTTCACGAGTGTGGCAGAAATCCAGACCGCTGTATTTGAGGACAAGCACTTTACACTGCCCAATGACTACTTTTTGGGCATTGAGACCAAGGAAGACCCGCGGGGTCTCGTGAACCTGGTCGAGAATCCCGACGAGTTCAAGCTGATGCCTAAGAGCATGGCATCACGTGCGATTCGCGGCGTATTGCTTAAGGAAGAGCGTTTTGTGCCTCTGGAGCTTCCCGCTAAGGCCGGTCTGCATTATTTTCGATTGCTTCGAAGCGCCTCGACGCGGGCTTGGGATCAAATCCGAGCGGAGAATGCTGCTGTGATTCGCTGGCCGGACGAAGGCGTATCCGATTTCCAGATCAGCCTTTATATGACGCTTCCCGCCGGTTCCGATCAACGGTAAACCTCTCCATCCCGTGACTCTGTTCGATCTCTACGAACCGCTTTTCCAATATGTGTCCATGCTTAATCGCATAGCGCGGAGAGGCAGCGATGAAGCCATTGAATACAACTCGCTCTTGGCAGAGATTGTTTCGCTCCTCGATTCCATAAACAAGCGGGCGCAATCCGACCCCCTCTTGGCGTTGCAAGCGCAAAAGCTCGAGTTGCCGATCACGTTTTTCGTCGATTCAATCATCGCCGAGAGCAACTTGCAGTGTGCTGCTCAATGGCACAAGAACCGAATCGCTTATAAGCATAACGAACTCGCAGGGGATGAGAAGTTTTTTGACCTGCTCGATGAGACTCTGAACGACCCGAGCCCGGAGGCAACCGAACGGCTCATTGTTTATTACATTTGCATCGGGTTGGGTTTCACGGGCTGGTACGCGAGCCAGCCCGAGTATCTCCGTAGAAAAATGGAGACCATCGCAAAGCGTATCGGTGTGGAAGAACTCGAGCGCCACGCGCACATCTGTCCCGAAGCTTATCAGTATGTCGATTCTCGGAACCTCATAGAACCGCCTTCCTCGAAGATCGGTGCGATAGCGCTCACGTTCCTCGCGCTTAGTCTTGTCGCGCTTGCGGTCAATTTCTACCTCTTTAGGATTGGGCTGGTTGGCCTTACCGAATCACTTCAAGAGATCATGCGCCACGATTTGATGAAGTAAATGTGGAACGCGAAACTCATTTATGAACGAGCTATTCTCTTTACTTAGTTCGTTCGTTAACCTTCCACCGTGGCTCAAGTATACCATATATCTTTTGGTGGCTCTGAGTCTGGTAGGAATCGGCGTCGGCTTCAGTCCGACTGTGGCGCTAATCGCGGGCATCGGCATACTCTTTGTCGTAGTGGTGCTGGGAATTTACTTGTACCTGCTCAAGCATCGACGGGAAGCACGGACCGCCGCGCTTGGTGGAGAACTGCAACAAAATACTCAAGCCACTCCCTCCGCAATCAGCGATCCGGCTCGCAAAGCGCGGCTCGAAGACCTGCGAAAGCGCTTTCAGCAAGGACTCGATAAGTTCAAGGCCGTCGGAAAGGACCTCTACAGGCTGCCCTGGTATGTGGTCATCGGGGAGCCCGCCGCGGGGAAATCGGAGGCGATTAGGCACTGCGACGTCGGATTTCCTCCAGGTATGCAGGATGACTTTCAGGGCGTCGGTGGCACCATAAACATGAATTGGTGGTTCACCAACTATGCAGTTGTCCTCGATACGGCTGGTCGCCTTCTCTTCGAGGAGGTTGCGCCCGGAACTACCAGTGAGTGGAAGGAATTTCTCGGATTGCTGCGCAAGCACAGGCCTAACTGTCCGATCAACGGCCTCCTTCTTGTCATCCCGGCTGACAGTTTAGTCAGAGACTCGGAGAAGAGGATTGACGAGCGCGCCGGCGTGATCACGCGACAGTTGGAGAACATCCAGCGTGAGCTCGACATCCGGTTTCCGGTTTATGTGATCATCGCAAAATGTGATCTGCTGAATGGATTTCGCGAGTTCTTTGAAGACATCGATGACCCAGGCGCGCAACGGCAGATGCTGGGTTGGTCAAATCCCGACTCGATAGATAAACCGTTCGCGCTGGAGTTGGTGGATCAGCATCTGCGCACCGTCGTCGAAAGGTTGCGGCGCCGGAGGCTCAAACTCTTGGAGGATCCCGTTGCCAAGGACTCCTCTCATCGTCGAACGGATGAAGTGGATCGGCTTTACGCTTTTCCGAATAGCATCTCGTTGATAACGCCGAATCTCAGGCGTTACCTGTCCACGATTTTCGTCAAGAGTGAATGGTCCACGAGGCCGCTCTTCTTGCGCGGCATCTATTTTACGTCTTCGTTGCGCGAGGGCTCGGAGCTGGATCAGGAGCTTGCGCAGGCAATCGGTGTCTCTGTTGATGACCTGCCGTCCGGCCGTGTTTGGGAGCGGGAAACTTCGTATTTCCTGCGCGATCTATTCATCGACAAGATCTTTCGCGAGTGGGGACTGGTTACGCGCGCTACCAACACCCTGCGCATGCTTCGCCGCCGCAAACTGGCTATTTTTGGTTTTGGCGCCATTGCTCTCGCGGTCTTTCTGTTCTTGTCCTTGATCGGTTACAGAGCCATGAAGGAAAGCATCGGCCACCAAAGCGGATATTGGTTGCGGGCAAGCGAAGGTTGGAGTGCTCAAAACGAGTGGTTGCCAATCGTTAGGCCAACCGCAGGGGGGTATACGTACAACGGAGACGAACCCGTCGGCAGGGGAACAGGCAGCAAGACAAGGGATCTCTTTGATGGCGCGGGAAAAAGCCTCGTGCAATTTCACACGGCGTTGCGGGACTTTACGGGAGCGCAATTGCGGATCTCCGCGATATTCCGCCCATTTTACCGGTTTGCAGGGAGCCTCACTGCCGAGAAGTCGCGCGCCCAGCGAATTGTTTTTGAGGGAAGCGTAGTAAAACCTCTCGTTGAAGCGGCACGGAACAAAATTTCTGCGCCGGAGACGGCGCCGAGTCCGGATCCGAATCCTGAAGCGAATGCGTTGTTGAGCCTTATCAGGATTGAGTCAGGGATTGTGAAACGCCAGCAGAACCTGGCCGATAAGATTGCGCTCCCCGCCGCGGTGCTTGCGCCGCTCCAGACATATGTTGCCGGGCGAGAGTTTGATCCCCGCCTGACTGAACTAAGCAACTGGACTTACTCGAAAGGGGGTGGCGCCGACAAATGGCCCGCCGCCTGGCTTTCCGCGGGTGATACCCTGGCTCGAGGCAAGCCGGGCTATAACCAGCCAATGGACTTGGGTATTGAACGCTTCAGAAAAAACGCGTTGCAGTCACTCGCGGCATCGGAGGCTCGTTGGAAGCTCGTGATCGACCTGGTCAATTTTTTGAAGAATGAGTTTGCACCGAAGGAGAAGAGTTTGTTTCAGGCAGCAAGCCAGCCGGGCGTTCAGCAGCGCGATTCACTAATGGAAAAGGCGTACAAGGAGTTGAGTGCGACAAATCAGGCATTGAATCAGAAACTTCAGAACGCCAAAGCGGCCGGCCTGTTCAAGGAGGGACCGGTTTCGCTTGGTGCTGCGTACGAGCTGATTCTCAAGGAGAGAACCAACCAGCAAAGCACGCTTAAATCAATGCTGGACGAACTTCTCACCGAGACTGTGTCTGCCGAGACAAACACGGCCCATCCGACGCCGCTGCTAAAGGAGATTCAAGACAGACTCAATGCCATTCTGAAAGAAATTCAGGTCGAGCTTCAAGGACTGAACGTGGCAGAATTAAAAGCGCTCGACGAAGCCTATCTCGGAGACTACACGGGGCACGGTCCTGTCGGCGGTTACCGCTTCGGTCTCTACTCACTAAGCTTTGGCACGACCCAGCTGAAGGCGCAGCTCGACAGCTTGATCGGCAGCGATCTGTCGGGTCTCAAGAAGATTATTGAAGACGTTGCACGAGCGCGGACGGAAGTGGCTGCCTACAACGGACAATTTAAGGAGGAGCTCCAACTAGTCTGCGATGACTGGCTGAACTATGCAGAACGGCATCAAATTGACGAGTTCAGCAGAGCGTATGTGAAGCAAGGAAGGGATGCCATTGCGCCGTTTCTGCGCTTTCCACTCGTGTGGCCCCCGGCAGAGCCGGCGCTGACCACGGACCAAGTGAGGGCGGCAGCCCGGCTCGTGGCGGCAATCCATCGGGATCTTCAATCCGAATCATTCAAGAAGATGCCCTCCGAATCGAGTGCGCCACTCGCTGCATTCGACAAGCAGATTTCGCGGCTCGATCCGGCCTTGCGCGGACTCCTCTCACCAAACGGAACCATCGCGGTGTGTTCGATAGCGTTGCCGGGGGCATCGCAAGGACAAACGGCAAGAATCAGCGATGTCAAATACGAGCTTCGGGCTGGCACTCCGTTTTCGGGGAATCATGCCAACCTCGGTAAGCAGGGGAAAGTCCCTCTGGGTCAACAGAGGGTGCTTATCGATAAACTGCCGGTGGACACTGTTTTTCACTTTCATCGCTACGATCCAGCGATGCACGAAGTTCCGTGCGGGCTCAACTGGTGTGCGTTGAGACTCTTAACCACGACCACGCAAACCTCCGAGTTTGAACAGGATGGCATCAATTGGAAAGTCAGGATCGACGACGCTCACCCTGACGTCATTGCAAATCTCGTATTCGAATACGAGCTCCCCAAACTGCGATATTGGCCGACCAGGCAAGACGTTTTGCCAAGCAATTAGAGATGACTCGATTCTGGAAAAAGTTTCTTCGCGAAGGGCACGGACTTTTCGGGCGGGCTAAGCCGCAGATTTGGCTAGGCGCATTTGGCAAGCATCCGGGGTGGGACGATCATATTGATGACATCGGATTGGAGACCGAAAGTCTGCTGCTGGCAAAGCAGATTCTTTATGTGGACGGTATCGGCGGACAGATTGACTCCGGCGAGTGGGAGAGGCTTGATGAAGCTCAACGGCTGAAAGAGTTTAAGCACATCTTCTTGTGGAAGCGCGGTGAGGCATTCCTGATCGGGAGAATCTGGTCGTCTCGCGACGGCAAGAACCGGACAAAATACCCCCTTGTCGTATGCGCTCATTGCCTGAGCCTTCCGTTCGACTGGGCGCTACTCAAGGTTTCGCAATGCCTCGACGATGTCGAGAGGCAATGCAAGAGCACGCAATTGGCTGACGAAGTACGAGAAGTTCTTAGACGAGCGCTTGCCGAATTAAGAGCTTCTATTGCGAATTGTGACAATGAACTATCGCGGGGAGATCTCGATGCTCGAACGTTTGTCGAGCGTCTTGGATTGGATGACGATCGGGAAGGACTCTATCGCGTTATCTATTGTGTCCACACGCAGTTGGCTCGGTACCTGGCCGGCGTGGGAGCGCCGAGCCCAAGCGACTCAAGAGCTGGCCAGATCCGCCTTCCGACGCTGGTTGGCTTGGTCACAGAGAATCTGAACTTCTGGAGTCGATTTCTAGAGTCCCAATTGGAAAAGAATGTTCCCATCCTCTTGACATTGCCCTTGCAGGAGTCGTGGCTCGATGCCACGTGCGGAGAGCCGGCATCGAAGGAGTTTTATTCCTTGCGTGCGAAGCCCGAAGTCTTGACCGTCGCGAGTGAAGTGGCTTGCAATATTCCGGACGAATTCAGGCGGGCGCAGAGCGCGGTCGTTCAAGCGATGATCGCGAGTGGTATAGCTTGGGATGCCGACCAACAGGCTTGGTTAAGAAAATGGTTTGCCTGATCGAACAAGCCTCTTTGGGAACACCCACGCTCCGCGTCGGGAAAAAATAATCCAGCACCGTTTCGATTAGGGATGTGCGCCGGTAACACTCTTGATCAACTCTGCAGTCCGCAAGTCAACCCGACCGTCCGGAGCTTTGTGACCACGGCCGCCGGCGAAAAAATGCTCCTGAAACATCTGCACGGCTGCACGAGTCTTATCCCCGAATTCGCCGTCCGGTCTCCCGAGATGATAGCCAATAGTGGTCAGATCATCCTGTAACTCGCGCACGGGATTGCCAACGAAGGTGCCTGCTCTTTTCGTGCCTCCGAAGATGCGTTTGGTATCGTTGTCGCCCCTGCGCAAGGAATCGCCCGCAAACGTTGCGAAGAAACTCGCGTAGATCGTGGTTGGGAAAGGTCCGAGCACCATCAGCATGCCTAAGTTGCGGGCTTCCAATCTCGACCATTCGAATTGAAGGCCGGGATCCGAGCTCTTGCGGCCAAGCTTTCCGTGGGTGGTTGCGACATCGCTATGGCCGATGATGTTCCAATCGACGATGGTCGGATGCGCGGTACGTAGCGCGGCGATAAGGTCGAGCAACGCAGTGTATTGCGCAGCGGGATACGCACCTGTCGCGTTGACGATCTCAATCCCGATAGAAATGGAATTAATGTCCGATGCGCCGGCCCAGCGAGCTTCGCCAGCATGATGAGCTCTCCTGCCGTCTTGAACCATCTTGATGATCTGACCGTCGGTATTGATCACGTAATGCGCGCTGGTCCCTTCTCCTGTGCTCAAGAACGTATTGATGGCCGGACCCACGACAGGGCCGCCTGTGTGATGCACGATGATCATCGTGATCTGATTCGAACCTCGCGCGGTATGGTTTGGTGACCGCATCCAGACTGGCTGCAGACCTACGGTGACAGCACCCCGGGCACCCAAGCTGGCATCTCCATCAGGGCGGTTAGGAGCAGGCACGGCAACCGCCGTAATGGCTCCCGAAGCGATGGTGAGATCGACCGACAGCGTCCTGAAAATGCGATCCCCGGGCACTGGAGCAGAAGCCGTCGTCGGGCCGACTGCACCGGCCAGAGTGCTCACTGGAGCAGCCGTCAGAATGTACGCACCATCGGCCAGCGATGTGGTGCCCAGCGTGACTACGCCATGCGCATTTGTAGCTCCGGAAACCGTCGCTGCTCCAGGAGTCGTTCCAGTGATTGTCACTGTGGCTCCCCGTAATTTTTCGGTAGGTTTCAAGCGGTTGCGGACTAGAATCTGTGGCATAGCTCTCCCGAAATGTCGTCGTTTAGATCGTCCACTGATCGTGAACGATGTGCACCAAGTACCATTCCCCACTGTGCTGTTCAAACACAAGGCGTAGGCTGCGGTAATCGGAACCCTCCCGTTCGGGCGCCAAGCCCGGGACGTAAGCTTCGGCGATAATCGCGTTCGGATACTCCTGGCGGGAATTGTCGTGCGTGGTTCCAGGGTGCGCCCGTTCGCCATTGTAAGTCATCGTGGCGGTGTGCGCAAAGTCGCGATCGTAGACGAACCGCTCGTAGTATTGAGCGAACGACAGTCGAATAGGGTCCCCGGAACCATCGTAAGCTCCCCAGACACGCTTTCGCTTATCGCCAAACGCTCCGCGAATGTTGGGAGCCGTAAACCGGACATTCGCTTTTGAATCCAGAAACGCATAGGGCGAGAACCGGACGCCCTTGAAGGGATGAACCAGCCGAGAAAGCGAATTCATATCCCGGGAGTGCAGCGCCTGGAGCGCGCGTGTGCAAAGCGGGGCAATGATTTTTCGGGCTTCCTCCGGACTTACATTGCAGATCAGGTGGTCGGCCTTGACCCAGCCTTTGATGGTGCCGTGTTCGACCAGCAACCAGTCGCCGTCAGGTCGCGATTGCGTATCCAGCCTTGCGATCTTGAGATCCGAGCTTGGGAGCACTGACTCCAAGATCTTGCCGCGGCGAGAGGGGTCGGCTCTGATATCGATTGGCGCGGAACCGGCGTCTGGAGCAACTTGGCAGGCCGTTTCGGCTCGAGCGCACGTTTCGCTCAGTAGCCATGTGAAAATCACCAATGCTGCCCAGAAGCCAACACGATTCCATGGACGCATATACAAAGCTAAGATCAGATGACGCGCGGATTGTCACGCCCAATAAGCGCGTCGTCATGCGCTCCCGCTTGGCAGAGCTTTGGATCACATCCGAGAGGTATTTGCGCTCACGCGAGATCTTCGACCTACTTGGTCGGTGGGAATATGTTCAAAAAAGCGAGCTTGCCAAGCCCCGAACGGCTTCTACGATTTCGAACTAAGTGGTAAGATCTTTATGATAGAGATCGAAGAATTGCTCAATCCGATTTCTGCCGATAGTCCTTGCGGGGAAGATGTTTCCTACGATCCAAAATTCGTGGCGTTGGACACGCTTGTCGCCGGAAAGCTGGAGACGCAGTTCTCCCCTGCGGAAGAGCCTGACTGGAAGGCGGTTCACGATGTTTGCCTGGAATTGCTAAACCGATCGAAAAACCTCCGCGTCGCTGTGACTTTATGTCTCGCCCTTCTGAAGCTTGAGGGAGCGTCCGGGTTGCGGGCCGGTTTGACGTTGTTGAAGGGACTCCTTGAACGCTATTGGACGGACCTCTATCCGAGGCTGGACCCCGAGGACAACAACGATCCCCTCGAGCGCGTTAACATTCTTTCCTCGCTTTCGGCGCCATTGAGCACTTTCGGCGATCCGATGCAGTTCCTGCAGCGATTGCGCCGAATACCGCTGGCAAACTCGCCTCAAATGGGACGGTTTAGCTTCGCGGATGTTGCTGGCGATAAGACGATTTTGCCCGGCGGTGAGGAAAAGGCTGCTGCGCCGCCGGCGCAGATTGAAGCCGCGTTTCGCGATACCAACGCCGATGAGCTTTCGACCACCGCCCAAGCGATATCGGATTCCGCGGTGCTCGCCCGCGGTATCGATAGTTTTGTAATGGACACTGTCGGCGCCGGGCGCGCCTTGGATATGGGTGCTTTGGTGGGCACGTTAGTGGATATCGAGAGATGCCTCGCACCGTACTTGCCAAAGCCTCTCGCGCCGACGGCAACCGAAAGCCCAGTGGATACTCAGGGTGCTTCCGTGGGCGAGGGGCCTTCAGAGGGCGGCGCGATTCGATCGAGGCAGGATGTCCTTAGGGCGCTCGAGCGTATTTGCCAGTACTATGCCCGCACCGAGCCCTCGAGTCCGTTACCACTGCTGTTGCGCAGGGCGCAGCGACTTGTAGATATGAATTTCCTTCAGATCATCGACGAACTCACTCCCGAGGCGCGGACGCATCTTGAAACGATCGTCGGTCTGAAGCCTGAAGGTGATAGCGCAAAGGATTGAGAGTGAGCGCCTTTCGAGCTTTGATAAAATGGTTTGCCATTTTTGTAACAAGGGCGGAATATCATACAGTGAAAGTCGTCCGAATTTCCTGGTCGATCGTCTTCTTTGCTCGGTAATCTCTGGAGAATAAGCATATGCCCCGGCCTAGCAGTCAAAAGTTCATAGCACGGAATCGCGCGCCGCGAGTTCAGATCGAATACGATGTCGAGCTCTATGGCGCTGAGAAGAAAGTTGAGTTGCCTTTCGTGATGGGCGTGATGGCAGATTTGTCTGGCAAACCGGCCCAGCCTTTGCCTTCCGTGGACGAAAGAAAGTTCCTGGAGATCGACGTTGATAATTTCGACGAGCGCATGAAAGCGGTCAAGCCGCGCGTCGCCTTCCAGGTGCCCAATACGCTGACCGGCGAAGGGAACCTAAACGTGGAGATGACATTTGATAGCATGGATGACTTCTCGCCGGCCGCTGTGGCTCGCAAGGTCGATGCACTTAATCAACTCCTGACGGCCCGCACCCAACTCGCAAATCTGGTGACCTATATGGACGGGAAGAGTGGAGCGGAGGAAGCGGTTGCCCAGCTCCTGAACGATCCGGCGTTGTTGAAGACGTTGGCTGCCGCACCAAAGCCCCTGGGCGATCAAACGACCAGTAGCAGTCAGTAACCCCTCTTATGGCTGAAACCCAACCAGCGACCGAAACCGAAGCAGCGCCCGTTGGGGCGGCGGAGGAGATTAGCGAGTTCGAGTCCCTTCTTAATAGAGAGTTCAAACCGAAGACCGACAGCGCCCGAGAGGCGGTTCAGACAGCCGTCAGAACACTCGCGGAGCAGGCCCTTGCTAGAACGGGATTGATCAGCAGGGATGCGGTAGGCTCCATCGAAGCAATTATTGCCGAACTCGATCGAAAACTCTCCGAGCAGATTAGCCTGATCATTCACAACGAAGACTTCAAAGCACTCGAAGGGACGTGGCGTGGGCTTCAGTACCTCGTCAGCAACACCGAAACCGACGAAAAACTCAAGATTCGGGTGATGAACATCTCGAAGAAAGATGTCGGGCGCACGATCAAGAAATTCAAGGGGATAGCATTCGACCAGAGCCCGCTCTTCAAGAAGATTTACGAGGAAGAATACGGTACGCCGGGTGGCGCCCCCTACGGCTGCATAATCGGCGACTACTACTTCGATCATTCTCCACCCGACGTCGAAATCCTCCAAGGGATGGCCCAGATCTCGGCGGCGGCCCATTCCCCATTTATCGCGGCGAGCGCGCCGAGCCTGATGAATATGGAATCCTGGCAGGAATTGGGGAATCCGCGCGATTTGACAAAGATCTTCCAAACGCCGGAGTACGCGCCATGGCGCTCGCTGCGTGAGTCTGAAGATTCCAGGTATCTTGGCTTGACCATGCCCCGATTTCTCTCGCGACTGCCTTACGGGGCGAAAACTGCGCCGGTCGAGGAGTTTGACTTCGAAGAGGAGGTCGAAGGCGCGGATCACTCGAAGTATGTTTGGTCAAACGCCGCTTACGCGATGGGTACGAACATCACTCGCGCCTTCAAGCTATTTGGCTGGTGCGCACGAATCCGCGGCGTTGAAAGCGGAGGGATGATCGAAGGTCTTCCTTGCCACACCTTCCCGACCGACGACGGCGGAGTGGACATGAAATGCCCGACCGAAATAGGAATTACCGACCGGCGGGAAGCCGAATTGGCCAAGAATGGCCTGATGCCACTTTCACACTGGAAGAACACCGACTACGCTGTGTTTGTCGGTGCGCAGTCGCTCCAGAAACCGCAGCAGTACTATGATCCGGATGCGACAGCAAATGCCAATCTCGCCGCGCGCCTCCCCTATCTCTTTGCCACGTGCCGCTTCGCTCATTACTTGAAGTGCATCGTGCGCGACAAGATCGGCTCGTTTAAGGAGCGCGATGAGGTCGAGAGATGGCTAAACGATTGGATCAAGAACTATTGCACGACTTCGAAGCAGGAATCCGCTAAAGCAGAGAGGCCACTTGCTGACGCGGAAGTGCTCGTGGAGGATGTGGAGGGAAATCCCGGATACTATAGAGCTAAATTTTTCCTGCGCCCGCACTACCAGCTTGAGGGTCTGACCGTTTCCCTGCGGCTCGTATCTAAGCTGCCGTCCGTCAAGGCTGGAAGCTAAGGCCTTATCAGGGCGGGCTGTTCTCGCGAAATTTATTGAACTTTTTGTCAAATTTCGGCTAGATCCCTTGGATCGCTCTCATGACTAATAATTCCTCTGGCGCGAGGACCCTGCATTGGTTACATTTGTAGAGCGATACAAACCCGTTAAAACTTTGGGTAGATAAGAAAAACAAACAAATAATTAGAAAGACAAAATTACTATGGCAGTTGATATGTTTCTCAAATGCGGATCCATCAAGGGGGAGTCGGTTGGTACCGGGCACGACGGCGAGATAGATGTTCTCTCGTTTTCCTTTGGAGGTTCACAGAGCGGAACCATGCACACGAGCACCGGCGGTGGAGCAGGTAAGGCGAACGTGCAAGATGTCTCCGTGACGAAGTGGGTCGATCTTGCGAGTCCGGATCTGCTGCTTGCCTGTTTCAATGGCACGCACATTCCCGAAGCGGTTCTGACCGCTCGTAAGGCGGGGGAAAAACCGCTCGAGTACCTCAAGATTACAATGACCGACTGTCTTATTACGTCGGTTAGCACTGGGGGTTCGGGCGGCGAAGATCGTTTCACCGAGAATGTCTCGATAAACTTCGCGAAGGTGAAGGTGGATTACGATGCCCAGGTCGCCAAGGGCGGCAAGGGGGCTCACGGGTCCATGGAATTCGACATTGCTAAGAACGCGTAAATCGCGTAAGCTAAGGCGAATACCATTCGCCGTTTTCTGTGGGGTGCACGCCGGAGCAGTCCGGCTTGCACGTTCACTTGATCCATTGGGAGCAGCGCGGCCCTGGCTTCCAGAGTGAGCCGCTGAGGGAGCGCGCGGTGGCGTGGCGAGAAGGTTCGCGTGTACATTAATCATTGCTTTGATGGGCTGCGCCGGTTCCAGCGGCCGTTTGCGCATCCAGGGGTGGTTAATGTTGTCCGCGCAAGGCGAAGGCGAAATCGCGCGCTTTGGGGCGCGCCGGCAGCCCACGCAATTTTCTATTAAAGTGCTGCCCATCAAGAAAGGTGTGCGCCACTTAACTACGAGGAGCGCGCTTTTCTTACTGGAGGCTTCGGCGCGCTTCTTCTAAGCGCCTGGGAAGTGCATCGGCGGTTCTTTGCCTAGATGGGCAAAGTGACCCGCGAGCTTTGCTAGCCGAAAATCGTGTTGCTGCCTGCCGGATTGGACCTTGGCGTTTGCACACGACACCGCGGTCAGTGCGACCGATGGCTTAAGGCGTTGCTTGGAGACATGAAGGGGAAATCCCTCCTCGGCTTGCCGGCAGGGCCCTTACAGTTTCTAGGAGGGGTTGTGACCAGGAACTCGCGGCAGGTGACCGGCCGATCGGGATAGATTGAGCAAGATTCGTCTTCTGAGAACCCGGAATGGCCAACTTGACGTTGGCAATGAACGCCTGTCGGTCATAATAATAAACTTTGAATAGCCGAACCAGTATTCGTGCTCAGATCAAAGTCAGGTCACAAACTTCGCGGAAATCAACATCTTATCGCGAGCCGACCAAGCGTTACACGAGGCGAAATGATTCCAGTTGGTGCGCTGGGGATGGTCGCGATTCTCGTCGTCGGTTTGGCCGCTCATCTAGGCTGTCTGGATTCGACCTTCTATTTGGACGACTGGGTGCAGATTTTGAATAGCCCAAATGTCGAAGGCGGGCGTTGGTATGAACAGCGGTTTCGGGCATTGACCACTCTCAGCTATTTTCTTACCTGGAGGGCCTTTGGGTTTTCTGCGTCCTGGTTTCATCTTTTCAACCTGGTCCTGCACTTGGCCGGCGCGCTAGCCATCTATCTCATTGGCCCCGCCCTTTTGCGCATCGGGAAAGAACCGTTATGTGGATCCAGAGCCAGCCGCGTCGCGTGGCTAGCCGCCTTGCTCTTTGTTGCGCATCCACTGACCACGGAGATAACCAACTACGCGAGAGCCCGCGACCATGGATTGGTAGGTTTTTTTTCGTTTCTCGCGGCCGGTTTGACGGCGATCGCTGTGCAGCGGGGGTCGCGATGGCTCGCCGCAGCAGCGCTCAGCGTGGTATTGGCGTCATTCTCGAAAGATCCGGGATTACCCCATGCGTTGCTTTCTGTCGCTCTGGTCGTGACGGCAACCTCATCCTCTGAGGCCCGTTGCCGGCTGATACCCAGCCGGCGAGTCGCCTACCTTCTGGTGACTTTGGCGATCCTGGCCGGATTTGCCCTCGCAGCAAATGTGGTCGATCTCGCCAAAATTTTCTATCGCCAGGTGCTGGGCGATTGGAGGTTCGGGCTGCATGCGCTCACTCAGGGGCGTGTCTTTTGGAGCTATGTGAGCCTGTGGCTTTGGCCTTGGAATCGACTTTGTTCGGATCATCTGGTGGCCTGGACGAAAAGTTCAGCCGATCTCGAATCCTGGTTCGCGGTGAGTGCGCTGGCCGCTCTGGTTCTGCTCGTCGCCTGGCTTTGGCTGCGTGGACGTCAGCCGTGGGCGCTGTTGGCGGCGCTCGCCTTGGGTGCAGTCGGTCTAAGGATGCTGTACGTGGCGAGCGAATTGATGGTCGAATATCGCGCCTATCCGGCGCTGCCCTACGTGGCGCTGCTAGCAGCACTTGGACTCGACCATTTGGCCCGGCACCGACGGCGCTTTGCCGCCATCTTTACGACGGCGCTTGTGGCGGCGTGGGCTGTTGGTTCATTTCTACGCAGTGAAGACTGGAGTGCGCCGGATCGCATCCGCCATCAGGTCTTGCGGCGTTACCCCTGGCAATTGCGTGCAATTAACGGACTCAGTGCGGAAGACAACCGAGTGGGTCGGTGGCAGGAGGTGCTTAATCGGCACGAAGATTTCTTGCAGCGGCTCGCTGCCGTACTGGCAGAAAACAACCGCAACTCTCTCCGCTATTACGAAAACTGGCCGCTCTGGGCGGTCACCGAGGATACCCTGGTCGCTGAAGCGCTGCTGCACGTGCGCGGCCACGAGGCAGCCCGACAGCACCTGGAAGCCGCTCGACATCGGATGCTCGCCAACAGGATCGAGGAAAAAATGCTCATCCGAGAATGGCACTTTTATGCGGGCTTGGTCGAGGCAGCCGAAAAGCCGGACCTCGCCCGCTTCCACTTTCTTGAGGCCCTCTACGGCTGGCGTGATTGGGAGGCGCGTAAGAGATTGCAAGAACTTGAGCCAGCGTTGTCCCCAAGTTTCGGAAGCCGACCGCTTCACGAATCAGGGCATCCAATATACGAAGATTAGACCTGGCAATTGGGTCTTGTGCAATCGCTGGCGCCGATCGCCTTATGCAGCGTGTTTAGTGCGGCGGTCCGGAATAGTGGGAGAACCGATGCGCCAAGAACGTCGTCAAAGGTTCTTCCGCCAGGCAGTCGTAAAAAGCATCTGTTAGATGGACGCATCCCTCGAATGTTATTCATAAGAATGAATAAGGCCCGATCCAAAATCCTCCTGATCGCAGGGTCAGCATATGGATCCCAAGTAGTTCCATCCTACTAGCAATGGGACGGGCAGCATTTTAGGGCCGGCAATGCGAGCAAACTTGCCTGGTGCCTTCAGCCTGATGCGCAACAATCTTCAGCTGGTCGGAAAGCCACATGCGGCGCAGCCTCGAGGCGCTGGGGAATTCCGTCGCCGAAGTGCGAGGATTAACCTTGGCAATTTGAGTTTCGAATGGAATTCTCAAGCTATATTAGCTCGATTCGATGTGAACGCCGAAGAATGCATTAAAGCTGGTAATCTCGACGAAGCGCTTGTGTGTGCGCAGGACGGCGTGCGGAAGGCGCCGGCCGAAGCGGCACCACGTATTCTACTCTTTCAGTTGCTCAGCGTGCTGGGCCAGTGGGATCGCGCATTGACACAACTCAACGTGCTGAAGGACATGGATGCAAATTGCATGCTCCTTGCGCAGGTATTCCGGCCTGCCTTGCAATGTGAGGCGTTGCGCGCGGAAATATTCGCAGGGAAACGCGGTCCTTTGATTTTCGGCGAACCGGTGGAATGGATTGGATTGCTCGTGCAGGCGAATCAAATGCTTGCCCAGGGACAGGTCGCCGCAGCGTTGGAACTGCGTAATCGCGCTTTCGAAGCGGCCTCGGCGACACCGGGCACGATTAATGGCCAGCCGTTCGAGTGGATTGCCGACGCCGATTCGCGCCTCGGTCCGATTATCGAAGCGATCATCGATGGGAAGTATTACTGGGTGCCATTCTTCCGTGTGCGCTCGATTCGGGCGGAGCCGCCTCAGGACTTGCGCGATCTGGTATGGACCGCGGTGCAGTTTGTCTGGGTCAATGGCGGCGAAGCCCCAGGCTTCATTCCGACACGATACTCGGGCACCGAGCACGCGAGCGACGATGCGCTCAGGTTGTCGCGCAAAACCGAATGGATGGATCAGGGTAGCGATCTCTATTCCGGCTTGGGGCAGCGAATGTTTGCTACCGACCAAACCGAAATTGCGCTGACGGAAGTGCGCCAGATCGAGCTGTCGCAGTCCTAGGCGGATATGGCCGACGCTGTCATCGAGAAGATTCAGCCGTGCCTATTGGATCGCCTTACGGATGAGAATCCCGAGTCGCAAAAGGAAAGCCGGAGCGAACGGATCATTTCCATGCGACGTTACCGCGACGGAGTCCTGCGCGACCTGGTCTGGCTCCTTAATGCGAAGGCGCACACGGCCGACGAGGGGCTGAATGAGTTTCCCGAGGTCGCGCACTCGGTCTTGAATTTCGGCTCGCGAGATCTCAGCGGGTTGATTTCGTCGGGCATGGATCTTGGGGATTTGGAGCACGATATCGCCGAGGCGGTTCGCCGCTTCGAGCCGAGAATCAACCCGCGCACACTCTTGGTGACGGCGGTCATTGGCACGAAACGTGATTCCTACGGAGTTTCCATCGAAATCCGTGGCGAACTCTGGGCCCATCCAATTCCCGAGCAGCTCTACCTGCGCAGCGAGATAGACCTTGATACCGGCCAGCATATTGTATGAGATCTGGCGATGGCGGGGCATTCGGATAGCGATGTTCCGAGCAGCTTGCAGTCAAGTGAATGGATCGGCGACTCCTTAATCACTACAACACCGAGCTTGCGCATCTGCGTCAGATGGGGGCTGAGTTTGCGCAGCAGTTTCCCAAGATCGCCGGACGGCTGGCGCTGGATCGGGAGGCGAAGGAGATTTGCCAGGACCCTTTTGTTGAGCGCCTGCTGGAGGGTTTTGCGTTTCTCACCGCGCGTATCCGTTTGAAACTCGATGCGGAATTTCCTCGCTTCACGCAAGCCATGCTCGAGACGATCTATCCGCATTACTTGTGTCCGACGCCCTCGATGGCCGTGGTACGCTTTGAGCCCGCGCAGATAACGGAAGGATTTTCCATCCCCCGCGGCACCGCGCTGAAGAGCACCATCGGCCCGGAGGAGCACACGCCCTGTGATTACCGGACCGCCCACGAAGTGAGGCTCTGGCCGATTCGGCTTATTGAGGCGCGATACTTTACCCGCGACATCGCGGAATTGGAACTGCCGAGAGGGTTGACAGGTCGCGCGGCCTTCAGGATCCGCCTCCAGAGTTCGGCGGATGTGCCGCTCAAAGCGATCCCGCTCGGCGAACTGACGTTTTTTCTTCGCGGGACCGACGAATTGCCAGTTGCGATTTACGAGCAGATTTTTTCGCAGGGTTCGGCAGTGGTCGTGCGAGGGCTTACCGAGGCGCGGATCAAGCCGGCATTCGTTCTGCCAAGAGCGAACATCTCGCGCGTTGGCTTCCGTGAGGACGAAGCGCTGCTGCCGTATGGTCCGCGCGGATTTAGCGGCTACCGCTTGCTGCACGAGTATTTCGCCTGTCCGCAGCGCTTCTTGTTTTTCAAGATCGAAGGTCTGCAGGACGCTATCCGCAGCTTCGATTGTGACCAGATGGACCTGATCATCGTCCTCGACGAACAGGACGTTCGGTTGGAAAACCGGGTGGATGTCTCGAATTTTGAACTGTTTTGCGCACCGGCCATCAACCTTTTCCCGCGGCGTGCAGACCGTATCTCATTGGCCGACCGGGTATCCGAGTTTCATGTGGTGGTTGACAGGACGCGACCGATCGATTTCGAAATTTACCAGGTCGAGGCCGTGACCGGTCATGGCGAAAGCGCTACCGAGGAACAGCAGATACGCCCGTTCTACCTTGCGCGTGATTTGGATCTGGCGAGCAGCGCCTTTTATACGGTCAATCGCGTGCCACGGGTGCTTTCCGAGAAGGAGAGGAAGTTTGGCCAGGTCACGTCGTATTCGGGCGGCGAGATATTTCTTTCGCTAGTCGATGCGTCCGATGCGCCCTATAGGAGCAATTTGCAGGAGCTCGGTGTGAAGGTACTTTGCTCCAACCGCCATTTGCCGATTCGAATGGCGGTTGGGGCGGGCAGAACAGATTTTACGCTCGATGTGCACGCGCCTGTCGCTACGGTGAAATGCGTGACCACCCCGACGTCGCCGCGACCGCCATTTGCCGAAGGCGCACGTGCATGGCGCATCATCAATCATCTCTCGCTCAATTACCTCTCTCTGCTTGACCATCCGGGTGAGGGAGCGGTAGCGCTACGCGATCTGTTAGGCCTTTACGCGGAGCCTGAAAACGCCTATCTGCGCAAGCAAATCAAAGGTTTACGCTCGGTGACGTCGAAGCAGATTCTACGAAGGGCGACGACGCCGGGACCGATCGCGTTTGCGCGTGGGCTCGAAATCGACGTGCTCTTCGATGAAAGTGCGTATGAGGGCACGGGCGTCTTCCTGATTGGCGCGGTTTTAGAACAGTTTTTCGCGCGATACGTTTCGCTTAATTCATTCACTGAAACGGTGATTCGTACGGATCAACGTGGAGAAATCATGCGATGGCCGACTCGACTGGGCAACAGACATCTGACTTAATTTGGCAACTGGCGGCCAAGCCATTCGCGTTCGATTTTTTCCGCGCGGTGCGGTTGATCGAGTGCTGCTTTCCCGAGAAACCCCGTATTGGCGATTCGCTGAGCCCTCGTGACGATCCTCTGCGCTTCGGGCAGGTGCCGTCCCTGGCGTTTGCACCTTCCACGCTTGCGGGCTTTCAACCTGGCGACGCGGGGCGGCCTGCTAGGCTATCGGTGAATTTCCTCGGCCTTTTTGGTCCGAGCGGCCCGATGCCGTTGCACATTACCGAATATGCGCGGGAGCGGCTGCTCAACGCGCATGACCCGACGCTGGCGGCATTTCTCGATGTTTTTCATCATCGTATCCTTTCATTGTTCTATCGCGCCTGGGCCGTGAATCAGAAGACGGCCGACATGGATCGTCCAAAGAATGCGCGTTTCCCGGCCTATATCGGCAGCCTATTTGGAATCGGCGCGGAGTCGCTGCGCAATCGCGACGACCTTCCTGACAACGCTAAGCTCTATTTCTCCGGACATCTGGCTTGCAAGACGCGGAACGCGGAAGGCCTCGAGAAGATCATAGCGGATTTCTTCGGCGTGCCTGCGAAGGTTCTTACGTTTGTCGGCCAGTGGTTGAAGCTCCCGCCGGCCAGTCAGTGCCGCCTCGGCGAGTCGCCAGAGAGCGGCACGCTCGGATCGACGGCGATTGTCGGCTCGCGCTTCTGGGAAACCCAGTTAAAGTTCAGGTTGCGTCTCGGGGCCATGAAATTGAACGATCTTTACCGCATGCTCCCGGTGGGTGACGCCTTTCGCCGCCTGAAATGCTGGGTGCTCAACTATTCGGATCAAGAGTATTTTTGGGACGTCCAGTTGGTATTGGAGGCGGGGGAAGTGCCCGAGACGTGCCTGGGAAATGCGGGTCTTCTGGGATGGACAACCTGGCTGAAGAGCGAACCGTTCATGCGTGACGCGCACGACCTGGTGGTGAACGGCGGATGAGGAACATTTATGGCTGAAATTAAACGTACCGCCCTTTTTGGCAGGCTCGGCACAATAGCCTACAAAGCGATGGAAAGTGCCACGGTGCTTTGCAAGATGCGAGGCAACCCGTATGTCGAGCTTGTTCACTGGCTCCAGCAGGTGCTGCAATTGCAAGATTCCGACATTCATCGCGTCGTCAAATATGCGGGCTTGGATCCCTCGCGAATCGCTGCCGATGTGACCGCGTCGCTGGACAAACTACCGCGCGGCGCGACGGCCATTTCCGATTTTTCTCCCCACCTTGAGGAGGCGGTCGAGCGCGGGTGGCTTTACGCGTCGCTGCTCTACAGCGAGCCCCGTGTGAGAACGGGCCATATGATTCTTGGCATGCTCAAGACCCCGGGGCTGCGCAATGTTTTCACCGCGATTTCGCGTGAATTCGGGAAGCTCAAAGCAGACGATCTTTCCGAGGATTTGCCGGCGATCGTTCGAGGATCGCCCGAGGATGCCATGGATGCGCAAGGAGGAGCGACCGCCGCGATGGCCCCCGTCCCGGAAGAGGGTGGAGCGGGCACGCCGGGCATCATGGGCAAGCAAGAGGCACTGGCGCGTTTTTCCGTCGATCTCACCGAGAAAGCGCGCAAAGGCGAAATCGATCCGATAGTCGGTCGCGATGCCGAGATTCGGCAGATCATCGACATCCTGATGCGCCGCCGACAGAACAATCCGATTCTGACCGGCGAGGCGGGTGTCGGGAAAACGGCGGTGGTCGAAGGCTTCGCAGGGCGAATCGCGGCGGGCGATGTGCCGCCAGCGTTGAAAGATGTCGTTCTTCGGACTCTCGATCTCGGCCTGCTCCAGGCTGGCGCGAGTTACAAGGGGGAATTTGAGAATCGTCTGCGGCAGATCATCGACGAGGTGAAGGCGTCGCCCAAGCCGATCATCCTCTTTATCGACGAAGCGCACACCCTCATTGGCGCGGGCGGGACGGCCGGTCAGGGCGATGCGGCCAACCTGCTCAAACCCGCCCTGGCGCGAGGAACTTTGCGAACGATCGCGGCGACGACATGGGGCGAATACAAGAAGTATATCGAAAAAGACCCGGCGCTGACACGTCGTTTTCAGGTCGTCAAGATTGAGGAACCAGGCGAGGAGAAGGCCGTGCAGATGATTCGCGGTCTCGCGCCCGTGCTCGAAGCCCATCACAAGGTTTCGGTGCTTAACGAAGCACTCGAAGCCGCGGCGCGGCTCTCCCATCGCTACATTCCCTCACGACAATTGCCCGACAAAGCCGTAAGCCTCATCGACACAGCGTGTGCGCGCGTCGCGATCAGCCAGCATGCCACGCCACCGCAAGTCGAAGACTGCCGAAGACGAATCGAGGCGCTGGAGACGGAGTGGCGGATTCTCGATCGCGAGTCTTCCCTTGGTATTGAGCACTCGGAGCGGCGCTTGGAGATTGACACAAAGCTGGAAGACGAGAAGAAGCGATTCGCGGTCCTGGAGACCGACTGGAACAGCGAGCGCGACCTTGTCACAAGGATCCTCGCGTTGCGAAGTGAGTTGCAGCCGCCGCAAGGCAATGGCGAGTCGAATGGTAACGGCGCCACGATAGATCGTGCTTCGCTGCTCGATCAGTTGCGGGAGCTTGAAAATAATCTCTCGGTGTTGCAGGGCGAGAACCCGCTAATCCTGCCAAGCGTTGACCGCCAGGCTGTGGCATCGGTTTTGGCCGACTGGACAGGCATTCCCGTCGGAAGGATGGTAAAGAACGAAATTCAGGCTGTCTTGAGTCTCGCTGATAGTCTGGAAAACCGTGTAATCGGCCAACGGCATGCACTCGACGCGATCGCGCGGCGCATTCAGACTTCGCGCGCTGGATTGGATAACCCGAGTAAGCCAATCGGCGTGTTCTTGCTTACCGGTCCGAGTGGTGTTGGAAAGACGGAAACGGCGCTCGCTTTGGCGGAAACGCTCTACGGTGGTGAGGGCAATTTGATCACGATCAACATGAGCGAATTTCAGGAGGCGCACACCGTCTCTACGCTCAAAGGCTCGCCACCCGGATACGTCGGATACGGCGAGGGCGGTGTGCTGACTGAGGCGGTGCGGCGCCGGCCCTACAGCGTCGTCTTGCTTGATGAAGTCGAGAAAGCACATCCCGATGTGCACGAGATATTCTTCCAGGTCTTTGATAAAGCGATCATGGAAGATGCGGAAGGAAGGCTGATTGATTTCAAGAACACAATCATCCTGCTCACGACCAATGTTGGCAGCGATCTGATCATGAACCTGTGCAAAGATCCGGAACTCAAGCCGGAGCCTGACGGCATTGCGAAGGCGCTGCGCCAGCCCCTGTTGAAGACATTCCCGGCCGCGCTTCTGGGCAGGCTTGTGGTCGTTCCCTACTATCCGCTCAGCGACGAGATGCTGAAATCGATCATCCGATTGCAGCTTTCGAGGATTGAGGATCGGCTTGCGCAAACCCATGGTGTGCCCTTTAGCTGCGAAGATGCCGTGATCGAGTTGATCGCGGGCCGCTGCACCGAACTCGAAAGTGGCGGCCGAATGGTGGATGCGATTCTGACGCAAACGCTGCTGCCCGAAATCAGCCGCCAGTTTCTAAACCGCATGCTCGAAGGCAATCCCGCCACAAGGGTGCATGTTGACGTGAAGGACGGAGAATTCGTCTATTCCTTTTCGGCTTAACCTGAAGGGAGGGCGGCGAGGACGAATGCTTATCGAACAATCGACGGCACAGTTGACCTTCTTGTGCCGCGCGCGTTAAGCTTGTTTAGTTTTTTTTATGGCCACAGCCTGCACACCCGGACCGCTCGGTATTGATCTTTTATCTGACGCGGCCACCGATGAGCAAATCGGGGATGGAATCACGGGGCCGGGCGCAGGATTTGGCCTGCCAGGCCCTATCGGGCTGCAAAGTCCCGGGAAGGCACCTGGGAAAGGTGGCGGAACCTCCACCAAGGAGATCAATATTGTTGGTGGCGGGTTTGACTGGGATCCGCCGATCAGCGAAACCGAAGAGATCGCAAAGCTCAATGGAAATCTATGGAGTCCGGGCACCAAGGATTTCGTCGCGGTGGTCAACTCGGTCAAATCCTCGGCCGTAGTCGCGGGTGATTTTGGCGGATTTCTCGGTGCAATTGTCACGAGTGCTCCGGGGAGTATTAAGCGTATCAATTTGATTACCCACGCCAACCCGGATATAATAGCCTTTAGCGGAAAAATCGTTTCTACCGCGACAGTCAATAGAGACGTTCGCATGGATATTAATGCTAATGGCAGCACAATGGTTTCCTTGGACGTTCAAAGTATTAAGGCAATTGCAGCGCCCGGCGTGTTTTTTCAACTTCCGTCGAATCCAAAAAAGTTCTTTGTCAAGGATATTCGTGACAAATTCGCTTCCGACGCGACCGTTGTCCTCTATGCCTGCCATAGCGGGCTTCTAACAAGCTTTATCCAGGATATTGCGGATTTCTTCAAAACGACGGTGGTTGGTTTCACCACCGATATAGCCTTCTGTCCGCCCACCCAGAGCGATCCCAAAAAATTCAACCGCAGCGGTATGCAACTCGGAATTGGAAGCTGTGCCAGCAAAGTGCAAGATTTCCGGACGCTCATAAGTGATCCTCGAGCTGTGACGAGAAGCCCAACGCCGTGAAGGATTTCCTCGACCACAGAAACTTATGAGCTACACACAGGATGGAAGGCCACTCGCGATCCAAACTCCTTTAGGAAAGGATAAGCTTTTTCTGATCGGGCTCAGTGGCCATGAGGGAATTAGCCAGTTGTTCGACTTCCGGCTCGACGTTTTGGCCGAGAAGAAGACCGAAGTGGCGTTCGAGAAATTGCTGGGCCAGAGCGTTACCGTCGAGATCGAGCTGCCAAACAAAGAAAAGCGCTTCTTTAACGGTATCTGTTGCAGGGCAAATGAGGGAGGGCAAGGTGAGCTCTTCACCGAGTATTCGCTGGAGATTGTTCCGCAGTTCTGGCTGCTGACTCGTCGAGCCCAGTCGCGCATCTTCCAGCATGTGAGCGTGCCTGACATCTTAAAGAAAGTGTTCGATGGGTTGGATGTCACTTACGAGTTGAAAGGCACATTTCAGCCGCGCGACTACTGTGTCCAGTATCGCGAGACCGATTTCAATTTCGCCTGTCGAGTGATGGAAGAGGAAGGTATCTTCTATTTCTTCAAGCACAGTGCGGGCAGCCACAAGATGGTTGTCGCGAATACCCCCGGGAGTCATTCTGATCTGCCCGTTACATCGAACGTCATTTACGAGACAATCGAGGGCGTGCGACGGGACGAAGATCGCATTCACTCGTGGACAAAGATACAAGAACTGCGTTCCGGGAAATACACGCTCTGGGACCATTCGTTCGAGCTGCCCCACAAGCATCTCGAGGCGAGTAAGACAATTGTCGACAGTGTCTCGGTGGGCAGCGTCAATCATAAGTTGAGCGTTGCCAACAATCAGAAGCTCGAGATTTATGATTTTCCCGGCGAGTATGCTCAGCGTTTCGACGGCATCAGTGGGGGCGGCGGTGAGCAACCTGAGGAGACGCAGAAAATCTTTGAAGACAACCGCCGCACGGTTGAAATTCGCATGCAGGAGGAGGCCACGCCATCGCTTCTCATCCAAGGTGCCTCCCAGTGCCGGCAGTTCACGAGCGGGCACAAGTTTACTCTCGAACGGCATTTCAACGCCAACGGCGCCTACGTGCTGACCTTCGTTCAGCATGGATGCAGGCTGGATAACTATCGATCCAGCGGCCAAGCTTTTGCATACAGCAACAGCTTTACATGCATTCCTTTGGCCCTGCCTTTCCGGCCCCCGCGCATTACGGCCAAACCAATTGTCCCAGGTACGCAAACGGCTGTCGTGGTCGGGCCAAGCGGGGAAGAGATTTTTACGGACAAGTATGGCCGTGTAAAAGCTCAGTTTCACTGGGACCGCGAGGGCAAGAACAACGCCGACAGTTCGTGCTGGATCCGCGTAGCAACCTCCTGGGCTGGAAAAGGGTGGGGAGCCATGCACATCCCGCGCATCGGCCAGGAGGTGGTCGTCGACTTCTTGGAAGGCGATCCTGATCAACCAATCATCGTCGGCAGCGTGTACAACGCCGACATGATGCCCCCGTATACACTTCCTGCAGAAAAGACAAAGAGCGCACTCAAGAGTCGGAGCACGCTGAAAGGCGGCCTGGCCAATTGGAATGAGATTCGTTTTGAGGACAAAAAGGGCAGCGAGCAAATCTTCATCAACGCCGAAAAGGAGATGGACCTGCGCGTGGAGAATAACTCTCGGGAGTTTGTGGGCGCCGACCGCCATCTCATCGTCAAGGCCAACCAACTGGAGCTCGTCGAGTCAGACAAGCATGGTCACGTCAAGGGCAAACACGTGGAAAAGATCGACGGCGCCATGTCCCTTCAAGTCGGGGACAAAAGGCATGAAAAGATCGGCACCGTTGATTCGCTGGAGGTTGGACAAGAAATCCACCTCAAGGCGGGAATGAAGATCATCATCGAAGCCGGCATGCAGATCTCGCTCGTCGGACCGGGCGGCTTTGTGGACATCGGTCCGGCCGGCGTCACCATCCAAGGAACGATGGTCAAAATCAATAGCGGCGGATCGGCGGGTTCAGGGACGCCTTCGAAACCCGAGGGTCCGAAGGATCCGGACGTTGCCGATGACGGGACGAAGACAGGAAAGTTGAATTAGAATTATGCCTCCCGCAGCGCGACCCACTGACAATGTAGCGCATCCTCTTCCGCCGGTCCTAATGCCAGGACCTGGGAGCTTGAACACGTTGATTGGCTTTCTGCCCGCTTGGCGCGGCGTTCCATCGGCAGTCGCGGCCTCGTTGCAAGCTGCCAAAAAAGCTTCCGATGCGACGATTCAGGCGGCTCAAGCGGTTACGGCGGCTGCTGCCGGGACACCGGGCGCTCCCGCCGCCAAAGCCGCCGAGGAAGCAACCAAGGCCAGTTGCCTGGCAGCGATGAGTTCGACGATAACTTCGGCGGCCGCCGGCGCTGACATTCATGCGTGCGTGACACCCTTTCCGGTTCCGCCACATGGTCCGGGTGTGGTGATTGACGGATCACCCACCGTCTTGATCAACAACCTTCCCGCGTGTCGAATGGGGGACACCATTCTCGAGCCCATTGGCCCACCGAATAAGATCGTGAAGGGATTTCCCACGGTGCTAATTGGCAACGTAGGTAAGGGGCGGCCGGTGACCGTCAATCCCGAACCGGCCGCCGCTGCGTTCCGCAAAGCCGCCGGCGCAGGCACCCCGCTTGTCTGTAAGGGCCCATGCGAGGCCTGCGACCAGATGTAATAAGCGACGCAATGGAACTTTTACCGGCGGAGCATGCGAAAACCCTACGAGCACAGATTCGCCTGGATCCGGGGGAATCCTTGTGTGGGATCGTGGATGGCGCGCGTGACCTCGAGTTGGCTTTCGAGGCAAAATGCCTGTACAAGAAGGAAATCTGGAACCTCTTCGAAAGCGACGTCGCGGAGGCCCTTGCAGACGTCGCCCCCTATCTGACAGCGTTCGATCCAGGCGAGGGATACCTCGAGAATTGGACGGCACGCCTAGGCAAGAGCGCCGGAATATTATTCATCGCGGCTTCGGACCCTTACAAGCTCTACGCCCACCTTCGTCACATCCTCGTGGTGGAGGATGAAGAGCATCAGCCGTTCTTTTTCCGCTTCTACGATCCGCGAGTCCTGCGTATTTTTCTGCCGACGTGCACGTCTGAGCAACTCGATGAATTCTTCGGTCCGGTGCGCGCATGGATTTGCGAGTCCGCAGAGGGTGATGGTTACATCGAGTATATCCGAGGGGATCAGGGACAATTTGAGGAGAAGCGACTCGTTGTCGACGAATTGGTATCCGTAGATGAGGCAAATTGATCCGCAGATGACGCAGATGGACGCAGATAAGGAGAGGGGGGAGCGCACGCGTCCCCGCGTGCAATTTCCGGCGTCTCGCCGGAAACCTGTTCGGCGAGACGCCGAACAGCACACGCGAGACGCGTATGCTCCCCAGCGTTTGGTCTTCAATCTGCGCCCGTAATCTGCGGATCATCAACCAACAACGCTCATGACACGACTCATTTTTCTCGGGGGTTTCCTAGGATCAGGCAAGACGACCACTCTTCTGCGGCTCGCGGCTGATCTCGTGCGGGACGGAAAGAAAGTGGGGATCCTGACGAACGACCAAGGCCAGGAGCTTGTGGACACTGAGCTCTTTCGCGCTTCCGGTCATGAGACGCGGGACGTGCGAGGTGGCTGCTTCTGCTGCCGCCTGAACGACTTCGTCCGAGAGGCTAAGGCGCTTACATCAGCGCTAAAGCCCGAATTCCTCCTTGCCGAGCCGGTTGGCAGCTGCACGGACCTTGTCGCCACGGTCCTTCGGCCGTTGCGGCATCTTCACCCGGAAGCCTTCGAGATCAGCCCGTTCACCGTCCTTGTCGATCCCCTCCGCGCCCGGGACGCGCTCAGTCGCAAGGGGCACGCGACGCTATCGGAGAAGGTGACATATATTTACAGGATGCAGCAGATGGAGGCCGACGCCATCGCCATCAATAAGGCTGACACCGTCCGTTCAGAGGAGTTGGCGGATTTAGTGGGGCTTCTGCGGAGCCAATTCCCAGCTCAGCGAATCCTAAGCCTTTCAGCGCGAACGGGTGAGGGCTTCGACGATCTCACGGCTTGGCTGCTCGGCCCTGGGTCCGGAACTCTGTCGGCATCGCCCGACGTCGATTACGATGTATACGCCGAAGGGGAGGCAGAACTCGCGTGGTTCGATGCGAGTTTTGGGCTCTCCGTACCGGATCCTATCGACCTGGATGACGCTCTGATGAAGCTGGGCTCGTTGCTGTGCGAGCGACTTTCAGCCGCCAACTTCCAAATCGCCCATGTCAAGCTCTTGCTCCGGGCAGGCGAGCACGTTTCTTCGCTGAGCATCGCTCACAACGGTGCGCCGGCTGAACTTTCCCGAAGAGCGGATGCGCGTGCTTCATCTCTGGACCTTGTTGTCAACGCCCGCGTTGGAGCGAGGCCACATCAGCTTCGAACCATCGCGGAGGACTGCTTGCGAGGCTGGATGGATACGCTGCAAATTTTTGTTTCGCACCAATCCGTCTCGTCGTTCAGTCCGCAGAGGCCTGTGCCGACTTATCGGATCCGCTTCGAAATTTGAGATACTTGATGAGCGCATGCTGACCATTCGTAACGAGCAGATCAAAGCATTTGAGGAACGAGTACTCTCCACGTTTTCAACGCAGGCGATCGATCATCTTCGTACCGAACTGGCCGATCTGACGGCCGGACTCTCCGACGACGCTCTGCTGGAGCGAGTTCGGTTTTGCATGCCACGTGCCTCGGCCTATGGGCTGGAATCCGCAGCCGAGATCATGGCGTTCGTTGACGCGACGTATCTGCTGGACGATGAGTACTTTGACGTTGATCCGGACTATTGGTGGGCTCCCGAGATCCTGCACAATCGCTACCTGACACCACGAGAAAAAGCAACCCAGCTTCTGGATAGCGCATTCACGGAGAACCAGTTGACCGGCGAAGAGTAGTAACATGGGCAAAAAGCCTTCAAAAAAGACGGCGAAGAAACCAAGCCTGACTGGAGTAAAAAAGGCGACAGGCGTGGCCGCGGTGAAATGCAAGAATCCGCCATTGAAGACGGGCACCCTCGGAACCTACGGTGACTTGCTAAAGCAAAAAGGAACTGGAACGTCAGACCGGGATCATATGCCCTCCTACAAAGCGCTAGAGAAACGGGCCGAGAAACTGGCGAAGCGCAAGCTGACCTCGGCTGAGAAGGGGCGGGTTAAGCGCGCCGGAAAAGCAATCGTCCTGCCGAAGGCGCAACACAAAAGGGGCCGCACCTTTGGCGGGAAGAACACTGATGTACAGAGTAGTAGCGACGCAACTGATCTTGCGGCTGCGGTAAAGAAGGATATCCAGGCCTATAAGGACGACGGAGTCTCAGGGCCGCTACTAAAGACAATGAACACGATGAAGATGACTAACAAGCAATACGATACACTCCTGCTTGGTGCGGTGAAAGGACAATAGTGAAATCAATTGCGGTGTCGGTCCTCCTAGATATTATCTGGAAATAGCATGTCTGTCACAAAGCTGGAACATATCAGCCTCACCAAACGCCGTAGCAAAGCTTATAATAAGCTGTTCGGAAGCGAACCTGAGAAGGTCTTTCCCTATCATGCGTTCGACGAAGATAACGACGCCTACGTGATCGATGTCTTAGTGTACTCGCTGGATCTTGAAGAGTTTCCCGGGCGAGTCGTGGCTGCGGTGACAAACGGAATGTCAGACTACATCATGACCGATCCGGAAACGGGCGAGCGTGCCCGACGCGAGCTGGTACAGTATTTTCACGACTGCGACTACGAGCATGCCGAGCGACTCTACGATCTGGCCTGGATGCCGTTGTTTGATAAGTTTCTGCTCGCCGAATACCAGACAATCAAGATGCCGGATTCGGTGGTTCCGGGCAGCCCACTCAAAAACGCTTTCTTCCTGCCGCCACTGCTAAGCGCGCATCGAGAGTTCTCTCTCGAAATCGAGGGAATTTCCCTTTGCTTCCTCTGGCACGTTCCAATCTCGGATGCAGAGCTTGACTACAAGATGCGCAACGGCGCCAACAGTCTTATCGAGCGCATGCAAGCCGTGGAATTGCCATGGATCTTTGACGAGGCCGAACGACCGGCGTTGCTCTGACTATCGATTGCTCCGGGAATAGAGATGTGTGGAGAGCGGACTCCTCCCAGTGGAATCCGTTCCTTTTGGACCGTCATCGGCCGATGACTCGATCTTGAGATTTTAGCTTGGTCTTCAATCGGCGACCATCTGCACAAATCTACGGATAGTTCGATAAATGGATACGCGGAGACGGCGGATTGCAGCTTTATAGCTGGCCGACAGAGCGCGGATCGAGTTTTTCCAAAAGATCTTCTTGTTTCAAAAGGGAGAACTGGGCATCTAAGCGCCATGACACGCTGCGTCGTTTCGAGCGCGTGCTTACTGTCTTATCAAGGATTTTGAGGAATATGCTTATCCCCGTGACTCAGGTTGACTAGAGATCCGAGATTCAGGATTGCGACCAGCACCTTCCCACGGCTCTTGAGAGCGTTCCGCGATAGTTTGCCTATGAGCGAACGTGTGTGAGCTATCTTTGGCAAGACTTGCACGGCTCCAAAGCCAACGTACGACCGGCGAGGCAATTTTGGAAACCAACGTCCTCATGTTTCTCCGAAGAAGTGCGAAACCTGATTCAGCGGGATAAGCATATTGAGGAATTTCGAATGATTACGTGCAGGGGAAGGGGTCATGCAGGGGAAGGGGTCATGCAGGGGAAGGGGTCAGGACTTGAATATTGAATATCGTCGCATTTTGTGACTGACATTCGAGGCTGACCCGAGATCGAGCCGGCGGGCGATCCATCCGAGGGACACCGTGGTTTCCGTGCGCATCGTCG
>DATDAL010000169.1:0-104877 GCA_036525415.1 Terrimicrobiaceae bacterium | reverse complement strand
TGGGTCTCATCTCCGTCGTGGCAACCGTTCGAGCTTCTGCCTGAATACCATCACTATCACCAACCGCCGTGATACGGGACCGTACGTCCGGTGGTGTGGGAGGACGGCGGGGGTGACCCCGCCTCCTACCCGATAACAAGCTCGGACTTCGTTTTTTTTTGCGAGTCCTTCGGAAGATCGGCTCCTCTCCGCGTTACTTGAAGCCGGCGTAAAGGGACTTGAGATCCCGTCTTGACAGCAAAGTCTCGAGTTTTGCGCGGATGTCTGCCACTCCTGCCGATTGCCGCAATCGTCGGAGTAATCAGCCCGAGAGGTCATGAGGTAGCGGCTTCCTGAATCGACTCTTTCCTCGATTGTGCGTGTGATGCGTATGGGAGCCTTGAGGAAGGAGCAAAAACAATAAACAATTAACAAAGAAGACACATAGCAAATGAACTACAGAACACTCGGCAAGACGGGATTGAAGGTATCGGAAATCGGGTACGGCGCCTGGGGCATCGGTAAAACGGGCTGGATTGGCGCCTCTGACGATGAATCGCTCAAGGCTCTGCACAGGTCCGTTGATCTTGGACTAAACTTTATCGACACGGCCTTAGCGTATGGGAATGGTCACAGTGAGAGACTCGTAGGACACCTTAAAAAGGAACGCCGCGAGACGATCTACGTGGCAACGAAGATCCCGCCGAAGAACGGTGAATGGCCTGCACAATCCGGGGTGCCAGCGTCGCAGACGTTTCCTGCCGAGCATGTCATTGCGTGCACGGAAGAAAGCCTCAAGAACCTCGGGGTGGAAGCAATCGACGTGCAGCAGTTTCACGTCTGGTCCGATGAATGGGTCAGCCAGGGGGATTGGCTGGCGGCGATTCAGAAGCTTAAACAACAGGGAAAAGTTAAGTCTTTTGGCGTTTCAATAAACGACTTTCAGCCGGGCAACGCGATCAAACTAATCGAAACCGGCGTAGTAGATACCGTTCAAGTCATCTATAATATTTTTGAACAAAGTCCGGAAGATCAACTCTTTCCGGCATGTGAACGTCATCAGGTTGGCGTTATTGTCCGGGTGGCATTGGACGAAGGAGGGTTGACGGGAAAAATCACACCGGATACCACGTTTGAAGAGAGCGATTTCCGTAGCGAATACTTCCGGGGTGACCGAAAGCAGCAGGTCTACGAACGCGTACAGAAAATTGCGTCCGATCTCAATATCACTCTGGATCAGATGGCGGAAACGGCGTTGCGTTATGTCCTGAGCCACGCGGCGGTGTCCACCGTCATTCCAGGAATGCGTTCTGTGCGGAATGTGGAACGGAACTGCAAGGTGGGAGACGGACGCGGACTGCCTAAAGAACAAGTTGAGAAATTGAAAGCCCATCGTTGGATCCGTAATTTTTACGAATAAGCGAAACTGCGAGATGCAACTCGAGATCTATCCCTGTGTTTCGTTGTGAGTCGCCATTTTTATCCCTGACCTGACCATTCTAGGGAGTGCTCCTCAGTGCCTTCTGTAATAAACGCGTAGACACCATCTGTTCCGCCCGGGGGATTCGTCGAGCAATCCTCGGAACTTCGACCTTGTCCAAAGCCCACCTATCACGGCGGGACAACACGAGAGCCTCTATGAGATTTTCTTGGCGACTTCCTCGTAACGGGCAGGCTCAAAAATGATCTGGTGTTCCGTGCATTGGACTACGTTTCCGGCGAATTCCTCGCCGTCGATAACCAGGCTCGCATCGCCCAGACTAGGCGAAACATGTTGATCGGCGAGATCTCCCGCAATGCAAGGAGGGCCTCCTCCTTTCGAGACGAGGTTCGTTAGCTCGACTCTGCGAACGTCTTGAATCAGGCATGCATTCTTCATAGGGTTATTTTGGTGTTCTTTCGTACTGCAGGTGGAAAGGCTTGCGAGCACCTCGCGTTCGTCCAGGGCCCAAAACCGCGTGGCTGGTGGAGATTATGTGTGTCACTTTTGCTGCGCCAGGTTCTGTATTCATTCTATCGTAGCCGCACGCCGGGCCGGATGCATATCCGTCCGGACTTCGGCACGGCGCCACCAGCAACAAGAATTTTTCGCGAGAGCAATTCCTTGATGCCAACTACCAGCAGACATCGCTTGGCGGACTCAATGCCGTCGGCCACCAGCGCATAGGAATTTCCCACCCTTCCGACACCGATCTTCACTAGTAGCATCAAGACGATGTTGACGCCGAGAGGCATAATAAGGCCCACGCCGAGCACTTTGGTGCGCATCGATTTCTGCCTGAAATGAGATGTCTCCTCTGTTAAGCGTTCGACCTGAAGCTATTTTGGCTCGAGGTTGGATTCCGCGGGACCAGCGATTAGTTCGCCAGTGGCGGTAAAGCGAGAGCCATGGCACGGACAGTCCCACGTTTTCTCGGCATCATTCCAGGCGACGAGACAGCCCATGTGCGGGCAGACGGGAGAAAGCACGGTGCGCTGTCCGTTCTCATCGCAATAGACGGCACGCTTTTTGCCCCCGATTGACAACAAGCCGCCAGAACAACGCCCTAGTCTCTCCGCGGAATCGGTTGTCCGCAAACGATCCTTAACGAAATAGGCAAGAAAGTCCTTGTTCTCGAGCAAATAGTCCCATGTCCCCTTTAGGGACTTGCGATTTGGCGCGAAGAGTTCGGTCCATGGGTTGGATTTTCCGGTGATAAGATCACAAAGCAGCATACCGGAAAACGTTCCAAGTGTCATACCGTTGCCGGAGAATCCGGTCGCGAGGAACTGGCGTTCAGCTACCTCGCCAATGTAGGGCAAGCCATCCGGGGTTTGGAGAACCTGACCGGACCAGAGATGCTTTACCCTCGCCGTTGGGAAACTCTGCTTGAGAAATTTCCGCAGCCGTTCGTAGCGCATTTCGGTTTCCTCTGCCTGACCCGTCTTGTGGTCCTCGCCGCCGAGGATTACCGAGCTTCCGTGATCGCGCGCGTCGAATCGGAGATAGAGATAAGGATCATTTGTGTCCCAAAAGAGGGATTCGGCCATTGATTCGATTTCGGCCTCCAAAGCGTAAGTGGAATACGCCGCCAACTTTGTCTGAAAAAGCGCTGCCCCAAGCGTGCTCCGCTCTCCCTGAATCGGCACATGCGTGGCGGCAACAACGACGTCGTAATTGATCACTCCAGTTTCTGTTCGAAGTTCATGCTTCTCGCCGTCGACGTTACTCCCGCTTGTCTCGCAAAAAATGTGGCAGCCGTCGCCAGGCAATGCCCCCGCGATAGCATTCACATACTTCAAAGGGTGAAATTTTAGCTGGTTGGGAAACCTCACAGCCGGACGCCGGAAGAGCGGATCACTTTCTATGAACTCTGCATCGAAGCCAAATCCGTCGGCGAGTAACGCATCGCGTCGCAAGGTTTCGATCTCCTCCTGGGTGTCCTTGTCAATGGCGGCGAATAGGTAACCTGGCACCCGCTTTAGCTCGCAATCAATGCTTAGCCTATTGACGAAGTCCTCAATCTGCCACATCGCCAAGTGTCCCGCCCCCCAAAACGCCTGGGCTGCTCTTTCTCCCAAACGCGACGCCAGCTCGTGAAGGCGGGCATCCGTAACGAAAGTAACATGAGCGGTTGTATGCGAGGTTTCTCCGCCGCCAATGCTCCTCTGATCCACAACTGCAACGCTATGGCCAGCTTGTTTCAGGAGGTAGGCGGTTGTGAGACCCGTAATACCACCTCCGACCACTAGGACATCCACTTCTGCCCGCCCCTGGAGTCGTGGAAAATCTTGCAGGGGCGAGCTGTCGAGCCACAGGGGTTGCCTTTTCATGACAGCCGCTCACCTATGGTTCCACCACTCTCTTCGGCAATTATGGGATATCGAGCCCTGGAACGCACTAAGAATTGGAGATTTCCACTTCACGGCTGACATAGCGATTGGTATTTTAAGGAAATCGGTTGGCGTGCCTGCGGTGGACGCAAACGGTTCCAGTCGAATGTGGACATCGTGGAACGGAGAAACTCCGCGCCCACAGCCTCATCCTTCTCCAAATGAAAGAAATTCGTTCAGGAACCCTCGCAACGGCTCTCCCGAAACGCTGGATTCCGATTCTATCTGAACCGAGCCTCGATAATGGAAAAGTCATCGTCGAGGCGAGGCGATCCGCGAAGGCGGTAGACATGATCAAGGAGGTCGTCCATGAGGGTTCCCGGCTGTTCGGCCAAGTCTGAAAGATACGCAATGCAGGCATCCAGATTCCATGCGCTACATCCATCGCGGAAGATTTCGAACACCCCGTCGCTGAAGATCAACAGGCGCGCGCCGGCCGGAATGTGGCACGACTGAGCAGGAAAATCCACGCCGCGGAGTACACCCATCATCAAGCCCGAGGAAGGAAGGAGGAGCGGATCCCGCTCGCCAGGAAGCAGCACGATCGAAGGGGGATGACCACCCCCTGCCCAGGTCATCGTACGGTCAGCGCAGCGGTAAACACCGTACCAGATCGTGAAGAATCTCTGGCCATGCTGCTCGCCTTGGAAGGCGTCATTGAGTTTGGCCAGTACCTGGTCGGGGCGCTTCATATCGGCCCCGAGCAGCGCACCCGCGCGGATTACATTGGCCACGGTGACGGACAGCAACGCGGCGTCCAGCCCGTGCCCGGTGACGTCAACGAGGTAAAGGGCGAGGTGATTGTCGTCCACCCAGTGGTAGCCGATGGTATCGCCGGCTAGGGTGGAGGCCGGAAGGTAGCGCCAATTAACGGAGACCAAGCCATCCATCGGCGGCGGGATGCAGTCGCGCACGTACTTTGATCCTGCGGCGAACTCCGCCCGCATGCCTTCGTCGCGAAGATCTTCGAGCAGGGCGTCGGCGTCCAACAGATCAGGCGTTGTGAAGCCCTCTGTGAAACCGCCGCGCACGTCGCCGAGGATCCTAAAGGCTTCTTTGCGACGGCCTTGCTTTTGCAAGAGTCGCGCAAGGCTCGTTGTGGCACGCAATTCCCACGCTTTGCTCTTCTGGCGCTGGGCTGTCTGGAGAGAGCGGCGGAAGCATTCCTCAGCAGTGGTTTGATCGCTCGACTCAGCGAGAGCCAATTCGCCTCTGAGCCGATGCAATTCCGCTTCTTGGAAGCGCTCGTCGTTCTTCTCCACGAGTACGAAGGCCTCGTCCAGGGCTGCGCGTGCTTCGTCGAATCTCCCCGCCTGCGAGCAGCCATCCGCGAGCATGCTCAAATAATAGGGAATAGCCAGTTCTGCGCCTGTGCCGCGGTAAGCTTCGAGTCCAGTTTTCAGGAGCCGAATTCCCTGCTCCAGCCGGCCCTGCAGCAGCAAACCGCCGGCGGCATAAAGCGTGCCCGATGCATGCCAGAAAAGAAATCCCTGTTCTGTTGCGATCCGGATCTGCTCGCTGGCGACCGCTTGCTCCTGGCTCCCCAGCCGGCAATGCTGGTAGAGCCACCCCGCGTGATGCAACGCGTACTCAAGGCTGAAAGGATGGTTGATCGATCGCGCAAGTTTAAGCGCATCGTCGTTGAGCTTAAGCGCCTGGCTCGGAAGACCGAGGTGCCACAAGGCCAGCGCCAGATAGCAGCGATGGGTGACGCCGGCATCCTCGCCCACAAGTCCGGACCAGAAGGCCGTGCGCTCGCGGTCATCGAACTCGGCGATCGCCCGCGCGCAGCAGTCGCGAGCCCCGGCAAAATCACCCCGATAGAGCCTTGTAAGCCCCTTTAAGAAGAGAGCCTCCATCAGGATGCCGGGGTCGTTGAATCGTTCGCCAAAGACCATGGCTTCCTCTGCCAGTTCGCTGCAGATACGGAAGTCGCCCCGGACTATATGAAAGGCGAAATTTCCCCACATCATCGTGAAGAGTTTCGGGTTTTGGTCCACCCGCTCGCAGAGCGCGCGAGCGCGATGGAAGATCGGGCCGACTTCAGGCGCCGCGTAACCCCGCGAAGCGATGAAAGCTGTGCCCAGCGGACCGAGCAGCTCCAATTCGCAGGCATCACGTTCAGGCGATGCTTCCAGCGCTTCAAGCAATTCGAGGCCTTTCGTCAGGTGGTTTATGGCTTCGGTGTGGGCAAACCGGTCTCGTGACCGCAGACCGGCTTTCAAGCGATATCGGATCGCCTTCTCTATCATTCCGGCTCCCGTGAAATGCTCCGCAAGCAGTTCTGGCTGCGTTTCAACCAGATGCGCAAACCGCGCCTCTATAACCTCGGCGATCCGCTGATGAAATCGCCGGCGCTTCGGCGCGCCGATCGCATTGTGCAACGCTTCCTGGATCAGCACGTGCTTAAAGAGGTAAACACATTCCGGCGGCTCGCGTGAAGCGTGGAGGATTCCGGCCGACACCAACTTTGCCAGCTCGACCCTCAGGGAGTGTTCGTCAACGTCCACGATGGCCGCGAGCAAATCGTAACTAAACTCACGGCCGAGCGTGGCGGCGAGCTGGGAGAGGTCGCAGTCGCCCGACATTCGGTCGAGCCTGGCGATCACGAGCTCTTGGAGCGTTGCAGGCAGCTCTCCCGCCTCAGCACTCGAGGAAGGCACGATCATGCCACGTCTAAACATCGCCGACTCACATGCCAAGCGGCTAAATTCCTCGACCAGCAGTGGCACCCCGCTGGTGCGGTTGTAGATTTGCGCGAGCAGCGCTTCCGGGAACACTTCGCCCGCATCTCTTCGCATCCACTCGGCTACTTGACGCCGCGTCAACCGATTGAGGGCTAGGCTCGTTTGATGCGCGAGTGCCGGCCACGGGGTTTTGAATTCCGGACGGAACGTCAGGACTGTGAGGATTCGCTCGTGCGCCTCGCCAATAAACTGTCCGATAAACTCCTGGCTCGACGCGTCAATCCAGTGCAAATCCTCGACTACGAATAGGACCGGGCGCTTGCGAGAGCAGGCGAGCAACCACTCACGCAGTGCACAAAAGGTCTCCTCACGTTCACGAGCCGGCGTGAGACCGGCCACCGAATAGCGCTCGTCCGGGGGCAGCAAGAGCAGTTTGGCAAACAGCGCAACGAACTCCGGCCGCCCAAGCCCGCAGGCGTCCAAATGCCGCGCCAATCGGTCGAATCGAGCAGTCGGTGAGAGATCACGCCCGGCCCCGAGAAAGCGTTCCAGATAATCGGCCACCGGATAAAACTCGGAGTTCTGGAAATGTTCCGAGCACCGCCACTCGATAAGAGCCGAGTCCTGATCGCCCGGCGCGCTCGCGGATTCTCCAATCGCCTCGCAGGCAGCGTCGTTTCCTCCAGCTTGCACGCGCTGGGCGAGTGTCTGCACGAGCCGAGACTTGCCCAAGCCCGCTTCCCCGATCACAAGGACGACTTGGCCCAGCCCTTCCTGAGCCTGCTCCCACCGATCTTTCAGCAAGTTCAGTTCGGGATCCCGGCCCGTCAGCGGCGCGAGCCGAACCGATCCGGGCACTTCGAGCTCGCCCCGGCTATGTGGTTCGGGTTTCGTTTGTGATTCGGTGGGCCATTCCCGGCGGTTCGATCCGCCAGCGAGTCTGGAGAGATTCATAGGATCTCCTTCCGAGAAAGCGCAAAGCACCGCGACGACAGCAGGGCGCTCGCCTTGTGACAAATCAACGGCGTTGAGGTGGTGTTCTTACTCATCGCAACGTGACCTTGGAATCAACATCCGTGCCAAGGCGCGTGCTCTGTCTTGTAGCTTACTGAACTGCGAAGGCCGATTCTTGCTCGAAACGGTCTTCTTGTTAGATGGCGAAGGGCCTTTTGCCCGTCTGAATTCTCGCTATCGTCTATATAAGAACTTCGAGTGCCTTTCGCATCACCGACACATCTGCGTCGATCCCCGTCCAATACTTGATGCCGATAACTCCTTGATTTACAAGCATCGTAAGCCCATCCACCACTCGGCAGCCGCGGGCCTCGGCCGACCGGATCAGGCGAGTTTTTGGCGGATTGTGAATGCCGTCGGCGACCACCATATGTGATAGCAGCGAATCAACATCCAGATCCAGAGTCTCATCAACGTTCGGATAAAGACCGATCGAAGTCGCATTGATAACGATGTCGATATTCTTCGGAATGGAAAACGTGCCTTTCCAGGGAATCAACTCCGCGGACGCGGGGGTCTTTTCCTCGAGCAGCTTTACAAGCTCCTGGCCTCTTTCCCGGCCTCTATTGACCACGCAAATCTGTGAAACCCCTGCCAGAGCGAGTTCGACGCTCACCGCTCGCGCCGCACCCCCCGCACCAAAAATGACGATCGTCTTCCCGGCGGGATCGATAACTTCGCTCAGGCCCCGCACGAATCCTCGTCCGTCGGTATTCTCGCCGATGAACTTGCCGTCGCGCCGAACGATAGTGTTCACAGCGCCCATGATGGCTGCAGAATCCCCAATCCCATCAAGATGCTTGATAATCTCCACTTTGTGAGGAATCGAGCAGTTAAACCCCGCCCAACCCATCGCTCTGGCGCCTTTCACAGCATCGCCGAGCAATTCGGGCGGCACCTCGCAGTTGATATAGCGCCAGTTCAGGCCGTGGTGACGGTAAGCCGCTTCGACCATGGCTACAGTAGGATTCTCCCCTGCAGGCATGGCAAAAGAGCCGGTCAAAGTGGCTAGGAAATCGGGTGGTGCGTGTTCTTTCATGATTATTGAATTTTAGGCTTCGCTGCTTTGCTGGCCGAGATCTCCTCGGTCAACACTGCCGCCCTTGACAGAATATGTCGAGATCCGCGTCAATCGAGCTTGCCGGAATCGGACAACTTAAAAAGTATTGACAAGCTTCACCGGTTCGCCTTCGTTCCGACCGCGCGAATGCGCATTATAATCGCTGCTCATCAAGCAGCTATCAACAATAAAATATAAGCAATGCTAATTGTCTGGGCCGTGGAGAGAATCCGCAAATCGGCAAGAGCGATACGCCAGGCTGTCGGGGCTGCAAACGATGGCCAACGCCAAAGGCGCCGAAAGTAATCGCGGAAGGTTCAGACGATTGATGAAAGGAATCTATGAGTACCATCACCGTCAAAGACAGCACGCAAATCTATTACAAGGACTGGGGCTCGGGTCAGCCCGTCGTCCTCTGCCACGGCTGGCCGCTCACCGCGGACAGTTGGGAAGCGCAGATGTTTTTCCTCGCGTCGAAAGGCTACCGCTGCATTGCGCACGATCGACGCGGTCACGGCCGATCAAGCCAGCCCTCGGAAGGCAACGAGATGAACACTTATGCCGACGATCTCGCGGCGCTCATCGAGCATCTGAATTTGAAGGACGCCGCGCTGGTCGGCTTCTCCACGGGCGGCGGCGAAGTCGCCCGCTACATCGGCAGGCATGGCACCGGTCGCGTCGCCAAAGTCGCCCTGATCTCCGCCGTACCGCCCTTGATGCTGAAGACGGAGGCCAACCCCGGCGGCTTGCCTATCGAGGTCTTCGACGGGTTTCGGGCCGCTTTCCTGGCAGACCGCTCGCAGTTCTTCAAGGAGGTTCCCAGCGGCCCCTTCTTCGGCTACAATCGGCCAGGCGCCAAGGCCTCGCAGGGCGTGATTGATTCATGGTGGATGCAGGGCATGATGGGCGGTTACAAGAACACCTACGAATGCATCAAGGCGTTCTCGGAAACGGACTTTACCGAGGACTTGAAGAAATTCGACGTTCCCACGCTCGTCATTCACGGCGACGACGACCAAGTGGTGCCAATCGACGCCGCAGGCCGCGCTTCCGCCAAACTGGTAAAGGGTGCCAAGCTGATCGTCTATCACGGCGCGCCTCATGGGATCACTGATACCCACAAGGACCAGCTCAACGCCGACCTGATCGAGTTCATCATGTCTTGAACTGCCCGCCTCGTGATCCACGGGCGGATTCCGCTGATCGAGCCGCTCTTGGCGTTTTCCGCGGTCGTGGGGCCTGATCGGCTGCCACTGTGATCGGGCGCAAGCAGCCATTCACCTTACAAATAGACTCGCCGGACATCGTTTTAGGCGAACCTGTCACAATTAGGTGTCATACGAAGCAAGGGACGGGTATTCGGAGCTTACTTAGGTATAGCTCAAGTACCTTTCAGACAAAATGCGTAGCCTCCGCCCAGCAGGAGAAGACGGGCGGCTTAGTGCCGAGCGGATTCGCCGAATGCGGAACGATAATACTCCGGCAGTTGCTGCCGCTGCCGGAGTTTCGTTCTCTGCTGGAATGAGTGCCGGTCGGTGCGCTTGCCGGCAGACCTGTACGATCATGACGGCCGTCGTACCGATCGCTATGAAAACACCCATCCTATGAAGCTGCAAACTTCCTCTTCCCTTCACCTTATTTTTTCGCAACCTGCAGAAATCTCCGATGCCGTCACGCGGCTCATCGGATTCCTCAGGGACCAAGGAGTGCACGACCACAAATTCCTTAGCGAGTTTCAGTATGCAGCCGCCGATGCCATTAACAAGGCGATCAAACACGGCTCCGCCGTACCTTGCGATCAATTCGCAGACGTCACTCTGACGGTCAATTCCGTCGAAGTTCAGCTTGAGATTGTCAATCCGTCGAGCCCGGAAGAATGGAACGGTGGGGCGTCGTTACCGAGACATCCTGAGGCGGAGGGCAACTCTTCGATCGGGGAGGCGACGATTGGGATGGATGCCGTCCATCGCGACGGAATGCATGTCCTCATCTTGAAAAAGGCCCTCGGAGGGTTGTCGTGGAGTTATGAACCCGGGTTTCAGGAGCGGTTGCTGAATTCCATGACCGAAGAAGTCTGCGCAAGCTACGAGACGATCAACGCTCTCACTAGCCTGGGCGAACTGGCAGCAAGCACCGGGGATATGGATTCCTTTCTGGAGCAGGCACTTGAACGGCTTCTTGAATTGACCCGAGCCGAATTGGTCTACGTCCGCATGCGCAGCTCCAGCCGCTTGCTTCTCGCGGGGAGAGCAGGGACGCTCTTGTTGGACCTCGAACCATCCATCGATTTAGATGCGCCCGGAATCGAGACCTCGGTCTTCGTAACGGGCGAGGAGGCGACGATCGTCGAAAGCGAGACACTCGAAACGACCGATCCGCTCAACGGACGGATGCAGTGCGCTTTCGTCGCACCAATCTTTTTCAAGAACCAACGGCGGGGCGTGCTTGTTCTGGCACGGCATGATGAATCGTCTGGATTCTTCACCGCCGCCCAATTGCAAATCGCCCGCGTGGTGGGCGAATATCTCGGCATCGTCTCAACGATGAGCGAGCTTCAGAAGCGACGTGAGGCGGAACAGAGAGCTTTGCGCGAGCTCGAGATCGCCGCGGAAATTCAGATGGCGCTCATGCCGCAGGATTTCAGGCTCAATGACCATCTCGATACCTTCGGCACGTGCCAGCCCGCGCTCAAGGCCGGTGGAGACTACTTCGATCTCATTCCGCTGCCGAGTGGAGCGACGTTTGTGGTCATCGCCGACGTCATGGGAAAAGGCATCTCGGCAGCCCTGCTCGCAAATATGCTGAGAACCAATATCCGGGCGCAACTGGACCTCGCTGACGACCCCGGCCGTCTGCTGACCGCAGTCAATCGCGTAATGTCAGCCGACCTGGTGAGGCTCGATATGTTTATTACGGTCGCCTGCGCCTGGATTTCGCCCGACGGAGGCGAGATAAGGGCCGCCAGTGCCGGGCATCCTCCGGGTCTCCTCGGCCCTGCGGAAAACTCACGCTGCTGTCTGCTGTCTCAGGGTCTGCCCATCGGCGTAATGAATGACACCAAGTACGAAACCCGCCTTTCGACGTTTGCCGTTGGCGAAATGTTGTTCCTTTATACCGATGGCGTCCCGGAAGCGTGCGACCCCAAAGGCGAATTCTACGATGTGGATGGCATCCAGCGCGACCTGGCCAAGTCCCCGGCGGCCTCTGCGCGAGATATCGTCCATCGCGTTTTGGATTCTGTCGATTACTTTTCCAATCACACTCTTCCCGCCGACGACAGAACACTCGTCGCCATTATTCGAAACAACTAGAGAGCCCGCCAAAGTGAAGCATCAAATTCTGCTGGTTGATGACGAGGAGCACATGCTTCGATTGCTCCAGTTCGCTCTCAAGAGCATTCCCGCAACGATCCATTGCGTCCAGCGCGGCGACGACGCCGTCGAGTTTCTCAAAGCGAACAAGACGAATCTTGTGCTGCTGGACTACGCGATGCCGGGAATGGATGGGGTGGAAACTCTTCGCCAAATTCGCACTCAGGAAGGAGGCGGTGCGGTTCCTGTCATCATGCTAACGGCGCGCGACCAGACAGGGATTCGGAAGGAAGCGGCAGGACTCCGTGTTGAGGCGTTTCTCACCAAACCATTTAGTCCGAGTGCTCTGGTCCGCCGTGCGCGTGAATTGCTCGACGCAAATTAGGGAGCTCGACTTGCCCAGCCGTTCGCAGCGATCGGCCGGCACCTTTGGCTTGTGTAGCCGTTCGCGCCTGTAGCTGACAAGTCCGTGCGCACGCAAAGTAATGGCCTGTTCGACACCTAATCTTCCCCTGATCGACGAGGCGCTAGGGGATGAACTCTTTGCCCTTCAGGAAGACGCGGGCACAACCCTCATGCAGCAGCAGATTTGGCGAGAAGTGCGCAAGAGCATCGGGCCGGATTTGAAACAGGCGCTCAGAGGACCGCCTGAAAATCTCAAAGCGAATCTCCACCGCATCCGGGGCTATTGCTCGAGTTGCGCCTTGCGCCGACTCGAGAAAGTGCTCCTCGTGTGGGAAGCGCAGCCTGATGTCATCGAGGCCGCACAGTGTTACGGACCAGTGGCTCTTGAGGCGACTTTGTTATCTATCGATGCGATCGAATCACGTTATCCGCATTTAAGCCCAGTCCCGGCAGACGCATCGCAGTAAACGCACAAACCAGCAGCGTGGATTACCTCTTTTTCGTCTGGGCCTTCTTGCTTCTTTTGACCGGGGTGGTCTGTGGGTTTCCTTTTCACGGAGGTGGCCGCGAAGCGAGGAACTGGCGCTGGATTGGAACGCTATTCTTTACTGCGGCGCTCTTGAAGGCGTGGACTTTGCTGTCCGGCGAGCAAATGCCGCCTCCGCTTTGGACAAGAGTGCCAAACGGCCTCATTTTCGTCTGCTCCTTGGTTGCATTGATTGCGGCGTGGCGTTTCTCGGCACGGAGCCTCTCGCCGGCTTGGCTGGCTCTGCCCATTGCCATGGGCGCTCTGCTTTGCGCAATGCATCCGGGTCCCGAGTCTCCTTGGCTGCGATGGATCGTGTGGGCGCCCTCCCTGCTTCTGCTGGCCAAAGCGATTCATTCGAAATCCCGGTCCAAGCGCGGATACCATCGGAGAGCGTCTCAGCTTTTGGCGACTGGACTCGTGCTGCTCGCGATCCTGGATCCGTTGGTAACCGTCTTTACGCACGCGCCACGCGCAGGGTGGGAATCCTTTTTCTGGATGTTTCGTGCTCCCGTGCTCATTACGGTCACCGCGGCCTGCGCGTTTGCCCTTTTCGGAGCGTGGCAGGCGCGGCTCGAACGGGAATCCAATGGAATCGGCGGCGGTTCCGACAGCCGCGGCCTGGTCTTCGGGATAGTGCTGGCGGCCATTCTCGGAGTGGGCTGGCCGATCGCTAATCTTATCAGCACGAATGCAGACGCCTCCTGGAGAGAACAATTGGCGCAGGAAGCGATGCTTGCGGCCGCGGGCGTCAACCCGGACGCGCTGAGAGCGCTCCACGGAAAAGCCTCCGACGCGGGCACGCCCGTTTACTTGCAGATCAAGGACCAGCTTCGTTTGATGACCCGTTCCGGAGACGGCTATCGATTTGCTTACCTTATGATTTTGCGAGACGGGCAGGTCGTCTTCGTCGCGGATTCGGAGCCCGTGGGGTCGCGGGATGAATCGGTCGCCGGCGATATCTATTACGATGCCTTTAGCGAGATACTCGTCGCGTTTCGGCAGAACCGGTCAATTACGTCCGGACCCAAGACTGATGTCTGGGGCACTTGGGTGAGCGGCTTTGCGCCCGTGCCGCTGGCAACAGTGGACGGTTCGCTCGTGGTGCTTGGCCTGGACCGCGACGCGGCGCAATGGGAAAACCGTCTTGCTCGCCTGCGGCAGGGTTCAATGGCCGTCACGTTGATGTTTGCCCTCCTGGCGGCGGGTTCATTTGTTCTGCTCGACGTGACGTCCCGCAACCATGCCCGTCAGGTTGCATCTGAAGAGCAATTACGCGTCTCGCTTCAGGGGGCGAATCTGGCGGCGTGGCAGCTGGACTTCGCCAAGAAGGCCATCGTGCTGGACAAGGCATGGCAGCGGTTGGTCGGAGCGCCCGTCATCGCCGGCCCGATGACATTCGATGAGTTTCTAGAATACGTGCATCCCGATGACCGCGCCGGCGTCCGCGATTCCTTTCGAGCTCTTTTGGATGGGTCCGCCGATGTGTTGGAGTGCGAGTTCCGTGTTGGGCGGTCTCCGGGTCGATGGGCCTGGGTGTTGTACCGCGGCAAGACGACCACGCGCGGCATGCAAGGACAGAAGTCGAGCGCCGCCGGGTTCGCCCTCGATATTACAGCCCGCAAAGAAGCCTCGAATCTTCTCAATCTACAAGGCGCGGCCCTTGAGTCTGCGGCTAATGCGATAATGATCACAAACCCAGAAGGCACAATCGAGTGGGTGAATCCTGCTTTCGCAGCGCTCACTGGTTACAGCGCCGACGAAGCGATCGGGGAGAATCCCCGGATCTTAAAGTCAGGCCAGCACGATGGGGCTTTCTATCGGGACCTGTGGGCCACAATCAGCGATGGCCGCGTCTGGTCGGGCGAGCTGATCAATCGCCGCAAAGACGGCGGGCTCTACGTCGAGGATGCGACAATAACCCCTCTATGTGATGCTCACGGCAAGATCTCCCACTACATCGCGGTCAAACAAGACATCACCCAACGCAAGCAGACCGAAAAAGAACTCTCTCAGAGCCGCGAAGAATCCAAGAGGCTTGCTCTTGTTGCGGAGAAGACGAGCAACGCGGTGATCATCACCGACGCACAAGGCCACATCGAATGGGTGAACGCAGGCTTCACGCGCATTACCGGGTACGCGCTGGAAGAGGTGCGCCAAAGGCAACAGCAAGCGTTTCTTCATGGGGAGAAGACCAGCGCGGACGCGGCCAAGAGGATGCGCGAGGCGATAGAAGAGGGGAAGGGCTTCCGCGAAACCATCCTTAACTACACAAAAGAAAACGTGCCGATCTGGCTGTATATCGAGTGCCAACCTTTGCGCGACGCCGCCGGCACACTCACCGGATTCATGGCCATCGAGCAGGACATCACTCGTCGAATGGCCGCAGAGTCGGCCCTGGAAGAGCAGAGCAAGAACCTGCAGACGATCAATGCCGCCTTGCTCTCGCTCGGTGACGACTACAGCGACAACCTCAACCGGCTCACCAGCCTCGCCGCAAGAATTTTTCAGGCGGACTACGCAATTTACAACCGGCTGGAAGGCGAAATGTCCGTCGCCCAGGGCCGCTACCAGGTGCCCTCGGACTATGTGATAAACAATCCCTTCGAGGGAAATCTCTGTCTGGACGTCATCCGCAACGACGATCCCTTCCTTTATGTGGAGAATCTCCCAAGCAGCCGCTACAACGAGACGGACCCGAATGTTTCAAAATACGGTCTCGAGACTTTCGTCGGGCACAGTGTCGCGGTGGACCTCAAGACGACGGGTTCGCTTTGTCTGTTTTTCAGGCGCCCGTTTCAAATAAAAGGCAACCTGCGGGACTCTTTGTCGATTATTTCCCAAGCGGTTGGTCGAGAAGAATTACTGGAATCCAACCATCAGCTGCTCAACGCTCTTTTCAGGGAGCAGGAGGCGCAAGGCACCCGCTTCTCGACGCTGCTGCTGAATATGGACGCTGCCGTGCTTGTGGAGGACAACAACCGCGCGGTAAATTTCACCAATCCTTCGTACGAAAAAATGTTCGCCGTTAAAGCGGCGGACATTCAAGGTCAGTCCGGCGAGTCCGTCTCCTTGCGCGCAGCTGAGTTGTTCACCGAGCCCGAAAGATTCACCGACTCGATCCGCGAAGCGTTGACTTCGGGGAAGCCCTCGCCGGACAACGTTTTTACAACCCGCCACGGCCGCTATGTCTCGCGGGATTTCGTCCCCATCCAGCAGGCAGGTACGCTCTACGGATATTTATGGCTTTACCGGGATATCACGCGCCAGCGCCGCACGCACATCATTCTCGAAATGATAGCCGAAGTTGGCAGCGCGGTACTTCGCCACCCGCTCAATACCACCGACGCCTGGACGAATCTGCTTTCCGTTCTGGGAAGAAGGCTCGGCACCGACCGGATCCGCGTGCACCGCTTCAACATCAGGTCTCCCTATCGACAGAGTTTCTTTTCGAAGGTGACCGAATGGCGGAGCGCGAGCATGCTCGATGAGACTGAAACGCCGGAATTCGAGCTCTTGGTCGATGAATCGGATACCATTCCCACTTGGGCGGAAGAACTTTCCGCCGGGCGCAGCGTGCTCCAGATCTTACAACCGGCCGACGAAGCGAAACTTCCCAGTCTTGCAGCGCCAACAGCCAAATCCATTCTGCTCTTGCCGCTCCTTGTTCAAGGCAGTTTTTGGGGACCGCTTTGTTTCGAGCACTGCGGAGAAGCTTACCACTGGAGCGACGAGGAGATCACTCTGCTTGGTTCGGCCGCAAACCTCATCGGTTCGCGCCTCGACCTGCAGGAATCGGAGCACGCGCTTCGCCAAGCCAAGGAAGCCGCCGATCTTGCCAATCGAACAAAGAGTACCTTTCTCGCCACAATGAGCCATGAGATCCGCACCCCGCTCAATGCAGTGATCGGGATGACGTCTCTGTTGCTGACAACAAAGCTTGATGCCCAGCAGTGCGACTACGCGTCCACCGTAGCGACATCTAGCGAGGCGTTGCTCGATCTGATCAATGACATTCTTGACTACTCGAAGATCGAGGCCGGCCGTATCGATATCGAACACACGCCGTTCAACCTCACTGAGGTCGTGATCGAGACATTGGAAATTCTCTCCCGGGCCGCTTCGGAAAAAAGCATCGAGCTTTCCTATTTTCTCGATGGCAATCTCCCGATTGTCATTCTCGGAGACAGTACCCGCCTCAAACAGGTTCTCATCAACTTGGTCTCGAATGCGATTAAGTTCACAGAGCGTGGCGAGGTGCTGCTGCGCGTCGATGGCGAAGGCGATGACGGCGGCCGGCGCTATCGCATTGCGGTCAAGGACACCGGAATCGGAATTTTGTCGGAAGTGCAGGAGAAACTCTTCAAGCCCTTCGTGCAGGCGGATTCATCTGTCACACGAAAATTCGGCGGTACCGGCCTGGGTCTCGCCATCAGCCACCGCTTGGTGGAACTGATGGGAGGTGAACTAAGAGTCGAGAGTGAACCCGGAAAGGGTTCAACTTTCTCTTTTTCCCTGCCGCTCACGGCCGGTGAGCTCGAAGCCTCCTCCGAAAGACCCCTGATGAAGGCTTCGCTTACGAATCGGCGTGCACTGATCGTTGACGACAACGCGACCAACCGGCTGTTCCTGCGGCAGCAGATGCGGCTGTGGGGAATCGAGTCCATAGAGGTCTCGTCTGCCATGGAGGCCCTGGAATTCGTGCGATCCGGCCCCGACCTTGATCTGGTGCTCTCCGATTTTCAAATGCCGGGCATGGATGGGCTCGCGCTCGCGCGGAATCTCAAGGAGTCCGCAGCCTCCCGAAATCTGCCGATCATCTTACTAAGTTCCATAATGGAGAAAATTCCGACGGACTGCGATGGTCTGCTTGCCAGTGTAATTACTAAGCCGATCCGGCCTGCAGCGTTGCGAGAAGCGATAGTCAGGGCGCTGGGCCTTGCTGCGGTCGATCCGGTTCAAGCACTCGAACTGGCCGACAGCCAACCCGCTCCGCTGCGCATTTTGGTAGCCGAAGACAACCCGGTGAACCAGAAAGTGATCGAACTGATGCTTCGCAAGCTCGGGCTCTCTGCCCAGATCGTAAGCAATGGACTTGAGGCGGTGGCCTCCGTGCAGCAAAGCGAATTCGACCTCATTCTCTTGGATGTGCAAATGGCAGAGCTTGACGGAATCGGCGCCGCGCGCGAGATCCGGCGACTCTACGAAGGGAAAGCCCGGCGGCCCGAGCTCGTGGCGATCACGGCTAACGCATTCAAGGAAGACGGCGAGGCCTGTCTAGCCGCAGGCATGGACTCTTACATGGCCAAGCCCGTAACTCTCGAACGCTTGAGGGAAACGGTTCTCCGCATTCGTGCGCGCACACAGTACTTGGGCTGGGAAACCGAGGCAAAACATTGATACTGGCCTTTTCGGGCCGGTCAGGAAAAGAATTTACAAAGGGCACTTTCGTGCAACTCTAAAAAGGAATAGGTCATGCCTCACGTGGCGAAAGATTTATACCAGAAATGTCGCGAGTATAGGGATAGTGCCGACGCACGGGCTCAGGGTTTCTATCCCTACTTCCGATGCATCGAGGAAACCCACGGCAACTATGTAATCTGCGAGGGTCAGCGCAAGATCATGATCGGCTCGAACAATTATCTCGGCCTGGCGCAGGACGAGCGGGTGATCGAGGCCGCATGCGAGGCAACCCGGAAATACGGATCGGGTTGCACGGGATCTCGGCTGCTTAACGGCACTCTGAAGCTGCATACTCAGCTCGAGGAGGAGCTGGCCAACTTTCTGCAGCGGGAGGCGGTTCTTCTTTTTTCGACCGGCTTTTTCGCCAACCAGGGCGCCCTGGCCTCGCTCACCGAGGAGGGAGATGTGATTCTTTGTGATCGCGAGAATCATGCCAGTATCATCGACGGCTGCCAGTTCGCGCCTGCCAAGCTCGTTCCGTACCGGCACAACTCTGCAGTTTCCCTGCGCAACCGTCTCAAGCGGCAGCCGAAAGAAGCCGGTAAGCTGGTCGTAATGGACGGCATCTTCAGCATGTCGGGCGACATTGCTGACATTCGGCCTCAACTCGAAGTGGCGAAGGAGTTCGGGGCGCGGGTTTACGTTGATGAGGCGCACTCGCTGGGCGTGCTTGGATCGCAAGGCCGCGGCAGTGTGCACCAATTCGGTGTCAACCAGGATGTGGACATCGTCATGGGAACCTTCTCGAAGTCGCTTGGCTCAATGGGGGGGTTCATCGCCGGCGACGCGCAAATGATCGAATACCTCAAACATCGGGCGCGCTGCTTTATCTTTACCGCCTCGCTGGCCCCGGCTGTGGCCGGGGGCGTGCTCAAGGCTCTCGACATCATGCAGCAGGAGACCGGACGGATCGAGCAACTCTGGCGGAACACGCGCAGGATGCATGAGGGCTTCAAGCGTATAGGATTCAAGATCGGAACCAGCCAAACACCGATCGTCCCGATCCTGATCGGTAGCGAGGCAAAGGCCTTCCAATTCACTCAGCGCCTTTACGAGGAAGGAGTCTTCGCTACCCCTGCCATCTATCCAGCCGTTCGTTATGGCGAGGCGATCGTTCGCACAAGCTACATGGCTACACATACCGAAGAGGACCTCGATAACGTGCTGGAGGTTTTCGCCAAACTCGCGCGAGAACTCGGTACCTTCGATGATCCCGCATACGCTCAACCTGGGAAACGCAAAGCGAATGTATTCGATTTTCGTCTGGACGAGGAAGAAGCAATTCGAGAGGTCACACCTGGCGCCGCTGCTTGGAACGGACAAGGCGTTCATCCCGCCGTCTCACGGTAGCACCAAGTATCTTTGCTGAACATCGAGTTCCTTCACTCGAGTTCATTGCCTATCTCTCATCGAGACAATGTATTCGATTTGCTTTTGTGAGACCCGGAGGGAAGAGAAGCTCTTCGAGAGGGTGCCCGAAACGCTGTACGGAGCAGAGCCGGCGTTCATCCCGCCGTTTCCCGGCAGCATTGTGAAGTATCTCTCCCCGAAATCTCCATTCAACCGCCTCTACGGCGAGATCTATCCTTTTCTTGCCTGGCGAGACGGCAAGCCGGTGGGAAGGATCGCCGCCATTGTCAATCGGGCACACAATGAACGCTATGGGGATAAGACCGGATTCTTCGGGTTCTTTGATTGCGAGGACAACATTGGGTTGGCGCGAATGCTCTTTGATAGGGTTGCCAAGGTCCTGCGCTCGCGCGGATTGCGATTCATCCGCGGACCCTACAATCCCAGCATCAACGACGAATGCGGGCTCCTGGTTCACGGCTTCGAATATCCGCCGTGCCTCGGACTTGTCTGGAACCCGGACTACTACAAAATGCTGCTGGAGCAGCTGGGATTCCAACCCGTTTGCAGGTCCTTCGGGTTCCTGCTGCCCTTGCACCGGATGGACCCTCCCGAGCGTCTTAGACGCATCGTTGAACGGATCGCTAGACGCTCGAGTATCAGGCTGCGCCCGATCGATATGTCTCGGCTCGATGAAGAGCTGAAAATTGTGAAGGAAGTTTACAACGCGACCTTGGAACGCAATTGGGGCTTCGTTCCGATCTCAATGGATGATCTGCTGGCTGCCGCGGACGATATGAAGGCGTTCGCCGATCCGGACATGATGCTCATCGCTGAAATAGACGGCGAGAACGCCGGCGTGGCACTGTCGCTCCCGAACTTCAATGAGATCCTCGCACGGGTAAAAAAGACACCCCATCTGCTGAGGTTGCCGCACATTTTCTGGTTAATGAAGACTCGTCGTATCAATTGGGCTCGGCAGGTCGTCTATGGAATCGCCCCCCGCTTCCGCGACCGCGGGTTACACGCCTGGCTACTCTACGAGCAGTTCGTGTGCGCCAAGCAACGATACGCCAACGCGACGCTCGGCTGGATCGAAGAAAACAACACCGAAATCCTGGAGAATTCCCTCATGCTCGGAGCGATTCAGCAGCAGGAGTGGAGAATTTATGAAAAATCCTTGCTCTAAAAGCTTGCCGGACGGGAAAACTATGTTTTCCAACAGCGATCTATCAACAGAATGGGAGTTGAATTTCAAGTCCGACAGGCTCCGAGCAACGACGCCCGCCCTGGTGCTTTGGACGCAGCGGCCTCGCCGCCGCGTTCATGAGTGTCCTTCTTACAGGAGCCACCGGCTTTCTGGGCCGCAATGTGCTCTTGCGCGCGCTAGGCAAGAATCGGGAGATTTTCGCGGCTGTTCGCAATCCGGATAAGCTGAGCCGGCAGCTGCGATTCGAAAAGCGAAGTTCGCAAGGTGTTCGTGTTCTATCACCGGTTCCGGGACAATGGCCCAATATCTCACCGGATTACGCCATCCTGGCCGGCGGCGTTCTTTTCGAGCGCACCCGAAGCGACTACTTTTGCACCAACGTCAATTGGACGCTGGCCACTCTTCGCGCGCTGCCAGAGCATTGCCGAACGGTGGTGATATCCTCGCAATCCGCCGGTGGCCCGACGCCGCCCGGCAAGTGGTCGCGAAGCGAAGCGGACTCCGACGTGCCCATCACCTGGTATGGCGAATCGAAGCTTGCCATGGAAGAGTCCATTCGGCGCGAGTTTCCGAATCGTCCAATAACCGTCTTGCGACCTCCGATGATTCTTGGTCCGCGCGATAGCGCGACATTGCCGCTGTTTCGGATGGCCCGCAGTCGAGTCCGGATCAAGCCTGGCTTGCGCTCCAAGACCTACAGTTTCATCGCGGTGGAAGACCTCGTGACGGCGATTTTCCTGGCTCTTGACAGCGGGCCTCTCGCGCAAAGCAGCTATGTGACCTCCAGTCAACCAATGACCGACTGGCAGTTGCTCGCGTCCGCGGCGATGGCATGCGCCACGAAGGGAATTTCTTTCCCAGTGCCGCAGTTTTTTGTGCGAATTCTCTCGCTCATTGTGGATACGAGCCCGGCCCTGCGCGCTCAAACCCCGAGTCTCACATGCGACCGCGCGCGCGAAATCTGGCCAGACCGGTGGGTCGTGGACGGATCGAAATTCGAACAACTCACCGGTTGGCGAGCGAAGATGGGCTTGAGCGAGGCCATGCAAGCTGCGCACCGCTATTACGTGAGCGAGGGAAGGCTCTAGTAGCCTGTCGAGAGAATTGAGCATGAGGACGACCGCGAGGGACGAAGACGAATTTCGGAGTCTATCATGAAGATTCGTTTGGTCGTTACCATTCTGTTCCTCCTGACCGGCTTCGCTGTGTGGCTTTACCGGCATTTCTTTCGTTCCCTTTCTCTGCCACCCAAGCCGAGGACGATCGAGCAAGTCCTCGTCGCCATTGGTCCGTCCGTCGAGGGGCGCCTTCGTCCGGCTTTTGACCGCGTCGGTGCGACCTGGCCTCCGCGCGACCTTATACTGCTTGCTTTCAAGGCGGAGCGGCGACTCGAACTCTACGCCTCCCACGCAAACGAGAAGCCTCGTTTTGTGTGTTCCTATCCGATTCTGGGCGCGAGCGGTTCTTTGGGTCCGAAACTCCGCGAAGGCGACAAACAGGTGCCCGAAGGATTCTATCGCATCGAACTGCTCAATCCCAACAGCCGCTATCACCTTTCACTGCGCGTAAACTATCCCAATGCCGATGATGTCGAGCACGCTCGCGAGGAGGGGCGCGATCTTTCGACCTTGGGTGGCGACATCATGATCCACGGTGGTTCGGCCTCTATCGGCTGTCTCGCTGTGGGCGACACTGCCGCCGAGGAGCTCTTCTTTCTAGCAGCGCGGGCGGGCCTGGACAACATCCGACTCATCATTGCGCCGCGCGATTTTCGCAAGAGTAACAGGGCCGCAGCGCTCGAAGACGCGCCCGTCTGGACCGTCGAACTTCACAAACGCATACGCACCAAACTTGCGGAATTTCCGTTCTAGTCAGTCCGAAACGGCGCTGGCGCCAATCTCCTGTTCCGGGTTTTCTGCGAGGAGGATTTTAGCCCACCGATTTGGCGGATTGACTAAACGGATAGAAATTCTGGCGTATCCGCCGTCTCTGCAATCCGCGGCAAATTGTCTTTCAAATCGGCGCGAGCACCGCGGCCTGTTTGCGCCCATGGAGCAGTTCGGCGCGATTGACGGCGTTGATGTAAGCGCGCGCGCTCGCTTCGATCACATCGGTGCTTGCGCCTTTGCCTGTGATCAGTTCGCCGTCACCGAAATCGACCTTCAAGGTCACTTCGCCTAGTGAGTCGCGACCCTGCGTCACAGCCTCCACGGTATACTGCGCGAGGTGGCCGCGGCGCTTGACGATACGGTCGATCGCCTGCATCGCGGCGTCCACCGCGCCGTTACCAGGGCTGGAATCCTGCAGCGTATCCGCGCCACTTTTCAGCCTTACCGTGGCGGTGGGTACCGTCGTCGAGCCGCTGGTAACATGAATATAGTCCAAAACATACGTTTCGGTTCCCACGGACATCGAGTCTTCCACCAGCGCGGACAGATCGTCGTCATAGACGAACTTCTTCTTATCCCCGATGTCTTTGAAGCGCTCGAAGACACTGGCGATTTCCGCGTTCGTCAGCCTGAAGCCCAAGTGCTCGAGGCGCGCGACCATCGCGTGGCGGCCGCTATGCTTGGTCAAGGGCAGTTCGGTACCGCCCCAGCCGATCTCCTCGGGATCCATGATTTCGTAGGTTTCGCGCTTTTTCAGGATTCCATCCTGGTGGATGCCGGAGCTGTGAGCGAAGGCATTCTCTCCGACGATCGCCTTGCTGCGAGCGACATGCAGGCCGCTCATGCGGCTGATGATCCGCGATGTCTTCAGAATCTCGCGGGTCACAATCCCGGTGTGCACACCCGTGAAGTATTCGCCTCGGGTCTTGATCGCCATTACGACCTCCTCGAGGGCGCAGTTGCCCGCGCGTTCGCCGATGCCATTGAAGGTGCCCTCGACCTGGCGAGCGCCGGCCTTGACGGCGGCCAGCGAGTTAGCGACAGCCAGTCCTAAATCATCGTGGCAATGCACGCTGATTACGGCTTCATCGATATTCTTCACACGGTCACGCAGATAGGTGATCAACGCCGCATATTGCTCGGGTACCGCGAAGCCCACCGTGTCGGGAATATTGACTGTCGTGGCTCCGGCTTCGATGGCAGCCTGCACGACGCGGGCCAGAAACTCAGGCTCTGTGCGCGAGGCATCCTCGGGCGAAAACTCCACGTCCTTCACCAGCGCCTTCGCGCGTTTGACCCCCTCGATGGCCAGCCGGACGATTTCTTCCTCGGCCTTCTTCAATTTGAACTCCCTATGAATCGCGGAGGTCGCCAGGAAGACGTGGATTCGTGCGCGTTCGCGGGCCGGCTTGACCGCGGCTCCAGCCGCATCGATATCCTTGGGTACACAGCGAGCCAGCCCGCAGATGACCGGACCTTGGATTTCCTCGGCGATGGTTTGTACTGCCTCAAAGTCGCCTCCGCTTATTACCGGAAAACCGGCCTCGATGACATCGACGTTCAGCCGAGCCAACTGGCGCGCGATCTCCATTTTTTCTCGCAGGTTCATGCTGGCGCCGGGGCATTGCTCGCCGTCGCGCAGCGTCGTATCAAAAATAACTACTTTGTCAGACATAGGATGTATGGGTTGTCCGGCGAGGAGTGGAGAAGAAAGGTCGCGGCACTCACCGCGCCCGCCGGAACGCAGCCTATGCCGTGTTAAGAAAGGAGTGTAAGTCGGCTCGGGGGCAACCCGAGTCGACGAGCAAGATGAGAGGAGCTGCTCACAGTAAACGACATCTCCGGTATGCTAGCATCCCTTGAGCCGACGGCAAGGGATAAAAATGAAAGCACGACCTTGACTTTCTTATTGTCGCGCGCGATGAGCGGTCGCCGGAATGGGTTTCAACGAATATCAGGCTGAATCAAAATTCTCCCTTGTTGGGGGGATGCGCCAGTCCTCCGGTGTAGGCATCCTCTTCAAATCGAACGGAAGCCACGCCACATGAGCCATCCCGTCATCGCGGTGCACCGTCTTCCCTTGACGCTGCGTCCGGATCCCTCCCGAGTGTTGGTGCGTCCCTTTCTTCCCACGATGACCGGGCCAAGCACGATCAATCCGATGGATGCTCCGCGCGCCCTCAAGATCCTCGCCCGAATCCTCTCGCTGCCGGAAGACCAGATTCAGGCGTTGCTAGACGATGTCTTTCGGGAATTCGGAAACCGTCATCAGAGGATTCGCGACATTTTCGCCGAGCGATTCGCGCAGGTGCGAAACTACTTGCCCAGCGACCGTCCGGTGTCTGAAGAGCGTCAATTGCTGATCGGGTCGTATTTCACCACCGAGTACTCGCTCGAATGCGCGGCACTCTTCAACCCCAGCATCATCCCTCACCCAGACCAGTCGAACATTGCGGAGGGCTCGATCCGGATCATTTTGAGCCTTCGGGCGACTGGTGAAGGGCATATCTCTTCGATTACCTTTCGGTCCGGCTCTGTGGACCGGGATGGACAGATCCATCTTGATCCCGCCTCGCGCTACGTGACCGAACCGCGCCCAATTCATTCCGCGGCCTACGAACGCGAATTGTTTCTGCGAAAATTGACCGAACTCAGCCTGAACACGGAATTTGCCAGGCAGGTGCTGGACTCGCTCGGAGAAACGTTCACCCTCGATCAACTTCGCACAGCGGTCGAGACGCGAAAGCGTCACCATCCAGACACCGAAGCCCCGAACGTCGGCGCAAAGATGATTTTGCTGGCGCGCTCGAACTATGAGATCGCCTTCGGGCCCGACCAACCGATCTCAGAACGGATCATTTTTCCTTTTTCACCCAGCCAGAGCAATGGACTCGAGGACGCCCGATTTGTCTGCTTTCGAGACGACGACGGACCGCCAACCTACTATGCCACCTACACGGCTTATGACGGTCGCACGGTCCTTCCACAACTGCTCGAAACGCAAGATTTTTTGCACTTCAAAGTCTGCACGCTCAATGGACCCGCCGTGCACAACAAGGGGATGGCCATGTTCCCGCGCAAGATCCACGGCCTATACTGCATGCTCTCCCGACAGGATAATGAAAACATTCACGTGATGTTTTCCGAGCACCCGCACTTTTGGTACGATTCACAAATCATTCTGCGTCCTGCCGAGCCTTGGGAGTTCGTTCAACTGGGCAATTGCGGCTCTCCAATCGAAACCGATGCGGGGTGGCTTGTGATTACGCATGGTGTCGGCGCTATGCGCAAATACTGCATCGGTGCGGTCCTTCTTGACCACGATGATCCCGCCCGGGTCATTGGACGGCTTAGCGAGCCTCTGATCAAGCCCGAATCTCACGAGCGCGAAGGCTACGTTCCCAACGTCGTTTACACCTGCGGAGGATTGGTTCATCGCGGGCAACTTATTCTTCCCTACGCGGTATCGGACTCGGCTACATCCTTTGCCGTCGTCGCATTGGACGCGCTAATTGGCGCGATGCGGTGAAACGCCGATTTCGGCGCGCAGCCTGAACGCAATTCCCGCGTGCGTCGAACACACCGCCCGTATATTTTTGGCCATGCCCATTTACGAATTCTATTCGCCGGACACCAATCGGATCTACAGCTTCTTTGCGCGGAGCCTGGCTCAGGGACGACTGACGCCGCGTTGTCCTGACAATCCCGAGGCGCGTATGGAACGCATGATTTCCAAGTTCGCGGTCACCGGCCGGGCGAAGGAAAAATCGGATTCGCCCGCAGAGTCGGACGCGCTTGACCCCCGGATGGAGCGGGTAATGGCGGAAATGGAAAGCGAAATGTCCACGATGAGCGAAGACAATCCTGATCCCCGCCAACTTGGCCGGATGATGCGCAAGATGACCGAAGCGACCGGACAAAGGCTGCCTGAAGCGATGGAGCAAATGATTCAACGCCTCGAGCAGGGCGAGGACCCGGAGAGACTCGAGGAGGAATTTGGCGATTCCCTCGAAAACTTTGGTGAGGATTTCCTCGCGGGCGGAGCGGAGGGAGAAGACAAACCCGCCCCGTCGCGGACACAGCGAAAGCGTCCGACCCGCGACCCGGCTCTTTACGAGATGGGCGATTATCTTTAGGTACAAACTGCGTTGGTGTAGGGAGGTATGTGGTCACGCTGAACGTGTCATCCTTGTTGTTTCGTGTTGCTTCCCTCATCAATCCCCGCCAGGCGCCTGGCGGTGGTTAAGGTATCTACGTCGCGGACGGTTTTGTCCCAGCGGACGCGTTTGATACGCGGGAATCGCAAGGCAAGTCCGCTTGCGTGACGGTCGCTTGGCTGAATCGAATCAAAGGTGACCTCGATGACAATTGCGGGTTCGACCTCAATGCGATTGCCACGCCGGGAGATCGCTAGGTTGATGAACCTGGCAGTGAGATCTGCGATTTCCCGATCGGTGAGGCCCGAATAAGCCTTGCCAATAGGCAGGAGCGTATCGTTGAGTTCGTCGCGCACGGCGAATGTGTAGTCACTGAGCACCTTGTTGCGCCGGCCATGTCCGTACTCAACCGCCACGACGGCCACGTCGAGCGTCGAGAAGTCCTTTTTCAGCTTGATCCAGGATAGGCCGCGTCGCCCCGGCGTATACAAGCTGGAGGGATCCTTGGCCATCAATCCCTCGTTGCCGCGCTCCCTGGCAGCCAGAAAGGCTGCTTCAATCTCCTCCGGGTTAAACGCACGCGTGAGAACTGCGCGAAGCAGGGGCTCTTCCAAAGTCAGGCTGTCGAGACGGCGACGGCGTTCGGCAAGAGGTGTCTTTAGCAGCGAGGTATCGTCCAGAAGCAAGAGATCGAAGACCACGAAGGCTACGGGAATTTGCCCCCCAAGAAAAAGGTCCGGCTCACGCCGTCCGAGACGTTTCTGCAGCTCGAAGAATGGCAGAGCACGGCCCCCATCCCAAGCCAGAATCTCCCCGTCAAACACGGCGCTGCGCTCGAGTCGACGCGCCGCCAAAGCGATCTCGGGAAAAGTGTCCGTGATATTCCGGAGGTCGCGCGAGTAAATTTCCGAGCGGGCTTTGACGCAATGAATCTGTGCGCGGATCCCGTCTAGCTTGTCCTCGATCCAAACGACTCCGTTTCCGCCCAGCCGTCTCCAGACCGCCCCACTGTCGGGCTCCGGGCTTGCGAGCATGCATCGCACGGGTTGAAATAGGGTCAACTCAGCGTCTGAAAGGCGGCCGTCCCTGGCGAGCTGCGCCGCGCGGCCGATGTCACCGAGGAGCATATGAGCTTCCCGCAAAGAGGCTGGATCTTGGTCGAAGGCCCTGGCGATGGCATCTTCGAGCAGCCCCTCCTTTAGGCCGATTCGGAGATCACCGGTCAGGATTCGAATTAAATAGCCGGAGCCCGCAGCGGGAATTGCCATGAGAGCATTGGCCAGGAGTTCGGTTTTTAGGACTGGGCCACGTGCGGCGCGCAATCGCTCGATAATTTCGCCGATCTCCGTGATCGCCAGAGCGCGACTTCCGGGCTTCGCCTGCATGGCCTCTGCGGTAGTCATTCCGGCGTCATTGTGCCTGCGACTGATCGCACGGAGCTCCATCTCGGTGAGACCGCTGGCGGCGAGCAGAGCGCGACGTATCACCGCGCCGCCCAAGTTGAGCGGAAGAGGGTCGCGTTGCGGAAAGGCGCGCCCTGTCAGCCAGACAGCAGCCAGCGGAAGTTCTCTGTCGTCGAGCGAGCAAAGGTACTCGGCAAGCCTGCGAACCTTCTCTAGCTTTCCCGTTGCGCTGCGCACAGATTCGCAAACATGGCAAAAGCGATTGAAGCCGGAATCTTCCATCGTCGCGTCGCGCGTCGAATGGATATTCGTCGCGGGCACAGAAGTCATGGAAATGGAGAACTCGAGTTGATTTGCACCCGTCAAGGCCCAGGCCTCCACGCCTCGCTCACGGAGGTCGCGCGCGAATTCCTGCGCGAAACCGTGAAGGGTAAGAACGCGATGGGGACGCACAGCTTCGACGTAGTTAAGAAGGTCGATGTAATCCGCATGGTCTGAAAGGGGAAATGCTGCATCACCGGTATAGAGAAGAGTGCCCTCGGAAGCTTCGTAAAGCAATTGCGCCGATCCCAGGACATGGCCCGCGGGAAGCAGTTTTCCCGACCAACCCTCGAACATCTTGATCTCACCAAAACCCAGAGTTTCGAATATGCGCGCATCCTGGCGGAAACGCACCTGCATGAAGCGTGCCGTGGCGGGCGTGCCAGAGGATGCGTTTGTGAAATCCGGTATGGTCGCTGTGCGCGTGAGAAACAAAGGCCAGATCGCGTGGTTTGCGCGGATCAAGCCAGAGTCCCGCGCCCGGCAGATGCACGCCCTCCTTATAGCCGACGACCACCATTCTGGCCTCCCCTCATTGTGTATGCTTGCGTCCGACAGGGAAAGCGGGCCGCAGCCAGGCCGAAAGCAAAAATCCAAGGCCTATGAGGATCAAGAAAAGCGAAAGAAATTGTCCACGCGTAAATGGCCCGGTGAGCGGCGCGTCGGGCTCGCGAAATACTTCGCCGATCATCCTCAGTACCGCATAGCCAGCAAAAAAGGCGCCGGTCAAAATTCCGTTGCGCAGCTGAAAGCGTGTGCGCAGAACCCAAAGGATTGCGAAGAGCACGAGACCTTCGAGCGCAGCCTCGTAAAACTGTGAAGGATGCCGCGGCGACAAGGTGCCGGCGAGCTGCGCCTTTAGCGCGGGGGAATAGCGTACATTCTCGATTACGTCATCGATGCTGATCCATCCCGGATTGATCGAGGCGGCTTCGCTCAAGGCGAGTTGCACCGTCTCCGGCGACGCCTCATAGAGTTCCTTGGGAAACTGCACGGCCCAGGGTACGCTGGAGACCCGTCCGTAGAGTTCTCCGTTGATAAAGTTTGCCAAGCGTCCGAGGAAGAGACCGATCGGCGCTGCGACTACCAGGTTGTCGCCGATGTTTCGCCAGGAAACCTTGTGCCTATAAGAATACCAAAGGGTGTACAGCGTTAGACCCAGGATGCCGCCATGGGCGGACATCCCGCCGTCCATCACCCGGAAGAAAACAAGCGGGTTCTGCAGGAAATTCTGCAGATCGTAGAAAAGCATATAACCGAGCCGTCCGCCGACTAACACGCCAAAGATGGCACCCCCTATGATGAAATCCGAGACTCTTTCGGCGGGAATGTCGCAATAGCCCAGCCGGGAAAGTCGCCGAACGACGAGAATGCCGGCAAAGAAGGCGGCCACATACGCCAGGCCGTACCAACGAAGACCGTAGTTTTCGCTGAAGCGCAGGAAGAAGGGACTGAGATCGTGCACGTAGTAGGCAAGCATGGGCAGTCTCTTAACGCACCATACCATCGTCTCAACGTTCAAATTGTCCCGGATTGACAGTTTCCCTTAGAACCGGTTTACCTCTCAGGAGTGAAATCACCCCTTCTCGTTTTTGCTGGCGCGGCGGGAGCCGCCCTTTTGACGTCATGCACGACGCTGGAGAACCGGGCTGACCTTTACTCCCCACGAAACTACTTCGCCAACGGTCCTTATACGCGAATGCTTCATGGCGGAATTCCTAAAGTGAAATACGTCTTCGTACAGACGTCAGTGAGCCGGACCGAGGTTCCCTATCGCGGCGGCAAGTAATTGCGACCGCGCTCCGATCATTCGACCGTCACGCTCTTGGCCAGGTTTCGGGGCTTGTCTACGTCGCAGCCCAATTCGACAGCGATGTGATATGCGAACAGTTGGAGGGGAATGACCGCGAGAATCGGGGTGAGGTAATCCGGAGCCTTCGGAATGAGAATGACGTCGGCGGCAACTTTGGCGAGCGAATTGTCGCCTTCGGTGCCCACGGCAATAACCGGTCCCTTGCGCGCTTTGACCTCCTCAATGTTGCTGAGATTCTTCTCGAAAACCGCGTCGCGCGGTGCGATGAAAAGCGAGGGCGTCTCTTCGTTCACCAGGGCAATGACGCCGTGCTTGAGTTCCGCGCTTGGATATCCGGACGCCGCGATGTAGCTGATCTCCTTGAGCTTAAGAGCGGCTTCCAGCGCGATGGGATAGTTGGCCTGGCGCCCCATGAACAGGAAATTCTTCGCGCTGGCATACTTCTTTGCGATCGCCGCCACCTGGCCGTCGAGTTCGAGTGTCTTTGCAACCTTGTCCGGCAGCTTTTCGAGCTCGGCAATAATACCCAGCCCCTCCGCATAGGAAAGATAATGAATACGGCCCAGCAGAAGCGACAGAAGGGTAACGATGGTGAGCTGAGAAGTGAAGGATTTGGTCGCCGCCACTCCAATCTCCGGTCCGGCATGCATGTAAACGCCTCCGTCGCTTTCACGCGCGATCGTGCTGGCAACGTTGTTGCAGATCCCGAGAGTTCTATGGCCCTTGCGCTGGCTCTCACGCAGGGCGGCCAGCGTGTCGGCGGTCTCACCGCTTTGGCTGATCACGAAGACGAGCGTGTCGCGTGTCATTGGCAGGTTGCGATACCGCAGTTCGCTTGCGAACTCACACTCCACCGGAATGTGCGCGAGCGATTCGATGAGATACTCGCCGACCATTCCCGCATGGAAGGCCGTGCCGCATCCGCTCAATACGATTCGCTCGATTTGGCGAAGCTCGGCGTTGGTCATTTCGAGGCCACCGAGCTTGGCGGTCGCCTCTTCAATTGAAAGCCGTCCCCGCATCGCATCACGCACGGTATTCGGCTGTTCATAGATCTCCTTGAGCATGTAATGGGCGTACTTGCCTTTGTCGACATCCTCCGCCAGGAACTCGACCTTGCTGACCTGGAAACTCGCACCGGAACCCGCGAGAGTGGAAATATCGAAGCCGTCAGCCCTGAGGGCGACGATTTCGTAATCGTTCAGATAGACCGCTTCGCGAGTGTGCGCGACGATGGCGCAGACGTCGCTCGCAAGGAAATGCTCGCCCTTGCCTACCCCAAGCACCAGAGGACTTCCCCGCCGGGCGCCGACAAGCACCCCGGGAACGTCCGCATGAATCACCGCGATGCCATAGGTGCCGATCACCTGTCGAAGCGACTCCCGCACGGCCTCGACGAGAGCGGCCTGACTCTTTTCGTGACGCCCTTCGAAACTTGCACCTATCAGGTGCGCGAGCACCTCGGTGTCCGTCTGCGATTGGAAAACGTGGCCCTTTTCTTCAAGTTGTGCTCGAAGCGCCAGGTAGTTTTCAATGACGCCGTTGTGGACCAGCACAAGACGCCGACTCTGGTCAAAGTGGGGGTGGGCGTTCTCGCTGGTAACGCCTCCGTGAGTAGCCCAGCGTGTATGACTGATGCCTAGATTCCCGTGCGGAGGATTCGTCGCAATGACTTTCGAGAGTTCGGCGATGCGTCCGACGGTCTTTCGCACTTCGATGCCTCCCCCGTTGAGAGTGGCGATGCCCGCCGAATCATAGCCGCGATACTCGAGACGGCGCAAGCCATCGAGCAGTATTGGAACCGCCTCTGCCCCGCCGATATAACCAACAATGCCGCACATAGCTTTTTTGAATCGTGACAACTCAGACAAAAGTGAGCAAGATGCAAATCCCGCTTATGAGTGAGCTTCCCCTGATCCTTCCCACCAATCGTACTCTTGCAATCATTATGGGCGGAGGAGCCGGAACCAGGCTCTTTCCGCTGACCAAAGAAAGGGCGAAACCAGCCGTGCCGCTCGGTGGCAAGTACAGGCTGGTCGATATCCCCATAAGCAACTGTTTGAACTCCGGAATCCGCAGCATCTACGTGCTCACCCAGTTCAACAGCATGTCCCTTCACCGGCACATCAACGCCAGCTACAAGTTCGACAATTTCACTCCAAGCTTCGTCGAGATTCTTGCGGCGCAGCAAACGCCAGAGGGTTCCCACTGGTACCAGGGGACGGCAGATGCCGTGCGGCAGAACCTGCGCTACTTTCTCGAGCGGCCGGTTGACTATTATATCATTCTCAGCGGTGACCAGCTTTACCGCATGGACTATCGCCACGTCCTGCGCCAGCACCTGGAGACAAGCTCGGATATCACGGTGGGCACCATTCCCGTGAACCGCACGGCGGCACCGGGTTTCGGCATCATGCATACCGATGACAGACGCAAGATCATCGAGTTTGTGGAGAAACCAAAGGACCCCCAGGTTCTCGACGGTCTGCGCATTCCGGCCGACCTCCTGCAGTCCATCGGACACCCCGCCGATGCCGATCTCTACCAGGCTTCCATGGGCATTTACGTGTTCAAGCGCGAAGTTCTCAAGGAATGCCTCGACAACGACTTCCCCGATTTCGGCAAGAACATCATCCCCGCAGCCATCAGAAAATATAAGGTGAACGCTTATATCTTTCAGGGTTATTGGGAAGACATCGGAACAATCGACGCCTTCTTCGTGGCGAATCTCAACCTGACGGACCCCAATCCGAAATTCAACTTCAATCAACCCGGGGCGCCTGTCTATACGCATCCGCGTTTCCTGCCGGCAAGCATCGTTCGATCAACGCATATCGATCGTTCCCTAATTTGCGACGGCTGCGTCATTGAGAAGTCCTCGGTCGAGCACAGCATCATCGGCATCCGTTCGATCATAGATTCGGACACAGTCCTCAAAGATGTCATCCTGATGGGCGCCGATTACTACGAAACGGACGTGGGAAGGAGCGGCGGAAGCGCTCCCCATCTCGGAATTGGCCGCGGTTGCGATATCCGAAATGCCATCATCGACAAGAATGCACGGATCGGCGACAACGTCGTCATTTCGCCGGAGGGCAAGGACAAGGAAATGAACGGTGAAGGCTTTTACATTCGCGACGGGATCGTTGTTATACCCAAAAGTAGTGTCATCGCGTCAGGAACTCGTATATAGCAGCGCGCAACAAGATGAGGATACGAGCGCTTGCGTTGGCATTTTTTTGTACATTACTCGCCGGCTGTTATTTCGACCATCCCCTTACGGGCGGACCTTTAAAGGACATCAATAGCTGGCTACTCGGCGTATGGGAGCACAAGGACGCCAAAGGCCAGGCATACCGCGCAAGGGTCGTTCCACTTACAGGCGACCGCTATTTTGTGAGTTTCCAGTCCACCGGGCGGAAGAATCGGGACAAGAAGGTGTGGGAGTTCGAGGGCTGGATTTCGCGTGTCGGCTACAATCGCTTTCTTACGCTGAAGTGTGATGTCAGTTCGGGAGAGGTGCCTGAAGGAGCGTTTGTATTCGTCAACTATCAGGTCGTGGACCAGAACACTGTTGTCCTCCGCCCGCTGCAACTCGACTCCCCTCCCGACACTCCTAGCTACGAGCTTCGCGCTGAAGTTCGCCGGCGGCTAAAGGAACAGTCTCTGATGCCGGTCGAAGGATCGAAGTGGACGCGAGTCTCCGAAATCTACTGGGAGCCTGGATATACTGGAGAGCAGCCGTTTCAGCCGCTGCGCTTCCCCCCTTATTCGCCGGCACCCGGAAAGAAGCTCCGGGAGGATCGCAAGTCCGAACCGCTCCCCTTGAGGATTCCAGAATAGACCTGTAGATCGCGGGCGGAAAAGCAGCAGAAGACGACCTCGTCGAAACTCGAAGGATTCCCATCAACGAATTCTGTGACCGTTCCCACGGCGACTACCGTCGCCTCCTCGAGGGGATATCCGTAAACGCCGGTGCTGATCGAGGGGAACGCGATACTCCGGAGGTTCTTCTCTTGAGCAATTTCGAGCGACCTCCGGTAGCATGATGCCAAAAGCTCCGCCTCACCTCGGTGCCCACCGTGCCACACCGGACCAACCGTGTGGATGACATAGCGGGCGGCGAGCCTGTGGCCCTTGGTGATCTTCGCCTCGCCGGTCTCACAGCCACCGAGTGCGCGGCATTCCTCGAGCAAACCGGGTCCTGCGGCTCTGTGGATTGCACCATCCACACCCCCTCCGCCAAGTAACGTGGTGTTCGCCGCATTGACGATCGCATCTACAGCCAGCGTCGTAATATCGGCCTGAACGGCTCGAAGTGTTGCCATAGCGGTATAAGGTCGCTTCGCGAATCTGCAAAATCCAGGGGGAGATTGACAGAATATTTTTCTGCATACGGCTAGCGCTTCAGTCGTTCATTATAAATCTCTTACATGCAGCGACCGACGAAGGGCGAAAACTCCTGCATTTTTCTTTGAACGTCCAACCTTTAGCACAGTCTAACTTATCGGTTAAGGCAGCATATTCGGGCCACCGCGGTTCAGTTTCCTTTGTTCTGAGCATCGTTCGCGAGTGGCCCGAATCTTTTTCTTCCTCCTTCGTATCCCACCTTTCAATATTCTTCCCCGCTTGCCACATCTCCACCCCTTCAGCTATGAGCCGGGATGCCATGCGTGAGACGGTGCTTGTTGTTGAAGACGAAGCCGATGTGGTGGATCTGCTGCGCTATAGTCTCACCAAGGCGGGATTCTCGGTGCTCATTGCAAGCGATGGTCTCAAAGGTCTTGAAATTGCCCGCAAGCACCGGCCTGATATCATTGTGCTCGATCTCATGCTCCCCGCAATGGATGGATATCACGTCTGCAAAGAATTGAGAAAGGATTCCGACACCGAGGCGCTCCCAATTCTCATGCTAACTGCAAGGGGAGAACCGAGCGAACGCGTATACGGCTTGGAAATCGGCGCCGACGACTACGTTACAAAGCCTTTCAGCCCCCGTGAGCTCGTTTTGCGAGTCCAGGCCCTCCTCCGCCGGTCGGGTTCCAGGTCGCAAGCCGATGTGCTTGAACTAGGTGATTTTCAATTGGACAAGAATAAATTCGACGTCCGGCTCGAGGGTCGGCGCCTGGACCTGACAGCCACCGAGTTCAAGCTCCTGAGCGTCCTAATCGAACGCCGCGGACGCACGCAGTCCCGCGAGACGCTCCTCTACGATGTCTGGGGCTATCAGAATCCCATCGATACCAGGACGGTGGACACCCATATTCGACGCCTGCGGGAAAAGCTCGGCAGACACGCTTTGCGGCTGGAGACAGTCCGAGGCGAAGGCTATCGCTTCAATCCGGTTGTGAAACCTTGACTCTCTGGATAGCCGTCCTCGCAGCGTTGGCCGTCGCGGGAGCAATCCTCGTATATTTCAGGGTCTTCGTGCCCTTACTAGAATTGCGTGCCATTTTGCACAGGCTGGCGCGAGGGGATTTTCGGCCCGTTCTTTTGAGTTCACGCAAGGGAATTCTGCGGGAAACATCCGGCGATGTGCGCCGGATTTCTGAATTACTCCAGCAGCTCGATCAGCAGATCACTGATGAGGGCTTCAGTTTGAAAGCAATCCTCTCGAGCATGGTTGAGGGAGTCGTGATCACTGACCGGGCACAACGCATCCGCTTGGCCAACGACTCGCTCCAGCGGATGTTTGAGTTAGCGCAGTCGCCGGTCAACCGAACCGTGATGGAAGCTTTCTTCAATCACGAGCTTCAGCAGGCCGTCGAGCGAACCCTATTCGATGGCGTGCCGCGAAAGCTCGAGATCTCCCTGCAGACGCCGGCTCGGGAGGGCTACACGATCAAATACCTTCAAGTTTGCGCGTGCGGTCTGAATCCACGGCCAAAGACCCGACCTCTCGGCACCGTAATTGTTTTCGATGACATTACTGACGTGAAGAGTCTCGAGGCCGTCCGGCGCGAGTTTGTCGCCAACGTCTCGCATGAATTCCGCACGCCGCTCGCAATTATCAATGGCTACATTGAAGCCCTTCTCGATGGTGCACTTGAAGATAGGGGCACGACGCAGGCGTGGCTAAAAGTAATGGCCAAAAATGGTCGCAGGCTCACCCTGCTCATCGAGGACCTTCTGACACTTTCTCATCTGGAGCATCGCTCTCCGCAGCTCGATTTTCAGAAGATCAATCTCCGCGAGATCTTGGACCGCGTGATCGAGCGTATCACGCCTGCGATTTCGGAACGGCGTGCTCGCGTGGCAGTGGAGTGGAGCCCCGCTGCAATATGGGTCGAAGCCGACTCGCACAGGATGGAGCAGGTATTCGAAAACCTCCTGGAAAACGCCATCCGTCACGCTGTCGCAGAGGAGGGTGTCGTAACTATCAACGCTCACTCCCTCGGCGACGAGATCGAGATTGTTTTTTCCGACAATGGACCGGGCATTCCCTACGGCGATCAGCCACACATCTTCGAACGATTCTATCGTGTTCAAAAGGATCGATCCCGTATTGCAGGCGGCGGAACGGGTCTCGGCCTCTCCATCGTCAAACATATCGTAATCGCCCACGGTGGCGCCATTGCCGTCGAAAGCGTTCCCGGACAAGGGGCCGCTTTCAAAATCCGGCTGCCGATTGCCCGGCAAGCCAACACGGAAAAGCGCCCCAGCAAGCTCCATAATTCTTCGCCTCAATGAATCGAAGCCGCAACTTTTCTCCTTGCAGGGGTTTCCATCCTCAGACCCATGAAGTATCGCTGCTTTGCTGTCGCGGTAGTTTTGATCGTTTCTGGCTGGATGCCAGGCCTTGCGCAGTCTCCGGACGACCGAGTCGCTCCCGAGCCGCCTCCGCCGCCCGGAGTGCAAGGAACGCGTCCCAAGGGACTCGCGAGGTTTCTGGAAAGCCTGTCTCCGGAAACGCGAAAGCGCTTTGAAGCGGCGCGAGAAAAGGCGCTCCAGGACCCAAAGCTCCAGGAGCTCCGACAAGCCGCCGCCGAGGCGAACAAGAACTTTTTTAGGGCCATGCGAGACAAGATGCTGGAGATCGACCCAGGTCTCGCCGATATCGTCAAGGAACTGGCTGGTGAACGCAAAGGCTGGAAGCGATGGAGAGGCTCCCCCTCTGGTTTTGGCAATCTCAGCGAGGAGGAGCTCGATAAATTCATAAGCGCGCGGGAGAAGGCAAAGAGCGATCCTGCCGTTCAGACGGCCGATAAGAAGCGGCGGGACGCCAATACACCCGAGCAACGGAACGCCGCGTCTGAGGATTACCGGAAGGCGATGCGTGAGGCCATGGTCAAGGCAGATCCTTCCATAGAATCCCTTCTGGAAAAAATCGCTGCCAAGCCACCTCCCCCACCTCCAAACCCCGCGAACTCAGAGCCTTCCGGCGAGCAAGGAGGACCAACTTCCCGGTGAGCCAATTAAGGCAACGGCTTTCAGGAGCGCGTCCTCCCGGTGCCGTGCGCGAACTCGTCGAAACTTTCAGCCAGAAGGGGGAAATCCCGGCAGCCTGCGCACTGGCGTCACGTTAAGGGCTCGAACGCGCTCGAAGATGCCAGGCGCGATCTCGGGCAGCCGCTCGTAAGAGGAAAAAATCATTTCCAGTCGCGCATCCAGATTGTCCACGAAGTGGAGAGCGATGGCTTCGGGCGTCTTGGGCTCTACTGGCGAACCGAATTGCAGCTCTCCGTGATGCGAAGCGATCAGGTGCAGCAAGTGGAGCCGGACTTCCTCGGAAGGGGGCGTGAGGTCTTTCCACGTTTCCAACGGAAGCCTCCGCCAGAGGGTGTTCACCGCTTCGATGCCGATGCTGATGTGACCAAGCAGTTCGCCACGCAATTCGCGTGGAATCTCGAAACCCGATTCCGGCGGGCATACCTCCCACATCTTGCCGCAATCGTGCACGAGGACTCCCGTCAGCAAAAGGTCGCGATTGAGCGCAGGGTATGCCGCGCAGAGGGCCTCGGCTGCCTTCATCATTTGCGCAGTGTGGCGGAGAAGGCCTCCGCGAAAGGCGTGGTGATTGTGGCGCGCGGCGGCGGCGCGTCGGAAACGCGATCCGAATTCCTCCAGGAATGCTTCCGCCAGCGCCCGAAGCCGGGGGTCGGCAAGGCCTTTGATTCGCTGCAGCGTGAGCTCAAAATCCGCCTCAGCAGCCACGCGTGAGGTTTCATCACCGTTGAACAGCTCCTGGGCCTCATCGTCCGCCAGGAGGCGGAGCGACCATCGTCTTGCATCGAGGCCAAAGCCGGTAAGGGAAAACTCGCCTTCGATCGCCACTGGCATGCCGCGTTCGAGCTCTTCACATGCCGAAAAACTGGGCGAATCGCTCCACGCCTTCAACGTCATAGAATCGCCATCATCGCGCAGGCGGATCTCCCAAAACGGTTTTCCGTTGCTGGCCTCCCTGCGCCCGATCTCGTCAATTTGCGCGTGAACCCGCGCCCCCAGCGCACCCGCCCTCGCCTCGGAGCGGATCTGCGAAATTGTCTTCCGTCCAGGATCAACCATTCAATCCACTAAAATTCGAGACTCGAGAAGGCCGTTGGCATTCGCATGTCTGCAGTGTCAGACGACCTGAAGAGATGGTCAAGCCTGTGCGGCCGCAAGAAGCCGGGACCGAAGAGGGAGAATCTTGTCGCGACCTGCCGGAAATCGTGGAGTTACTCGAGCGGCAGCGCCCTCTCGAACCCTCGGCGCCGCCACGGGATCATTGCACGGGAGCGTCTGGCGGAGGCAGTTGCACCTCCTTGTCGCGCTCGAAAGTAATGCCGGGCGTCTTTTGCAGGGCCGACAGCTTCCCCTCGGCGATCTCGCCTGAAATGACACCAATCGAGTCCAGAACGGAATCCACTTTCATCCCAAGTTTCCTGAGCTTGGATGCTGTTGCCTTCAGATCAGAATCCTGCGACGTCACGTTTATGCGCACAGCTGAGGCCTTCTTCGACTTGGACATAACAAATGATACGCTGAAAGGATGGCGCCGCAACCGGACCATTTTTCCCGGCTGCGGCGACCAAGCGGAGCTGCCCTCTGCGAGCTATCCCTCGAGAGATCCCGGTGGAATGGGAGTCGGGCCTTGACTCAATCTCGGGCAGCGCGGAGCCTGCGCCAGACCCGCGCCTACAGTCTGCGGAGTCTGGCCAATGTTTAACGCTGTGCTCGTAAGTTTCTGCCAGAGAGCTTTCCCTCGAAGCCCGGTCCATTGAGCCCAAAGCCCGGCGATGCCGGCGACATGCGGGGTGGCCATGCTGGTCCCGGTCTTAACGCCGTAACGTGTCGGCATCGGGACCGTAGAAAAGACATTCCGTCCCGGTGCGGCAATGTTAACCTCGCCGCCATTCGGGTTGAGCGCGATACACGAGAAACTGGATCGCGCCAAATCGGGATCCACTGACGCCACCGCCATGATCGATGGACTGTTCGCCGGTGCGCCCACCGGAGTATTTCCGCTGTTGCCTGCCGCCGCTACGATCAGGCAATTATTGTTCAGAGCGGCCAGCCCGGCTTGCTCGTAAGCAGGTGAGAAACTCCCCCCAATCGGCACGGGGCTTCCAAGCGACATTGAGATGACTACAGCCTTACTTTGGATTGCCCAGTTGATTCCGGCCAGGATCCAACCCTGCTGACCAGAGCCTGAGTTGCTCAGGACCTTGCCCACAAGAATGGTCGCCTCGTGAGCAACGCCATACCGCCTCGTGTTGCCTGGAGGCGTCTTTGGTCCACAGGCTGTGCCTATGCAGTGCGTGCCATGACTATGCCCATCCTGCACGGCTTGACCGGGAACGAATGACGCCGATATGACGCTGCGTCCAGCGAAGTCAGGATGGTGGAGGTCGAATCCGGTGTCGAGCACCGCGACGCGGATGCCCCTTCCGTTGCAAGATGATTTATCGACCTTTGTCGCCTGGAGACCCCATGTCAGCGCTGCTGTATCCGCAAATGCCGCTGCGACAGCCGCTTCCTCAGTCACTGCCCCGCCAAGCAGCCGCGCGACCAGAGATTGGACAGCGTCGTTGTAGCCACGAAGGTATTCGCGCCCTCCTTGAGTCAGCAGGCCGCCGGTCGAGCCCTCGTCCTCAGCGCCTGCGTCATGACAAAATGGGATGACATACATCTCCGGCTCGATGGAAAGAACCGGATTATCAACATCTGCGACGGCCGCTTCGAGCGATTTGACCTGGTCGCTATCGGCGTCAACAACAGCGATATCAAGATGTTCCAAGACTACCGCGTCGGCGCCACCAATGTTATCGTCGCTTACCACCGCGTCTTCAAAGTCCGCCGTTGAGGCCACTTTGAGGCCGGCAGTACTTTGAAGCGACTTGACCGTTGATTTGTGAGCACCAGGACGCAGCACGACGATCGAACGGCCTGTTGGGCCGAGCGGGAGATCTCCGCCTTCCGGAGAGGGTGGAAGCTCGGGGCTGCCGACATCGTCGGCGCTAGTTTCTGAAGTTTTGCGTTTTTTCATTTTTTATTCTTTGGTTTGTGTTTTTCGAAAAGTTTCCTTCGCATAGGCGGAAATCATCCGCCTCCGGGGCCTTGTTCTGTCGCCTGCTGAAGCAGATAGCGGAGGAGTTCTGCGCCAAGGTACTGTTCCCCTGTACGAAGAAGCCACTGCTCCAAAACGCGCCCCGGATCACTGCGCTGCCGGCTGGCCTCCGCCTCTTCAACGTGCACGACTCCACCGGCGATCCGGATTCGCCTCAGCTGGTCCCCGGACTCAATCTCCACTTTCAGTCCGCGGTAGCCGAGACCTTCCGCTGAAGTAAGGCCGCCTCCCGCATCCGGGAAAGCGGCCGGCAAGGCATCGAGAAGTTCGATGAACCGGCGGGCGTCCGCGTCCAAAAGGTCCCAGCCCGGATTTGGCCGGCCGCTGTAGAGATCGACCTCTACGTGAACTGTTGTATTCGTGCTCGTATAAGGGACTGGGAAAGTGCAAGAGGCGATGGGGAGCAGCAGCGTTGCCGCAACGATTTTCGAGCCAAGCACAAATCGCAGACGATGGCAAACGAAGTGCCAACCCGTTGTCTGGTCTGCAGTCACCGTTGACACGGGCGCACATCGTCCATTACCTCACCACCATGCGCTTTTGCGCGAACATGTAGCGGCAGAAGATAGTGTAAGGGCCACGATTCGCCGTTTGTGGGTTTGTAATGACGCGGCCGCTATTGTCTGTGTTGCGGGCGGCGGTACCACCTGGTTTGTGACCCCAAAAGCCTTCCCGGCTCTTGCGATACCAGTGGTAGTCGATAAAGCCCGGGCCCGGAGCAATGACCAACGCCATGTACCAACGTGGCGCCTGGTCGGCCGGTGCGCAACCCAGCGAAGCGCCGTCACTCACTGCGCCATTGGTGACCTCGGCGCAGTTGATGCGCGTATACATGCGTCCGCTGGCTCGTCCAGGTTGCGCGAAGGTATCCGTGCGACGGTTGCTGGCGTAGTTGTAGCAATTGTTGCGGCCAATGTGAGCTGGATCGTTCCAGAAGCCGGGGTTAAACGCCCCGACTTCGATGTTGCAGACAGCAGCAGCCTCCGCATCGGCGGCCTGGGCCTCGTCCGGTGCGCGCTGCGATTCCTCTGTCACGACGCTGCCTGAAGCGGCTGGTAATCCTTCAATAATGAACGTTTGCAGACCCGCATCAAGAGGCAAATAAAGCACGCTGCCAGCTTCGGCCTGCGCGGATGCTACAGCGGGATGGTCGAGGGCACCGGGTTCGGTCATCGCCCTAACGAGACGTTCCGCCACCTCCTGGCCATGGCTCTCATCGCTGCTCCCTCCACCGGCAAGGCGGAAGCTTGTTGGGAGACCGTAATCGAGTTGCTCCTCCTCGCTCAGGATATCGACGATGAGCCCGCGGCTGCCGAGGCCGCTGAAGCCGGAGTCCAGTGTAGCGACCGCGCCTCGCGCCCCCGAGAGGCTGCGCAGGGCCGCCTTGGCTTCCTCGCCCGATACTATCCACTCGGGATTGGGCCGGCCCGAGAATATGTCCGCAGTGATCTTAATCATAATGTTCTAATGTTGGTTCGTTGCTTAGTTATGAATTGTTAACCGATCAAAAACGCCATGCCGAGTTATCGGTAAGCCTGTGCACTCGCATCCCGGCGACAGAGTGAATTTCAGGTGGCTCCGAATATGACCAGCCGTAATCGCTTCAATATTAGCTTTCTCATCCACGCTAAATCGTCCGCTCGCGCGCCTCATCTTTCCGCGCGACAGCTCCGCTCGGTGCAGTGTCTATCTTTCCCTGGTATTTCACCGTTTTCCGATGGAAACACTAATCGTAAAGCTAATGTCCTTTCGCTCGCCTAGCCCGAATAGCGGCTGCAACTTGAGATCCGCAGTCCGCCCGTTGCTTCCACATATTACCCCTTTTTGTGCGACGGCTATGCGCCTCACTAGCGCAGCATAGCCAGCACAATTCTTGTTGGATTAGTTACCAGAACTACTAATGAACTTCAATAGTCCAAAAGGCTTAAAAAATTGTCAGGTTCGCCACCGCCGGCTTCTCAACTCAAAAGCTCGTTATCCAGTTCCTCGGAGCCGAACCTGCTTTGCAAAGCCGGAAATTGGAGCTCTAATTGAGCAACTGGTACCAAGTGCTGCGGCGATGAGGTTCGTAGCCTGCCTCGCGAACGAGGCGCTCGATGTCCCGCGCATTGAGGCGGAAGGTCGTTCCCGCGCTCGAGACGACATTTTCCTCCATCATCACGCTGCCGAAATCGTTTGCTCCGAATTTTAGTGCAATCTGGCCGATCTTAGGCCCTTGGGTGACCCAGGAACTCTGCACGTTTTCGAAGTTATCCAGGAAGATTCGTGATAACGCCTGCATGCGGAGGTACTCGGCGGATGTGACGGTTTCGGCTTTCAGGCGGGTGTTCTCTGGCTGAAAGGTCCAGCAAATGAATGCGGTAAAGCCGCCCGTTTCATCCTGAGTATCGCGCAGGCGTTGCAGGTGTTCGATTCGGTCGTCAACAGTTTCGACGTGGCCAAACATCATTGTTGCGCTCGAACGCAGACCAAATTCATGACCGATGCGCATCACCTCGAGCCACTGATCGGTCTTGCATTTCAGCGGAGCGATACGGTCGCGCACGCGGTCCACCAAGATCTCTCCTCCACCACCCGGAATGGATCCCAGCCCTGCCTGTTTGAATTTCTCGATCACCTCGCGCAGCGGCATGCCGAAGACCTGCGAGAAATGGTTGAACTCCGGCGGGCTGAATCCGTGAATGTTGATTTGCGGATATTTTCCGTGGATATGGGAAAGCATCTCGAGATAGAAGTCGATGCCGAGTCTGGGATGGTGGCCACCTTGGAGCAGCACTTGTACACCACCTTCCGCAGCAAGCTCATCGAGCTTCTGGTCAAGCTGCTCGATGCTCAGAACGTAGTGATCGTCGTCTCTCTCCGTCCGATAAAACGCACAGAACTTGCAATAGACATTGCAGACGTTGGTGTAATTCACGTTACGATCAACGATGTAGGTCACAATCTCGCTGCCGCGCCCATCGTATGCGGAGCCCTTGGCAGCTTGCCGTCGGTAATCCGCGAGCGCGCCGAGCTCCTGCAAAGGCAGTCTGTAGAGAACGCGGGCATCGTCGCAAGAAATTCGCACGCCATCGATCACCCGGTTGACCACATCGTTTTCCTCCAAAGCCGCCAGCATGTGCAGAATATTTGCACCCGGAACGCGTTCTGTCCATAGCAGCGTGCGGACGTGACATTGCGGACGGTCGCCCTGCCCAATGGCGGACTGTAATGCTCCTTGACGGGAGACGGAGGAGAGGTCGAGGTCAGGATTTCGGGATTTCAGCTTTCGTTCCCCTCAGGGGAAGTATCTGGAGGAAGCTTACTGCACCTGAACCATACGAAGTTGTACATCGCCGATGTCCAGCTCCAACGCCCGTTCAGCCGTGCGGAGGAAGCCCTCCGTGGAGTCCGTCAAAGCGACATCGAGTTTTCCAAGATGGTTTGCAGGCGCGGCGGGAACGTCGCTTTCGAGAAGGGTCTTGACTGCGAGGGCGCAGTTCTCGGCAGAATCGACCAGGTTGATGCCTTCGCCGGCGGTACGGGCGAGGGCCTCTCGAGCGAGGGGATAATGGGTGCAGCCCAGCACAAGCGTGTCGATGTCCTCTGCGAAAAGCGGCGCGAGATAGCGGTCGATGACCTGCTCGGTGATGGGATCGTCGAACATCCCCTCCTCGATGAGCGGTACCAACAAAGGAGTAGCCTCGCTAACAACCTTCGCCCGGGGATCCAGACCATGGATGGCATGCTCGTAGGCGCCGCTTGCGATTGTGGCGCGCGTGCCGATGACGCCTATGCGTCCGTTGCGCGTGGCACGCAAGGCTGCCTCGGCACCGGGGACAACCACACCTTGTACGGGGACCTTGAATAGCTCCTTCATTCGCGGCACAGCGAGAGCGGAAGCCGTGTTACAGGCGACGACAATCATCTTGGCCTGCTCGGCGAGGAGCAGCCCGCCGATCTCGATGCTGTAGCGTTCCACGGTTTTCCGGCTCTTTCCCCCGTAAGGCACGCGTGCCGTATCGCCAATATAGAAAATGGTCTCCGAGGGGAGGTGCTTCCTGAGAGCCGCCGCCACGGTGAGTCCACCAATGCCGGAATCGAACACGCCAATCGGGTCAAACCGCGGGTCGCGAGGTGCGTCAGTGTCCATTGAATGGCGCAAACTTTCAGCTTACGATCTGGATTACAATCGCAAGGTGGATATGCGCGGAATTTTCGCGGGACTCGGACAAACGATCGCACTGCAACCGGTTTTTAGCCGCTTGCGTTATCTTTCTCGAGAGCAGAGTGAGCCCCACTAAACGAAGACGCCGATAGCCTCATAAAGAGCGATTCGCCGCTCGATTTCGACCCGGCGCGCGCAAACCCCAAGCTCTCGTAGAGGGCAATTGCGGCGGAGTTGTCCCGACAGACGTTGAGCGTGACGGTATCCGCGCCGCCAAATTCAAGAGCGCGCGCGATTAACTGATTGCAAAGCTCGCGCCCAAAGCCTCGGCCGCGAAGTGTCGGAGACACGATGACTCTCAGCAAGTGGACAGTGCCGTCCGCACGAGGCCAGTGCTGCCCGAAACCCAGCGGCTCGCTACCACCATCAGTCAGGCAGTAGCTCTCCCCGCCTGGAATGGCCAGGACTTGCGGGAGCTCCGATGCGGAAAACGGAAACGAAACGCGCGGACCAGCCCAACGAAAGCAAGTCTGGGCGTCTGGGATCCACGACGCGATCAGTGTGTAATCGGTCGACGTTGGGGGCCGAAGCGAAACGTTCATATTGCGGCTACCGACTGATTCTGCCATTTTTTGGTGACCATTCCAAAACCAAAATCCCCATTTAAACTAACCAACAATCCTCTGCGCTCGCCACGTCCACATTTTCTGGGGAAGACCAACTGGAAAAGCGCATCGGAGTGATCATCGGCGTACTTGAGCCCGTTGTAAATAAGCGTTGCTCTGATTTCCTAGCGAGGCCGTCGCTGATCTAAGTGTGAACATTGCCTTGGGCAGCTGAAAGCGTGAGATCCATCTGATAAAACTTGAATGTGTTCTCCTCGCCCAGTTGATCGGTCGCCACGATCCGGTAGCGATCGAGGACATCCCCGACGAAATCGAGCCTTTCGGCTTCCGGTATAAACTGTGTCCATTCGACGAAGGTCACCGAGCCAAAAGCAAGGAATGCAGAGTGAGACTTAAAATCCCAAGCGAGAAGAGGGGTCACCCATTTTGCTTTTGAAGCCTCGAAGTAGTCTGGCTTAGTGTGTAATCAAGTGGATGGGCTTAATCAGAGATTTAAGAAAAACATTGAGAGGTTTCTGCGCGAAGTCCCAATCGTTCAATCGGAGGCCCTGCAGAGACAGTCTAGCGACAGAACCTTCCTTCCTCAGGCTGTTTACGATTTGGACCTAGTACCTCGTGAGGATCGGGCCAGGAGATCAAGGTGGCGCAACTCTGTCGGATAAATCCAAACAATCATCAAGGGAAACAGCCATCGTCGATCGCCGAAATCAAATATGGATCGCTTGACCGTGTGAGGCGTGGGCCGCTTCGTGGACGGCCTCGCTCAAGGTCGGGTGGGCATGGATCGTCGCGACGAGTTCGTCATAGGTCGCCTCGAGCGTGATGGCGAGGCCCAGCTCAGCGATCATTTCTGTCGCATCCGCGCCAATGATGTGTGCGCCCAGGACCTCGCCATGTGGCTCACCGACAATGAGCTTGACGAAGCCCTCGCTTTCGCCGACGGCCAGCGCCTTGCCGCTGGCCATAAACGGAAACTTGCCGACCTTGTACTTGAGGCCTTTTTCCTTCGCCGCGCGTTCAGTGAGACCGACGCTGGCGACCTGCGGCTGACAGTAGGTACAGCCCGGGAAAACGGTGACCTTCTTGGGCTCCGCCACACCGAACATTCCTTCGACGGCTTGAACAGCCTCGTAGCTGGCCACGTGGGCAAGCCACGGCGGTCCGATGATATCGCCGGCCGCATAGACGCCCTTCACGTTCGTCTCGTAGTTGTCTTTCGTCGTCACCCAGCCTTTCGGGTCAGTTTCGATCTTCACACCCTGTGGGAGCAGCGGGCTGACTCCGATCGCCACCAGTGCAATGGAGGCTTCAATGGTCTCCGATGTCTTGCCCGAGACGGTCAGCTTTACGCCCTTGTTTGTCGTTTCTGCCTTATCCACTTTCGTGCCCGCGAGAATCTTCATGCCCTGCTTGGTCAGGGATTTCTCCAACGCGACGCTCACCTCTGTGTCTTCGACCGGGAGAATGTTCGGTAGCATTTCGACCACAGTGACCTTAGTGCCGAATGCGTTGAAGAAGTAGGCAAACTCGATGCCAATGGCGCCCGCGCCGATGACAATGATGTCCTTAGGCTGCTCAGGCAGCACCATCGCTTGCTTGCTTCCAATGACACTCGATCCGTTAAAGGGGAAGCCTCCCGGCATCTCACGGCTGACGACGCCCGTGGCAATCAGGATATTCGTGCCTGTGATTTCACGCTTCTTGCTGTCGTTGTCAGTCACCTCGACCACACCCGCTTTGGGAATCGCAGCAACACCGCGGATGTAATCCACTTTGTTCTTTTTGAAGAGCAACTCGATGCCGCCAGCCAGCTTGTCGGCAACCTTGCGGCTGCGGCCGATGATTTTGTCCCACTCGAACTTCAAACCGTCCACCTTCAGCCCAAAGTCGTCGGCGTGATGGGTCAGAAGCTGAAAAACCTCTGCGTTCTTGAGCAGCGACTTGGTGGGAATACATCCCCAGTTGAGACAGGTGCCGCCCGCGCGATCCATTTCCACGCAGGCGACTTTCTTCCCGAGCTGCCCCGCCCGGATGGCTCCCACGTAACCGGCAGGTCCGCCGCCAACGACAATCAAATCATAATCGGCCATAACATCATTTTGGGTGTCTGGACAGATGAGCAGAATTTGGCCGCCAGGGCAAATGAATCAGTGAGCAAGTTGGAATTTGTCGAGACGATCGTCCTCCCCTTTCGTTGATCTGCCGGAATGGGTTAGACAACGATCTCGCGACTGGCGTTGCGGAAGCATTTCTCCTACGCTCGAATTCGATCGTGAACAAAACTCTCCTCATTGCCGACGACCGCGAAGTCCTCTCGGGCGTTCCGGATCTCCTTGCGCAAATGCCGGAGGTCGAGCTGCGCATCGAACATCTGGCTGCAGGAGACTACCGCGTTGAAGAATCCGTGCTCATCGAAAGAAAGACCGCCTCGGACTTTGCCCACTCCCTTGTCACGGGACGCCTTTTCGAGCAAGCGGCGCGAATGACGAAGTCCGAGTTTCGCCCGGCTTACATTATTGAGGGACAACCAGCCGACTGGATCGCGCTTGGTGTGCGTCGCGAAGCGCTGCAAGGAGCGCTGATCACCCTCATGATGATCTTCGATATCCCCGTGCTGCGCGCCACGGACGCTTCGGAAACGGCGCGGCTGATCCTTTACACTGGGCAGCAATTGGCTCGCCTGCGCGATCCAAACCACGCGCCCTATCGTCAGATGAAGGCCAAGCGAAAGCGAACCCGGCAGCTTCGTTTGCTGCAAGCTCTTCCGGGCGTTGGCAGCGAACGCGCCCGCCTTCTCCTCGACCATTTCGGGAGCCTCCGCGCGTGCTTTGAGGCTCGGCGGGACGAATTACAGGAGATCGACGGAATCGGCCCAGGAACCGCTCAAGCCATTTTGGACACGATTCAGGAGGCTTCGCCCGCCTATTCGAATCGTTCAACTGGCCGAAAATAGAACGGTGACCGAGAACTCAACAGCGCTATTGCAAGAGTGGCTCCTCCGAGCTAGTCGAAAGGCGCATGCGCACGCACTCGCAGCGGCAACATCGCGTGCAATACACAACTGGATTGGCATCCCTTCAGTGATCTTGGCGACCGTCGTTGGCGCTGCCGTATTTGTGGAAGTGTCGCGAACTGCGACCGGCCCAGGCAAGTGGATCGTCATCTTCATGGTGCTTTCCTCTGCAGCCCTGTCTGGAGCTCAAACGTTCCTTCGCTTCGGCGAACGCGAAGTGCTCCACAACGATTGCCGGGGAAAATTCGCAGCCATTCGTAGGGAGATTGAAGTCTCCATTACGAAGCCTGCGAAAGAACGTCACGCGGCACTTGAAAAGCTGACGAGCAGGTTCGCCGAGATTCATGAGCCACACATTCCAGGTAGTATTTGGCGCAAAGCGGAAGCCTTGTACCCAACCCCGAGGCCCGCAGGCTAGGCTAACTCTCCATGAGCAAACGCGCCAAAGGCTAGGCTACGCCTTTGTCCCAACGCCGTCGCCACTCCCCAAGGCACGCTGGTATCCCGTCGGGTTTGGGTATGAACACCCGGCGCACAGGCTCAACACCGCGCAAATGTGACCTTCCGGTGAAGTTGGCGGTGGAAAGTGCCCGAAAATGCCCTATCAGAGTTGCCGTGACCTCCGCCACAAGCGAACCGCACCTGCATGCCGTCGATCTCAAGCAGTCTTTTCAGATGGGGAAAACCCGCATTGACGTCCTCAGGAGCATTTCCCTGCAAGTCACCACGGGCGAAACAGTTTTTCTATGCGGTGCGTCCGGTGCCGGCAAGACGACCCTTCTCTATACTCTGGCGGGCCTTGAACGACCAAAGGCGGGGCGAGTAAGCTTCGAGGGAGCCGATATTTATTCGTTGAGCTCCGACCGCCTCGCCGGCTTGCGCAATCGGCGGATGGGCTTCGTTTTCCAGTCCTACTTCCTTTTGCCGGAGCTTACCGCTCTCGAGAATGTCGCTCTGCCTTCGATGATGGGGGGGAAACCGCGGCACAGCCACGCTGCCGGCCTTCTGGAGCGCGTCGGCCTCAAGAAGAGGCTGCAGCATCTCCCCTCTGAGCTCAGCGGGGGCGAGCAACAGCGTGTGGCCATTGCGCGCTCGCTTATCAACGATCCCTCCATCCTTTACGCGGATGAGCCTACCGGAAACCTCGACTCTCACACCGGCGAGTCGATCATTGAGCTGCTGCTCGACGTGGCGCGGCAGGATCGACGCACTCTGATCGTCGTCACACACGACGAACATCTTGCTCAACGGGGCGACCGTCTGCTTCGCATCGAGGACGGCGTGCTCGCGAGTTGAGTCAGCCTGCGTCACAAAGGTTGCGCTCTCCGCGTGCGATAAACACGCTGAGCAACGCAATATCGGCAGGCGTCACTCCGCTGATCCGCGCAGCCTGCCCCAACGTTTCCGGAAGGACCTTTGACAACTTTTGCGTGGCCTCAACGCGCAGCCCACTGATCTTGGAATAGTCTACCCACGCCGGGATCGGCTTGCCTTCCTGCCGCACAGTCCGCGCGATGCGCTCTTCTTCGCGACGGATGTAGCCCTCGTATTTCAAGTCGGTCTCCACGCCATCCCAGATCTCCGAAGGAAATTTATCGAAAATCTGCGCGGGCAGGTCTCTTGGGAGATTTTCAGGACGCTTGAGCCATGTCTCCAAAGGTGCGCCGTCGAAGCGGAGATCCCTGGAGAGTGTCCGTAGCTCCTCAAAGCGCTTCGCTTTCTCCCTAAATCGTGACCTGCGCAACGGGCAGACAAGCCCAGCCTCGATGCCCCTGGCCGTGAGTCGCAAGTCGGCATTATCCTGGCGGAGGAGCAGCCGGTATTCGGCGCGGCTTGTGAACATTCGATAAGGCTCGGGGGTGCCTCGGACCACCAGGTCGTCAATCAAGACGCCGATGTAGGCTTCGTGACGGGCCAAGGTGAAAGGCGGACGCCCGAGCGTCTTCAATGCAGCATTCGCGCCTGCGATCAAGCCCTGGGCAGCCGCTTCCTCGTAGCCGGATGTGCCATTGATCTGCCCGGCAAAATAGAGCCCCTCGATGCGCTTCGTCTCCAATGTTGTGTGGAGTTGAGTAGGCGGACAGTAGTCGTATTCGACCGCATAGCCAGGCCGCAGGATCTCCGCATTTTCGAGGCCGCGAACGCTGCGGATAAAACGGTATTGCACCTCGAAGGGCAGGCTGGTGGAAACTCCGTTGACGTAAACCTCGTCGGTCTGGCGGCCCTCCGGTTCCAGAAAAAGCTGGTGCGAGGTCTTCTCTGCGAACTTCACGACCTTGTCCTCGATGCTTGGACAGTAGCGCGGCCCAACGCCCTCGATGATTCCCGCGAAAAGCGGAGATTTGTCGAGGTTCGCCCGGATGATGTCGTGAGTCGCCGCGTTGGTATGCGTGATCCAGCAGGGAATCTGCCGCACACGGAACGCACCGTCCTTCCATCGATTGAGAGTGAAAACCTCGTCTTCTCCTGGCCGGATGGTGTCGCCAAGATAGCTGAAGAGCGCCGGAGGCTCGTCGCCGTCCTGACGTTCGCATTGGGAATAGTCGATGCTTTTTCCAAGGAGCCGGCAGGGCGTTCCGGTCTTGAAGCGTCCCACTTCGAAGCCGAGCTCACGCAGGCAGTCACTGAATGTCGAGACCGTGTCGCCCATGCGACCGCCTGTCTGATTGCGCAATCCGACATGGAGCAGACCGCGCATGAAGGTTCCCGTCGTTACCACCACAGCGCGCCCGCGAAACCGCACTCCGAAGCTGGTCTCCACACCCGTCGCTGCATCATTCTCGACGGCGAGCCGTGTGACGTTGCCCTGCTTGATGTCAAGACGCGGCTGCTTCTCGAGGAGCGCCTTCATGCGAAACTGATACGCCTTCTTGTCGCATTGAGCACGCGGCGCGCGGACGCTCGGTCCTTTGCGCGCGTTTAGCATCCGAAACTGGATGCCGGTGGCGTCGGTATTCAGCGCCATCACGCCCCCAAGCGCGTCTATTTCTCGTACCATGTGGCCTTTTGCGAGCCCGCCCACAGCCGGGTTGCACGACATCTGGCCGACTGTGTCGGCGTTTTGGGTTAGCATCAGCGTCTCGCAGCCAAGCCGCGCCGAGGCCATCGCCGCTTCGATCCCGGCATGGCCTGCTCCGATAACAATCACGTCGTAGGGCTTGGGATAATCAAACTCGCTCATTCTTCCGTTAACACGCGAAACTGCGCCCGGCGAGCTCTGGCATAGTTGAAAGCCTTGAGACGAACTTGCTCTCCCCGGGGAACTCTACTGGAAGGCGTCTGCGTCACCGCGGAAAAGTAGTCGCCAAACGTCAAAATACAACCACTTTGGGTTCACTGGCTTTGAACCGCGACTAGCTCAGAAACCTCAAGCAATAGCATTCGCCAGCGGTCACGGCCGGCGACTACCACCTGCAGCGCTTTGAGATTCTTGAACTACGCTTTCACGCCCAGCGACGAAGCCAATTCATTCATCGCAGCGGTTTCCGCGGCGCTGACCTTTTCTCCACCGAATCCAAAGAACCCACCCTCGGTTGCCGCGTTGGCAACCTTTCCGGCGATGGACACGAGCCAGCTCTTATATCCTTCGGCTTCTTCGGCGGGCACTTTACCCTCCAGAACAGCTGGGATTTTCGCAAGCTGGGCCACTACTTCGGCTTTCACCTCTTCGGGCTTTTTGCCGCCCACGCTGATAGGGGGTTGAAGGCGTTCACGCTTCGCAGCCATCTCCTTGATGCTGGCAACAACCGACGCGACGACCGGATTCGACGATCCGTCCCCCGCTTCAATGATGGCCTGGGAGGGAGCGAGGCCCTCCTTAATGGCACCAAAGACACCCGAACGAAGATCTGAAAGCGTTATCAACAACCCCGCCAGTAACGGCCCCGACTTGATAAGAGTCCAATCTTCCGCTGAGAAGCTCGTTGAAAGATCTATACTAGTTGCACTCATACAGTTAGTGCACTCCATACCCGAGTCGATGTCAATCCGGATTGGCCGCCAAGATTCCGTTCGTTGGCTTTGGAGAGGACGCCCCGCCTGGTCAGAGTCACGCCCCAGAATCATGCAAAGCCCTTCTCTTCGGCTCGAGGTTGAAGTAGCCTCATCGCAGTGAGCGTTCAAATTGATCCCTCCGAGCTTGCTGGACGGCTTGGGGCGTCCCGTCGGCCTGTGCTCGTGGATGTGCGGCTTGAGGACGACTATGCTTCCTCCCATCTCCCTGACGCAAAGAATAATTGCGTCTTCGAGATTGCCTTCCTTGACCGCATGGGCGATATCGCGCCCGACAGAGAGTCTGCGGTCTGTGTCTATGGCGCGGCGACCGACAGCTATGAGGCTCGCATGGCCGCGGAAAAGCTTTGCCGGGCCGGTTACACTCAAGTGTTCGAATTGCGCGAAGGTTTGGAGGGTTGGAAATCCGCCGGTCTGCCGCTTGAGGGTAGCGACGAGTCGCGCGTTGCCGAAGCCCCACCGCTCGACGGTTGGCTCGATATTGACGTCGTCGAAAGCCGGGTGGAATGGGCGGGGCGCAATCTACTTAACAAGCACAACGGGCGAATCGCACTGAAAGGCGGCAAGCTTCGCTTCGACCACGGGCACCTTGTTGGCGGAGAGCTTACCCTGGATATGAGCGCCATCACGTGCGAGGACCTCGCGGGCGATCCTTCGCACGACGTGCTCATTGCCCACCTCATGAGCCATGACTTCTTCGATGTCGAGCTGTATCCGGAAGCGCGCTTCGTCATCGTGGCGACCGAACGAATTGCCGGTGCTGCCGCCGGCGCCCCCAATCTTGCCGTGCGCGCGGAGTTGACTCTTAAGGGCGTCTCGCGCGCTGTGGAGTTTGTCGCAACGGCAGGGGTCACCTCGGAAGGCAAGGCTGCCGCGCAGGCCGTCTTCGCCATCGACCGCACGCAATGGAACGTGCTCTACGGCTCCGGAAAGTATTTCCGGCACCTCGGTGGGCACCTAGTCAATGATCTTATCGAGATTCAAGTGCGCGCGGTTGCCCGATAACTGCGAAAAGGAGGCATTCTCCCGGCGGTTGAGCCACCTCGAGATCGCGGCATTTTGGAACGATCGAAATTCTCGACCCTATAAAGGCCAATATGCTCACTTTAACGAGACCCATGCGTCTCCTCAATGGCATCCCAGGGCGACGCCAGGCGGCCAGCTTCCCAGGACTCGTTCAGTTCCTCTGGGGGCAGCATCTCCTTGAGAGTCGCCAGGGATGCTTCGTGCTGGGCCTGCTCGTTCGCCGAAAGCAGGCCGCCGAGATGTTCGCGGACGGCTTCCGCGGTCCCGAAAAGGCGGGCGGCTCGTTGAGGCTGGTTCGAGACAAGGGCGAGGTTGGCATAGCTATCGAGGATGTCGGGAAGAATCCAGCGATTCCCCAGCTCGCGCGTGATTTGCGTCCACTCGGTGAGTGCGCTCTGGGCGCGGGAGAAGTCCCTTTGAGCAATGGCGACCCTGGTGAGACCACCGAGGATGAGCCCTATGATCCAGCGATCGCCAATGCGTTCGTAAATAGCGAGACTTTGCTCTTTGAGTTGGCGCGCCACCGAAAGGTCTCCGCGGTCCATGGCGATGCTGCCGAGCCCGCTCAAGCTGCCCGCCTCGACGTAAGCGAGCTTGATCTTGCGTCCAACCTTCAGTGCTCTCTGAAAGCGCCTCTCGGCGCTCTCAAGATCTCCATCGCCTCGGTCGAGGAAGCCCGTCAGCATTTCGGCCAGAATTGAGCCGCCTTCGTCGCCGCTTGCCTCGTAAATCTGTTGGGCTTCCGCGTAAAACCTGCGGGCCTCGTCATACCGATCAGCGGCCCACGCCAAGCGGCCGATCGCTACACGGGCGTCCGCTTTGTATCTGGGCGCCACGCCCTCATCGGGCAGCTCTAATAATCGCATAGCGAGCTCCCAAGCTTCCGCAAGATTGCTGCGAATTTCAATGACGCGGTACAGCGCACTGAAAAACCGCAGCCCCGCCTCGGTTTTCCGCGACTTGATTGTCCATTCGGTGGCAAAGCGAAAGTTGAAGAGTTCAGTGTGGCAGCGGTCGAGCCACGCCTTTTGATCGCGTCCCTCAAGATGCGGCTCGGCCTTTTCAGCGAACGCCAGGAAGTAATTCAAATGCCTGTCGCGCAGAGCCGGCGCTTCTCCGGAGGCTTCAAGCTTTTCGCGCGAATACTGCCAGACCGATTCGATCATCGTGTAGCGAGGGTTGCCTGTGGCGTCGTGCTCGACGGTGACCAGCGACTTGTCGACGAGTTGCTCAAGAAGGTCGAGAACTTCGGTTTCCTCGACCCCATCTCCCGAACAAACCGCTTCGAGCGCTTCAAGCGTGCGCCCGCCTCCGAAGACACCCATCCTTCGAAAGGCAATCCGCTCCTTTTCCGAGAGCAGATCGTAGCTCCAATCAATGAGCGCCTGCAGCGTCTGCTGGTGGGGAAGGCCGTCCCGGCTGCCGCTGCGGAGAAGACGGAAGCGGTCGTCGAGGCGCGCGGCTATCTGGTCCACATTCAACAGCCTCACCCGCGCAGCCGCCAGCTCGATGGCGAGTGGAATGCCATCAAGGCGGCTGCAGATCTCGGCCACCGCAGGGGCGTTGCTGCTGGTTATGACAAAGGCTGGGCTCACCGCGACCGCGCGGGCGACAAAGAGCTTCACCGCCTCATACTGTGACAGACGCCGGGCGAAGTCCGGGCTGCCAAAATCCTCGGCGCGAACATCGAGAACTGGAAGAGGAGGGACGAAGAAAGTCGCTTCGCCACCGATGCGAAGCGAATGCCGGCTCGTCGCGAGGATCTTGAGCCGCGTCGAGGATCGCAAGAGCTCGGCGGCAAGGGCTGAGACCAGCGAAAGCAGGTGCTCGCAATTGTCGAGGAGTAACAGGATGTTTTTGCCGCTAAAAAAGCTCACAAGACTCGAGCGCAACGGACGGTCCGGTTCTTCACGCACATCGACCGCAGCTGCGACAGCTTCCACAACGCGCTCTGGCTCCGCGATCAATGCCAGCTCAGCCAGCCATACTCCGTCCCGAAATTCGCTGATGAGCTGTGCGCCTGTTTCCAGAGCGAGGCGGGTTTTGCCCGTACCGCCGGTGCCCATAAGTGTCAACAAGCGGGTGCCTCTGAGAAGCCGTTTGACATCTTCCAGCTCCTTCTCGCGCCCAACGAAGCTGGTCGTTTGCACGGGAAGATTGTTCGGCAAAGCCTCCATGCTCCTCGGTGGCGGAAACGACTCCTCCAGATCCGGGGCAACCGCTTGATAGAGATGCTCCGGGCGATCGAGATTGCGCAGTCTGTGATTGCCGAGCGACCTGAAGGAAATGGCGTCAAGCGGCTCGTCTTCGAGGAGTTCGACGGCAATCCGCGACAGCAAGATCTGGCCTCCATGCGCGGCGCTCTCGATGCGTGACGCGCGGTTCAGCGTGGTTCCAAAGTAATCACCGTCGCGAAACTCCGCCGCCCCGACGTGGATGCCCATGCGAACGGGAAGCGCTCCGATGTCGTTCCAGTCCTCGGCTGCGAGAGCGCGCTGCGCGTCGATCGCCGCCCGCAGGGAATCGCCAGGCGCCCCGAAAGCCGCATAGGACGCATCGCCAACCCTCTTGAAGACATGCCCGCCATGCGTCTCCACGGCGGCACTGATTAACGCATCATGACGGGCCAGCGCGGCGCCCATCCGAGTAGGGAATTTCTCCCAAAGTCGCGTGCTCCCCACGATGTCCGTGAAGAGAAAGCTGACGGTTCCCGTTGGCGCCTCCTGCATATCCCGCAAATATGGAGTGGCGATTCTTCGCGTAAAGGGAATAGCGGCCTCTCTGCCGCCAGGACGCCCCTCTTTGGCCTTATTGCCTCAACGCGTGGGCGAGGCAGGCAGCGCCGATGATTCCGGCTTCGTTGCGCATTTGCGCAGGAACGACGATGACCTCCGTCTTTGTCGTCAGGTAGGGGAAGAATTTCTCCGCCTTCCTGCTGATCGCCGCCACCCATGATGAACAAATCCGGCGAGAACAGCCTCTCCATCTCGTTGAGAAATTCGCTGATTAGATATGCCGAAACCAGCCGAGGCGCGCGGGCGCAAGATTGGTATTGATCTGCTTGATCTCCGTGTAGGCCTCGTAACCGTAGGTCCCTAACTCGCGACCGATTCCGCTCTGTTTATAACCTCCCCAGGGGGCTTCATTAAAGGTCGGATGGTAGGTGTTTATCCACGTAATGCCCGCGCGCAGCTTGCGAATGAACCGGCGGGCCTTCGCCCCGTCACTGGTGAACACTCCGCCCGCCAGGCCGTAGATCGTATCGTTCGCAAGCGCGACGGCTTCCTCTTCGGTATCGAAAAGCTGCACGGCGAGAACGGGACCGAAGATTTCTTCCCGGACGATTTTCATGGTTGGTTTTGTGTTCGCGAAGACGGTCGGCTGCACGAAATTGCCTTTCGCGCGCTCATCATCGTACGTCGCACCTCCGCACAAGAGCTCTGCTCCTTCGGCATTACCCGCTTCGATGCAGCTGAGGACTTTCTTTTGATGGGCACGGCTGATCAGCGGTCCCATCTCTGTCTCGTCCTTTGTGCCATCGCCGACAACGATTTTGCCGGCAGCCTCTCCGAGGCGCGGGAGAAAAGAACCTGCCAGTTTGCGCTCGAGGATCAGACGGGATCCAGCACTGCAAACTTCACCCTGCCCGGCATAGATGGCAAACAGCGCATACTCGAGGGCCACATCGGGATCAGCATCGGCAAAAACGACGTTCGGGTTCTTTCCTCCAAGTTCCAGCGAGATCTTCTTCAAGTTGCCGGCTGCGGCTATCATGATCTTCCGGCCCGTGACGGTGCCGCCAGTGAAGGCGATTTTGTCCACACCGTTACTGGCCGCGAGCGCCGAGCCCACCGGATCTCCCGGACCCAGCACAAGCTGAGCAACTCCGGGAGGAAAGCCTGCTTCGTTGATCAATTCAAACAGTCGAACTGCCGAAAGAGGAGTAAGTTCCGAGGGCTTGAGGATGCAGCAGTTTCCGGCGGCGAGCCCGGGCGCGAGTTTCCAGGCCGCCATGAGAATCGGGTAGTTCCAGGGAATGATTTGGCCGCAGACGCCGATGGGCTCGCGCACGGTTTCTGCCGCAATGTTCGGGTCGCCCACTTCGTACGTTTGGCCCTGCGGTTTGGTCGCCAGCCCCGCATAAAAGCGGAAACATCCTGCTGCATCCGCCACGTCGAAGCGGGCTTCGCGCAACGGCTTGCCGTTGTTGAGAGTGTCCATGCGCGCCAGTTCCTCCGCGTGCGACTCGATGAGATCGGCCAGCTTGAAAAGCTTTGCCGCGCGCTCGCCGGCGGGCGTCCAAGGCCACGGTCCGGTATCGAAGGCCACACGGGCTGCGCTGACCGCATCCTCAACGTCGCTGGCATCCGATTCCGTCGCGAGACCGAGGACCGAATTGTCGGCCGGATTGAGGTACTCACGCGCTCGGCCCGCTTTGGATGGGACGAACCGCCCGTTAATGAAATTGAGGAGGGGAGCCATCCCCTCAATTTAGCGCGGAGTCACGGCTTCCACAACGCGGCGTCGAGGATCGACCAAAGGTGCATGATCCAGCCCATCCAGACGAGCCAAAGAAGCGCGGCGCTGACAAAGAACAGCACCGCACGCAACGGTCGGCCCTGGATCAACTGGCCGAGACCCGGGATAAAAAAACTCGCAAGCGCCGCGATGACGTTTCCGGTGGATCCTTTTCCTGCACTCATGGCTGAAGTCAAACACTGGATTCACGCGATGCAAACGAATTCAAGAGCGACTGAACGATGCCGCCTGTAAGGTATTCCGCCACCTCGTCAACGAACCGAAGAAAATCCACCGCTGCGGAATGATCGGCCTGATCGGAAACGACCCGAATGATGGCGCTGGGAATACCACCCATCTCGTGGCAAACCTGCGCGACCGCGGCCCCCTCCATTTCCGCGCAAAGCAGACCGGGCAGGGCTTCGCGAAGTTCTAGGGTCTTCCGGGGATCGGCGAGAAACTGGTCCCCGCTGGCCACGAGTCCCCGGTGCACCCTAGGCAGTCGATGGATTCCGAATACCGCACGCTTCTCGGCCGAGACATCCCGTGCGAAATCTCCTTTCGTGTAGCGGACGGCGGCACGAAAGGCCTCGGCGCAAAGACCGGCTTCAAAGAAGACCTTTCCAAGAAGAGGGATTTCAAATCTTTGAAAAGCCGGAAGCGGACTCGCGTCCATATCGTGTTGGACGAGCCGCTCGGCCACGACAACATCTCCGATGCGCAAGCCGGGGTCGATGGCGCCTGCGACGCCTGTAAACACAATATGAGTGACGCCAAAGCGCTCGAGCAAGAGCAGCGTCGTGATTGCCGCCGAGACCTTACCAACCCGCGAAAGCACAAGCACGACCTCCTGGCTGGCCCAAGTGCCTTCGTAAAAAGTCCTCATCCCGGCTTCGACGCTGCGGCGCACCGACATTGATCGCGCCATCAGAGCCACCTCCTGAGGCATCGCCCCCAGAATTCCAAATTTCATCCGCGAGGACATGCTTGTGTAGAATAATGCTCGCTCAGAGTTTGCCGAGTTGCGCTCGGAGACGCGCGAATTGCTCTGCGACGTCCTCCTTCTCCATCGGCCGGTTCATGAGTTCCTCGTAGCTTTCCTCGAGGACTTGTTCTCCTCGGATCTCCCGCAAGAACGGGCTCGGCATGCAATGCACCGGGCTGCCGAATTTCCGCCGACCACGGCAACACGTGATGACGAGCGAATGCATCGCGCGTGTGATGCCAACATAAAACAGGCGGCGTTCCTCATCGACAGTGCCCTCGGCTTTCGAACGTTCGTGCGGGAGCAAGCCATCCTCGGCGCCAATCAGGAATACGTGAGGGAATTCCAAACCTTTCGCAGCGTGCAAAGTGATGAGCGTCACGCCCTGCGGAGATTCCTCCTTGTCCTCCTCGCGCTCGCGATCGAGGCTCACTTCGTCAAGGAAGCCTTGAAGACCGCGGCGCGAACGCTTCTCATAGTCGCCCAAGGCCCGCAGCATTTCCTTGACATTCTCCTCACGGTTCACGGATTCGTCTGGGGTTTTGCAGGAGCGCTTGAGATCATCCACATAGCCGCATTCATCCAGGAGCGATGAAAGAATCTGTGCGGAATCCACACCTGGCGTTTGGATGCGAACGCGCGCGGATTCCATCTCATCCACAAAAGTGCGGATCGCGGCGCTCGTCTTGCGTGTGCAGGTCTCCAGATAGTCAGCATGGCGCAAGGCCTCGAAGAGGCTGAGCTGGCGTTCGACGCTGAAAGCAAGGGCCAGTTCGACAGTGGCCGGACCAATCCCGCGCGGTGGGTTGTTGATGATCCGCAGAAGAGAGGAATCGTCGGAAGGATTCAAAAGAACCGCCATGTAAGAGGTCAAATCCTTGATCTCACGCCGCTCGAAGAAGCTTTTCCCTCCAACGAGCCGGTAGGGAATTCTGTTCTTGCGAAGGTTCTCCTCGAGCAGCCGGGACTGTGCATTCATCCGGTAAACCACCGCGAAGTGTTCCCAGGGTAGTCCCTGCTCCGAGCGATGAGCGGCAATCTCCTGGATGACGAACTCAGCCTCCTTGCGGTCGTCCGGCACGGAAATCACACGCACGGGTTCCCCCCCCTCCTTTGGACTCCAGAGGTTCTTCTTACGACGGCGCGGATTGTGCAAGATGAGCCGATTGGCCGCGCCAAGAATCGCATTGGTGCTGCGGTAGTTTTGCTCGAGACGGACCACGCGCGGATTCGGGAAGTGCTTCTCGAATTCAAGGATATTGGAAACTTCGGAGCCGCGCCAACTATAGATGCTTTGGTCGTCGTCGCCGACCACGCAGACATTCGGGGGCTGGCCGCTGGCAAGGTGGCTGACCAAGTCGAGCTGCAGCCGGTTGGTGTCCTGAAACTCGTCTACCAGTAGATGTCGCGCTTTCGCGCGCCATTTCTCACGCACTTCGTCCGACTCGGAAAGGAGGCGGACAGTTTGGACGAGCAGGTCGTCGAAGTCCATGGCGTTCAAGGCGCGGAGCTCGTTTTCGTAGCGGCGGTAGACTGCCCCAGCGAGGGTCTCCTCGCCGCGTGCCGCCCATCCATTGTTCTTCGCCCTGCTGATGAGGTTCTTGGCGAGATGGGGATCGAGCCTCTCGTCCCGCGCGGAGACGCGATTGATGATCTTCTTGATGAGACCGAGCTGGTCGGCTTCATCGAAGATGCTGAAGTTGGGCTTGTAGCCGAGCCGCTGGGCATCGCCGCGAAGAATTCTCAGGCACAACGCATGAAAGGTGGTGGCGGTGACCAGTTTCGCCTGCGCCGGATCAACCATTCCCGCAATGCGTTCTTTCATTTCGCGCGCGGCTTTGTTGGTGAACGTCACGGCGAGTATCCTTGCCGGATCCTCACCTTGCGCGAGCAGCCAGGCGATGCGCGCCGTGATTGTGCGCGTCTTGCCAGTGCCCGCACCTGCAAGAATGAGCATCGGGCCATTCTCGTGATGAACAGCTTCGATTTGTTCCGCGTTAAGGTCGAAAATTCGGAAGCGGCTCATGGCAATTCTCCGCGCACAAATTTTCCGACCACCTCCGGATAGAGCCGATGCTCCGCCTTCTGAATGCGCGCATGCAGACTCTCCGGGGTGTCGCCCGGAAGGATCGGAACCTCTGCCTGGCCAATGATTTCCCCACTGTCCATCCCTTCGTCGACAAAATGAACAGTGCAGCCGGTGACCGCCTCGCCCGCGCGGAGCGCCTGCCGCCAGGCTTCGAGGCCCGGAAATTTCGGGAGCAGCGACGGATGGATGTTGATGATGCGCCGCGGGAAGGCCTCCAGCATCGGAGCTTTGAGCATGCGCATGTAGCCTGCCAGGACGACCAGGTCCACTCCGGCGCGTTGCAATCGCTGGACCAAATCTTCCTCGCACTCCTTGGAAAGACGTGTCTTGTAACGCGTCTCCTCTATCCGCAGAATCGCAATACCGGCGTCGCGCGCCAGTTTCAAAATCCCGGCATCAGCGACGTCGGAGCAAACGACAACAACCCGGGCGTCGAGCCGGCCCGCCCGAATCGCTTCGTGAATAGCGCGGAAGTTCGATCCCTTGCCAGAGCCGAGTACGCCGAGTCGGAGTTGATGCATCGCGGGGCGGGATCATGCCTTTGCCCGCACGACATCGCAAGCGATGCTTCCCTATGATTCGTTTCCATGCAAGATGCGCCGGTAGCTCGGCGCCGGTGAGACCATGAAAAGAGACAAAGTCCAAAATGAGTCGGATATGCCACTCGATATCTATTTGCGCAAACGCGTGCAACAGGTGGACGCCGCGCTCGATCGCTTTCTGCCCAAGGCTTCTGTCAAGCCGGCAACGATCCATCGCGCCATGCGCTACAGTCTTTTCGCCGGAGGAAAACGGATGCGCCCCATTCTCTGTCTCGCGGCCGCCGAGACCTGCTGGGAAGGTGATGGCAATGCTCTTTTTGCCGCGTGCGCGGTCGAATGCGTGCACACCTACTCGCTGATCCATGACGATTTGCCTTGCATGGATGACGACGATTTCCGCCGGGGCCGGCCAACCGCGCACAAAGTCTTCGGTGAAGGGATCGCTGTTCTGGCTGGTGACGCCTTGTTGACCCTCGCCTTTGAGATTCTCGCAACAATCCAGGAGCCGCCTCGTTATCAGCTCAAGGACTTCATAGCCGAGCTTGCGTTCGCCGCGGGGAGCAGGCAACTCATCGCAGGCCAGGTTGCCGACCTCGAAGGAGAAGGAAAGAAACCCTCCCGCGCCGAGTTGCGCTTCATTCACAAATGCAAGACCGCTTCAATGATTGCCACGAGCCTTAAGCTTGGCGCCATGGCGGCCAACGCAACTCCTGAACAAGTCGCCGCGTTCGCGCGATTCGGATATGACCTCGGTCTCGCTTTCCAAGTCATTGACGACATCCTCGACATCACGCAGACGAGCGAAAAACTCGGCAAGAGCGCAGGCAAGGACGCTGCGGCGCAGAAAATCACATATCCTGCTCTCATCGGCATCGACGCGGCGCGCAAAGAAGCTCGCCGCCTTACCACTTCCGCGCACAGAGCGCTCAAGTCATTCGGCAGGAAGGCCACGCGACTGCGCCAGCTCGCCGACTACCTCCTCGCACGAGAGTATTGAATCGATTTTGTGCCAACCGCTCTGCAAACCCTCGCACTGCTCTACGCCGTAACCCAGAGAGCGACAGCAAGGCTGATCGAGGAGAGCAAGGTGCTCAGGGCGATTGAACCCGATGCCAACGCTTCATCGCCGCCCATCTGGCGAGCCATAACAAACGCCGCCGCCGCGGTCGGACACGAAGAGAGAACGAGCGCGGTGCGCTGCTCGATCAACCCGAGCCCCGCAAGGCGCGACAGAACGAACACAAGCGCAGGCAATACGGCGACTTTGAGGACAGCCGCAGTGACGATCCATGAGCGGCGGCCGCGCAGTCGAGTCGTCGCGAGCGAACCCCCGATGCACATCAGGGCGATCGGGACCGCCGCGGAGCCAAGCGATTCCAGCGCTCGCTCGAGAAACGACGGCAACGTTATTCCCAGGAGAGGCACGAGCAACCCGAGCATTCCTGCCAGGAGCAATGGATTGGTGGCGATCGCGCGCGCCAACTGCCGCCAGTCGGCACCCCTTGCGGAATGGTTGCTCGCCTGAAGCACGATCACAGCAAGAATGTTGTAGAATGCCATGGTGAGCACCATCACGATAACGGCAGTAGCCATTGCCCGACTGCCGCCGTCCGCCTGGGACTCCGAAAAGCTGTAGGCCAGCACGGGTATCCCGATGTAAGCGAGATTGCCGCGAAAGGCTGATTGAATCAGCGTTCCGCGAACGCCGCCCGGCATTCCCGAGGCGATGCTGGCTCCCAGCGCGACCAGCGTGATCAGCACCGTTGCGGCAAGCAGCACGGCGAGAAGCCGCCACGTTTGCACATCAGGCGCCGCCGCGTGATTGGCGGAAGTAAACAGCAGCGCGGGGAGAGCAATCCAGAATGCCAGCTTATTCAAGTCGGCCATGAACGCCGAACCGAGGAAGCGGATGTGAGCGAGACCGGCTCCAAGGACGATAAGCAAAACAAGGGGTGCCAGAGTATCAACGAGGAGCATCAGGGCGAGGAAGGGTTGGAAAGTAAAAGCCGCCAGCCTGGTCGAGTATTGCCTACTCCCCGAAAACCATCTCTTTGCATCAAGGAGCCGCGCCGCATACGCGCTAGCCGCAAGGGCAGCCCGGACTATCTGAATCGCTGATCATACTCTCTCGAAATCCGCAGCAGCATTGCAGAATACTCCATGCGCGTTCTTTCGAAATCCACCCACTCGAAAGGGAAAGGGTCAACATTAGTAGCTCTGAACCGAAGAAACTGAAACTCATCGAATTGCGATGCCGCGCGACTTAGCACCCTACTTTCGGCTTCTCGGGCCTCCTGGATGGGATGTTTATGCTTTTTCCCGTCTGTGGGCCATGCCCTTTCTCCTTCGTAGGAGGTATAGCTCGATGCGTGATTGATTCCCACGATGCCGACACATATTGGATTACCGCCGGTCTTTCGAAACCGGCTGGTACGGCTTTCCGTAGAATCCTGAACCATTTCCCTGCGCTTCTGTCGCTCCGTTGGCAATCTTTTGCCATAAGATCGGTGTGAGGCAATCGAGGCCTAGACGACGACTGCGAACCTGGATATCACCGTGCAGGGGCATGACGAAGTGCCTTCCATGTTTTTTGCGGGGAATGCACACGTCACCGACGACGCAACAAATGCGACCCCCTGGCGCGAGCACGCGGGCGCACTCCGCCCAAACCTTGTCGAGCTCGCACAAGAAATCCTCATATTCTTCGATATCCCCAAGCTGCCCATGGCCTGACTCGTAATCCTTGAGCGTCCAATAGGGCGGCGAGGTCACGACGAGATGAACGCTCTCGTCATCAAGCCACGACAGATCGCGTGCATCTCCAAGTCGGAGCCGATGCAATGTTCGATCGAACGGAGATGGCCAGGGCAAATTACGAAGAATCCCGTTCGCGCGAAGCATCCGCTCCACAGCTCCGGGAGCGTTGTCCGCCTCAGGCAATTCGCTCAACACCTCCGTCGCCGCGTTACAGGCTGCTTCAGTTTCACGAATACGAGTTTCCCGCGGCCTCGGGATGGTATAGAGCTTACGCGAGTGAACGTTCGAATCACCTCGTGGTATGCCGTTCCTCATCACGGGAAGATGCACCGAGCGCTTCGCTGTTGAAAGAAGCATCTTCCGGCGGACTCGAACTTCTGTAGTTACCGGAGCGTTCCACGCGACGCCAAGGGCGGTTCCCCTCCTCAGCAGATTTCGCTCGCTCGCGATCCATAGCTATTTGCATTGCCAACAAAAATTCAGGAAAATGCTCGCTGTGCTGCGCCCCACCGCCATTCAGAAGATTGGAGCCCAACTCGCCATCGCCTGGCAGGGCGGAGAGGAGAGCTATATTCCGTTGGAGACGCTGCGTCGAGCCTGTCCTTGCGCGTCTTGTGGCGGCGAGCCGGATGTTCTCGGACGCCTGATCAGGCCGGAAGTCAGCTATTCGCAGGGAAGTTTCGACCTCACAGGCTGGGACGCCGTTGGGGGCTACGGTTTGCAACCCCGCTGGGCGGACGGACATCATTCCGGAATCTATACCTTTACCTACCTGCAGCGACTTGGGTCGATCGAGTAGCCCTCGCGGCCGATCGCGTCAGGCTGCCTACTCTCATGGCTTGAGCTCTTCGCCGGAAAGGGCATTAGTGATCAAAAACTTCTCCTGATGATAGGCGGAATCGGAACGGAACGAGAGCCGCCCGGCATAGCGACGCTCGATATCCACCAAGTGCTCCTCGTCTTCCGTGCGCAGCCGATTTAGCAAATCGGGGTGCACGATGACCTTCACCTCGTGGACGCTATCCTGATGCTTTCGCATGACGGAATGCAAAGCGCGCTGAAGCTCGACACTCATGGTCATCGGGCTCTTGATGACTCCCCTGCCGTGGCAGTGCGGACAGGGTACGAACTGCGTGCTGGCGAGGCTCTCGGCAGCGCGCTGACGGGTCATTTCCATGAGCCCGAGCTGAGAAATCGGAAGAACGTGCGTTCGAGCCTTGTCGCGCTTGAGACGCTCCTTAACGCGCTGGTAGACGGTTTGCTGGTCCTTGCGGCTCTTCATGTCGATGAAGTCGGCAATAATGATGCCGCCCACGTTACGCAGGCGCATTTGACGGCAAATTTCGTCCGCGGCCTCGAGGTTTGTTTGCAGGATGGTCTTCTCGATGTCCTTCGCGCCCTTGTTCCGGCCGGTATTCACATCGACGGCGATGAGGGCCTCGGTCTCGTCAATAACGATGTATCCGCCGCACGCCAGCCAGACCTGGCGGTGAAAGGCCGCGTCGATCTGCGCTTGAACACCCAAACAATCGAAGATGGGCTGCGAACCCGTGTACTGCTGAATGCGCTTCTTCGCTCGAGCAGAAATCTGGCCGACGAGCTCCTGAACTCGCTCCCACGCCCTGAGGTCATCAATGATCACCGCATCGACCTCGTCGGTGAGAAAATCGCGCACCGTCCGCTCGATCAGATCCGGCTCCTGAAAAAGGCAGACTGGAGACGGTTGTTCTTCAACTCCGCGTTGAATATCCTCCCATTGCTGGAGAAGGATACTTAGGTCCCGGACGAAATATCTTGCGCGCTGACCCTGGCCGACAGTTCGTATGATGACACCCATGCCGTCGGGGATATCCAAATCGCGCAGAATCCTCCGCAGCCGTTCCCGCTCCTTGGGATCATCAATTTTCCTCGAGACGCCGCATTGGTCGTTGAACGGCATGAGCACGAGATAGCGACCGGCGAGGCTGACGTCGGTCGTAATTCGTGGACCCTTGTTGCCGATCGGCCCTTTTTTAACCTGCACCAAAATGTCGGAACCAACCGGGTAAATCCTGGGTACATCCTTATGGGTGATCTTTTGCCCCTTCTTTTTCCCAGCCTCGCGAGAAACGACCTCGACGCCGCTGTCGAGCGCTGCAGGAATCGCATCCCAGAATTGCAAGAATGCGTTCTTCTCAAAGCCAATATCGACGAACATCGCCTTGATGCCTGGTTCGATGTTTCGAACCTTTCCCTTGTAGATGGCTCCGACGATATTGCGGTCGGACTCGCGTTCGGTGGTGTATTCCTCGAGTCGATTGTTCTCAAGCAGTGCAACGCGCTTTTCGAGGCGTTCGCAACTGACTATAAGTTTAATCCCAGTGTTCTTCTTTCCGAGGCCTAAAATCTTCTTTACGGTTTCTATCATCAAAAAATGTGGGTTGCCCTCCGATCAGGGAGGGAAATTGCTCTAAACTGGAGGCCTTCATCGACGACCAGCGGGGGCTGCGGGGGGAGCCTTCTCCTTCTTATCTCTGTTGCCTCCTCTCAGGAAATTGAAGAATTTTTCAATTCCCGAGGGTTTACGTACTTTGTTTGTGACTCTGCCGCCCTCGTCGGCTTCATCGCGCACATTCGGAGCGGCGGCAGGTTTGTTTTCCTGTTTTCGCTGTGAGCGTCGCGAGGGCACGTTATCGCCGCCGCCGCCTGTTTCCTCGTCGGCAGCGATTGTCGTCGCGGTCGGGATTTCACGGTGGAAGTCCACGCTCTCGACAAATTTGAAATTCCCAGAGGCCGGTTCGAGCCAGGCTAAGTCAGACGCTTTGCTCTGATCGAGAGCAAAGGTATCCTCGAGAATCTTCGCTGCAATGGGTGCAGAGACGCCGCCGCCTGATTTCGCACCCTGAACGATCACACAAAGCGCATACTTCGGCGCATCGTACGGTGCAAACGCAAGAAACCAAGTATGGTTATCTTTTACACCGCTTCGCCAGAATTGGGCCGTGCCGGTCTTGCCGGCGACAATGACATCCTTGATGCGTGCTTTGCCAGCGGTGCCGCCACTTTCGTTGACAACCTTGTTCATTCCCAAGCGGACTTTTTCGATCATCTGCGCGGTCATGCCGCCGTCAGTCAGGAGGTTGGAGCGCACCTTCGCCGGTTCCTGGAGAAGAACGGTTCCGTCCTGGGCCACAACCTTGTCAACCATCCTCGGATAATAGCAGGTTCCCCCAGTGGCTACGGTGGCGGTAATCATCGCCATTTGGAGGGGCGTTGCGAGCACGTCACCCTGGCCGATAGCGGTGTTGGCCGTGAGGCCGGAGCTCCAGCGCGCCTGTGGGTTGATCGCTACGAGCCACTCCGGTCCTGGCAGAACTCCGGGAGCTTCGCCGGAAAGAGGGATCCCTGATTTCTGACCGAGGCCAAGCATGTTGCCGGTGGCAACTATCTGGTCTATTCCCGCGGCATTTCCAAACTGGTAAAAGAAGGCGTTGCAGGAGACTTTGATCGCATTGGGAAGCCCGAGCGTGCCGTGCGTGCCGCCCTTGTCTGCAATCCAGCATCTCATATACTTGTTGCCGTATTGGACGCCACCGTAGCAACTAAAGGAGCGATCACCAACCCCCGCGCGCTGTCCCGCGAGCCCGACCGGAATTTTGTAGGTTGATCCGGGCGCATAGGCGCTTATCGCCCGGTTGAGCAGCGGATCGGTTTCGTCCTTGTTAAGCTCCAGCCAGTCCTTCGCGGCAATCGCCGGAATGAATTTGTTCGGATCGTATGAGGGGACGGAGGCCATGGCCAGAATATTGCCGTTGTTGGGATCCACAACGACAGCTGCAGCGCGCCCCACCGCGCGCAATGCCTCCTCCACAATGTATTGGATACGGGCGTCGATTGTAAGATAAACATTTGCCCCCTGCTTCGGCTCGACAATCTCCGTCTCGTTTCGAATAATGGTCCCCTTGGCATCGCGCTGAAGGACTTTGACGCCCGGCGTACCCTTCAGGTAGTCGTTCATCGCAAGTTCGATCTGAGCCTTTCCCTCCATATCGGGATCGTAAAAATTGAATTTGTTGATGTCTGGAAGCTTGCTCAAATCTCCGGGCATCCCGACGTAACCCAAGAAGTGAGCGCCCAAGGCCCCGTAGAGGTACTGACGCACCGGCTTCTTCGTGACGTTGACTCCGGGCACGCCGAGGCTGCGCTCCGATAGCAGCGCCATGGTCTCAAAGTCCATGTCTTGCATGTAATTGTATGGCACCTCACTTCGGAGCCGATAGTGAATCTGAAGGCGGTCGGCGTTGTAGTCCTGCGCTACGCCGAGTTCCTCGAGCCTCGGGATGATCTCCTCGGAAACGATGCGCCGAACATCGGCCTCCGTCATGTCCTTCTGCATGTTGCGCACCGTGCCACGAAACGTGTGCATGGGAACACTGCCATGGCTTTCACGGTATGCGCGCACCATGTCCGGGAGAAAGAAGTCCACATCGAAGCTCGCCCGGTTCTGAACGAGAGGAACACCGTTTCGGTCAAGGATGTCGCCCCGAACTGCCGGGATGCGAACAGTGATCCGTGAGCCGGAGGCGACTTTGGCGGTGTATTCCGCACCGCGGGCGATCTGCACGTACCAAAGCCTGACGGAGAGAGCCGAGATGGCCAGTAGCATGAGGGCGCCGAGAAAATAGATCCGGTAGGGAATCTGTCCGCGTTTCATTGCCGCTCAATCCTGTAGGGCCGCAGGCGTGCAGGACCCCGCACATACGGTCCAAGCTTGACGACAGTCAGATGCACAAGCGGCGCCAGGATTGCCGCAATGAGTCCCGGTGCAGCGATTCGCCAAGCCACGGCCTCATTGAAATAAATGCCCTGTCGTCTGAAGCAAATCATGACGAACTGAAGAGCCAAAAAAGCGCATGTGCATATCGCGCTCAGCAGGATATGCAACCACCAGCGCCCGCCAGCGAATGCCGGCTGAAGACCGTGAGCGAAAAGCCCAAAAAACACAAACACGACAATAGACCATCCCAGAGCAATTTCAACGTGTCCATCAGGGACGTTCAGATAGGCCATGTCGGTCAGGAGTCCCGCGTAGATTGCCATCAGGAGCATCGCCCAAAACGGCATGGCGAGCGCCCCGTAGCAAAATAACATCGGCACCAGCAATACGCGCGCCCCATGAAAAGAAGGCACAGGAGGAATGAATTCCTGGACGATCAGAGCCAGGAAAATCGCCAACGCGAGGGCCAGCCAGCCGACGGTGAGTTTCATTTTGCTCCGACCACCACGAAAACATCCTCCACGGAGGATAAGTCAACGGCTGGTTCAACGATTGCCTGGCCATCGAGCGGGCGGGCTTGAAAGCTCTTAACGGTACCGAGATAAATCCCAGAGGGAAAGACTCCGGTGGAAGTCCCCTTGGTGACGCCCTCTGTGAAGACTTTCTGTCCGGGCTGGAGATTGGCTTTCTTACTCAGGAAATTGAGTTGCATTTCGCTCGTACCCCCGCCCTCGCCTGTGCGCTGACCTGAGAGAATTCCCCGTTCGTTGGAACCCTCGACCTTTGCGGCCACCCTGCAACTCTCGTCGCTAATCAGAAGAACGATGGATTCGTTCTTGGCTACCGTGGTGGTCTTGCCAACGAGGCCGACGTCGGTAAGCACGGGCTGGTCGGGCTCCAGGCCCTCTTCAAAACCGCGGTTTATCTTTACCGTACTCCACCACGTGGATGCGTCGCGGGAGATGATGCGCGCTGGCAAGAGCTTGAAGATCGAGCGTTTTCTGTATTCGAGTGCGGAGCGCAGCTTGCTATTCTCGACTTCGAGATCCCTGAGAATCTGGTTCGTGGCGCGAAGCTCGGTGTTCTCCGTCTTGAGCCGCTGGTTTTCCTCCTCGAGTTGATCCAAAGTCTTCAATCCCTGTCCCATCGCGCCGAGCTTCCGCTGGACAGCCGATCCCGTCTTCAAAAAGGGTGACACTGCGCTGAGAAATCCCGCCTGCAATTTTTGCATCGAACTCGAACCGAATGAAGAAATGATGACGGCGGCTATGATCACAGCGACGACGAGGATGACGTTGAGCCGGCTCATCGAAACCGTTGGCTTACAACCTCAGAATGGGGAGTCTGCCCACACCCTCCGCGTCAATGACTGCTCGAGCTGCGGTCGCGGGATGCGACGGCCTTGAGAAAACGCAGCTCCTGCAGCGCCCTACCCGTACCCTCAGCCACCGCGCTGAGGGGATCCTCCGCGACGTGAACTGACAGGCCGGTTTCTTCCTGCAAAAGTTTGTCGAGTCCGCGCAGGAGCGCGCCGCCACCGGCCAGTACGAGCCCCCTGTCCACAAGGTCCGCAGAGAGTTCCGGGGGGCAGCGTTCGAGCGTGATGCGAACCGAATCCACGATGGTCGAGACCGGTTCCATCACAGCCTCGCGCACCTCTTGCGATGAGATGGTGATGGTCTTCGGCAAGCCCGCGACCAGGTCGCGCCCCTTGACCTCCATGGTCAACTCTTTTTCCATCTTGTAAGCCGAACCGATCTTGATCTTGATATCCTCAGCCGTCCGCTCACCGATCATCAAGTTGTAGGCGCGCTTCATGTAGTTGATGATCGCCTCGTCGAGCTCGTCTCCCGCGACACGCACGCTGCGACTAAAGACAATACCCGAAAGCGAAATGAGGGCGACTTCCGTCGTGCCGCCCCCGACGTCAATGATCATGTTGCCTGCGGCGTCCTGCACGGGAAGGCCGCAACCAATTGCCGCGGCCATCGGTTCCTCGATCAAGTACACTTCGCGCGCCCCGGCATGAGTCGCCGAATCCTTGACCGCACGCTTCTCAACCTCGGTAATGCCGCTTGGGACAGCGATGACTACGCGCGGCCGCACCATTCGCCGGCGATTGTGTACTTTGCTGATAAAGTGCCGGAGCATGGCTTCGGTCACCTCGAAGTCTGCGATTACTCCGTCCTTGAGCGGCCTGATGGCCACGATGTTGCCCGGAGTGCGGCCAAGCATGCGTTTGGCCTCGTCGCCGACGGCGAGCACTTTATTCGTGCCTTGCTGGACGGCAACCACGGAGGGTTCGCGGAGCACGATGCCGTGATCCTTGACATAGACAAGGGTATTGGCGGTCCCCAAATCGATGCCGATATCGTTGGAAAAAAATCCTAAGACGTTGTCAAACATGGAAATTATAGCGTTGGAATTGGCATTCGCGGGATCTCCATCGTCGCCGGAGCGTCCCCCTTGCCAAGGCCGGAAAGTTGGTGTCACCGCGTAGCGCCGTCAAGCGCCGAAACCTTCAACACTCAAATCAGCTGGTCTCCTCCTGTGGCACTGGATCGCGCTAGTTCCTTCATCCGTTTGCAGGCAATAAGTCTTGCCGCCTTCGGGCTCGTCCTTCGCCTTCGATTCTCACGGGAAACCGCGGGTGAAAGGGAAGAACGACATCCGCGCCAAATCCAGCTGAAATCCGGACCCAATTAGATTGACGCTGCGATGGCTTCGCCCATCCCCTCGGTGCCGACGCGGACCGTACCCGGCGTATAGATGTCCGCCGTGCGCAGGCCGGCGGTGATCACCTGGCGCACTGCAACTTCTATTGCCTTCGCCGCTTCTTCCTGGGCGCAGGAGAAGCGGAGCATCATGGCAGCGGAAAGAATCTGGGCAATAGGGTTGGCAATCCCTTCGCCGGCGATGTCGGGCGCGGACCCACCGCTTGGCTCGTACATTCCAAATCGGGCGGAGCCGGAGATCGTCTCGCCAAGACTGGCACTGGGCAGCATGCCGAGGGAGCCGGTGAGCATGGCGACCTCGTCGCTCAAGATATCGCCGAAGAGATTCTCCGCCAGGACCACGTCGAAGCCCTTGGGGTTTTTGATGAGCTGCATCGCGGCGTTGTCCACGTAGAGGTGGCTGAGAGCGATGTCGCGGTAGTCTCTGGCCACCTCTTCAACGACCCGGCGCCAGAGCACTCCATTTTGCAGAACGTTCGCCTTGTCCACAGAGGTCACGCGCCTTTTCCGCTTGCGGGCGGCCTCAAAGGCAACCTTGGCAATGCGCCGGATTTCACTTTCCCAATAGACCATCGTATCCACCGCAAACTGCTCCCCACCCTCATGCTTGATATACTTGGGTTCACCAAAATAGAGTCCGCCGGTCAGCTCGCGCACACAAAGGATGTCAAAGCCGCCATCGACACTCTTGGGGTGGAGGGGCGAGGCATGAGTGAGCTCCGGCAGGCAAACAGCCGGACGCAGGTTCGCGAACAAGCCGAAGTACTTGCGAAGCGGCAGCAGCGCGGCGCGTTCGGGCTGCTCCGCGGGCGGAAGCGATTCCCATTTTGGGCCGCCGACAGACCCGAACAGGATGGCGTCGGCCTGCTCGCACGCTTTGAGCGTTTCCTCCGGGAGAGCCTTGCCGTGTGTATCGATGGCATTGCCGCCCACGGGCCATTCGCTAAATTCGAGAACGAGTGAGAACTTCTTTTCCACCGCACGGAGCACGCGCAGGGCTTGGGTCATGACTTCCGGGCCGATGCCGTCCCCCGCCAGAACGCTTATCTTGTAGCTGTTGCTCATCTGCGCTGATGCAAGCAGCGGATTGCGACGCTGGCAAGCCGGGGCGTATCAAGCTCTGCGGGCTTTGCCCTGGACTCTCTTCCCTTCGGAGCGATCCCCATTGCCACGCACAGCCCTGACGAAGTTCACGACTCGGTCACGGTCTTTCCGTCCCGAACTGGTTTCTACCCCGCCGGCTGCATCAACCGCATGCGGGTGACTGATGCGAATGGCTTCCCGAATGTTTTCTGGCGCAAGGCCGCCGGCCAGAATGACCTGCCTGTCAGGATGAGCAACGACGAACTCGCGCACGAGGTGCCAGTCGAGGCGGCAGCCCGTGCCTCCGTATGCAGTCTCCGACCACGCGTCGAGCAGGAGATAAGGGGTGTCATATCGAAGGGCCTCCCTCAAAGACTCCTCGGACCTGACGCGCACGGCGCGAATCCACGCCGGAAATCCCGCATCCGCGCAAAACTCGGGAGTTTCGTCGCCATGGAATTGCACAGCCTCGAAGCAGCCCGAGTCGCGCAGAGTACGGAGCTCGTTGGTTCCGGCATTCACTACCACCGCCACGCGAAAGGCGCGTCCCGCAAGAGAGGCTATCCATGCCTGGCTTTCCTCGAACGAGATGCACCTCTTCGAACCGCGATAAAAGTTGAATCCAAGCGCGTCCGCTCCTGCGGCGGCGGCCATTTCGGCATCCGTGGGGCTGGTGATGCCGCAAATCTTGATTCGCACCGGATTGCCGGGCTCGAGAAAGTTCATTCCCTAAGAGCATCGAGTTCGGGAATGGCGTGCACAAGTTGAATCAAGCCCTCCTGCCAGCGTTCGCGCACAGTGCGCAAGTAGGGGTCGTTTTCCTCGAACTTCCTCCGATTGCGCCCCTCGAGACTGTCCGTCTTATAAGAAAACAGCTCGAACGGAGTCCCCACCGAGAGATTGCTTTTGGCTGTCGCATCCAGCGACAGCAGGCCAAACTTTACTGCCTCGCGAAGGGGCGTCTCGTAGTCAAAACCCCTATCGAGAATTGGTTTGCCGTATTTCAGCTCGCCAATCTGCAAGAACGGCGAATCGCGGCTCGCATGAATTGCGTTCCCCTCGGGATAGATCTGGTAGATCTCCGGCGATTGCTCCGCAATTTGACCGCCCAAGATGAAGTTGCTGTTGAAGCTTATCCCCGCCCGGTCAAGCGCTTCGGCGTCCATTCGCCGCACCTCGCGAATCCTCTGCCCCAAGTAGTGCACGGTTTCGAAGAGATTGGGCTGATTGAGCAGACTATGAAGGTTTGGATTCTCCTTGGCCTTCTCGATGTCGCGCTCGATGAAGGCCATCACGGATTGCGTGATGGACAAATTGCCAGAGCTCAGCAGGCACAGGACCCGCTGGCCTCTGATCTCATAGACACGCATTTTGGAATGGGTCGTGATGTTATCCACACCAGCGGTCGTTCGCGTGTCGGAAAAAAAACCCAAGCCTTCGCGGCAATGCAGGCTCAGGCAATAGGTCATTCGATCACCCGCGCATTGGCCTGCTTCACCGCCGAATGGTGCGTAATCACATGAATCTTTCCGTCGCTGCCACGGAAAAGCGAACTCAGAACCCAGCTGACAAGACTGATAATGATGGCGCCGAAAAACGCGCTCCAAAAACCGGCAACCTGGAAGGCAGGAACGATCTTCGAAACCAGCAGCAAGAGCAGCGCGTTGATCACAAATATGAACAACCCCATCGTGACGATGATGAAAGGGAGGCTCAAAAGCAGCAAAATCGGACGAACAAAAGCGTTGATAATGCCGAGCAAAAGCGAAGCGCCCAGCAACGCGCCCCAACCGTCGCAGTCGATTCCGGGAATGAGACGCTCAGCGACCAACACTGCGATCGTCGTGACTAACCAGCGAATGACAAACGCAGTCATGACGAAAATCTATTTTGGAGGAAAAAAATTTGAAGATTTATTTTGCAAAGCCTGCCAATCGCGAGGGTAGTCTAGGGACCGAGGAATCGAAATGATGTCGAAGAAGAAGAAAGACAAGACCGACGAACCCGCGAAACCTAAATCCAAAAGATCGTCCAAAAAGGCATCCCCAATCATTCTCGACGGTACACCCGCTCAGGCCAGCGAATCGCTCCCGCCGCCCAAGCCTCAAAGCGCAGGCGCCAGGAAGAAAAAAGGCGCTGCTCCCCTTGGGCTGTCGAGCGATGATATCGCCCTTCGGGCCTATTACATCTCCGAACACCGACGGCATCGCAACTTACCAGGCGATGAAATGGCCGACTGGGTCGAGGCCGAACGGCAACTGCGCTCGGAGGCAGGCAAGAAATCCGCCTAAGGGGGCCCGCCTGAGTCGAAGATCCAGGCACGCCCGAACCGTCAAAGAGCTCGCAAAGTTCCGCCAGCACGGTAGGCGGCGAGAAACTTTTCGCTTGCCTGAAGGTTTGGGTTCTTTACCTTCCGTCACCCCCGCACGATATTCGGATTGCAGGGCGCGGAGGGCGCTCCTGCCTTCTCAGTTGCGGGAGGAATCTCAATCATGTTCGCACGGCACACAGAAACACGTCTAGCGACAGCACTCCACAAGGTGCTGACTGGTTCCTGTTTGCGGTGAACGCAACTTTTCTTTGCCATGTCCGCCACGCTCGAGGCTAAAGCCCAGTCCGCCAATCCCAACTCCCCTAACCGGGCCTTTCCGCTCGAGCGGACCCGAAACATAGGAATCGCCGCTCATATCGACGCAGGAAAGACCACGCTTACCGAGCGCATCTTGTTTTACACAGGCATGATCCACAAGATCGGCGAAGTGCATGAGGGGACCACCGTCACCGATTGGATGGAGCAGGAGCGTGAGCGCGGTATCACCATTACTTCCGCGGCTACAACCTGCTCGTGGGTGCAGCGCAAGGAGGACGGCATTTACAAGATTTTTGAAGGCATCAAACAGCGGGTCAACATTATCGACACGCCTGGGCACGTGGACTTCACAGCCGAAGTGGAACGCTCCCTTCGCGTGCTCGATGGTGCGATCGCCGTCTTCTGTGGCGTCGCCGGGGTGCAACCCCAATCGGAAACCGTTTGGCGCCAAGCCACCAAGTACAGCGTACCCCGCATCGCCTTCGTCAACAAGATGGACCGCGTCGGGGCAGACTTCGAAGCGGCCGTCAACAGTATGCGCCAGAAGCTTGGCGCAAACGCCTGGCCGATATTGATTCCGCTGGGTAAGGAGGATCACCTCAAGGGCCAGATCGACGTGCTCAACCAGAAGGCCATCCTCTATTCGGACAGCGACCAGCAAGGTTCCATCTACGAAGTCGTGGACATCCCAGCCGACCTCAAGGAATTGGCCGAACGCGCGTATCAAGATCTCGTGGACCAGATGTGCGACCTCGACGAGGAAGTCGGCACGCTCTTTCTCGAAGAAAAACCAATCACTAAGAAGGATCTCAAGGCGGCCATTCGCCGTCAGACCATCGCCAACAAATTCGTTCCTGTGGCCGGTGGTTCCGCCTTCAAGAACAAGGGCGTGCAATATCTTGTGGACGCTGTGGTCGATTACCTGCCTAGCCCGCTCGATATCGCGCCAGCCAGGGGTCAAAATCCGGACACTGCCGAGCCCATGGAGGTTTCGGCCGACGACAACGCCAAGTTCTGCTCGTTGGCATTCAAGCTCTGGAGCGACCCCTTTGTCGGCAAGCTCGTCTTCTTCCGGGTCTATTCAGGAAAACTGGCAAAGGGCGATACGGTTTACAATCCACGCACGAACAAGCGCGAACGCATCAGCCGCATCATCCAGATCCAAGCCGATAAGAGAGAGGACATCGACACCTGCTATTCCGGAGATATTGCCGCCATCGTCGGCATCAAGAACATTACCACCGGCGACACCCTCTGCGACGAAGATCATCCGATTCTGCTTGAGCCGCCATCCTTCCCCGACCCTGTCATTTCGATGGCTGTCGAGCCCAAGACCAAGATCGACCAAGAGAAGATGAGTATAGCCCTTCAGCGCCTCGCTGAAGAGGACCCGACTTTCCGCGTGTTCACCAACGAGGAAACCGGCCAGACCATCATCGCCGGCATGGGTGAGCTTCACCTCGAGATCATCCGGGACCGAATGTTCCGGGAATTCAAGGTCGAAGCCAACGCGGGCAAGCCGCAGATTGCCTACAAGGAAACCATCCTTGTTCCGGCCGATGGCGAAGGCAAACTCGTCAAGCAGTCCGGCGGACGCGGCCAATACGGCCATGTTATCATAAAGATCGCCCCCAACGAGCGCGGAAAAGGCATCACCATCGACAACAAGGTCGTCGGCGGCAACATCCCGAAAGAATATATCCCAGCCTGCATTAAGGGCTTGAATGAAGCTGTTCACAACGGCGTCGTGGGCGGATACCCTGTCATCGATGTGCACGTAGACATCGTCGATGGCAGCTATCACGACGTGGATTCGAACGAGCTCGCTTTTAAAATGGCCGCCATTTTCTCGTTCAAGGACGCGCTTAAGAAGGCGAAGGCCATCTTGCTCGAGCCGATCATGAAGGTCGAAAACATTACGCCCGAAGAATTTCAGGGCGACATCATGGGGGACCTGAACCGGCGGCGCGCGCGCATCAATGGAATGGAAACGAAGGGAACTCTCTGCACCATCACTGCGGAGGTTCCGCTGGCCGAGATGTTCGGATACGCCACGGCCATTCGCTCGCTTTCAAAAGGACGCTCCTCATACTCGATGGAGCCCTCACACTTCGAGCAAGTACCGACAAACGTGCTCAACGCTGTGCTGGATCAGCAGAAGGGCTGATCGGTGCGAAGAACGGAGAGCACACGCGTCCCGCGTGTGGTGTCCGGCGTCCCGCCGGACATAGATAGGCGGTTGACACAACCCCCTCTACAATAACCCGCGATCTGAATTCTCCTCGCGGCCTCCAGCGAGGAGCAAGCCTCTATCGAGCATCAATTTTCAGCCGAGTCGAGCGCCGGTCTCGCCGGCTCGAAACTGCGCGACGAGCCGCGCATACGTCTCAGCCGGCCTGTCGCCAAGATGATCGACAGGAAGCCGCCTGGCGTGGTCGGCGTAATCCACGGCGAAAAGTCCGAATCGCGGGGTGAAAGAGCCCCACTCGTAGTTGTCCGTGATGGACCAATGAAGATAGCCCAGCATGGGGACGTCCTCGGCAACAAGGCGGCGCACCTCCGCGACATGAGCCTTAAGAAACTCGCTCCGGGTGAGCCTGTCCCTTCGCGGGTGGGCGATGCTGTTGTCGAACTTTCTCCGAAGCGCCATCCCGTTCTCGGCGATGAGAATTCCCCGCTGAAATTCCGCGGCATAATATTTGCAAAAGAAGTGCATACCCTCGGGCAGCACATGCCAGTCCCACCATTTGCGGGCGAGGCTGTCCATAAGATGGCTGCGCAGGCTTTCCCTTCGAAATTCCAAGTCAACGAATGACGGCGGGCGAAAGAGGTGGCCCGTGAAGGGATCGTAATAGTCGAGGCCCAGATAGTCGAGCACCCGCGTCCGCTTGGAGCGCGCGAGCGTATCCAGGAAGTAGCCAAAGGTCTCCGCGACAGCATGCTTGGGCGCCAGGACGTTGACAGCGAAGTGAAAGAGGCGTCCCAGCCACACAAAAGGATCCGTCTGAAAAGGCAACTCCGCCTTCAGCAAAGCGTGATAAAGGCGGTTGGACTCTTCACGCAGGTAGGCTTTCAAATCCCCATCCTGCACGCCACGTTCACGAACGCAGAGCAGGTCCAGAAGCATTTTTTCCGACCAATAAACGTCGCTGCAGAACGTGTTCATGGTGACCCGCGGCGGGGCCCAACCTTCCGCGTCAAACAGATCATGAATGGCATTGTAGGCGCGAACATGAGCGGCGAGGAGCCGATTGTAGGCGGCCACTGCCACCGCCATGCCGCGATGGCCGCCGCCCGGAAAGTGCCGATTGAAATAGGTGTTGATGACGAGCATGTTTGGCTCGTTGAGGGTAACGAACCAATGCAGAGGCGGCTGACCATGGGCTTCGGTCAAGCGGCGATTGACGTGCGCGACGGTCGCGGAAACAAACTTTTCGAAAAGCGCAGGCGTTCGGTCGTCGAGCCACGCGTCAGGGCCGAGCCAGGCGGGATGCGTAAAATGCTGGAGAGTGACCACGGGTTCGAGGCCCTTCCCACGGCACGCGGCAAGTCGATCGGCATAGCCGTCAAGGACCCCAAAATCGAAAGCGGGAGGCTCCGAGTGTTTGGCGGATACGCAAGGCTGCACGCGTGCCCATTCGACGCTCAGACGGAAGGCATTGAGTCCCATTGCGTGGCAGTGGGCGAAGTCCTCCTCGTACCGATTCCAAAAATCTGCAGCTGATCCTGTGCGCATCACGCGTCCCTTGGCTTCGAGCTCGGTCCAATTGTTTTGCGGCTGGCCCGGCCCGTTATAACCGCCCTCGCACTGATAGCCCGAACTGGCAACGCCCCATAGGAGTTCCTTGTCTGTTGGCGGCTGCATTTCTGTACTCTCAAAGATCGTCGCCCACCCTCGGCGGCGCCGGGAAATTATGATCCCTATTCTAGCCTTTATCCTCCTCGAAGCGCTTGCGAAGTTCTTTTTCACGCAAACGCGAAATTGTAGCGGGTTCGCATGGCGGAGATTCCAGGACGATCCGGGCTGTGGCATCCGCCGCGTCAGGCCGGCCGAGGCGGCGCGCATTTTCACCCATGGTGGCAATGCGCGCCGGATCGTCGAGCAATCGTCGAAGTTTGTGCTTGAGGATGGTTACCTCCGTGCATTTGACTGCCGCCCCGGCTTCGAGCAACACATCCGAATTGCGCTCCTCCTGTCCCCCAATCGGATCGAGGATCACCATCGGCAACCCCCGAGCAAGTGCCTCCGCCGTTGTCAGACCGCCGGGCTTACTCAGCAAAAGCGTGGACGCGCCCAGCAAGTCAGGCATTTCCCGTGTGAAACCGAGAACGCGAAAGCGGCCTCGTTGCTCTGAGGTCATCGCCTCGATCTCTTTCTTAAGTTCCTCGTTCTTTCCACAGGCGATGATGGCTTGGAATTCACGGTCCAAATGCAGGAGTCGGCGAACGACTGCGGAGGCCGGGCTCAGCCCGAGGGTTCCACCGGCTACGAGCAACGTTGGTTTGGCAGGATCCAGGCCGTGGCGCTTGAGCACGGCCTCACGATTCACGGGCCTGGAAAATTCCGGATCGACGGGAATGCCGGTGACATGAATCCGATCGCCCGGGAGGCCAAGACCCTCCATATGGATTCGGTCTTCCTCCTGCGCGACAAAATACCAATGAAATGCGCGTGTGATCCAGAAGGCGTGGAAATGATAGTCGGTCACAACGATGCCCAATTCGACTTCCAAGCGACCGAGACCAATGAGAAAGGATAAGACTCCAGCCGGCATGAAATGCGTGCAAATAACCGAGTCGGGCTGGAAATCGCGGACGAGGTTAACGAGCGGGAGAGCCTGCGGAAGATCGAGGGCGAGCCGGCTCTTGTCCGAAACCCAAGGGTCATCGCTGGAAACGTACCACCAGCCGAGAAACTCCGGCAGCATCGCGGAAAGACGCTTGTAAAGGGACGAATAGAGCTGTTTGTGAAGCACATTCGTGTGATCGAGCGAGTCGTCCACCAACACGTCCTCAACGTCGGACCGGGAGCGGAAGGACTTCGCCAGCGCCTCGGCGGCCCTGACGTGGCCGGAACCAACCGACGCGGAAAGAATCAAGATGCGTTTCTTTTTCACAGGAACCGCAGAAGATCCTTCAACGACCCGTGAAACGGAAGAAAGTTCTGCCGGGATGGGGTCAGGAAACCGGCTGCAAGCTGCTAAGACTATTTGTGATCGTCCAGGCGTCATCACTCCGCATTCGTTTTTCTTCATGGCCCATGCCCCAGGAGTCGCTATAGAGAATCTCGTCGGTCGCAGTGTTGTAACCGATGATGATCCGCATGTGACCGCCGGAGGCTTGAGGGATTGCTTCCTCCTTTACCAAGCCAAGGCGCACAGACCAGAGCAACGGTATGCCTTCATCGATGCTGCGCTGAATGTCGCGTTTGAATCTGCCAAAATCGGCGCTGCTTTTCATGCGCACTTCCTTGAGGATTTCCGGTTTCATCTGCCCAAAACAGGAGTCCATGTTGATGATCTGTCCGGAGAACGCGACTTCAGGAGCAAGCTTTCCGCGCTTTGTCGCTCGATTGTAAGTCTCGAGCATCTTCAAAAAATCCCGGATATTCCACTCGTAGAGCGAGCGCGCTTTCACACCGAGCCGTGTGGTGAGCCTCTTTAGCGAAGCCAGCATGGCGTCAACGCTCGTGCCCCCGGCCGCATCGCTGTTCGCGATTTGGGCCAGTTCATGTTGATCGACTGAGGCGCCATAGTAGCGCAAAACGCGCTCGACCGATGCTACCACACAATAGCCTTTCTCTCCCTGGTCAACCATGGGCACATCCCTGAGCTTTACATCGCCCCCCGCAACCCGCTCCACGTGGTCGCGCCCAACAAACCCCTTCACGACGTCTCGCGATTTCATCGGCGCCACGCCAATGGGTGCAGGAGCGGAGACGCTCGGCCGAATCGCAAGGCGAATAAACTCCGCGCGAAACGGGATCGCTCTGAGTTGTGATCCCTTCGTAGCACTCCATTCAAGCAGATATCGGGCGTGCCCGGTTTCCCAAATGCGTCCCTCTGCTTTCACCGCACTTCCGGGGTCCCGGCCCCGATCCACAGGCTGACGGCCCGCGAGCGCAGAGAGGTCCGCGGTGATGCCGGCAAGCAGTCCCTCAAACTGATCTTCGCGCAAAGAGCCGGAATCTCCCCGATTAAAGTAGAAGAGTCTCGCCTCGGCCAGCTTTCCGTCCCGAAAAGAAAGAATCGCCTCATTAAGCGAATGCTTCTGAAACGCCAGTCCCGGCAAGGCGGAGCGAGCGGTATCTTGATTGGCTGAAATCCATTCGAATTGCAGCTTCTTCAGTTCAGGCTCGAGCTCCTGCGGCGTTGACTCCCACACGTTCGGCCGAAGAAGAATCGGGTCAACCGGCGCAGGCGTAGGAGGTGATTCTTGCCCGGCAGGAGCACCTCCCGCGAAGGCAAAGATGAGAAGAAAACAAGCTAGCCTTAACTGCATGAATGCTGTCCTATTGTGAAAAGTTCCTATAAGCTATTCAGATCCCATGCAAACACTCGTAATTGGTCACAAAAACCCGGACATGGATTCGATTTGTTCCGCCATTGGGTATGCGGAACTCAAGACGGCGACAGGCGTAAAGGATGTGCGCGCTGCTCGCTGTGGCAATACCAACCAGCGCATCGACTACGCGCTCGCCAAATTCGGCTTTAGCGCGCCCTTATTCGTAACCAGCGTACGGCCGCGCGTCGAGGACGTGATGAATCGGGAGGTCGTGAGCGTCGGACCTGAGGAGCCGGTCTATGAAGCGTTTACGCGAATCAGCCAGCACGGTCTTAGCGGTCTTCCCGTCGTGGATAAGGATCAGCACTGCGTTGGGCTCATTTCCACCTTCAAGATTACCGAATACCTTTTTCCGCCTCGCGATCAAGTGGGCCTTCAGCGCCAAGTCCATGCCGCTCTCAAGGACGTCATCGATACCATCGGAGGCGCCCTGCTGGCGGGATCGCCTCCGACCGAGAGCCGCCAGTTATTCCTGGTCGTCGCCGCGATGGAGATCGAATCTTTTAAGCGCAGACTGAGCAGACTCGACCATGACAAGACGGTCCTCATTGTCGGTGACCGGCGTGACATCCAGAAGCTCGGGATCGAGCAAAACGTCTCCGCGATAATTGTGACCGGAGGACTAAAGGTCGACGAGAACGTCCTTAAGGCTGCGGAAGAACGGGGCATAGTGATCATCAGCTCGCCACACGACACTGCGACGACGGTGCTCCTGGCGCGCAGCGCTGCACGAGCGGGCGAAATGCTCGACGAGAAGTTTGTCTCGGTGGAACCCGACACGCCTCTCGAAGAAGCGCAGAGAGATCTAACCCTCTCGTCGCAGTTCGCTTTCCCTGCGCTGGATCAAAACCGCCACCTCAGAGGAATCCTGGCAAAAGCCGACTTCCTGAAGCCGATTCCGCGCCAGCTCATCCTTGTCGATCATAACGAACTCACGCAGGCCGTGGACGGCGCGGATTTGGTGCCTATCGCTGAAATTCTCGATCACCACCGCATTGGCGCCCCGCCGACCGAATCTCCGATCCTCTTCCTCAATCGCCCTGTCGGCTCCACGTCGACAATCGTGGGGACGCTTTTTCAGCAGACGGGAGTTCCCATTCCCAAAAACCTCGCCGGCCTGTTGATGTGCGGCATGATATCAGACACCCTCAACCTCACCTCCCCGACGACCACGGATGTGGACCGCGCGTTGATGGCAGAACTCTCGCAACTCTCAGGCATCGACCCGGCAGCCCTCGCCTCGGAGATCTTCTCCGTCGGTTCGCCATTGCTTACGATGACTCCCGACGAAGCGGTGACGGCAGATTCCAAGGAATACGAACACGACTCTCATCGCTACACCGTGGCGCAGATCGAGGAATTGAGTTTCGCACCGTTTAAAGCCAAACGACAGGCCCTGCTCGATGCATTGGAGGCGCTTCGCACCGCAAAAGGCTACCTGTTTGCAGCGCTCCTGATTACCGACATCAACACGCAGAATTCGATTCTTCTCGTCAGAGGCGACTCTTCCTTCACGCGCCTCGTCGATTATCCCGAAGCCGGCGAATGCGGATGGAAACTCGACGGAGTCGTCTCGCGCAAGAAACAACTTCTTCCATACCTTACGGGTCTCCTCGGACGCTTAGCTTAGCGAAGCGCCTTCAGCCTTGTTCCGCGCACGCTGGCGTTTGGCCGGGATTGCAATAGTCCTCTACTCTTGCAATCCGAGCCCGGTCTTTTCCGATACTGTGCTTACCGCGCGATCCAGACACGACACGGCGCGTTGGTGCGCAAAGCCGGGTGCGCCACAGCCAGGAATTACAGCTGGTTCGATCTTCGATCCAAGCGGATATGGCGGCGATTACTCGATTGATACGGAATCGAACGCGAATAGTACCCGATAAGAAGATTCGGCGAAGGCATCTCTAAGACGATGCTGTAGACATACCTGCCGCCATGGCTCGCTAACAGGTAGACCTTGGCACCGCTGACCACGCCATCGACCGGATAGTCGCCGACTTGGCCTTTGACCACGCGGTCGGTTTGCGAAAGGGAGGCCTCGCCCCAGTCGCGAGACGTCCATGATCCTACGACATTGATTTCTGCGGGAAACATCTGATCCGAGATCCACGCATGTCCGAATTCGACATTGCGAGAGTCTCTTTCCTCGGAAATGTTCCGGAGCGTCTGGCAGCCGGTCAATCCCGCCGCGACAGCCAGAACGACGAGCAGACCACCTTTCAAGCTAGTCTCCTATGCGCTTGAGCACGAGCTCGTGCGCATCCTTTTCCGAAAAAGGGACGCTGGGCGAGTAGAAACCCACGAGCTCCTCGCGATTCTTGCGTTTGAGCTCCACCGTGTATTCCACCCAGTCGTCGTCGATGAGCGTGAGAAAGGCACTCTTGCTGCTCACCACTCCGTTGACGACATAGTGATCTCGAAATATTCCGTTCAACTTGCCGCCGCGTTCCTGATTGAAAACGACAATTCCCCATTGAGGTGAATACCAAAGGCCCTCGAGGTTTGTCGTGGCCCGCGCGGATTTCTTTTCGGAAAGATAAGCGGCACTGGCGCTGTCGTTCTTGGAATATTTTTCCTTGAGCCAGCTGCAGGAGCTGAACGAAACCATGAGGACGGCAGCGCTGAGGGTGGTCGCAAGCGTTTTCATTGACGGAAAAGAAAACATCCGAAGCCCTTTCCCGCGAGGAAAAATTTCAGCGGCGAAAGATGTTCAACAGGATCGTTAGGACTATGCTAATCAAGATGCAGGTGACAACGGGGAAGAAGAAACCCCAGCTTCCGCGCTCAATGTGAATGTCCCCCGGAAGGCGGCCGAGCCAGCCTTTGCCGAAGCCGGACCAAAGGAGAGCCCCAACCACCGCCAGGGCGACTCCAGCGACGACCAACGCTTTTCCGAAACCCTCCATTCCCTCTAATTTAACGATATGACGACGCAATGTCGAATCGTTGTCAAGAAAGCTCCCCGACTGCCTCCCGCTCATCCGTCCACTTGCCATGTTCACGGATAAGGTCTTTAAGGCGCTCGACGGCATCCTTCTCGGGAATGTTGAATTTCACCGCCGATTTGCCGACGTAAAGATTGACCTTCCCCGGTGCTCCCCCAACGTAGCCGAAATCGGCATCGGCCATCTCGCCCGGGCCATTGACAATGCAGCCCATGATGGCGATCTTCACGCCCTTAAGATGCGAAGTTGCCGCCTTGATCCGGCTCGTCGTGCTTTGAAGGTCGAAGAGCGTCCGACCACAACTCGGACAGGCGACGTAGTCGGTCTTGAAAATTCTTGATCCTGCGGCTTGAAGGATATTGTAAGCGAGCCGCAAGGATTGCCCCGGTCCCAAAGTGGCGAGATCCCTCCCCAACTGCGTCATGTCGCCTTGCACAAGCACGGCGTCGCCGATGCCGTCGCAAAGCAACGCACCGATATTCGTCGCGGCCGTCAACAAAGTGGAAAGAAAGCCGGAATCCGAGGATTTGGCATCCGACAACGCAAGGGTATCCTTGAGCAGAATCGGGTGCCGCGCGTCGATCTCTACCGCGAGAAGCCGGAAGGCCGCGATCACAGGAAGATCGATGCCATCTCGCACGGTAACTACGACGCTGCGGGGCTCGGCATTCACCGCATCGACTTCCGCGCGGTTCGCCGGGTCGACTTCACGGACTCCGGCGCCCTCATAAATAATCTCGGGCTGGTAATCACCGAGGCTATCGATCTTGTGAGCAAGCTTCTCCCAGGTCGAGCGGCGCACGATTACGCGCACCAACTCCTCGCCCCCAAGCTTCACGCCGCCTGTCGTCATCGTGTGCGAGGGTCGGCGCTGATAGCTGAATGGATCATAGCTGTAACGCTCGTCTCCGGTCGCAAGAGACTTTTGCCCGTTCGCTCTAGCCGAGACTGCCTCGACGAGCGCTCTGGCAACGGGAATCTCATGAATGCTGTCCTCGGTGAGGGATACGCGGATCGTGTCGCCAATTCCATCGGAGAGCAAGCTGCCGATTCCGATGGCGCTCTTAATGCGGCCATCCTCGCCGTCGCCCGCCTCGGTAACGCCGAGATGGATCGGATAGTTCCAATCCCCTCCCTCTGCCGCCAGCCTCGCCACGAGCAGGCGATAGGCTTCAATCATGACCTTTGGATTGCTGGCCTTCATCGAAAAGATGAAGTCGTGATAGCCAAGATCGCGAGCAATGCGAGCAAACTCGAGGGCACTCTCGACCATTCCGAGCGGCGTGTCGCCATAGCGATTCATAATGCGATCGCTGAGGCTGCCGTGGTTTGTGCCAATGCGCATGGCGATGCCGCGCTCTTTGCACAATTCGACAAGAGGCGAAAATTTCTCCCGGATCCGATCGAGTTCCTCATTGTATTCGGCGTCCGTGTATTCGCGGATGGCGAATTTCTTCTTGTCCGCATAATTGCCCGGATTGATGCGCACCTTTTCCACCCATTTTGCCGCCTCCATGGCCGCTTCGGGCTTGAAATGAATGTCGGCTACCAGAGGGACGTCGCATCCCCGGCCACGGAGTCCCTCGACGACATTCTTAAGATTTGCGGCGTCCTTCACGGTTGGCGCGGTGATACGGACGATCTCGCAGCCTACCGAGACGAGGTCGAGGGTCTGATCGATGCATTTCGCGGTATCCATCGTGTCGCAGGTGATCATGGACTGCACGCGGACCGGATGATTGCCGCCGACACCAAGGTTGCCGACGCGCACCTCGCGTGTCAGGCGCCTCGAATAGGAGTAAAGGCTCCGGCAATACAGCAAGCTCACTTGGTCTGCTCGGGTGACTCTTTTGGCCGCGGAGCGAACATGTCGCCGACATCGAAGAAAGTGACATAGAGCATGAAACCGATGAGCAGAACGGCACAGGCTGTCTGCACGGCCTCGAGCACTCGCACGTTAATCGGCTTCCGGCGGATACCTTCGATGATGGCCAGAACGATGTGCCCGCCATCAAGCACGGGGAAAGGAAGCAAATTAAGGATGGCGAGGTTGACGTTGATGAGAACGCTCAGCGAAAGCGCGAGCTGCCAGCCGTAATTGGTTTCAAACACTTGATAGTAGAGCCGCATGATCCCGACCGGCCCGCTGAAGTGCGCCGCTTTCACGTCCGACTTCGGTGAAAGCAACGCTCCGACCATCCGGAAGATGCTCGTCGCGGCGTCCTTGACCTGCGACCACGGTGTCGGATGGCTGAAAACCACCCGTCCCCAATCGATTCCAAGTTCCATCGGTAAGTTGGGGTTTTCCGCGGTGGCGGAAGGAACCGGCAATTCAAGTGGAACGGTTTCCCCTTTTCGATTCACGGTGAGCGCGATCGATTTTGCGGCGTTTTCCCTAAGAAAGGGAACGATCTCCTCGAGATTGAGGATAGGCTTCCCATTGACAGCAACAATCAGATCGTCGGCCCTGAGTCCTGCCTTCTCAGCGATCGAACCCCGAAGCACAAACCCGACTCCCGGCACGATGCGCGGTCCGATCTGAACTTCGCGCAGAGCGGGACGGCGCCAACTCGCGGTGGCAGGCTTTGCCCAACCGGAGTCGATGGTGAGGATCTCGCCGTTACGATCAATCTGGAACGGAATCGTGCTGCCCTCGCTGCGGATGACCCGCCATTTCACGCCATCGGTTCCTCCCATGAAGCGATGCACGCGCTGTCCATCCACCGCGAGAATCCGATCTCCGACGCGAAGTCCGGCACTTTCCGCAGGTCCTCCGGGCTTCACGTAGCCGATCACTGTGGTGTCCGATTCGCTTTCAGGTTTGCCGACAAACCAGACTATGACAGCCATCAGGAATGCCAGGCCGAGGCTGAAGGCCGGACCGGCAGCGGCAACTATGATCTTGTCCAGCGGCTTGACGGCCGGAAGCTGACCGCGATCGGTTTCGACCCTTCCCTCCAAAGCTTCCATCGGAGCAAGCTGGGGGATCGCCACGAAGCCGCCCGCCGGAATCGAACCGAGACGATACTCGACCCCATTGACCGTCTTGCTCCAGATCGGCTTACCGAACCAAATCGCAAATTTTTCGACCACCAATCCGCGCCATCTCGCCGCCAAAAAATGCCCCAACTCGTGGACGAGGATGAGCAGGTTAAAGAGAAGTATAACCTCCAGGCAGATAAAGAGAAACTTCAGAATACTAGCAACCATAGATGGCAAACACGCAGTCTCGCTGCAAAATTCTGAAAAATCAATCCGCCTCCTCTGAAGCTCCGGACAGCGGAGTTACTCAGCTCGCTCGGTCCTTTTTAAGGAGATCCCGGATTTCTCCAAGCAGGGCTTCAGTGGGTGTCGCCGGCTTCGAGCCGCGATAGATTTGGTTGACGGCCTTGACCAAGGCGAAAACGCACGCGGCAACAATCAAAAACTGGATGATGATGGTAAGAAACGAGCCGTAAGCGATCACGGCCGTTTCGGCTCGTGCCGCCTCGAGTGTCCTGTAACTGAAGTTCGCATTCAGAGGAATGAAGTAATCTTTGAAATTGAGACCCCCGAAGCCTCCCAGGATCTTGCCGACGATCGGCATGACTATGTCATCGGTCAGCGATTTGACGATACCGCTAAACGATGCGCCGATGATCACGCCAACAGCCAGATCGATTACGTTGCCACGAGCGATGAATTCACGGAATTCTTTGAGGATAGTCATGGTTTATATCGAATTTCGCGGGGAAGCTACCGGCGAAGGGCGACATTGACTACCGAAAAAATATGGCGGCGTTTGGCGCTCGACAATCCTGCAAGGCGGATTGTAAGAGTCAAGCGGGGGAGCAAAAGCCTATGCGCCGTTGCGCGGCATGGAGACTAAACAATCTGGCCATTGTGTTGATGTTGGTGGGCGCTGTGCCACCGAAGGCTATTTTTGCGGCCGCAGCCGACATAAGCGTCGAGATTGGCAGCCGCTTTGAAAGCAACGCCTCGAATTCCAACAAGCCGAGCGACCGGCTGGCCGATGGATTCCTGACGGCGCACGTGGATGCGGGAACGAACGGCGTATGGGGTCGCGACTGGCGCTGGCGCGCCCGCATATCCGGCGAAGGTGAAGAGGCATTTCGATTTAACGGGCTGAGCCAAATTGAGGGCGGAGTCCGCCTGGGGGTTGATAGGAAATTTGGCCTGGGCTGGAAAGCTCCCAAGCTGCAGCTCGACGTGTATTCCGCTTTCCGGGGAGCGGGACAGGCCGGCGCCTCGGGGTTCAGGCTCGCTCCATCGCTCGCCGTTGTCTGGCAAATCACAGAAAGAGGAGGGGTCAGCGTTCGCTACACGCCGCATTGGTTTTTCGCCCAAGGCGCCTTGTTTGACTCGGCAGCGCAGGAAGCGGGAATTTCAGCTTGGTTCGATCTTTTTCCAAAGACCCGTTTGTTCGTGAATTACTCTTTCCGGTATGGCGACGTCATCTCGTATGCAACGCCTCCCCGGCCCGACCTCGCGGCGATCGCAGAGGTCAGGGAACTGACGGACGTCTTTGGCGCCGAGCGCATGGCCTACCGCTTCAATGCGGACACCCACAGCGTTCAGGCCGGCGTCGATCAGGATTTGAATACACACATACGATTTCGGGCAATGTACCGGTTCGAGATTACGCAACGCGGAGGTTTGGAATATGAAAACCACATCGCCGAGATTGGCCTGCGCGTCAGATTCTAGCTGCGAACCTGGTGGGCGTTTTCGCCGGCGCCGCGCCCACAGGTTTGCACGGCTGCTTGCTGTACTGTGCATGGCGGCCGCGAGTTTTCGCGCCGTTGGCTCGGACTTTCGTGTCCTGGTCAAAGATCAATCCGGACGGCCTGTCGAAAACGCTGTCGTCTGGGTTCAGCAACCCGCAGGGATTTATTCTCCCGCTCCAGTCCAAGCGGTGATCATTCAGAAAAACCGCCAGTTTCTCCCGGCTGTCACGGTGGTTCCGGTGGGCAGCGCAATTCGCTTTCCGAACCAGGACAACGTCCAGCATCACGTTTACTCCTTCAGTGCGGCCAAGACGTTCGACATCCCTCTGTATATCGGAGACTCGCCGCAGACGATTCAGTTCGACCATCCCGGCATTGTCACCCTGGGATGCAATATTCATGATTGGATGGCCGCATACGTCGTTGTGCTCGACACGGAAGTTCACGCGCAAACCGACGCGAATGGAATCGCGCTGCTTCGGAACGTGCCCGCCGGGCCGGTAACGATTTGCGCCTGGTACCCACGCCTGCGCGGCGATCCAGTCGTGTCGAAGACTCAACCCGGACAGAATTACGCGGAACTGACCTTGAGACTGCGACCGGCCTTTCTGCGAACTCCTCCGGACGACAGAGGAGGCGGTTATCGCTGAAGCCGTTCTTTTCCAGCGTTCGCGGGCGGCTGATTGCAATCCTCCTGCTGCTCCTGGCGAGCACTCAGGCCGTGACGTTTCTTCTCGCTGCGGCGACAGAACGATCACATGCGCAGGATCGCATCCGCGCCGAAATCGAAGAGGCCACGCGTGTCTTCGTTCAGTTCGTAACTCAAACCGTTAAGCAACTCGGCCTGGCCGTCCGCCTTCTCTCCAGCGATTACGCGTTTGCCTCCACGTTTGCCAAGCTCCGGAACTCAAACGACCCCGTGGCGCGAGCTACCATCGAATCGGCGCTGCAAAACTACCGCGGACGGCTTGGATTGGCCTCGTTCATCCGGCTGATTTCGTCCGACGGCCAGACCATTGCCGACACCCTGCCCCCCGAAACTTCCGCAAAGCTGGTTATCGATGAGCGGCTTATTCTCCACGCGGAGGAAACACCCAACCTTCAGGCAACAGCGGTCAAAAGGCTTGGCAGCTCGCTTCACCTCATCATGGTTTATCCCCTCCTGGCACCTGAGCCAAGTGCGTGGATCGTCGTCGGATTTCCCCTCGATGCGGCGCTGGCTGCAGAATTCAGCCGTCTTAGCGGCTTTGAGATTGCGTTCGTCCATGACGGAAAAGTCGCTGTATACACTCCCGCTCTCGAGCACTCGAAACTCACTCTTGGGTTCAATCCAAATAAGCCTGGGACCGAACTTCAGACGCTCGACATCAAGGGAATTTCGTTCCTCGGTTTCACCGTCCCTTTCCCGGAGGATTTCGACGGCCGTACGCAGATTGCCATGCTGCGCTCACTTGACGCCGAAATGGCTCCCTTTTGGCAGCTTGAAAAGGTCCTGATCGGGCTGAATGCCGTCGCGCTTCTGGTCTCCGGGATCGCGGGGGTTCTTGTCGCCCGCGGGGTTACTCAGCCTCTCATCGGTCTCTCGGAAGGGGTGAGAAGAATCATGCGGGGCGACTATCGCGCGCGTGTGCCCGTAAAGACGCGCGATGAATTGGGCGATTTGGCTTCCGCGTTCAATCGCATGGCGTTGGGTCTCGAAGAACGTGACAAAGTACGCGACTTGCTCGGAAAATCGGTGTCGCCGGAGGTCGCGCGCGAGCTGATGAACTCCGAGATCGAGCTCGGCGGCGAAATTCGCGATGTCACCATCCTGTTTTCCGACTTGCGGAAATTCACCGCGCTCAGCGAGACGCAATCTCCTCAGGGCCTCGTCGAGCAGCTCAACGCTTACTTTACCGAGGTGACCGGCGCGATAGAATCCGCGGGCGGAGTCGTGGACAAGTACATCGGAGACGCGGTGATGGCGATTTTCGGAGCGCCGGTAGGAGTCGTTGATCACGCAGATCGAGCTGTTCGCGCTGCGCTGGCGATTCTCGAAGCGGAGGAAGGCTTGAACCATCAACGCCGCGAGCAAGGCCTTCCGCCACTCTACACGGGTATAGGAATCAGCACCGGAGCCGTGGTCGCAGGAAACGTCGGCTCTGCGACACGCTGCAACTACACCGTCATCGGCAACGAAGTGAATCTCGCCTCGAGGCTCGAGAGCCTCACGAAGGAGACGGCCTTTCGGGCCCGCATCATCTGCAGCGAGGCAACCCGATCGGCTCTTGCGGGTGCGCACACTCTCCGAGATTTGGGTGAAACAGAGATCCGGGGAAAAAAGGGAACCCTTCGAATCTGGGCAATCGATCGCCCCTTGGTGTGAATGCAAGAGAAGGCTCGTTAGAGCCGGATCGAGGACGCAGGCCATTCCCAGCGCTGCGTAGGTTCCTTAGCATTCAACCTTGCCAATTTGTAATGCTCAGGAAAGCCGCCTGATAACCAGGCGTGGCACTTTCGGTCCGAAAAACAGAAAAACACTTCAAATGATAAACCCATCTGCCTCTTACCTGAGCCGCGGCAGGCTCACATCGGCTGCCGCCATCCTAATCTTTGCCGGTGCCTCGACCGGTCTCCTAGCCGAGCAGGAGTCTGGTCCCACCCTCACCCTTAAGCGCGACGCGCAGCCCGTGGCGCGGGATCAACCGGAAAGCTCTTCGTTTGCCGGCGTTGTGAAGCGCGTGTCGCCCAGCGTCGTTAAGATTACGACGGAAATCAGGAACCTCAAAGAGACGGCCAGAAACGAATTTCCAGGAAGACGTCGCGCCCCGGAATTCCACCACGCGCCGCGAAACGGACTCGGCTCGGGCGTGGTCATTAGCAACGATGGATACATCGCGACCAATAATCACGTCGTTGATGGCGCTGATTCCGTCACAGTCACACTCAGTGATGGCCGGGAGCTTACAGCCAAGGTTGTGGGTCGCGATGAACAAACCGACATCGCTGTGATCAAGGTCAACGCGGAAGGACTCCCAGCCGCCACGTTCGCGGACACCTCCAAAGTCGAGGTCGGTGACCGCGTGCTAGCCATCGGCAATCCGTTCGGCATCGGTGAGACAGTCACCAGTGGCATCATAAGCGCCAAAGGGCGCAACGTGGGAATCCTTGCCGATGTCGAGGGCTATGAAGATTTCCTCCAGACCGACGCCGCCATCAACCCTGGCAACTCCGGTGGAGCGCTCGTCGATGTTGGCGGACGCCTCGTCGGCATCAACACGGCGATCCTCAGCCGCAGCGGCGGCTTTCAGGGCGTGGGCCTGGCCGTGCCGGCGAACATGGTCGCCCAGGTCGCCAGCAGCCTCGTCAAAGATGGCGAGGTCGTCCGCGGGTACCTCGGCGTTAATATCCAGAATGTTACTCCGGCGCTGGCCGAGTTATTTGCCGCAAGGGAAAACAACGGCGCGCTCGTCTCACAAGTCGTGCCCGATTCTCCGGCTGCCAAAGCCGGGCTCAAAGAAAGCGACGTTATCACGGCCGTGAACGGCCAGCCGGTGACGGACGCCAACGACCTCAAACTGCAGGTCAGCGCGCTGCCGCCTGGTACGAAGCTTGATCTCGACATCCTTCGCGATGGCGACAAGGAGCAACTCACCGCCATCTCGGGCGAACTTCCCGCGTCCCGCCGCGACAGGCGGTTGACCGAGGCGTCTTCTCAGGACGACGAAGGCGCGCTTAACGGCGTTGTTGTAGCGGACCTGGATTCCGAGGCCCGCCAGCAGTTGAGGGTCCCGGCACGCATCACGGGCGCTGTGATTACCAATGTCGCGTCGGATTCTGCCGCCGCTCGGGCGGGCATCCGCCCAGGCGATGTGATACTGGAAATCAACAAGCAGCCCGTAACCTCCGCCGAAGACGCGGTCGAGCTGTCTGCGAAGCTCGAAAGCAAGAAATCGCTGGTAAAGGTTTGGTCCCGGGGGAGCACCTTTTTCGTTGTCGTTGACGAATCGGATTCCAAAAAGGCCGCTTCATAACGCTCCTGCTGGCTCCTCGGTTTTTGCTCAATCGCGGTAGTCGCGCTGATCTCGGCACTTGTCACTTTCGTGTCCTTGCGAAGGTGACAGCGCCGGGAACGCTCCAGCGCGGCCCGCGGCCTTGGCGACACCTGGCTCGGCCAAACATGCGCCAGGCCCTTGGCTTATTCGCCCCACTCTCTTCCAAGCGATCCTCCGGCTGCTCCGAGGCTTTCCAAGTGCGGCAAGCATGCCACACTCATCACCGTGCGCGTCCTCGTCGTCGAAGATGATGTCAAGATCGCCTCTTTCGTGGTGCGCGGCCTCAAGCAGGCCGGCTATGCGGTCGATCTGGCTCCTGACGGTGAAAACGGCCTTGCACTCGCCGAGTTGACTGACTACGACGCGGCGGTGGTGGACGTGATGCTGCCCAAGCTCGACGGCATCAGCCTCGTCAAACGCCTCCGCGCGGCGCGACGGGTCATTCCGGTCCTCTTCCTGAGCGCGAAAAGCTCGGTCGATGATCGCGTACGCGGCCTCCAAAGCGGCGGAGACGACTATTTGACAAAGCCGTTCGCATTTTCCGAACTGGTTGCACGCGTGCAGGCGCTGATCCGCCGTGCCACCTCCTCCCCGGAGGCCACGAAGTTAATGGCCGGAGACGTCTCACTCGACCTTGTCACACGCGAAGTCGCCTGCGCGGGCAAACCCGTCGATCTGCAGCCGCGCGAGTTTTCGCTGCTAGCCTTCCTTCTTCGTCATGCCGGTCGTCCGGTGAGCAAGACGATGATTCTCGAGCACGTGTGGGACTACAGTTTCGATCCACAAACCAATGTCGTCGATGTGGTGATGTCGCGCCTCCGCGCGAAGATCGATCCGGAGCACAAGCGCATCGAGACGATCCGCGGCGTGGGTTACGTTTTCCGTCCTCAGTTTGAACGGCTGCGCCAGTCCCTTGCGTTGCGGCTGGCGGTGGAATACGCATTGGTCTTTGCGCTGAGCGCCGTGGTTTTATTCGGCATTCTGTACTGGGTGCTCGCGCGTGCGCTCGAACACCGCGATCAGGCGGTCGTGGAGCAGCGTGCCGCAGCGCTCGCACGGGCCTACGCCGAAGGCAATCTCCAGGGCGTCGTCGGCCAACTCGACAGCGACACTCCACAGAATGGGAACGCGTGGTTCGTTCGCGTGATTGATTCCCACAACGGCCCCATCTGGGTGAAAGCGCCGTCGGACTGGGTGCAAACGGTCGTCCAGCGCATTCCCATTCCCGAATGGGGAGTAACCGCCGAGCGCGAGATCCCTACCGTGCGCGTGCCGCAAGACGCCCTGCGCGACTATGCAATCGCCTCGCGTACCCTGTACGATCGTCGGTTGATTCAAGTGGGTCGAGGCACAGACAGCCGCGCCGTGCTGCTCGCCCCGCTGCGGCGCGCCTTCGGCGGTGTCGGTGTCGCCGTTTTGATGCTCTCGGTCGCGGTGGGTACCCTGCTCGCGTGGCGCGCGACGCGTCCCTTGCGCGAAGTCTCCGATACCGCGCATCGGATTCTTGAGATCGGCGATCTGGCGGCGCGGGTGCCTGCGCCCGAAGGAAGTGGTGAGCTCGCCGTACTCGTCCGCCAGCTCAACACCCTCCTCGACAAGAATGCCACTCACGTGCGCATTCTGCGCGAAACCCTCGATAATCTCGCCCACGATCTGCGCACGCCGCTCACCCGGCTGCGCGGCACCGCGGAGCTCGCACTGCAGGACGCCGGCGACCCGGCCGAAGCCCGCGCTGCGCTCGCGGATTGCGTCAACGAATCCGATCGCGTACTCCACCTGCTCGAGGTTCTCCTCGACATCTCCGCTGCCGAAGCCGGCGCATTGAAACTGAATCGCAACCCTCTCGACGCCTGCGCGCTCGTGGCGCGTGCCGCCGACCTTTACCGTGAGGTCGCCGAGGAGAAGAAAATTACGCTCACCTTGGATCAGCCCGCTTCGGCCGAGCTCAACGCTGATGCCATCCGCCTTGGCCAAGCAATCAACAACCTCCTCGACAACGCGCTCAAATACACACCCGTCAGTGGTCGCGTTACGCTTGCCACTCGCGTCGAGTCGAACGAGGTCGTCATCACCGTCGCCGACAATGGTCCAGGCGTTCCGCCTGGCGAGCGCGAAGCGATTTTCCGCCGCCTGTACCGCGGCGACGCCAGTCGCTCTCCGCGCGGGCTCGGTTTGGGACTCAGCTTGGTAAGAGCCATTGCAGAAGCGCACGGCGGCAGCGTCACGATCGACGATGCGCCCGAGGGCGGCGCGCGTTTCACACTGCGGCTTCCGCGGTAATCGCACCCTGAGCGCTCGTCAGAAGGATCACCTGCTCCATACGGACTGCCTCCCGCCGCTCGCCGCCTGGGCAGAGAGTTCCCTGGCGACCCGGTCGATCTCCGAGAGTTCATCGAGGGATGGACACGCGAGAAAAGGACATTCATCCATCACGCGCTCGACGATCTGCCAGATTCGAGGAAATCGGATCCGGTGCTCAAGAAAGGCTTGGACGGCCACCTCGTTCGCGGCATTGAGGGTCGCCGGAAGAGAGCCTCCGGCTTCTCCAGCTCGGCGCGCAAGGTCCAGCGCCGGAAAATCCGAGCGGCGCGGAGCTTCAAAATCGAGCCGTCCAAGGTCTGCGAGATTGAGAGGACGCAGGCTGTTGGAAACACGCTCGGGCCAGGTGACAGCGTATTGGATGGGAAAGCACATATCGGAGTGGCTGAGCTGGGCGAGCAGCGAGCCGTCCACAAACTCCACCATTGAATGCACGATGCTTTGCGGGTGGATCACTACGTCCACCTTCTCCATGGGAACGTCGAATAGCCATCGCGCTTCAATCATCTCGAGGCCCTTGTTGAAGAGCGTCGCCGAGTCGATGGAAATCTTGCGGCCCATTGACCAGGTTGGATGCTTCAGCGCCATTTCCGGCGTGACGCCCTCCAGTTCTGCGCGCGGAGTGCCTCGAAATGGACCTCCGGAACAGGTGAGGATGATTCGCTGTAGAAAGGTGTTGGCCCGCCCGTCCAGACACTGAAAAACCGCATTGTGTTCGCTGTCCACTGGCAACACCTTCACGCCCTTGCGCGCCGCGGCAGCCATAACAATTTCGCCGGCCATCACAAGAATTTCTTTGCTGGCGACAGCCAGATCCTTTCCCGCCTCAATGGCAGCCAGCGCCGGTCTGAGACCGGCGGTGCCAACGATGGCGATGAGAACCATGTCCGCATCAGGAAGAGTGGCCAGATCAATGAGTCGCTGCTCGCCTCCTGGCCCGGACGACAGCGCCGTCTTCGCGCCGGGAAACTCCCTCGCGGCCTGCGCAAGGCCCTCGCTATCGATATGGGCAGAGAGACCTGAGATCTGCATCCGCTCCGGGATGTCACGCGCGACCTTTCGAGCGCTTTTTCCGATCGATCCTGTGGCTCCAAGGATGACGACGCGGCGGGTTCTCATGAGACGCCGATTACCAGCCTGAGATAGAAATACATCAGGGGCGCGGTGCACAATAGGCTGTCGATCAAGTCCAGAGTGCCGCCGATGCCCGGCAAGATCCGGCTCGAGTCCTTCGCGAGAGTGCTTCGTTTAATGATGGACTCCGCAAGATCGCCCACAACCGCGCCGCTCCCGAGAAGCAAACCCAGGATGACCACGTCCTCGATCCTCAACGCGGCAAGCCGCCCGGGAATCAACGCATAGAGCCAGTAACTGCCCAAGGAGGACAGGACCAAAGCACCGAAGAATCCTTCCCAAGTCTTCTTGGGACTGATGTGCGGGGCAAACGGATGACGTCCGAAAAGGCTGCCGAACACGTACGCGCCCATATCGCTGAATTTTGTAACCACCATTAGATAAATCAAATAAAACTGTCCGGTCGTCTCCCCATTTTCCGTCCGGGGCGTCAGATAGATGATCTTCGTGAGGAAATTGAAAAGCCACGGGATATAGAGCAACCCGAACACCGTATAGGCGATCGCCTCCAGGGAATCTCGACTCGCTGCAGCGCGGAACATCTGCCGCGAAAAGACGACAAAAAGAAAGCCGACGAGAACTGCCATCTCGAGATCGTAAGAGTGGTCCGATTCATCCGTACGGAGGTAAAAAAAACTCGCGATCATGTAAATCGCACCACAAAGAGTTCCGGTGAGCGTAAAGACGGGGGCGCCGAGTTCCTTCACCATTTGGAAGTACTCGTAGAGCGCCACCATCGCCATGAACAGGATCAGCAAAAAGTATCCGTATTCGGAACCCGCGAGGAGCGCAGCAACGATCAGCGCCCACAGAGCCAGCGTGCTGGCAAGGCGCTGAAAGAAGCTGACTCGAGCGGGGTTCATCGCTGGGCGGCATTCGTACACAGGGAAGCGCCCAGAGAAAAGAAGATCAATGCCATTGACAGGCCGAGCATTTCACGGCGCATTTTACGCATGGGGCACGACCATGACGAACGTGACCACCCGCATCATGCGCGGACGGATTTCGGCCGAGCGTTCGTGATCGGGATCATCCTCAATTCTGCCTTCATCGTCTTTGAAGTCATCTTCGGCCTGCTCTCGGACTCGCTCGCGCTTTTGGCAGATGCCGGCCACAACCTCGCCGATGTGCTTGGCCTCGTGATGGCGTGGGTCGCCGGTGAACTGGCGAAAAAGGCTCCGAGCCCGCGCCGAACTTATGGATGGAAGAGATCTACCGTTTTGGCGGCATTATTCAATGCTCTGCTGCTTCTTATAGGCGTTGGCGCTATCGCTTGGGAAGCCATCCAACGATTCCACGACCCGCCGCCGGTGGAGGGAACTACGGTCATTTGGGTCGCGGCACTTGGCATTGCCATCAACGGCGCAAGCGCACTCATCTTCATGTCCGGCCGGAAGCGAGACCTCAACGTTCGCGGCGCGTTTCTTCACATGGCTGCCGATGCGGCGGTATCCGCGGGAGTCATGTTTTCCGGCGCGGTGATTCTCTTCACAGGATGGCGCTGGCTGGATCCCCTCGTAAGCCTGCTTGTTGGTCTTGTGATCCTGCTCAGCACTTGGGAGCTCTTTACCGATTCGCTAAACCTCTCCCTCGACGCGGTGCCTGAAGGCGTGGACCCTCGCGCCGTGCACGCTTATCTCGCCGGACTCCCAGGAATCGCCGGGATTCATCACCTTCACATTTGGGCCCTAAGCACGACGGAAGTCGCGCTGACGGCTCACCTCGTCAAAAAGACCGCGGTGCTCGACGACGCCTTGCTGACCCGCATTCGCGAGGACCTGCTTCATCGCTACGGCATCGAACATCCGACCATCCAGTTTGAAAGCGCGCGATGTGAGGAAAAATGTTAAGCGTCCGTCACGTGTTGCGACGTTGACATTAAGAAGCAAACGCCGCAATGTTAATAATGCCTTCTGTAAACTGACAAAATAGAAGATGAAGAAATTACATGGCGTGGAGGAGGCGGTTCTCTTCGAATTTTTGAGAGAGAATTTCGAACCCTATGGCGCCGAAATAGATGCCGCAACGAAGACATCCGATATGCTGTTGTATGCGAAATACGCCATATTCCTTTCCGACACGGCAAAAGTAAAAAGCGCTGCCAACGAACTTTCTGAAATCCTTTCCCGGGAACTGGTTGAGCAATACAAGACTGGCATAGATTTTGACCTGTTCTTAGGAATCTTGGCCGCTAAATTCAATTTCAGCAGCGAAGTTTATACATTCAACGGGCAAGTTCTACCTGAGAACTTCGCTCAAGTCGTTTCTCAAAAGAAGCTGTTCCGAGACTTATACACCCGCCCGCACGGCGAATACACGCACGCACTGCAGTGGCTGTTGCTCGCCCTTGTCCATAGACCTGACGACGTTGCCGGAGTGTACTCCCGATCTACCTCCTATCTTTCAAAGAAGGAATTTGCTTTGCGAAAAGGTTCCGAGAAACTGCACATGTGGAACTTCCTCGTCGATTGCTTCGACGGAGAGGAAGACTACACTGCAAACAATTTTGCGAGAACCTTTCGCTGCCCTCAGTATTTTACAGAGACTCTCCGGGAGCAGCTGCCAACCGGGCCATACCTAGGCGTATTACTTCAAAATCTAAGGACTAAAGGTCTGAAGGGGGGACCTGTTCCGGCTGAAGGCGAGAGCCATTATGGCAGAAAAGGTAGGCTAAAAGGGTTCATTTGGATTCCGCACGACACATTGATTAGCTTGGGTTACGAGGAAGTGACGAAAGGGGTATATCGGAGGAAAAGCACGTGAACTCGCGATGCTAGCGAGATTATGCCGCTCGCGTCGTCTTGATGAAAGACAGAAAGTAAAACGATGACCTTCGAGGAAATTGAAGAGCTTGTAAAAGCCAACAACAAGTCAACAGAGTTTTCCAATGAGTTTGTTATCTGCTTGATTTGGAAGGAATCGGGTTTTGATCCCGATGTGAAGAACAGCAAGTCATCGGCGACGGGGCTCATGCAGTTGACAAAGGCGGCTGTTAAGATGGTGAATAAGAATACGCCTGAGGGTGTGCACTTTGAGCATTCCGAGATGACCGACGAAGTGAAGAATATTGAATGCGGAACGTACTATCTGGACATTGCAAAGAAGAAACTGGCGGGAATTGACAAGAGCTATGGCACCGGTCCCGGATATTCGAAGTCTATTGTAGCCTGTGAAAAGTGCCTGAAGAAGGACAGTGACCATTCTATGGCTTGCCTTCATAAGATACACAAGTGAACTGACTGCTATGAGGCATTTGCTAAGCATCGCCGTGCTGCTCTTGTTTGCGTGTGGTGCCACCATGGCTGCTGAAATCACGTGGACCGCGGATGCCTTGTCGGCCTGGATCGGCAAGTATCCGACCACTATGGCAAATGGGATGAAATCGAGTATTCTGGAGCAGGAATTCATTAAACACTATCTGAACCAGGCGATTCCTGAAAAAGAGCGAAGACTACTCAATAGCTATGACGTTGAAACGCCTGTCAGACAAATCGGCAGCTTTATCGTGTTAACGAAATGCAGGCCACACAATTGTCCATCGGAGTTGGCGATGATTGTCATTGATTTAAGGAAACCACGTTTGTGGGCCGGCTTTTTCTCGCGAGAAACAGGGCGCATTTCCACGCGCTGGTATGGTAACGCGGACGACTATTCGGTTCTTCCACCTGCAATCCAGCGGGAATTCGTAGCGCTGCACGGCGACTGACCGACAAGCGAAATGACCGACAGACTTACGAGCCCCCAACCGGCTGCCATCCTCGACCGGTCCCGCTACAAACTGGAGGTCGAGGACCGCTTCGACCGCCCGATCCTCGACGAACGGCTGTGGATCCCGTTCTACCTCCCACACTGGAGCTCGCGGGCGACCTCGGCAGCCCGCTATAGCGTGGCTGGTGGGGTACTCCGCCTGCTCATCGAGTCCGACCAGGAACCGTTGATCCCCGAGCTCACCGGCCATCTGCGGGTCTCGTCGCTCCAGACCGGAATGTTTGCGGGACCGGTAGGCGGTGCCGTCGGCCAGCATCGCTTCCGAGAGGGCATCGTAGTGCGTGAAGCGCAGCGCAACGGCGCGCTCTACACGCCGCAGTACGGTCTGTTCGAGCTGAGGGCCCGCGCGCTCGATGACCCCGCGAACATGGTGGCTCTGTGGATGATCGGCTACGAAGACGAGCCGGCGCGCTCGGCCGAGATCTGCATCTGCGAGATTTTCGGACGGGACGTCGGAGCTCTCGAGACGCGGGTCGGAATGGGCGTCCACCCGTTCGGGGATCCTGCAATCATCGATGAATTCGCCGCCGAGAGGATCGCTATCGATGCTCGCGAGCCACACACCTACGCCGGGGAGTGGTCACCGGACTATGTGGCGTTCTACGTCGATGAAAGGCTGATCAAAGTAGTCCGTCAGTCCCCTGCGTATCCAATGCAGTTCATGCTGAACATCTACGAGTTCGCAGACGGCCCGGGATTACCGTCTCCTTCTGACCGCTACCCGAAGACCTTCGTCGTGGAGCGCTTCTCTGGCTACAAGCCCGTAAGCGGCCCAGGAGCGCGCCCTCGCGCCTTCCCCGCCAACGCCTAAATCGCACTGAGTGCGTCCTCCAAAGACAGCCTGAAGTCTACTAATATCAATATATCATGACTGACACCTGTCTTCGACACCACTTGTCCCGGTTCATAGCGTTGCGAGTTCCCCTTCTGCTGATTGGTCCAGCGAAGCGATTCATGGACTGTCAGAGACCGTCGGGAATCTGCGGTCAGCTTCTCTGAAGAAGGCGCAAAGCTGTTTGGCCTGAGGTAGGATTGATTCGGCTTCGCCTCACCCCTTCGGGCTGACCTTCCGGTCAGTCTGTCTCGCTGCGCTCGACGCGAACCCGAGGGTTCGAATCCCTCCCTCCCCGCCACGCGATATCATCAGTTGTATTTCAGTTGCTTATGTGGCCCCGACTATTGGGACATTCCAAACGGGCAGTAACATCTTACTGAGAGCGGTGGTAACAACTCCGCTGTATTCCATTAATTTCCGCTCTCAAACGGGTCACTGAAAATGACCTTGCTTGAATCCGCCGAGCGTGACCGATTCGTTTCCCACCTTTACCAATCCCGTAGGGAATACCGGCTTGTATGCGAACGGCCAGGAAAAGGAACCAAGCAGATCGAACGTTGTCTCATCTCAACCTTTCAGATTGCCGAAAGAATGGGTTTTAAGGGCGACTTTCGTCAATGGGAGCATTTACTGCGAGCTGGTGAGTAAATGGCCATCGAAGCTCCTTCTGGGACCATTCGGGCAGGAAAAATATCTCTTGGTCACACGAAGTTTTCTCTAGCGCCCATTTTGCGAGAAAGTATCAGAGTTCGGCCCTCTGGACGCATCTATGGACGAACGATACCTGACCTTCACCGAAGAAACCAACGCCCTGGACTATCTTGAGCGTGCGTCCCGATTTATTCGCCACGCTGCTACCGATGACACAGCGTGGAAATGGGTCATCATTGCTTTGCACGGTTCGCTTTATGGCTTCGCTATCTGTGCGTGCAAGGGAACTGACCACCACAACGTCACCCGCGCGACCAAGGGAGGCGACCGGAGGTTGATTTCCTTTGGTGACGCGCTCAAGGCGTGTCAGGACCCGCAACGCATGAGAATGACTGTCATGAGCAAGCCCCTCGTGCTTTCGGAAGACCAGCGAGCTGCCATTAAGAAGATTCAAGAGTCATTTCGGAACCCGTTCGAGCATTATATTCCCATGTCTTGGCACATCGAGATTCATGGGATGCCAACCCTTGCGATTCATTGTCTTGAGGTCATTCGTTTCCTTGCGCTCGAGACCGGCAATTACACGATGCTTTCCGGCGAGCAATTCGAGCGTGTCCAGGCTTTGGTGTCGGAGTCGATCTCTTTTCTTAGCGCTATGCCACTTCATACTGAGCTAAAAGATGCACCACACTCCACCCTATGAAAATGTCAGGCGAGTCTTGATCCACGTCTTGGCTCGGGCAGGCTTTTTTGACGGCCGACCCCCATACCCGCAGAGGAAAGCGAAGCGATCATGCCACGTCATTCTTAGCTAGAATACGGTTAGCCAAAAACGTGCTCTATGGGAAAGTTCTTCTGGACCGAATACTCCTTCCATTCTCCCGGCGTGCCATTGACACGCGAAGCATGGGTTGCTGTTCATTCAGCGTCTGCACCAGAGCGAGAATCTATTATCGATAAAACGAAAAGAGAGCGGTGGGAAGGCTTTTGGGAGGATCAAGGTCCATTGAAATGGTGCCTTTGGGTATTTATTGGTGGGATCGTCTGCTACAATTTGGCACCGGCAGACAGTGGACTAAGGACTTTTGGTGCCGTTGCGGTCTTCTTGACATTCATTGGCTGCCTCAGCTTGCTCGTTTCGGCGACAAGCCATGCCACAGCTCTTTACAAGCAGTGTCAATATTTTCGGACTGAGTTCGGAAGGGCGGCAAGTTGCGCCACATATGAGGAATATTTAGAGCGCTGTTTAAGGAGGTAGACGGTAAGAATGATGAACCAGAGTGCCTCTCCAGTTCGAGACTTCAAGTTTTCCGTGGCTTGCTGCTGGCCTACGCTCGACTATGATTTATGAACAACGACCTCCCAGTAGAGCCAGTGACGCTTTGGACGTCCGTAGAAAAGCGATTGGCCCAAGGCAGCAGCGACACGTTACCTAATTGGAAGTTCACACCGAATCTCGACATTCCACGAAGGCAAGCTGAAGAAGAGTGGCTAGCATTTTGCTGGCGAGATAAGGATAAGATAGACACTTATTGTAGGGCATGGATAGAGAGCAGCCTGAGTAAACTTGATGATTCCAAGCATCTCTACAAGCTGTGTGCTCGTCTCTTTATAGCTCATGAACTCGTTTCAAAGTTCAGCTACGTGAAACAGTCGAAGTGGACTTCACCATTTCCATTTATCGCTGGGACCATTGATGAGGCGCTTTCCATTCTTTTAATCGACTGGTGGCATGGGATTGGCCAGTTCTGGGCTTTTGATATGGTTTACAACGGAAAGCTACTTCATGACATAGACCTAGCCGAGCAAGCTTAAATCAAAGGGAAGAGTTTGTGTGAAGCCATCAGTGACCTTGCCTGGAAGTTTGATGTAAGATGCTTATCCCGCTGAATCAGGTTCCGTCATTTTCTTCAGAGAAACATGAGGACGTTGGGTAGTCAGGCCCAAGAGTGTTTGGAAAGCTGCCATGGGCGTTTGTCGGCGGTTGAAACGAAAGACAAATTCATCGAGAT
>DATDAL010000168.1:0-2088 GCA_036525415.1 Terrimicrobiaceae bacterium | reverse complement strand
CCTTCCTGCGAGGAGCGAGGCTTCTTCCGTAAATGGGCTGTGCCTCACGCCGATACTGCGCAAGGTCTTGCGGCACGTATCATCGGATGGAAAGAACGAACGAACCTCCGCGAAGACCACGGACGAGATGAGCAGTATCGCCGTTTCCGCCGCTGATTGCAGGCACTCCAACCACTTTTCGCCTCTCGGCTCGCCTTTGAAAATCGCCAGCAAGACCGACGTATCGACTGCCACCGCGCTCACACCCGTCTTTCCTTCCGACGGGCCGGTGGCAGTTCCACCCGACCGCGCAAATCATCCAACAACTCATTCACGCTGCGTCCGGCCAGCTCCTTTTTCAGACAACCGAGGACAGCGAGCCGTTTGGTCCTATCAATGACTTTGCGCAGACGAATACCATCGGTGCCGGCAATGAAATCTATTTGCGACCCCGGCTCGATGCCGAACTTTTCTCGCAATTCCTTCGGGATGGTGACTTGCCCTTTCGTCGTAACCAGCGCTTTCATATTTGTCAAAGTAAGAATATTTGGTAAGAATCGCAAGTAATACTTGTAGGAATCCACTGTCATCCAAGCGAGTTGTGAGGGCGACGACAGCCTGTCGCTGCCTCTCAGCACGGTCTTTCCAAGCCTCCTTTATCGTTGCTGCCAAAGTCGGGCCCGGTGCGTGAGCCACGCGCGCCGGGGTCACAGTTCAAGGGGACATCCATGCCGTCGGTTCTGTTTCCGCCACATTATCCAGCGCGGAAGGGACATCCGAAAGGGCTAGCGGTAACTTTTGACGGCGACGTTTTCTACGGGGAGTGAATTCTCCGACACGAATGCCAGGGCCTCGTCGAACCGAAAGGCCCCGTCCGTGCGCTCTGGTGCAAGAGGCGCCCACGTCGCTAGCAAGAAGGCCGTATGCCGGAGGGAAGACAGGGACCCTCCCCTATCGAGCGCACGCGAGGGGCGCATCCCGGCAGCGCGGAAACCGAAGCTATTCGGGATTTATCGACTGTGGGCGCCTGCATGACGTTGGGCTTTGCCGCGCTTTGACCTTGCCACTTTGGCACTTTTCAAACTATCAAGATGCCCCCATGAGGCTCTTCCGATCCCCTGCTTCTCGAGTCGCTTGCACTCAGCGGAAGCCAGATCTTATCCGAACCCAGGAACAAAACGTCTAGTTGGAAGAGAGAGACCTCAAAAGTCCAGCGGATGATCGCCGGAACGAGTCATTGTGGGTGCCAGGCCAAGAAGAACCGTTCATGTTTAAGAAGCTCCAACTCCTGGCATCGGGCGCCGCGCACGGCGCCGACCTTGCGATCGCCAGCGGATCGGCTGCCGCTCCAAGCCAGCCGGTGAACGTAACGAACACGCCCTTGCCGGTCCGCGTCACAAGCCTACCTCTGGCGGTGACTATCGTTCCCGGCAAATCGGTCAACGCGTTCAACCAGGTGTCCGACGTGAGCAATCAGATCTCCAACCACGTCTTCACCATCCCTGCGGGGACACGCCTTCTCATCGAATACGTGTCGGCAAAGGGCACGGTGCCCGCCGGAGACTCGGTCTTCGCTATTCACATCAACAACCCGGTCGTGCACTTCTTCGTCGTGGTCGCCCAGGGAACGGACCTTTTCGGTAAGAGCGTGTTCACCGCCGCCCAGCCCTTGCGGGCTACGATCGGTGCCTTCGCCGTGCCGACGGATGTCATCGTCCGCATGGAACGGAAGATGTTCGGGCCGGGGACCGCCGCTGAGCTTGCCGTGACCCTCGCCGGACAGCTGGTGGATCCATGACGTCGGCGCTACGCGGACGTCCAAACCTTATGGTTGTCTTCCCCGCCGTTGAACGACTTTCGATGAAGGCCACATGAACGTTTGGCAACGCTGGGGCTGGCTGATGATCTGGGGCGGCATCGTGGGCACGATCGGGCTCGTGGTCCTTTTCGGCCACTTCGGCCACTACAACCCGTGGGGAATGGTTACTGCCGATCGCGTCGCCGAGTATCAGAGGGAGCAGTGCGAGTTCGTCGACACCAGGGGTTTCTTCCTGCAGTTCCACAACTTTTGGTCGAATTCCGCTTATCTTGCGGCGGGACTTCTCCATG
>DATDAL010000167.1:0-27259 GCA_036525415.1 Terrimicrobiaceae bacterium | reverse complement strand
AGAGTAAAAGCCTTATCGCAGTGGCCGCCCAATGCGATGGTGCTGGGATCGGGCGTATCCGCCTGGGTCGTATTCCAGATACGAGCCGTGCAACTCTTCACCAATTTATTGCCGAGTCCATTGAGCCGGGCAGCACGGTTATCACTGACGGCCTCAACGCTTACCGCCAACTTGAGGGATATCATCATGTACGACTGATCCAGAGGCGAGAGGCTCCAGATGTGCATCTACTCCCTCGTGTTCATCGGGTGGTGTCTCTGCTTAAGCGATGGCTCCTTGGAACTCACCAAGGGGCCGTTTCCGATGCTCACCTCAATGCCTATCTCGCCGAGTTCACCTTTCGCTTCAATCGCAGGAAGTCCGCCTCCAGGGGCAAATTGTTCTATCGGCTCGCCCAACAGGCAGTCCAAGTCGGCCCGACCCCATTTTCTGATATCGTCAAACCGCAAGATGTGGGATCACCGGAGTCACGTAAATAGCCCTAGAAGAAAATGACCCGGACTTCGTCTAAGGACGCTAAATGGGTTCCTGGTTCCTCCTTTTCCCGATTTTCGTTCGCGAATTAATTGTCCGCTATTTTGGAAGTTTTTGGCAAATTACTCTGTAATAGGGTGGAATTTGCCGCGACCCGTTCGCGGAAGTGTCGCGAAATTCCCACGAGAAGCGGACATTTAATCTCCGATCGGGAAACCGCAACTCATTGATTGTCAGGCCAAATCTAGGGTAATCCAGGCAAATCCAAGCAAATCCAGCAAAATTGACCAGCGGACAATTAATTCGCGTGGAAACCGAGCCACGGGAAACGGCAATTCTCTAGTCTAGCAAATCAAAGCGGCGGACGAAAAGTCGGGGTCTCCTACATTCGCTTTCGCTTGCGGTACAGAGTTGCCGGATCAACCCCGAGGATCTGAGCGGCCTCTTCGAGAGTCCTGGAATTGGCGATCAACCTCCGAATGTGTTCAGACTCAATCTGATCGAGCGTGAACTTTCCTCCGAGGTGGACTTCCGAGAGCGGTTGGATCGTGTCGGAGAGATCAGCGACTTCGATTTGATCGCGGTCACTCAGGATTACGGCCCGTTCGATGACATTGCGAAGTTCGCGCAGGTTTCCGGGCCATCGGTATGCGGTCATCGCTTCGATCGCCGCACGCGAGAACCCGTGGGCGGCCTTTCCGGAATGTCCGGCAAGAAAGTTCAGATGCAGCAAGGCCAGCCGTTCTATGTCTTGCGTTCGCTCGCGAAGCGGAGGAAGCCGGACGGTGATGACGTTTAGCCTGTAAAAGAGATCTTCGCGGAATTTGCCTTCGCGCACAGACTCGTTCAGATCCCGATTGGTCGCTGAAATCACCCGGACGTTCGCGCGGCGCGGCTTAGTTTCGCCCACCCGTTCATATTCGCGCTCTTGGAGCAGACGCAGAAGCTTCGCTTGCACCTCCAGAGGAAGGTCCCCAATCTCGTCGAGAAAGAGCGTTCCTCCGTCGGCCGCGGCAACCTTTCCTTTCGTGTCGGCGTGCGCGCCCGTAAATGCGCCTTTGACGTGGCCAAACAAATCGCTCTCCAGCAGTTCACGCGAGAGACTTGGACAGCTCACGGTGACAAAGGCGCCGGTGCTTCGGCGGCTTCGCTGGTGCATCGCCCGGGCGAGCACACTCTTGCCAGTCCCACTCTCACCGAGCAGCAGCACCGTGGCATCGCTTTCAGCAGCTTTGAAGGCGATTTCCAGAACCTTCCGCATGCCCACGGACTGCGTGCTCAGATCCGCGTCCGGTCCGTAATCTGCCAGGCGCGACTCCAACTCGGACACACGGCGCTCCAATTTTCTCGTCCGTTCAATATGCGCCAAGACCTGGCGGATCTGATCCGGGGTGCAAGGCTTGGGCAAATAGTCGAAAGCCCCACGACGCATCGCTTCGACAGCGGTTTCTACGGACGCGTAGGCGGTGACCATGACAACCGCCGTTCGTGGCGAGACACGGAGAATCTCCTGAAGCACATCGAGCCCGCTCTCCTCGCTGAGCTTAAGATCGAGAAGCACAACGTCATAGTTGCTGGCTTTCAGCTCCTCGATTGCCAGGCTTCCGCTCTCCGCAGCCATGACGTCGTGCCCCATCGACTCGAGCGCCAGCAAGAGCGTGCGGCGGATGTTCTTCTCGTCATCAACAATCAGCGCACGCACGCAGGCTTCTCCATCGGGAACCCTATTTCAAACCGCCGCCGTTCTTGTGTCGAGTCAGGATCGCGCCACGCGATTCAGCCGGCAGGCCCTCAACTCGCGGGCCTCTCTTTCTGTGAAGGAGGGTTTCTTGCTCCTGCGATACGGGGATCTGGGCACCAATACGTAGAACAACGACGTTAGGAAACCCCCAATAGGACCTGTAGGGCTCTTGTCTTTTTACGACTCTACGATCCGAAAGAAATCTCGCTCAGTTTCTGGCTTGTTCCTCGACGGAGTCAGGAATCGCACTTAAAAGACCCCCCAATCGAAGGTCGCCCGATCGACCGAGTAGGTTTTCACCGTTTGTCACCACCAAGGGCGCACTCGTCACTTTACCATTGTCTTTGCAACCTCTATTCGCTACACGGGCTTTCAAGCATGGAATTCGAATTCCGGGAAGATCGGCGCGTCGTTCCGCGCTGGTCTGAGGTTCGGCAGTAGCGCCGAGTGGTTTAAGAACAGTATAGCAAAGCATGACCAGGCTCTTACGATTAGAGCAAGCTCTTCCGGGGCGAAAGCGCGGCCGGCTCTGGAGTACGCTGCACGTGTCCAGCCCGATGCTTTGGCTTCGAGTCCTTCTCGACATGTGCGCTTAGCATGTCACCTAAAGCAAGTTATGAGACAATCAAGCGCTTCAACGACGGCGTCTTTCGCGATTGAGAGGGAAAGGTGTCCGCAAAAATAATAACTAGGGAAACAAAGCAATGTCATTTAGCGATACGATTTTGAATGGATCGAGACCCTCGAGCGTTCGAGAAGTCCGTTTACCGCGTCGTGAGAAATATCATCCGTCACCTTCGGACTGGCGTGATGAGGTTCTCTATTTCCTCCTGCCAGATCGCTTTAGCGACGGCCAGGAGGATAGCCGTCCGCTCTTGGATCGGGACAACCTAGCTGCTGCGCGGCCCCAGGGATTTCGATTTGATCACTGGTCGAGGTCCGGAGGTGAACGCTACCAAGGCGGAACGATCAACGGGATTCGCTCGAAATTGGATTATTTGAAGGGGTTGGGAATAACTGCCCTCTGGGTGGGACCGATGTTCAAGCAACGCATACTCGGCAATACCTTCCACGGTTATGCGATTCAGGATTTTCTTGAAGTAGATCCTCGGTTCGGAACGCGGCGCGACTTGGTCGATCTTGTCGACGCTGCCCATGCGAGGGGGCTGCGTGTGATTTTGGACGTGATTTTCAACCACTCGGGCTGCAACTGGATCTACGCAAACGGGCAGCGAACGCCTCCGTTCAGGCCCTTCCCAGGTTTCTACCAGAAAGGCCCATGGCTCGATCCGGACGATCGCTCCGCCGCTACCCTTGGCCCAGCCGATACGGATGGGGGAGTATGGCCTTCCGAGTTGCAACAAGACAATTACTACACTCGCGCGGGAACCGGCAGTCTCGGGGCCGGCAGCCTTGACGATCCAACGGCAGAGTTCCGGCGAACCGACTTTATCGACCTTCGGGACATCAATTTTGATGGAACCGAGGCTCTCAATGATTTGGCGCGCTGTTACAAATATTGGATTGCGCTCACGGACTGCGACGGCTTCCGGCTCGATACCCTCAAGCATGTGTCCCAGGAGACCGGTCGTAGTTTTTGCGGAGCGATCAAGGAATTTGCCGCAAACCTTGGCAAGGCAGATTTCTTTCTCGTCGGTGAGGTTGCCGGCTCAGACGACGACGCCGCGCGATACCGCGAGGTTCTGGGGCGCAACTTGAACGCAACGCTGGATATTGGAGGCATCCGACCGACATTGGGCGGGGTGGCAAAGGGACTGATCGCACCTGAGTCCTACCTGCACCTTGCCGAAGTCTGGGACGATGCCCTCGGTTCACACCGTGACGCCGGTGAGCGCCACGTATCCATCCTCGATGATCACGATCACGTCTCAGGCCCAAAGATTCGCTTCTCCACGGACGCGGCGTCGGACGTACAGGTTGTCGCGGCCACGGCGCTGCAACTCTTTTCACTGGGCATTCCCTGTATCTATTATGGAACCGATCAGTCGTTTTCGGGTCCGGAAAAGGCCCTTCGTGAGCAGTTCCTGCCGGACTTCAATTCTGGCACCGACCGGTTCCTGCGCGAGGCGATGTTCGGGCCCGAACATCCGAGACAGAGCGGACGTCTAGGGCTTCCAGCCAGTGCGACCGGACCCGACACGAACCTGCCGGGATTTGGTCCATTCGGAACGACGGGACATCATTGCTTCAACGCCAATTCTCCAGCCTATGTGCGGATTGCCGCCCTCAACGCGGTACGCAAGGCCTTTCCTGCCGTGCGAATCGGCCGGCAGTATCAGCGCCCGATATCCAACTTTTCAGCGCCATTTCGCCTGCCGGGACCGGGAGAAATCATTGCCTGGTCGCGCGTTCTCGACGATGAAGAAATCGTCTGCGTCGTCAACGGGCATGGACGGGAACGCCGCGGCGGGGACGTCTTAATCGATTCGAAATTGAACAGCAGCGGGGGCGCGACCTTCCAAGTCATCGCGAACAGCGCACAAGCAGGGGATCCTGCATTCAGCGGCACTCATGCGGTAGGTGCGCAGGTTCCTGTGAAGTTTCGAGATGGCACGGCATTTATCGAAATCCGCGATGTTAGGCCCTCGGAAGTCGTCCTGCTCTCCAATCACCCGTAAGCTGACGACGCTGCCGCGACGATACTCCGCGACCACGTCGGAGGCGCATTTTTCGCCGCCGTTCGCAAGCACGAAAACTGCGCTTGTCGACCCGATATACCTATTCCAGCTGCTACCCCTCGAAGGGAATCAATCCGGATCCGGCGTCGGAATCGCATATCGGCGCGACTGCAACAGCGAGCAGAGATAGACAGCTATGCCAGTCCAAATCAAAGCAAAGGCTATTGCTTCCCGGCTCGTGAACGATTCCTTGAACACCCACACTCCAACGAGCAACTGCAAGGTGGGAGCCAGATATTGCAGGAATCCCATGGTGGAAAGCCGCAGAAGTCTCGCCGCGCTATTGAACCAGAGCAGTGGCAGCGTGGTGACCACTCCGGCACCAAGATAGAGCAGCGTGAGTTGCGTCGAGGTCCCAAATCCCGCCCATCCCTTGGTTGAATAAGTCCAAATCAAAGCGAGGGCCACCGGAGCCATGAGCCCGGTCTCTACTAGCAGGCCGACGAGCGGCGTTACCGCAACGATCTTTCTCAAAAGCCCGTACAACCCGAAGGAGAAGGCCAGCCCGAGGGCGATCCAAGGCAGTCGTCCCAAATGCCAGCCAAAGTGTCCGACGCCCCAGGCAGCGAGAAACACGGCCGCCATCTGCACGGGATTCAACCGTTCCTTCAAGAACACAAAGGCAAGAAGGATGCTTACCAACGGATTAAGAAAGTAGCCGAGACTGGTCTGCACGACCTGACCGGAAACAACTCCGTAGATAAAAAGCCCCCAGTTCACGCTGAGAAGGCCGGCCGTCACACCAAGCACCGCGAGACGCTTCCGATTCCGCAAAACGACCCGCAGCTCGTCCAATTGGCGAAACACGACCGCGAGAATCGTCAACAAAAACAGCGACCAAACCACCCGATGGCTCACGATTTCCAGCGGGGACACCGCCCCAAAGGGCTTCCAATACAACGGCAAAAGTCCCCAACTCGCGTAGCGAGAACGGCGTAAAGGAGGCCGGTCAGAGCCGGACGCTTGGGCGAACGAATCACAGAACTTGACCGCTAACAGAGAGCTGTCGCAGCGGGAAGTGTGACGCGGAGCTGTTTCGAATTGCTTCTGATTAGAAATTCTAATTTATTTTGTTGACGCATGAAAGACATCAGCTACATTGTTGGCATCGAAGCGAGACTTTCCGCAAGGGGCTCGATCTAGGGCTAGGGAAAAAAGGGAACAGGAGATCGAGAAAGGGAGGAATACGGTGTCGCCGCGGTGTCCGAGAGGCGCCGCGGCGACATCATTTTTTAGCCACTCTGCTCAATACTCTTAACTCGTTCACTTCGGCGATGTTGAGACTTCGTGCGGCTCGCCTTTTTGACAGAGTTCTGAATAGATCGAAGGAATAGACGTCATTCCAAGTTCAAATCCCTGAGAGAGGAATTTCGGTCCTGACCGAGTTAGCGCATCAGCTTACGCGCACCCGCCCATCAATCCAGCAGCGATTCGGCTCATCGCTTTTTCCGCAAGCTTGTCGAACGCGGTCACCGCCAATTCGATGTGCTCTTCTTTGGTGTCTTCGATTTTGTTGTGACTGATGCCGCGGAGGCTTTGGACGAACATCATCACCGTGGGTATTCCGGCCCGTGCGACTTCTGCCGCATCGTGGAGCGGTCCCGAGGGCAAGCGATGCGTCATCATCCTACAGGTTTCGGAGATCGCTTCGTCGCAGAGAGTAAGAAGCTCGTCATCGAAATGAACGGGTTCGATTCGCAGAAGGCGTTCCCAGGAAGTGGTGACATTTCCCTCCGCGGCGAAACGTTCACTTGCTTCTCTCGCATCCTGCAGCATCTGGGAAAGGGCGCTTGCGTCGAGGTGGCGTTGATCAAGAGTGATGCGGCATTCCTCGACAACGCTGGTTACTATGCCGGGAGTAGTGCTGCAGGAGCCAATCGTGCAGACGCCCGCGTGACGATCCGCGATGCGGTAGATTTCCGGGCTCATCTTTGCGGCCGCTAGAAAGGCGTCGCGCCGCCTATTCATTGGGGTGCTGCCCGAGTGTGCCGCCTGTCCCCGAAAGGTGACGGCGTGGCGTTCGACGCCGTAGGTGCCAAGCACGGTCCCAAGCGATAGATCCTTATCGAGCAGGACGGGTCCCTGTTCGATATGAAGCTCGATATACGCGGCGGCGTCGCGGAGTTGCCTACCGCTCTCTTTCACGCGCTCGAAATCGATGCCATGCTCGGCGAGCGCGCGTGTCAGGGGAACTCCATCCCTATCCCTCAGGCTTCTTGCCTCGTTTATGTCGAGAAAGCCCGAGCAAGCCGAGGAACCGAAGAGACTCCTGCCGAAGCGGGCGCCTTCCTCGTCGGCCCAGTCCACAAGCCGCACAGTGATCGGAGGGTTGCCTGAATATTGAATGTTGATACGGCGCAAGATCTCGACGCCTGCTAGGATGTTCAGGCAACCGTCGAGCCAGCCGCCGTTGGGAACCGAATCGATGTGGCCTCCGATTAGGAGAGACTGCCGAGACACTCCTCGCAGCGTCGCCCAAACATTTCCCGCTTCGTCACGGTCGATTTCCACGGGAAGCTTCTCGAGCTTCGCTCTCATCCAATCTCTCGCCTTCGCCCAAGTGGGAGTGAACGCTACGCGCTGAGCGCCGTTCTCGTCGGAGGTGAGCGCCCGAAGTTCCTTCAACTCGGCGACAGTTCGCTTCGGATCCAGACTCATTCCCGCTCCCTTTCCAACTCCTCGCGCTTTCGATTCGACTCCGCGTTGTTTTCAAAGGCGCGCATGAAAGCCGGCCTTCCGCTCTTTAGGTAAAAGATGACGATGGCATTTCGAATCAGGCCCTCCTGGCGCATCAGCAAAGAAATCTTCTCACCATCCACCCGTGCCACATAGCGAGCAATCGCTGGCTGGCCGGAGAGGACTGCAAATTCGCCGGGTTTCACGAAAATCTCTCGACCGCTCGCAACAACGGAGAGGTTCCTGCCGGGCATGCCGTTGATGATACGCAGCCTTACAGGGGATTCCGTCGCCGCATGGGAAAACACTTGAAAGAGAACATTCGGGGGATATTGCTTCTCTTCCGCCGTGAGGGCTCGCCCGGGATGTCGAAGTACCCCAGGCGGAACATCGGTGGAAAAATCGCCGAGGATCACCAGCGATTGGTTTGAACCCGCTTCGTAAGTTATTTCGGCCGACGTCGCGCGAGATCCGGTTCTCGTGTCTTCCGCCTGATAGATTGCCTTGATCAAGCTCGCTGGAGAGTCTGCTGTCTTGAGCCCCTGTGGAAAATTCTCGTAGGCAATTCTGTCATTAATTCTGAGGGCGATCGCGGGTACACTCGTCGCGTTGACAATCTGAACGGCTGTCGTGGCGGGGAGAGTTTGTGCGAGCGCCTGCGAACCGTGGATCAAACACGCAATCACGCCCAATCGACAAAAGGCAAGAACGCTACGCATCAGAATCATCCGGCTTCAGAAGGTCCGCTGAAAGGTGATGATCGGACGGACTCCGCCGCCCGGCCGATTTTGAAGAAAGACAATTGCTTCGATGGTCGCCCGCCCGCGCGGCTTTCCGCGGGGATCAAAAGCCTCGCCGACCGCGATGATCCGATACGTTCGCGATTGGACAGTAAGATGCTGGACCAATTTGCCAAAGGCCTCTTCGCGTACGCGGTCCATCGCAGCAAGATTGGTCGTTCCACCACCGATTGAAACGGGAAACGCCGGAGTATAGTTCGCCCCCGTCGCGAAACTATTCATCACCTTGTGCAGATCGGAAAGGACGCTGTAAGGACGATTACTGACAATATTTGCGGCTATGGCGGCAACACTATTTAGCGACGAGACGGGGATTGCGCGATCCGAGCTGATTTGAATTCCCGAGAGAACAGCCGCAAGGACCTCTGGTGTAGCAGTGTTCGGATTGATCCGGCCGGCGGCTGCAGGGTATCCCCCGCTGCCGCTGTTCGTGGCATTGACAGTAAAGAGGTCAATCAGCTCGATCGCCCGACGACCATTCGTGTCCCAGCTGTCAGTCGTACCACTTCTAAATTCCGGCTGGCCGATTCTTAGACTTCTCCCACCTCCGGAAATCTTATTGTTATACGGGAGTTCGCTTGAGATTGGAGCGCTTAGATCATCCGCCGCCTGTGCGGGATCAAAAATGTGCCCGAGCTCTCCCACGGACCGCATGGCCTTGTTGCCAAGAACTGCCGGTGCCGCCGCAACGGCGTCCATCCTGCCATTGGGGGCCGGCACTTCCGATGGCGTCTGATTGATGCTAGCTGGAGCAGTACCCATCGGAGGATTGTCCCTTACATAGTCGCGCTGGACCCAATTCGCGGTGAACTCCTGATAGCGCGGGGCGGTGCTTTGCTGCCTTCCCTTCCATCGCGTTCCCGTGACATAGCTGGAATTGCCAAGTGTCTGCCAATCATAGTTGCAGAGGTAGGTGGCGCGACCGTCGCCGACGAAGCGCCAATTCGGGGCTGAATGTTGGGTGGGTATAAAAGAACATTGCCAGCGATTGCTGGCGTTGGTGAAAGCCAATCCAGATCGGACCATTCCGCTGACCGCAACGTCAGGTCCAACAGGCGGGCGGCGATTCATATCCACGAGTCGGCCATCGATGTAGAACTCAAACGGACAATGCGTAGTTTCATCGGCGTTTCCGCTTGGACCGTCGTCCCATCTGGGAACATCGCTAACCGGCCCAGGACTGCTCCATGTCTGGTAAGTGGTTGGAAACTCGATGACAGCAAATTCGTTCGGCCGAATGACCACGCTTGTCGCCCGGGTGCCATCATAATCGTGAAAGGGCGTCACGATGCCTGTGCCGAAGTTCACTTTCATCCGATTGCGAACAACGAATCGAAGCACTTGATTGCTAAGGTCAATTTCGGTCGTATAGGGATTCCAAACTTGGACGAAGCACTGGCTTTCGATAGTAGTCGTCGCGGCGTTCGTATCGAGGCTTGTGCGACGGAAGCGCTCGGCAACGGCTGTAACAAGCGGGAAGAGATCACGACCGGCAGGTTCTCCTCCGTTCACTGCCGTCGGCGCCAAGTCGGAATCTATGTAGTCAACGATGCCGGCGGCAAGGCGTCGAAGATACTGCATTTCCTCTCCCGCGAGGCCTCGCAAACTCGGATCGCGAGAGGAGAAGGAATTCAGATTCGAGGAAATGATCCCCGCGATCCGATTCGCGCGAAGCTCCGCCGTCGCGCCGTTGAGAGAATTGGTAGCCAGCTCGTTAATATTATGCTTCGGCCGGCCTCCGCTCGCTAAGGCTGCTGGTATCACGTCGCACGTTTCGTTCGCTTGCACGGTGAGCAGATGCTTCACGCGGTCATAGTTTGTCTTTGCTTCGAAAGCTTGAGCAAGAGACTCGGGCGTGAGAAGGTGGCTGCGCGCCGCGAGAATTGCCGACTGCTCGGGCCGCGTGAGAATCGGAGCGGAGGAATTCGTAAGGGAAATATCGCTGGGGCCGCTATACCAATCGATAGAACTCGCCATAGTGCCCGAGCCGCTGTGAATTAACGGGTTCACCCTTGCATTCTCGTCGAGAACAAGGAAGGCAAACCGCCCGATCTGTTCGCCCGACGAACTGGAAATGAGGACCCACAAGGCGCGATAAAGCTTATTGTCGGTGGTGCTCTGGATGATTCCTGAACGCCCGTTGATGTCCACGCTTTTGGCTCCGACAAGATCGGAAAACAGAGTCGTTAGCGAATTTGTCCACTCGGTCTGAAGGAATTTCCTCATGAGATCCGGTGGCGCGGATACCAATGGCATCAACTGAATCGAATCGACAAGATTGGTTCGACCGATCATCACGAGCGGACCGTGATCGACGGCGTAATTGGTGCTGCCCGTTACAAAGGCACTATTTGTGCCGACAGCCGTGAGGATTTGAGCGATAGCCGCGTTCAGCCCAGCCCGCGCCGCAAGTTCCGCCTGAAGAATATTTTTTGCGCTTTTTGCGGTGAGACGGTCGATCGATGTGCTTTGCAGAAATGCAACCGCGATGGTGCTGAGAACGACGATGACCAGCAGCGTGGTAATGAGCGAAGCGGCCTTGCTTCTCCGCCGCCTCATGGCCTATTCCCGACGTTCACGCGCGTCGTAAGGGTCTGCACGGCCTGCTTCATAAGGCGCGAATTCGTATCGGTCCAGCCCGCGAAGTCCTCCAGCTTTTTCGCTGTCTCGTGTCCGATCGCGGTGAGCGTGATCTCGATCACTGCGGGAAGCGGTGCATTAGGAGAAGGCGCAAAAGCGGTCCACTCGCCTGCATTTGCGCTGACTGGTGTGATCCTCATACCAACCACATTGCGAGCGAGCAACTCCTCGCCCGCTGCACCCGTCGCAATGTTCTCGAACAAAGTGGCGCCGGCGAGGTTGGAGAACGTCTCGTTGCTATTTCGAAAGTAACGATAGAGGTTCAATGTTCGGTTCGTGCTTGCGGGAGTTCGGTCGAGCGCAAGAAAATAGCCGACCTCGCACAAGTCACTCTTGGAATTGGTGTCCTGCGCCGAAGAGGGAAGGGAAGCTAGGAAAAAGACATTGTCTCCGTACTCAGTGCCTGCGGCGCCCGCCTGAATATTGAATCTGATGAAGTTCGCGTTTGTGCCTGCGACGGCATTTCTTAGATCGCGTGCCATAATCAAGAGCGCCGCGCGCGCTTCCCGGCAGGCTTCGGTCCTTCCCTCGTTTTCTCGCCAGAGCTTGGTTGCACTATCGACCAGAGCCGTCATCGCCATGACAACCAACGCCAGGACGACCAGGGAGACGAGCATTTCAAGCAGCGTAAAGGCGCCCGGCAAGGGACTGAGAGCCAGAATCCCGCAGGAGGGCTTGCGTGGAACAGCACTGGAAAAGTTAGACATCCCTCATTACTGCTGCTTGATCAATGTGACGAAAACAAATCGAGACCTCCTGGACGACGGCGCATTCGCCGGCGCCTCGACAGTCGCTTGTACTCGTGAAATTCCCGCAATCGGAAAATCCGGTGTCACGCGGAGCTCTGTTGCAAAATAGGCATTTGGCGCGGAGATCGGATTCTTGAACTCGGCTGGCGCAAGCTCATTGGTCAATCCTTCGCCTTGCTCATCGTAGGCGAGAACGTGGACGGAGGAAGCCGACAGATCCATCCCTGCAAGCCGCCAGCCCGGATTGCTGACCGAGGGCCCTCTCACAACAGCCGTATTAGTTGCGGGCAGCGACTCCAGTTCATCGACGATGCGCCTGGCAATCAGCGTAGCGCGTGTCTCGCGATTGCTTTCCCTAGCTGTCTGGAGGGCAACGGGAAACAGACCCATGATCGCGATGATGGCGAAGGAGAGGATTGCCAATGATAGAGCGGCTTCAACAAGCGAAAAGGCAGATGTTCCACGCAACCTGGATCTCATTGGATACCTGTTGCAGTGACATCGAGCTGGGCGCGTCCAGTGTAGCGAGACAAGCTGATCTTTTCGAAGAGACTGCCTCCCTTTCGGGTTTGGATGTCCTGTTTATTAGCGTAGTAGCCCTCATAAAGAAACAGCTGAAGCGGGTTGCTGCCGCCGTCGACGGCCCCCGAACCATTGAAGGCGAGGGACGGAAATGTTTCGTCCCGTTGACCGGCAGCCAAAGCATCGCTCAAGCCCGGAAATGTCTGCCCACCGGACTCCGGAACCAAGCTGCTCGCGACCCTCTTGAATGCCACGTTTGCCGGGAGCTTTGTCCATTTCTTGAGAACGACGTAGTTGCCGGCGCCGACAGTCCGTTCCTCGTCGGAAGTTTCACGAAATACCAGAAAGGACGTATATCGCATTTCCTCGACGGGAAAGTCGCCATCCGCGAATCCGACGTAAACGGTCTGGCCAGATTCCAAGGCCGCCACTCTCGCATGCTCGAGGGTGTTCATCAGGATGTTCGCCGCGCCGCGCCGGCCCGCCGAACTCGAGAAGCCCGAAAGCCCAGAGTACAAGAGTGCTGCCATCAGCACCAGGATGGCGACTACCGAGAGCAGCTCGAAGAGGCTGAAACCCGCGCGAACCCGGAGGCCGCGTCCACCATAGGAAACCGGGCGAAAGCGCTTATCGTCATCGGAAGGACGACGATCTGAACGATCCCTCTCTTTTGCGGCACCCTCGACAGGACGCAATTCCATAAATTTGGTCTGAAGCGGAGAGGATCCACAGATCGTTCTGAGAATTCACGCAAAAAATCCGCCGCGGCGAGAATTCCCAACTCTCGACCGGCGTGAGCATCGGGCGGCGGAATTTCTGAGTGAAATATCGCTCGGGCGGCCATACCAATCGATGGAATTCGCCATGCTGCCCGAGCCACTGTGAATTAGCGGGTTCACCCGTCCATTCGTGCATTCTCGTCGAAACAGGAAGGCGAACCGCCGGATTTGTTGATTTGTTCGCCCGAGGGACTGGAAAGACGAATCTGCGCAAATACCTCAACGACGTCGTGACTAAGCTTCCCTCCTGGGCTATCAACAACGTCACTGCCCTCGCCCCGCTGAACTGGAAATCCTCGGCGTAGGCTCTGCACCATCCGCCGACCTTACACCGTCGGCACTTCACCCGCATACGTGGCTTTGCCTACCATTTGCCTACGCGGATACGATTATCAAGCTCTATCGCATGTCGCATCGGAACCTTCGTCTCTTCGATGCGACCCGTAACGCTCCCATAGCATGCGAGGTTGAAGTTGAAGTAAACATGAGGAGCAAGGCGCGAATGCTCGACAAAACGACAAAACTCGCAGCGGCGTTGCCGCTTCGTAAGCGTCACGCCGACCTCACGCCGACCACCTCTAGCAGATAGGAACATAGGCGTCATCGACCCACACCGCGCGATAAAGCTTATTGTCAGTGGCTCTGGATTCCTGAACGTCCGCTGATGTCCGTGCTGTTGGCTCCGAGAAGATCGGCCAGTGAATTTGTCCACTCGGTTTGAACGCTTGATAACAGCGTTCGGAAACTACTCATCGATGCATCGACGATGTGGGATTGGCATTTCAACGGCCCAGCCTTGGCAACCCCCTCGGCGGGGCTTCTGCCTTCTCTCACGCTTCTCCAAAATATACCTGCCCGATATAAACGACTTCTACTTTGGCTTTTGTGAGAAGATCCTCTCCAACTCCTCCGCGCAACGTTGCGCGGAAATCTGGCCGCTCTTTGCAGGCGCAGTTGTCGAGCGAGTCCTACCTTGCTTTCTGTCCACAAATACCCATTCCCCTGAGGAACGTGATGTCCTCGGACCCTCCTCAGCGAAATCTATCTTTATCATGGTATCACGCAGTTTTGAGTAAATTGAGATAGTGGAAAGTACTGCGTAATGTACCTCGGATTCAAGTCTTTTGTGAAGTAGTGCTTCCGCTTGATCCATATAAAGCCATCCCCTTTTGAGATCACCGCAACATCGATTGGACCCCCAACAGTTTCCTCATCAGTGGACATCCTTCGTTTCAATACGGTCAAGTTAACCAAGGATTCTGCCATTGCTGCCAACTCATCCTTTGGAAGCACTTCTACCGCGTCAAGCACAGGATCGACATGGTGCTTACTCTGCCGATCTCTCAAATCCTTTTTCAATTCCTTAAGTATCACATCCTTGGCACTCACAAGCTTCTTGTTGAAATCAGCGAAATCCAACTTCTCAACTCCGGCTAAGCTGGTCATTATCTGCAGCTCATATTTATCAAAGGTTGCGGTCAAGTATGCATCCAAAAACTCGTGAATATCGGGATGGATTCCCCTCAAGAACGAGTGCACCATTTCTTTTTGAGCAAATGGAACAATAGCGGCGGATGAAGCATCAAATCCAATTTGCGTCACCTGCCCTATCCTATGTTTAAGAAAATTTCCTATTGCCATCCCCTCAATCTCGTACTCAACCAAAGAAGGGAATAGTTCGTCTTCCCCAAATCCAGCGATTACTACGCCTGAAAAATCGTCGAAATATTCTCTGCATAGGCACTCGAAGCAGTAATCTTTAATGACCTCTTCTGTCTCAGACGAAATATTCAGTCCCCGAAAGGCCTGAGTAATGAGCACACCTATTTTGTCTTCATATCTTGCTCTTAAATCGGACCGATAGTTTTCTGGAAGATCTTTCAACTCGCCACAATGGGAGCATAATGGGTCAAAATGGTATTCCCTAATAGTCTGCCTAACAGCAGAATCGACGTCCTCACGACTCCCTGTGGATGCCGTTCTCGCTGATTCAGCAAGATCACTTAGGTATCCGCAAGCCACTTTCTGGACATAGGTTTCGCGCTCGCTATCTGGAAAAATTGAATGCTCCTTTATAAGGTAGCTTACAAACTCTTCTGCGTAGAGTTGAAGCGTCTTTTCGGACCTTGTACCCAGCCTCGACCTGTAAACCTTGATAATCGCCTCCCAAGGGATTCCCATGATCTCAGCGTTTCCATAGATCATGATCCCAACGGGCTGGTGGTCCGAAAGGCGAAAGAGCTTATTGACAGAGTTATAGATTTTATGCCTGGTCGTGGCCGCGCTGTCAGCCGCGAGCGCCACTGCCACTTTGTTCATTACAGCGACCTCTGCCGTCATTTCGAATGCAAGGTTTCAAAAGAAAAGCTCCGTTTGCCAAGAAAAAACCGCTGGTTTTGCCCACTCCGAATTTGGCTTTCTGCCTGTTTGTGTGCCTAGGGCTTATCTCGGCAAGGCTTTTTCTTTTCACACCTGTCCGGAAGTTCAGAACCTCGGCGGCGATTGCGCGGAGCTTCCTTTTTCTGACCCGCCTCCTGCGCCCAGGCTTTGCCGCCTTGGAACCCGAAAATCCCTCCTCCATCCCTCACCCGTTGCGTGCCGCCCTCCACCGCGTCGATGAAGAAGTCCAATACATGCTCGAGAACGCTCGCTTCCTTGCAAAAGCCGCCTAAAAACTTGCCTCGGGCTTTGAAGACAGGCTAGAGGTTAGGCGCACGCACATCGCCACGATGTATATCCACTTTGAGTTCGGAAAGCGTCCACCGGAGCAAGCTCCCGAGCTGCCATCACGAACAGAGGGCCAAGGCAGCCTTTACGAAGCTCTGCTGGCTCATGCGCTTCATCAGGACCGTTTGGTTTGGGATGTCTCGCAGATGCTCATAGCTGTGCAAGGGGGTGTTCTTATTAGTGGGTATGCACTCCGGTCCCACTGGTTTGCCGTCGCGATTCTGTTGCTCGGCGCGTTCCTGACGCTTTTCCTGTTGGCACTCGTTCGGAAGCATGAACTCGACCGCGATGTCAATCGACGCCTTTTGGACAGCCTCGCAGAGTCACTCGTTCCGGAGAACGTGAAGCACCAGTTACGACGGACAAAGACCAGCGAGCCGATCGTTCGGATTAGTGCTGCCGCACCTCACTCCCACATGCGTGGACGCTTCATCCTGCGCACCGTAATCTTTGCGCTTATCGCTGTCGACATCGCATTTGCTGGTTTGATTTACTTCGCGCCGGAATGTCTGCCTCCTGTGCAGTCTAAATGAAGGTGCCACCTAGACCGCGCTGGAGCCAACAACCACCCTTTCTCCGTTCCACCGTCGCGGCAGTCTGCACACCCACCGTGCGCTCCACCGCTTCCGCCGACGGCTGTGGGGCTGTGGCTCGGCTTTCGTTCGTCCGACAAATAAGATGGCCTACGAAGCCTCTTTGGTCGGGCTGGCCTCTTTTGCTTCCTGGGAGCCGACGGTGAACGACCACCGGGCCTCTGTCTTTCTTCCGTTGACCGTTGCGCCCACAATCACCGTGACCTGGCCCGCGTAGAGCTTCTGCGTGACCTTGTAGGAAACGAGCTTGGTCTGTGGATCATAGGTTGCCGGAACCAGTCCGATACCGCTGATTCGCATGGTCACACTCGTGGGGTCAACATTTCCCAACGTGGCAAGGTTTGCTTTGATTTCCGGGCTCGGGTCGCTCACGGCCTCACCGTCCATTGGCTGAGTGACCATGGTAACCGCAGCGGGCATGGCGCCAGCGCCCCCTTCGACGGAGCCTTTGAAATTCGCCGCCTCCTCGAAGACTTTTGGCTTCGTGGATTCAATGGCATAACGTCCGATCATTGTCGCCTCGGCGCTGTGCCCGATGCGTTGTCCGTACACCGTAAAGGCAGCTTCGTAACCTGCCTCCTTGGCGGCCGCCCGGACCGCTTCGTTGTGGAGTCCGTATGGATACGCGATTGCCTTGACGGGAATGCCGAGATTTCGTTCGAGAATCTCCTTTGAACCGGCGATTTCGCTCTTCAACCAGGCGAGATACTGCTCGTCGGTCTTCCCCTTCTTTGCATTGAGCGCGCTGTGGGAAACTGTGTGGCTTTGAATATCAACTCCCGCATCGCGCATCTCGCCAAGTTGTTCCCAACTGATCGACTGGCCTCCGGATTTGGGACCTCCCTTCACGTAGTCGGTGTAAATGAACATCGTAAAGGGATAGCCGAATTTTTTCAGAATCGACCACGCCACGGTGTATCCAGAAATGTAGCCGTCATCGATGCTGACGACTGCGGATTTCGGCGGAATGCTTTTCTCTCCACGCCGCCAAGCTAGAAAATCCGACATTGAAATGACGGCGATACCGTTATCCTTGAGAACCTGCATATGAGCCTCGAAATCAGCCGGCTTGATGGCAAGGCTGTCCTTCGGCTTTTCCTCGAACCGGTGATAGCAGAGAACGATGACCTGTGAAGTGAGATCAATCGGCTCCGGGGTAGGCGCGGCGGGCGGGGTGGGGGTAGCCTGAGCGACTTCCTGTGCTGCAGAAGCCCCTGCCTGGGGCTTCTTCTTGCACGCGGCGAACAGGAGGCAAAGCAAGAGGAGGGCGGTCGACAAACGCATGTCTTTCCGATAGCAGCGGTTGTCGTGATTGCAACCCTGGTTTCAGGATGCCTTGCGGCTCGGCGGCCGTAACAACATTCCGAACTGCTTCTTCAAGGCTTCTCGCGCTGAGAGGTAACGTCCCTCGGGAATGCCTCCCCTACGAAGGGCAACAATCAGACCTTGAACGCTCAATTCGTCCAGATCGAAGGTTGTTGAGCTGACGGCCACCGCCGAGGCGTGGTGGGCGTCGCTGGAAGCCGTCATTGAAAGGCTCCTTTGGCTTGCGTACGCGAGTGCCTTTTCATTGCACTCCTTTCTGGCGGCCGCGTTGAACACTTCGATGGTCTTGAGCTCGAGGGTATCGAGAACTTCCTCCCGGATGCCCGCGCGCAGGCAATCGTAAGGATGCGCCGGAATCGCCACGCCGCCGCGATCTTCGATGGCTTTGACAACACTCGCGGCAGGTTCTCCGCGCATTACCGGGAGGGTGGTCCCAATGCAGAGCAGATGGCCGTCCGCCGTCGAAACTTCCATCCCTGGAACGACAAGGAAGCCATTGACCGGATGTCCGTCGGGCCGTTCCAACCCCTTCTTAATCAGGTATTCATGGGCCTCGCAGGTGTCATGGTCTGTGATGGCGATGCCGCTCAGGCCGAGGGCCCTCGCGGCCTCGATCAGCTCCTCCGGCGCGTTTGCGGCGTCGGCTGAAAAGTAGGAATGGACGTGGAGATCGAATCGATGAAGCATGGTGGAAATCCCGTTTCGTTTTGACGAAGAGGCTCTGTAAAGACAGTACTATACCTGTATGCACACCGCTTTCAAAGAATGGGCCGTTATTTGCGAGGCGCTGGGCACCGGTCTGCAAAGCGTGATCATTCGCAAAGGTGGCATCGCCGAAGGCAAGGGAGGGTTCGCCTTTCGCCACCACGAGTTTCTGTTGTTTCCCACCTGGTTTCACGAACAATTGGAAAAGACCACCTTGTCGCCGGACACCACCGTGCCGGACGAACCTGGCGAGGAACTGGAAGTGCGCTACACAGCGACGATCGAGTGGAGCGGGTTACTCACGGACTGGGAGCAAGTGGCGCGTCTCCGGGCACTTCACGTGCTTCGCGAAAGCGTCGTGGAAGAGCGCTACCACTACAGTGAAGTCGAGGGTGTCCATGTGGCCTTCGTGCGGATTTACCGGCTTGATCCGCCGCTACGGTTGAAAAACGAAAAGAAATATGCCGGTTGTCGTTCCTGGATCGATCTTCCGGAGATCGAAGGCAGGGTTCTGGTTTCTGTTATTAGCGACGAGGAACATCAACAGCGCAAGAAGCTTCTCGAGGAGTTGCTTGGCTCATAGCGCGGGAGCGCCGGCTTCATGCAACGGCAAGATCGATTTCGCGCTGATCGGGACTGATATCAAAGAGAATCGGCACGTCACAAATTTCTTCCAGCGTCCGCCTATTGGTTTGCATCGCGGCGTCCGCATTGCCGGGGAGTGTGTTGAGAACGATTCCGCGACAATCAAGACCGCGTGCGCGGATGCTCTCGATGGTCAGCAAGGTGTGGTTCAGACAGCCAAGACGATTGGCCACCACAACGAGGACCGGAAGCGCGAAGAGCCTAGCAAGATCAGCGACCGTGGCTTGCGGGGTGAGCGGAACCAGCCAGCCTCCCGCTCCCTCGATGAGCAACGAGCGCCGCCGGCCTCTATGATGCACGAACCACTCCGAAAGGGCCGAAAGATCCAAATTGCGATTCTCCATGCGCGCCGCGACAAGCGGCGCCACGGGGCTTTGAAACCAGAGCGGATTGCAGGTGTCGGCCGAGAGTTCGTTATCCGAAGCGGCGCAAAGGGCCTCCACATCGCCGCGCGAGCCACAGCAGACCGGCTTAAGCGCGACCGTATCAAATCCCGCCCGGCGCAACGCTCGCGTGAGTAATAACGTCACGTACGTCTTGCCCACCGCCGTGTCGGTTCCAGTGATGAAGTAGTTCACGGCGACAGCTCGGGAAGCCCCCTTGCGAGAGCCTTCCTGACTGGGTTTCTTCGCCGGCAGTCCATCACTTGTCCTGCTGGGTTGCGTCGAGAAATACGCGCTCCAACGTTAACTGAGCTTTGCGCGTCTCCAACAATTTCGCGCCGGAGGCGTTCGCGAGCGCGGCGATCTTCCCGGCAAGATCGGCCGACGCGTCCTGGACAAGATACTCCGTCTGGCCTTCAACGGTCACAAGATCCGCCAGCCTTCCGTCGCGAACCATTGATCCCCGTGACATGATGCCAACCCGGTCGCAGACCTCCTGCACCTGCTCCAGCAGATGCGAAGTCAGCAGGACGGTCTTACCACGCTTCTTGAGTTCGAGGATCAAGTCCCGAATTTGACGCGAGCCCAGGGGGTCCACGCCCGCAGTCGGCTCATCTAGGACGATCAGGCGCGGATCCTGAATAAGGGCTTGCGCGAGACCTATGCGCTGGAGCATTCCCTTGGAATAGCCGCCGATGCGCCGGTGTCTCGCTTCCTCGAGTCCGACAAGAGACAAAAGCTCTCCGATTCGTGCGTCGAGTTGCTTGCCGCGAAGAGCGCAGATTTTTCCATAGAAGCGCAAGGTCTCCTCGGCTGTCAGAAACTTGTAGAAGTAGGGATTTTCGGGAAGAAAGCCGACGGTGCGATGGCTGCGATAGTCTCGGCTATCCTCCCCGAAGATCTTGCTCTCGCCCCGCGTCGGGGTGACAAGACCCAGGAGCACCTTCAAGGTCGTGCTCTTTCCCGATCCATTCGGGCCGAGCAACCCGTAAACCTCGCCTTCCTGAACCTCGAGACTGAGATCCCTCACCGCGACCACCCTCTGCCAGCGCATCGGAACGGGATACAGCTTGGTAAGTCCAGAAATGGAGACGGCGGCGGCGCTCACGAGGAGGCTGTCGGAATTGGAAGCCCGAGTTGTTTCCTCTCCGCGAAGCGGAGCTTTAGCAGCCTGTCTGAAAGGGCAGGTTCATTTTGTCGAGGATCCTTCATGTTTCAAATTCGCGCTTCATTCAAAGTCCGACAGGCTGCTAGACAATACGAAAGCCTCGGAAGGGAGCGAGAACTTCTATTTCAGCAGCATGCTCAGAGGAAATGTGGCCCCCAAGCGTGCTCTCGCGGAGCGCTCGCAAGAATGCCGCGACTTCTTCGTCCTCACCACTCACCTGCAACTCTACCCGCCCATCGGCCAGGTTGCGCACCCAGCCCCTGACGTCGTAGCCTTGTGCGATACGCTTCGTCGTCCAGCGGAAACCCACTCCCTGCACATAGCCTTCGTAAAAAACGCGGGTCGCTTTCATTCGCGAATCTGACCGTCGCCACGGACTACGTATTTGTAGGTGGTCAGCTCTTCCAGGCCCATCGGTCCCCGCGCGTGGAGCTTATCCGTGCTGATTCCGATTTCGGCGCCAAAGCCGAATTCGCCTCCGTCTGTAAAGCGGGTCGAAGCGTTCCAGTAAACAGCCGCAGAATCCACCTCGCTGAGGAAGCGCTCCGCCGCGTTCGGGTTGGCCGTGACGATCGCGTCGCTGTGATGGGAACCGTAGTGTTCCATGTGCTCGATTGCCTGACTGAGATCATCCACAACACGGACCGACATGATATTGTCCAGATACTCGGTATGCCAATCCTGTTCCTCCGCGCGGCGGAGGGGCTGATAGTTGAAGGCTGAGAGTTGAGCGTAGGCGGTATCGTCGGCGCGAATCTCGACGCTCCTTCCCTGAAACTCGGCGGCAGCCTTTCCGAAGAATTCTTCAGAGATACCGCGATGGACCAGAAGCGTCTCCATGGCGTTGCAGACTCCCGGGCGCTGGCACTTCGCATTGAGCGCGATGCGGCTGGCCATATCGAGATCGGCCTGATCGTCCACGTACACGTGGCACACACCATGGTAATGCTTGATAACGGGCATGCGGGCGTGTTTGACAACGGTTTCGATGAGAGAATGCCCGCCGCGTGGAATGATGAGATCGATGTAATCATTCATACCGGCCATGATGACCACAGCATCCCGGTCCTTTGTGGGAATCAGCTGGACCGCGTTCTCCGGCAAGCCTTCGGCGGCGCCTCCGGCCTGAAGGGCTCCGGCGATAGCGAGGTTTGAATTCAGGGATTCAGATCCGCCGCGCAAGATCACAGCGTTTCCCGTCTTGATGCAGAGAACCGCTGCGTCGCTTGTCACGTTCGGGCGAGATTCGTAGATGATGCCGATCACGCCAATAGGCGTCCGCACTTTCGCAATGCGCAAGCCATTGGGTCGCGTCCATTCGCTGATCGATCTTCCGACAGGATCCGCAAGCTCAACGACCTCCCGGATACCCTCAGCCATGCCGGCAATACGCGCTTCGGAGAGGCGAAGCCGGTCTATCGCCGCCGAGCTCAAGCCATGCGCCGCCGCTGCGGAAACATCCTTTTCGTTGGCTTCGAGCAGCTCGGGAGTTCGCTCAAGCAGTTTGCTTGCCATCGCGCTGAGGATTGCGTTCCTCTTTTCTGTCTGCAGCGCCGCAAGGGCGCGCGCGGCGTTTCGGGCGTTCGAGCCGATTTCGCGAATTTGCTGTTCAAGAGTCATGCCTGAAAAGAAACCGGAACATACGCCAGCTCGTGGGCGTCCGCCACAGCCTTGCAGGTTAGGCGGCCGGCCATCACGTTTATTCCGCTGGCCAGACCGGGTTGGTGGCAAATAGCCTCTTCCAAGCCAAAATCAGCCAGCGCCTCGATGAAGGGATAGGTTACATTGACGAGCGCCTGCGTCGCCGTTCGGGCATAGGCGCCGGGCATGTTGGCCACACAATAGTGGGTGATCCCTTCTTCGACAAAAACCGGCTGGTCATGCGTGGTTGGGCGGGAGGTTTCGGCACAACCTCCCTGATCGATGGCGATATCCACAAGGACGCTGCCTGGCTTCATGCTCCGCAGCATCTCCCGAGAAATAAGCTTCGGCGCTCTGGCCCCCGGAACCAGCACGGCGCCAATGAGCAAATCGACATTCGGAAGAATTTCCACGAGACTCGCCTCGCTCGAGTACAGTGTGTGTGCGGTCTGCATCGTGATGTCCAGAAAGCGCATGCGCTCGAGGTCCACTTCGAGAATTGTCACGTCAGCACCGAGCCCGGTCGCCATCCGCGCGGCGTTCACTCCGCTCGTTCCTCCGCCCAAGACGACTACCCGCCCCGGGAGCACCCCTGGAACGCCACCGAGAAGCACGCCCTTCCCTCCATTGTGCTTGGCTAGAAAGTACCCTCCAACGAGGACCGACATCCGGCCGGCAATTTCGCTCATCGGTTCGAGGAGAGGCAGCCGGCGGTTCACCTCCACGGTTTCATATGCGATGCAGGTTGCGCCCGTCGCAACGAGGCACTCCGTGATCGTCCTGTTCGCAGCAAGATGAAGATAAGTGAAAAGAATCTGGCCCTCGCGAAGCAACCCACATTCCGATTCGAGCGGCTCCTTGACCTTCACAATCATGTCCGCCCTGGCAAAAGCCTCTTCGTGCACTTGAATAACTTGCGCGCCCGCCGAGCGGTAATCCGCATCTTGAAAGCCAATCCCCGAGCCCGCATTGGATTCTACAAGAACGTGGTGGCCTCGCTTGACGAGCTGGTAAACGGCCGATGGAAGCAACGCCACGCGAAATTCCTGTTCCTTGATCTCTTTAGGGACTCCGATTATCATACCCTCAGTATCTTCAGCTCGCTTGTCCGCGACAAGTTCTTTGCCTTGTCACGAAAATCGGGTAATGAGTCCCGCCGAATGATCTCGCACCACCTTCTGGTCGTTCTCGCTGTGCTGTGCGGTGTGGCTGCGTCGTTTGCCCAGGATGTCGAGAAAGAGTTCCAGGAGGCTTCCGAAGATTATATGCGCGATGAATTGGGTGTAAACGAGATCACGGCTCCCTCGATCGCCCAAATTTTGAAGGACTTCGGCAACTTCATTCCGGTGCCGATGGAAATCATCGCGACAAACCGACGCGACGCCGTCTACGACAACCGGCTTCAAACCTCATTGCACTTCGGCGCGCTTGTAGCGGATGGCTTCATGCTGACAATTGCCGAACGCTCCAAGGACGTCCTGGATATCGGCCGCGCACTGATCCGGCAGTCGCGCGCACTCGGAGTCGGAGACCGCCTGACAAAGCGTAGCAAGAGCCTCTTCGATTACAGCGAGAAAGGCGACTGGCAGGGGATGCGTGAGGAGCTTATTCGCACCCAGGAAGACGTGGAAAAATCGATGCTCGAACTGCATGACGAGCAGATGTCGCACATGATCAGCCTCGGCGGCTGGCTTCGGGGATTTCAGCTCGCCGCCAACAGCTGCGCGCAAAGCTACACCCCGGACAAAGCCCTTATACTGGGACGCGTCGAAATCATGGATTATTACATCGATCGGCTCGATACCTTGCATCCCCGACTGAAAAAAACTGAGTTCGTTTCCACGCTCATCTCCAAAGTGAAGAGCCTCCGCGATCTTGCGATGGAGGCTCAAGGGCGGGCGCCGACGGAGCCCGAGGTAAACAATATGCGTGATCTCGCCAACACCGTCGAAGCCGTTGCGCTGGGGCCGGTGGACAGCGACGGCAAGATCCTCTCGACTTCCTCACGGTGAGCATTCCCTCCGCGCGTCGGTTCCTTGCTGCTGTTGACGACGCAAACGTCCGCGCCTTTCGAGGGCTTGTTGATCGTTTCCTCGATGAGACTCATGAACGATTCCCCGAGTCGGCAAGCCGGCTTGGGTTGGAGGAGTTTAACTCGCGGCTCGGCCAGAACGATATCCCCGCCTACCGTGCCCAGATTCGCTTGAGCGAGCACACGCTCGCCGCGGCTGAGAAATTGCCTGACGCCTCGTTCGCCGGCGACGACTGGCTCGACAGGCGCCTCTTCCTGTCCATGCTTCGCGTCGAACTCTTAAACTCACGAGACCTCGAGCGATGGCGCAATAACCCGCAGATCCACTGCGACGCCGCAGTGGATTCCATCTTTGACCTCGTCATCCGGCACACGGATGACCTCGGTGCTGTCCTCCCGGCAATCGAATCCCGGCTTGCAAGACTGCCAGACTATCTGGCCGCCGGAGCCACCTGCGTGAGTCGACCTGTTCCGTTGTGGACGAAACTGGCTCAGCGCTCTTGCGAGGGCGCTGTAGGATTTCTTAACGAAATCGAGACAGAATTGCTCCAGCACACGCGTTCGCCGTCGCGCACGAAGCGCCTTTTGTCCGCCGCCGCCAGCGCATTCGGCCGCTACGCCGACGTCATCGCACGGAAACGAACCGGAGAGGCCCAGGGCTACAGCATCGGTCGCGCGAACTTCGAGTTTCTCATCCGCGAGCGTCTCGGTTTTGATTGGACACTTCCCGAGGCGCTGGCAAACGGCGAGCGCCTCGTGAGCCAAATGCGTTATCGACTCGAGCGTGAGACTGCGCGCCACGGAAGCAAGGGCACTCGAACCATCCTCGAGGAAGCCGCCGCGCAGTGGACTCCCCGGCGTCCGCTCCTCGACGAGTACCGCAGCGCAACGTCCGCAATCAAAGAGAAGCTCGCGGAACTCGGCATTGCGACACTTCCACGAGGCGAAACGCTCAAAGTCCTCCCCGCACCACCGTTTTTAAGGCATCATTTTCCCACCGCCGCCTACAACGCGCCGCCACCGTTTTCCGATAAGCAGGAGGGGATCTTCTGGGTCAATGATCTCAGCTTGGACGTCGCCGACCCAAAGAAGAAGCTGTCTGAAATTCGGCAACATTTCGGCTTGGAACTGACGAGTGCCCACGAGGCCTACCCGGGACACCACCTTCAGTTCGCCATTCAAAATCGCCACCCAAGCAAATTGCGCCGCCTGGCAGGACACTCGATCTTCTACGAAGGCTGGACGATGTGGTGCGAGCAACTCGCCGTCGAACGAGGCCTGGTCGAAGGGCCGCATGCACGCCTGCAGCAAATCCACGACGCTCTCTGGCGCGCCCACCGCATCGTCATTGATTGCGGCCTTCACAGCGGCTCCTTAACTTACGAAGGGGCCTGCAAAGCTCTAGTGAACGGCGTGCATTTTACTAAAGCCCGCGCTGCGGGCGACGTGAACTGGTACACCAGCTCACCGACGGTTCCAATGAGCTATTTGCTGGGACGCATCGAGGTTGAGAAGCTTCATCGCCGCTTCGTGGACCGAGAAGGCTGGACTCTCAAACAGTTCAACGACTGGATGCTCAGCCACGGCGCGATCCCATGGAGCTGGATCCTTCGCGCGCATGATCGACGCGTGTGAGCGCACTCCATCACGTGAGCACCGCCTTCACAGCGTGTGAATCAAGTAGCGTCCCCGAAAGTCGCTCTTTGCCTAGTTCTTTCGCCTTGCACAACGTCGACGCGTCCGCGACAAGAGACGCAGGACTCACTTTTTAGAACACGCTCACTGTGACTTCTCTCATGAAACTTAGGAACACATCTTTATGTCATCGCGAAACATAGAGCTTCGCAACCCTACCGGTTGGGGCAGAGCGCTGCATGTGACGGGGCTCGAACACAAGTTGGATCAACACACCCCTGCTATTCGAAAGCGGGACGCGGAATCTCACATGATTGGTCGCAATTCTACGACGCTAAAGGCTTTTGCCGCCTTGAGCGCCATGAAGACCACCGAGGTAAGGAGTAAGAGGTCCCTGATACTGCCGACGGCAACGATGACGTGTGGGGGTGCGTGGGAACAAAAGTTCAGCAGCCCTCGACCGTACGAAGCTGCACACCTCCTTGCCGGTCAACTTAATATCAATGGCATGCGCATCCAGGATTTCCAGCGCCTCAGGCCGGCCTCGCGTGATTATCTGCGGGCCCTCTGTGGGATGGTTCAGCATCTCCCACCGAACTTTAATCGTGCCGACTCGGCTGTGGAGGACAGGATTAGAATGTCGGATGGTACCGAAGTTATGGGCTTGAAGGGACTCTACGCAGAGTGCAGCCGTCTCATATTGCAAATGGCACGGCCCGTTTCGGACGGCGCGATAGACGTCGAGCGCGTGGTGAATGTTTTTGAGAGAGAGTGGTTGCCAAGGTCTAAGAAAGCGATCGACGCTGCGATCACAAGAAAGCAAAACGAGCTCGGCGAATTCACGCCTCCATCGCTTAGCGACTGCTACAACCCGCAACAGTTGAACGAGTTCTTTGCCAGAACGGAAAGCGAGCTCGGACAAAAGGCCGACCAGCTTTCAATACTTCAAGATTATGGTAGCTTTTGTTTCTCGCTGCCGGACCCATGTACTGTTAAGAATGCACTCTCGGAAACTGCCACGTGCGTTTCAGTCGATTCAGACAGTCGTCATGCCGGAGAGCAGTCGACAATCGAAAGCTGAGGAATATAAGGTTGGGTGGTGTGGCTCTCGAGCTACTTTGGCGTCAGTCCTGCTTCGGGGATTTCCGTGGGATTTTCTTCAAGCGGAGAGGGCGGGTTGGAGGTCGAGTTTGCCGCAGAAGAAAAGGATGCGGATTCTGTAATGGTGGAAGTTTCGGAAGCCGCGGGCCGCGGATTTCAGATCTTGAATCCTGCTATTGAGTCCCTCAGTCACAGCATTAGTGATGTGGTGGGTAAAGTAGTT
>DATDAL010000166.1:0-20817 GCA_036525415.1 Terrimicrobiaceae bacterium | reverse complement strand
TCCAGCACCGGCTCCAGCTCCAGCACCGGCTCCAGCTCCAGCACCGCCTCCAGCTCCAGCACCGCCTCCACCGCAGCCTATGCCGCAACCCACGCGACCGCCGCAACCCACGCCTCAGCCCACGCGACCGCCGCAACCCACGCCAGAGCCCACGCGACCGCCCAACGGAAATCAAGAGGGGTGACGGGCTGTTCCTAAGAAGCTCGCGAGAGGTCGCCGCGTTTAAGGAAGGCGAGGAGTCCTACGATGGCCGCGAGATTGAACACGACGAGCGCGTTGCAAAACAGCACCGCGATTGCCGCGTGCAGGCAAATCATCGCAATGACGATAGCAAAACGCAGCGGCGTCCAAACGAGGAAGGCAAAGCTGCCTTCCAGCGCGAGCGACCCATGCACGCAAAGCCAGCAAAGCCAGGGCGCGCGAAGCCACTCCCATTCCGGGAAGCGAAACCAGTCGGACAGGGTGATTTGATACCAAATTTCGCCACGGCCTATATCCCACGAGCCGAGAAGTTTCGCCATCGTGGTAAAGAAGTACATCAAACAGATGTTGAGCTGAATGAATCGGGCCGGCCAGATCTCGGCGCGCATCGGAAGCGGGCGTCTCAAGATCAGGTGGTCGATGGACGAGCGCTGGGGCGCGGGCGCAAGAGCAAGTCCCAGCAACGTAAACGCGAGAATGCCAGTCTCGCCATTGAACGACACCAGGTTGCGCTGAATCGTCGCGACATAAAGGAACCATGTGGCAGCCGCCGCGATGCGCGTCCAAAGCCCCGCCGCAAGGCACAAAGCCGCTGCGCAGGTCGCCCAATAAATGCGCCAGATCCACGACGGATCGGAATTGAGCAGAAAGACAAAGCCCGGCCAGTAGATCGCGTCGAGCGCTTCCGTACGCGGAAGCGATCCCCAATGACCATACAGACGCTCGTAATTGCCCGAGAGCCCTGAGAGCAGCAGCGGACCCAGGACTAGAAGCGCCGCGCCGATGCGGATGAATTCCCAAGGCGTTGCATCGGACGCGAAGAAGAAAGCGTCGATTCTGGCGAGCGCCGCTCGAAGCGCGCGTGGCAATGCCTTCCGCAAACCCAGGCGCTGTGGTCGCGCGACCGCGACGACAGTCTTTCCAGCCTCTTTCGCCACGGTGTCAGTAACTCTGGAGATCGTAGCGAATCTCCGGGCCATAATGCGTTCCCGCGGTCGTGGCATCCGGTCGCGGCAGCAGATTGCGGTAACGAATGTATATGATGCGCTTGCTCACCTCGGCGGGTTGGATTCCGTTCAGCCGAATGAGGTACTCGAGGTATCGGCTATGTCCGGTAGGATATCCATAAAGGTTGTTCCGAATCTTCGGCTCACTGTAGAAGAGAAGACCCGTCCAGCCGGTCGCGTTCTGTGGTGCGGAATCGTGTAACTGTACTGTTGAACCGTCTTTCATCACGACCTCGAAGTGAGTCGTGTAGTTGAACGCTGAGATATCGGTGAAAAGAGTCCATTGCTGCCGTAAGAGCAGCGCGTCCAGAAAAGGAACTGCCTTCCGCATCCTCGCTCCTAGTAGGGTATGGCCGGCTTTCTCGAGATTGACTCCGAGGTTGAGAGTTATGAGGGGCCCCACCGTGAGCGCAAAAAGGCTGATGATTGCAAGCTTGCGAAGCCCCTGCAGCCACGCTCGGGGAAACGGCGAATGTTCGAGCGGCCCAGTCGATCCGATCCGAGAACTTGATGGGATATTCATTCGAGGGGCAATGCCAGCAATAAGCTACACGCGGACCACCTTCAAGCTCGCTCGGCTTGCGCTCTCCAAACTCTTCGCTTTGGCGAATCAAACGGTCGCCGAGGGCGGCGACGCGTCGCGTCGCATTTCCGCATTGATTTTCCCGGTTGCATTTCACAATGATACATCTAAGTATCCACATATGTTGATTTATCTGGAAGGCGACGTCTTGCGAAGACTGCCTTTCACAAAGCCTCTTGGCGCGCTGTTGCTATCGCGCAAGAAATCGCAAAGCGTCCCCGAATCTTTGCCTCCAGGAGAGTTCGTCGTGGCTTCCGCCTTCAACGAGGTTGATTCTGAACTCGCTGTCGTCGCGCCAGCCTTTTTCACGGAGCAAGCGTCCGAGTTCGCGGTGGAAGGTTTCGTACCCTGCGTCGGGCTCTTGAGTGCCGTAGTCGAAATACATTCGGACTCCGGTGGGCAACGCGGGAACTGCGGCGAGGGCCTTGAGTTGGTCCGCGTCCGGCTGGCGGCTTTGGGAGATGTCCCCGAAGGCAGTGGAGAGACAGGCAAAGTTTCCAAAGGCGCCCGGGTGATGGATGGCAACGTAGAAGCTGATCAGGCCGCCGAGCGAAGATCCGCCGAGGACCCGCGCCGTGGGCTCCGCGAGGGTTCGATAGCGGGAATCCATATGGGCGAGAAGCTCCGAGGTCAGGAACTGTGCGTACGCCGCACCGCCCAGTTGGGGGGACAAGTCGTAGTCACGCAGAGACGCATTCTCTTCCGAAAAGCCCTCCGGGTGACACACGGCCACCACGATGGCCTCAGGCATCACGCCACAGGCCGAGAGAAGGTTCACCCATTCGTCCGCCGCCCAATCCACTCCGGAAATTGGACTTGTCAGAGGATCAAATACGTTCGCGCCATCGTGCAGCACGATGACCGGGAAGCGCCTTTGCGTCGCCGAGCCATAGCTTTGCGGCAGCCAGACCAGCAGTTCACGGTTTCCCGCCAGCACGCGGGAATGTATTTGTTCTCGTGTGAGTCGTCCGCGATAACGGTCTTTCCAATCGGCTACCGTGTGGTGCTGGGTGGAGTCAAGCCACGCTTCGCACGAGAAATTGGCAGGGACGTCCCCGTAGGCATCGACGGCTTCAGCCTGCCAGGAGTCTCGAAGAATCTTGTATTCGAAGCGCGTCCCTGCATCGATTTCTCCGAGATGATAGGGAGGTTTCCAATTCAACCGCAGGCTTTTCTCCGGCTGCCAGTCACCCAGTGCCGGAATGCTCCCTGTTACAAAAACCGCCTCGTCAGAGCGGTCAATTGGAGGGAGAATCTGGAAACGGATTTTGCTCATGAGAGACCAAGAAGCTAAACACAAAGAATACGCCCCTGACAGGGAGGTTTTTGGCAAATGCTAACCTCGGTCGAGGAAGTGCTGCACGAGTTGCTGGCTGCCCGCATCGTTCTCCTGGATGGCGCCATGGGCACAATGATCCAGCGCTACAAGCTGGACGAGGCGGCGTACCGTGGAGAGCGTTTCAAGGATTGGCCGCTGGATGTAAAGGGCAACAACGATCTGCTCGTACTGACGCAGCCGGACGTCATCCGTGAAATCCACAATCAGTATGTGGCGGCAGGAGCCGATATCATCGAAACCAATACCTTTAGCAGCACCACGATCGCACAAGCCGATTATGGCATGGGCGAAATCGTGCCCGATCTCAACCGGGCTGCGGCGCGCGTCGCTCGCGATGCCGCCAATGCCTCGGAAGATCGCCGCGTGTTCGTCGCGGGTGCGATTGGACCTCTCAATCGGACGCTCTCGATTTCTCGCGACGTGAACGATCCCGGAAAGCGCGATGTAACCTTTGAACAGGTCGCGGCGGCCTACCGCGAGCAGGTCGAACATCTGGTCGAAGGGGGAGTGGACCTTCTTCTCGTCGAAACCATTTTCGACACGCTAAACGCCAAGGCTGCACTCTTTGCGATTGCGGATTATTTCCAGGCGACCGGCCAGCGGATTCCAGTGATGGTTTCCGGCACGATCACCGATCTTTCCGGGCGTACTCTGACCGGCCAGACTGTCGAAGCGTTCCTAAATTCAGTTTCGCATTTCCCGTTGTTGTCGGTCGGTCTGAACTGCGCTTTGGGGCCGAGGGAGATGCGGCCATACATCGAAGAGCTTTCGACGAAGGCTCCTTTTTTCGTCAGCACCTATCCCAACGCCGGTCTGCCTGATCCACTATCAGAAACCGGGTTTCCGGAAACGCCGGAAACTCTCGCGCCGCAACTTCGTGAATGGGCCGAGCAAGGCTGGCTGAACATCCTGGGCGGATGCTGCGGCACTACGCCCGGCCATATCCACGCGCTCGCCGACGCCGTCCGCGGCCTCGCACCAAGGCGCATTCCTGAGCGGCCGTGCACGTTGCGTTTAAGCGGGTTGGAAGCCTTCACCGCGCGTCCTGAGATTCCGTTCATCAACATCGGAGAGCGGACGAATGTCACGGGCTCCCCGCGATTCGCCAAGTTGATTCTTGCGGGCAATTATGATGAGGCGGTTGCAGTAGCCCGTCAGCAGGTCGAGGCCGGCGCCCAGATCATCGACGTCAACATGGATGAGGGGATGCTCGACGGCGTCGCAGCCATGACAAAGTTTCTCAATCTGATCGCCAGTGAGCCGGATATCTCCCGGGTTCCCGTGATGATCGACTCCTCAAAATGGGAGGTTATTGAAGCCGGCTTGCGCTGCGTTCAAGGCAAAGGGGTCGTCAATTCGATTTCGCTGAAGGGAGGAGAGGAGGATTTCAAACGGCATGCTCACCTTGTTCGACGCTACGGCACGGCGGTCATCGTAATGGCATTCGATGAGCGTGGACAGGCCGATACGTACGAGCGGAAAATAGAAATTTGCCAGCGTGCCTACCGCATCCTTACTGAGGAGGTCGGAATTCCTCCCGAGGATATTATCTTCGATCCCAATATACTTACGGTCGCCACGGGCATCGAGGAGCACAGTGACTATGCAAAGGCCTTCATTGCGGCGGTGCACTGGATCAAGGAAAACCTGCCCTATGCCCGAGTGAGTGGCGGCATTAGCAATATTTCGTTCTCTTTCCGGGGAAATAATCCCATCCGCGAGGCCATGCACTCGGCTTTTCTCTACCACGCGATCAAGGCCGGCCTCGACATGGGCATCGTCAATGCCGGACAACTCGGGGTCTATGAGGAGATTCCCAAGGACCTTCTAGAGCTCCTTGAAGATGTGCTTTTCAATCGCCGCGCCGACGCCACCGAACGGCTCGTCGATTATGCGGAGAAGGTCAAACAGAGCAAGAGCTCGGGCTCGTCAGCGCAGGCAAAATCCGAAGAGGCCGAATGGCGCCGGTCGCCTGTCGAGGAGCGCCTCAAGCATGCGCTCATCAAGGGCATCGTGGACTATATCGAGCAGGACACCGAGGAGGCGCTGCTCAAATACGGCAAGCCGCTGACGGTGATCGAAGGTCCGCTGATGGACGGCATGAAGGTGGTTGGCGATCTTTTCGGCGCCGGGAAGATGTTTCTGCCGCAGGTCGTGAAAAGCGCCCGTGTAATGAAGCGCTCCGTGGCGTGGCTCACGCCGTTGATGGAACAAGAGCGCGCGGCCAACCCGAATAGCCGCGCCCAAGGCCGCATCGTGATGGCTACCGTCAAGGGCGACGTTCACGACATCGGAAAGAACATCGTGGGCGTTGTCCTTGCCTGCAATAATTACGAGGTCATCGATCTAGGGGTCATGGTTTCCTGCGAAAAAATTCTCCAAACTGCGCGCGAGCGAAACTGCGACATCATTGGATTGAGCGGTCTCATTACTCCCTCTCTTGACGAGATGGTTCATGTCGCCAAGGAAATGCAGCGCGCGGACTTTTCCGTGCCGCTCCTGGTCGGCGGGGCCACCACCAGCAAGGCGCACACGGCGGTGAAAATCCAACAGCACTACCGACACGGCGTCATCCATGTGCTTGATGCGAGCCGCAGCGTCAATGTCGTGAGCTCTCTGCTCAACCCTGAACGAAAGCTCGAATACCTTGCGGGGGTCAACGCCGAATACGAAAAGCTCCGCGCTGAACATGCGGGACGCTCAAGAGCGCGCGAGGTCCTTACTTTCGACGAAGCCCGGAGCAATGCATTTGCCTGCGACTGGCCTTCGCTCGACATCCCTGTGCCCGAACGCCTTGGCGCGATGGAATATGACGACTTTCCGCTCGAGGAGTTGGTTGACTATTTCGACTGGTCGCCGTTTTTTCACGCTTGGGAGCTGCGGGGACGCTTCCCGGCAATCTTCGACGATCCCGTAGTCGGAGTCGAGGCCCGCAAGCTCTACGACGACGCGCGGCGGCTGCTCGATGACATCGTGCGAAACCGGCGCTTCCACGCGCGTGGAGTGATGGGTATCTGGACGGCGAACCGAATCGGCGAGGACATCCAACTTTACGACGACGCCTCGACAACCGCTCCCCTGGCAATTTTTCACGCCTTGCGGCAACAAATGAAGAAACCCGCCGGTCAGCCAAACTTCTCGCTAGCGGACTTCGTGGCTCCGCGCGAGTGCGGGCGGATCGACCACATGGGCGCCTTCGCAGTCACCGCAGGGGAGGAAGTCCATGAGGTCGCCGCAGACTTCGAACGCCACCACGACGATTATCTGTCCATCATGACAAAGGCCTTGGGCGACCGCTTTGCGGAAGCCTTCGCCGAATGCCTGCACCACAGAGCCCGCCAGCTTTGGGGCTTCGGAAAAACAGAAAACCTGACGAACGAAGAACTTGTTCGTGAAAAGTATCGCGGTATCCGGCCCGCTCCCGGGTATCCTGCCCAGCCCGATCACACCGAGAAATGGACCATCTGGCAGATCCTTGACGTCGAGCGCCGCGCCGGAATCCGGCTTACCGAAAGCCTCGCCATGTATCCTGGCAGCAGCGTCAGCGGGCTTTATTTTGTGCACCCGGAGGCGAAATACTTTGGCGTCGGCAAAATCGAGCGGGATCAGGTCGAAGACTATGCGGCACGCAAGGGCATGTCGCTCGCGGAAGTCGAAAAATGGCTGCAGCCCATCCTCAGTTACGAACCGGATGCAGAGTCTGCTGAGATCAAGCTGGCGCGATGAACGCCTTCCTGACATTACCAATCTGCAACGCGCAGCAGACGGCGAATTCCGGGAGAAGGAGTCGACGATTCACCGCTTGATGCAGCATGCAATACCTTAAGCCATAGCGTATTGGTCGGACATAGCAATCTGCTGGGAAATCGCCGAACCTCCCGCCGGGCCGCCTGCAATCTCCTAATCGACGACGGTCTTCTCGGGAGTCTTCATCGCGGCGACCTGCCTCTCGGCGACGCGCCGATTGATCACGAAGGTATTGTTATCGCCGTAGGCAGCCCAGGGCCCCGATGGAACTTCATCAAAATCCACGAATTTCCAATCTGTCACGTCACTGTCGTCCATGCCGAGGAAATCGCGCACTGCAGGCGACACATCGAGGCCGGCACCCTTGTTGAGATTGGGAAGGGGACGTTCCGGCCCAAACACGTATTGCCAGTTGTCGGTGCGGAAGGGCCCGGCATCCTCCCATTGCGCGTAGCAAATACGGTCTCCTTTGCGGATCGCAATCCAGCGGCCTTTGCATACTGACTTTCCCGGTCCCTTGAATTCCTTATGAAACCACGGGATCACTTGCTTGGCTTCAGGCTTGTGGCCCTTTGACGTCATGTCGTTGTACGGCAGAGCCACATAGAACGGATTCTGTCGCGGAATGAAGCCGGACGGAATGAATTCATTGGTTCGGCTGTTTCGATCAGGAGTGTCAGTCCCGCCATAATTTTCGGCCCACTTCCCATCCCAACTGCTCTTGTGGTTGGGGACTGGATTATTCGGTGCCGGCTTTTCGCCGATCCAGAATGTCGTGGTCGCAATATCCTTCTTCCACGGATAGCGATCCACACTGTCGCTTGGCTGATCCTGTAGTTCCTCTGGTGTGGGAGGCGTTGCGTCTTCGCCTGCGGCTTGTGCCTGGCTCGGTCGAAGCTTCTTGCTCGTCTTAGTAAGATCTTTGATGCTATCACCCTTCGCCATAAGGGTGTGACCCGCAAAGATGGATGTGAAAGATGAAACCCAAATACCGAAGGAATGGAGGAGCGAGCCGCGTTTCATGGACTGCCTTTCGCCAGCGTAGGCTTCGGACGTCGCACGCAGCAATGCGGCGCTCTCCGTCACGCCGATGAATGATTTTCGCCCGAGAGGGGCCTGTCTAGCAAGTAAATTCTTTCTTCCGAGCCTTTAACTTTCAACCTTCATCACTTCTAATGATCATTCCGCCACGATTTCTGCGTCTGGCAATAGTCTCTGTCTTGATCGTCCTTCCTTCGGTTGTGCCTGCCGCTCCCAAAGGTGAGATTCCCGAACCCCTGAGAGATTGGACGGGATGGTCTCTATGGAAGGACGCTGACCGTGCCTGTCCCTCGCCTTATTTGGACCCGGCGAAACACCTTTGTTTCTGGCCTTCCCGCCTTGCTCTCGAAATCAATAGCACTTCCGGCCGCTTCGATCTCGGCGTGAGTGTTTTCAGCGAGACTTGGATTCCGCTGCCCGGTGGCGGAGATGTTTGGCCGGTTGATGTCAAGGCCGGCGGCGCATCGTTGCCAGTGGTTGAACACAACGGCCGTCCTTCGGTGAAGTTGCCCGCTGGAACTTATCGTTTCGAGGGGGTATTCCAGTGGAACGAAATTCCGCAGCGAATGCCTCTCCCGCGAGAGATTGGAATCCTCGCTCTCACCCTCGAAGGGACGCCCGTGGAGTCGCCTGCGTGGGATGCGGAAGGTGTTCTTTGGCTTAAGCGCAACGGCTCCGCTGAAGCGGCAGACAAGGACTTCCTCGGTGTCAAAGTCTATGCGGTCGTCGAGGATGGCATACCGTTGTGGCTGCGCACCGAGATCGAGTTGATCGTTTCGGGCAAGAGCCGCGAAGAAGAGATTGGCTCGATTCTCCCCGAAGGGTGGCGATTGGCCGCGGTCAGCAGCCCGGTTCCTGTCGCGGTCGATGACGCCGGGCGGATGAAGGTCCAAGTGCGAACCGGCAAATGGACGCTGCAGGTTGATGCATTCCGGCTCGATAACCCGAAGGAATTCCGCTACGCGCCCGAGGCGAAACCGGCTGTTGGGGACGAACTCGTCGCCTTTCGTGCTCGGCCCGGCTTTCGAATGGTTGAAATCGTTGGCGCACCCTCCGTGGATGTCTCACAGACGACCTTCCCGGAAAGGTGGCGCGATTTGCCCGTCTTTCGGTGGGACACGGCCTCTCCCTTTCGCCTCGAAGAGCGCATGCGTGGAATGGGTTTGCAGAAGCCCGAGGGATTGAATATCGACCGCGAGTTCTGGCTCGATGAAAGCGGTCGCGGGCTTACTTTTCGCGATCAAATCAAAGGTCGCATGCAGCAGATTTGGCGCCTTGATGCCTCTCCGGGCGAGGAACTTGGTGCGGTGCGTAGCGGCGGACAAGGTCAGCTCATCACTCGCAATCCCCAGAACGGAGCGCCAGGCGTCGAAATCCGCACGCGCAATATCGACCTCGAAGCGACCGGACGCATCGAGCGTGCAAAGGAACTCTCTGCCACGGGCTGGCTGTCTGATGCCGATGCGCTAAACGTGACTCTCAATCTTCCTCCCGGCTGGCGCCTCTTTGCATTGTTCGGCGCGGACTGGGTGCGCGGAGACTGGCTAACGGCATGGACGCTTCTCGATCTCTTCCTTCTCCTCATCTTTTCTCTCGCGGTCTTCCGGCTGTGGGGCCTCGGCGCGGCCCTTCTGGCATTTGTCGCTTTCGGCCTATCGTATCATGAACCCGGCGCTCCGCGTTATGCCTGGCTTATTCTTCTTATGCCGGTTGCGCTTCTTCGCGTGGTGCCTGCAGGGTGGGGGCGCCGCTTGATCAATGCCTGGAAATGGCTCGCCATAGCGGCGCTTGTTCTTATCCTCGTTCCCTTTGCAGCCAAGCAGGTGCAGCAAGCCCTTTATCCGCAATTGGAAAACGCTGGCTTGTCTGCGGGGGTGCCAGAATTCGAAGGGCGTGACGCTGGTGTCGCATCCCGTGAGCCGCCGCAGGAAGAGGCCCAAACCATGGACTTCGCAGTCCCAAGCACCAAAGGCGCTGACGTGACTTCAAAAAGACGCGCCGCTCAAGATGTAAATTTGATGTACGAGGCTAACGCGCGTATTCAAACCGGTCCCGGCGTTCCCGGCTGGAGATGGCGCACCGTGACTTTTGGGTGGAACGGTCCGGTGCTTGCTTCTCAGCATGTCCGCCCGTTTCTCATTTCGCTCCCTCTCGAACGCGGGCTCACCGTCTTGCGCGTCATCCTTGTGCTGGCGCTTGCCTGCGTCCTGCTCAATGCCGGTGGGCTGCGGAGTTCGATCTTCGGGACGCCGGGCAAGACGGCGTTCCTCCTTCTAATTACACTCTGCGCTGGTGCCGCAACGCCCGCGCGCGCCCAACTGCCCGATCCGACGATGCTCGAGACGCTTAGGCAGCGCCTCCTCGAGATATCGGACGCTTATCCGACGGCAGCTGATATTCCGTTTGTTTCCCTGGCGTTAAGCGATCGCCGCATCACGATCGACGCGGAAGTTCACTGCGCCGTCCGCACCTCCGTTCCACTTCCCGGCCGTCTGCCCGAATGGGCTCCTGTCTCCGTGCTCATCGACGGCGAGCCGGATGTGGCTCTCCGCCGGGACGACAGTTACCTCTGGGTCGTTTTGTCCGAAGGCGTGCACCGGGTGCGCGTCGAGGGTTTGCTGGCGGATGTCGGTGAATGGGAATGGACATTCCAGCTCAAGCCCCGCCGCGTAGCGATAGAGGCTCCCGATTGGACCTTTAGCGGGGTGCGTCCCGACGGCGTCCCCGAGCAACAGGTCTTTTTTGCTCGCAAACAAAAATCGTCCTCTGGTGAGGCAAGCTATGATCGTCAGGATTTTCAGACCGTCGCCGCGATCGATCGCAATCTGGAACTCGGCCTCGTCTGGCAGGCGCGCACAACCGTCAGCCGCCTTTCTCCCACGGGCAAGGCAATTGCCCTCCGCGTTCCGCTTCTGCCAGGCGAAAATGTCGTCTCTTCAAATGCGATTGTGCGGGAAGGCTTCATCGAGGTTCGGCTCGGAGCGAACGAGTCGGAATACACCTGGGAAAGCGAACTTCAGGTGGTTGATCGCATCAAACTGGGCACCGGTGCGAGCGATCCTTGGGTGGAACGGTGGCACCTCGTAGCTTCGCCCGTGTGGAATGTCAACATTTCGGGGCTTGCGCCCACTTTCGAGCTGGGAAATCCAGACCTTATCCCGGTTTGGCATCCATGGCCCGGCGAGAGCGTGGAGCTCGCCGTAAGTCGTCCGGAAGCCATTGCCGGGGCGACAATCACCGTCCTCAGCGCCACGCACGAGATCGCGCTCGGTAAGCGCCAGCGCGTTTCCAAGCTCAACCTTTCTCTACGGTGTAGCCTTGGTGAGGATTTTCTCGTGGCGCTTCCCGATAACGCCGAGGTCACATCACTTACCCACAACGGCGAAGCGATCCCGGTGCGCAAAGATGGCGCGAAACTCGTCATTCCGTTGCGTCCGGGCGAGCAGTCGATTTCCATTGGATGGAAAATCAACACGCCCCTTGGCTTCCGCGCCCGCGCGGAAGAGATCCGCCTGCCTGTCGAAAGTGCCAACATTAATACCTCCCTAGGCGTGCCGGAGAACCGCTGGATCCTTTGGGCGGGCGGCCCGCTGCGCGGCCCGGCCGTAAGATTTTGGAGTATCCTGGCTTGTGCGCTTATCGCAGCGTGGGTGCTTGGACGCATCTCCCTCTCGCCGCTGCGTTCCTTCGAATGGATGCTTCTTGCGATGGGCCTTACGCAGGTGCCGTTGCCAGCTGCCTTGGCGGTCATCGGCTGGCTCTTCTTCCTCGTTTGGCGCGGGCGTGACTCGTTCGAACGCCTTCCTCCGTGGGGTCACAATGTGTTTCAGATCGTGCTCATCTTCCTTACGGGCGCCGCGCTCGCAATCTTCGTGATGGTTGTCGCTGAGGGTCTCCTTGGCAATCCCGAGATGTTCATCGTGGGCAACGGCTCCAGCCGCACCCTGCTCCGCTGGTATCAGGCACGAAGCGACGCTATTCTGCCCCGCCCCTCTTGTATTTCAGTCTCCATCTGGTGGTATCGGTTCCTCATGCTCGCGTGGGCGCTCTGGCTTGCCGCATCGCTGATTCGCTGGCTTCGCTGGGCATGGCAGCAATTCAGCCTCGGAGGCTGCTTTAGGCGAATGGGCACGAAAGCCATCTCGCCGCCTCCCGTGCCAGCGCAAAAATGAAGCTGCGCGAGCATTTAGAAGAAGAATTCACACCTCCCTCGCGCAAGGCATTATGAGATTACCGGATCAAAAGGTTGCAGTGGCAGCATTTTGATAGCAAAATGCTGCCATGGCGACATTGACAATTCGGAATCTGCCAACCGAGGTGCACGCACGGTTACGGGAACAGGCCCGGCGGAACCGCCGCAGCCTAAATCAAGAGATTATCGCGGAATTGGCGCGTGTTACAGGAGAGTCGGAGGCGGACCGTGTTGTGATCGCTCGGGAGAGAATGCGCCAGGCGATCAGGGAAACCGAAAAGGTTCGGGCCGGGATGAAGCGCTTTATGACAGCGGAAGAGATCGACGAGGCAATCAAGGAGGGACGGCCATGATCGTGGTGGATGCGATGGTTCTCGCCGACTTTCTTGCTGGCGAAGCAAGTCTGCGGAGGGCTGCGATCCGACTGTCTGAAGAAGATCCTGTATGGATTTCCTGCAGCATTTGGCGATACGAAGTCGGGAATGTTCTTTGGAAGAAAGTTCGATTTCAAGACATGCCTCCGGACGCCGCTCACCACAGCATCGAGCAAGGAGAAGCGATGCTGGCTGAAACCGTCGAAAAGCTCCAGTGGTGCGCTATCCTAGACCTTGCGAATGGTAGGGGCCTAAGCTTTTACGATGCCTCGTACGTATGGCTGGCACAATCCCGCGGGCTTATGTTACGGACACGGGACGCGGAGATCTTGCGGGGATGCCCGGGTGTCTCGGCACCGATGCCCGAGGAGCGATCGCGTTGATTCTCGCGGCCTCCTGATCGGCAAGTCGATTCCGAGGTGCGATGAGCCTTTGCCGTCCGGTCCTACCATGAATCCGAAGATCAGTTAAGTCCTCCTTACGACCCGTGGGTGGTCAATTCCAACAGAGGGCAACCCAGAAATCTCCGCAATTGCGGCAAGAGGGGATTTGAGCTGCCGCTGTGGATGGATGCATCGAGCATCGCCTTTTAGCAGAGGTGATGTAGCCAGGAGTAAAACTCTCGGCTTGCGCAGTCTAGGACTAGACGGATATCCTTGACTGATTCGCAGGGTGATGACGAGCGAGCAACTAAGCGAGCGGATCGACAGTCGTCGGTGGCGGCTGAATTATTTGAATCGCATGTGATGATACCCACTAAAACCCTCAAGGACGCATTTTCTATGAACAAATCGCTTAGTTCAGTTCTTTATATGAGTTTCTCGTACTCAGTTTAGCGGATGTTTGGTTAATCGCACAAGATCGACAATTGACGATAACCAAACCGCTAAAGTTGAACCTTGGCATCGTTTCCGTATTCCGAAATGCTGTTCATCTGGGAAAGATGTTTACTTTCGTGCGAAATATCGGCAACCATCTAAGGAGCAGCCATGGAGAAGCAACGAAACACCATTGACGCAACGCCTACTTCGACCGCACCTGCTGGCTCGGTCAGGGTTGAATACACCCTCAAGGGCGAAGAGAAGGTTATTGAAAAAGACTACGAATTACTCGTCGTCGCCTGCGATCCCAGGAACCTGTATGGCATTTGTGATTACACGACGACAGAGCGCGGCATCTTCGACAAGTTGAAGAATTTTACGTTCCATACGTCACTGCCTAAAGTTAATGTTCCGAAGCTGGCGCAGAAACATGCCGTCATCTTTGCGCCGAATCCCTTGGAAGCAATGGCCGGGAATGTCTATGGATTTCGTAACGAATCGGCCAAACAATTTGGATTGGATCGTGCGAATGAGATGAGGCACAATTTAGTGACCGTCTATCAATTAGTAGGCCCAACGGATACTCCATGGTCCGACAACAAGTTTAGGGAAATACTTCATTATGAATTGAAGCAATATCCATGGTGGCCCTTTTCCGATGACTACGAGATACTAGACACCGTCACAACGCCGTACTTTAATCACTTCTCGTATGAAGACTTGGAACATCAATTGCCATGGACGCTGCTGAATATACAGGGGCAGAATCATAGCTTGTATGTGCACGCATCGACTTGCTTTGAATCGGTTTTGCATTGCTATGCCGCTGGAGCCACCCACGGATTTTCTAAAGGAATACGCCTCGAAAACGTTTCTTGCTTTCCTGGAAGACCATGATCTGCTGGCTCTGGTCGGCTTGTTACAATATGGCTATGAGGTGCAGGGGTATGGCGCACTTAGAAACATCCCCGCTTTTTATGGCTTGGTTTGGATAACACCCATAGTGCTTAAAACGATTTTGCTCGATGCGTTGAAGGTGGAAAATAGACCCGTTGTGACCGCATGGACCAAAGGTTGGGGCGATTTGTGGGATCAGATAGTAAAGAAAGAGAATCTTAATATTACCTATTTGGCGGAAACCAAGTCCATTAAACGCCAATCTTGAGCGATCCGAAAATGCTGGCCGTGGTTCTCAAGCGCGAACTCGAAATCCGCATGGAACAAAAGGCCTCGCAGCCGAATGGGCCGAGGTCGTCCGCGGCTTGGACAACCTCCAACAAGTCGAACTCTTCGTCCAAGGCAGCCGCTTTCTGCTTCGCAGTCAACTCAAGGGCGACGCTTCTCAAGCCATCCGCGCTGCCGAAGTCGCCCTCCCACCCGTTCTACAGGAAATTGCCTAAAGCGTCTCGCTCCCTGCCGGAGCCAGATGTAGTGCCAACACTTCCTTGAGCACTCGTAAGTCGCTGATTATCAGTTATCGCATTTTCGAAACTGTCGAAGACCGGTTTGACGTATGGAAAGGGCTTCTTAACAGAATTGGCGAATTGGCTGCAGAGGCGACGCGAGCAAACCGGCAAAACGAGCAGGCAGCCCAAAGTCAGGATCATCGGCGTTGGTTTGGAAGCGCGAGTTGAGGGAGAAGTCTTGAAGTCTGAGCACATCGTGGGTGGAAATGGGGATAGTCGTGTAAAGGATGGCGCTGCGTTGGTCGGCATTGGCATTGCGAAGAAGAGCCAAGACTTCCGTACGGGTCTTATCCTTGGGAAGAGATGGACTCCAGCGACCGGGTGCGCGCCTGCCTTCGATACGTTGAGCGAAATCCGATGACGAACTCGAGCCTGCGGGAGCGTTTTGGAATCAAAGAACCGAGCAGTGCGATTGCGTCCCGAATCATTCTTGATGCATCCAGAGTGAACAGATCAAACCCCTATGACCCGGAACAAGGAAAGAAATACGCAAAATACCTGCCGTTCTGGGCCTAAATAAGAATGGAATCATTTATTTGATGAACGGCGGTAGGTTCATCGCCTCGCTCTGGGAACTCGTTCCCTGGAAAGAAGCCAAGAAATACTGGGACGAACTTCGCGCCGGCAAATACGAGTGGTCGTCGATTGCGCAGCAATTAAAGGCGAAGAAGATTGGACCATGAGCAATGGGACCGCGATCCCGGGTGGGATGCTTTTCGGGCCGAATGGCTCAGGAAAGCGTTAGTTATCGATGTACGCGCACCGCGGACTCCGTCCCGAAAAAGCAATGGGCTGTTCCGCCGCAGGAGGAATACGGGTGTTCTGTAAGCCGACGACGGAAATTCGTTAGATGACCATGGGAACTACTGATCCCTTCAAAACGGTGGTAACACGATCTTGGGGCTTGTCGGCGAATGCACAATAGGATCTGTAGCTAATTCGAGAAGGGCTTTCTGGTTCTGGCGGATCAGAAACCAGCGATTTCGCAAAAGGGCATATTTTCTGGAATCAGAAATCCCAGGAAAATGGGAAACTCCACTTCAGCGGACATCTTTCGCCGCGTTTTGAACAGATCGACGCGTTGTCAAAGGCGAAAGAAAATGGCTTGTGAAGTTTTCCTGCAATAAGCATATTTCTGATTTCAGAAAATGCTTCGCTTTGGGAAAATGATCTCCGAAAAGGACATCCTTGAACGTCTGCGAGGCGGAGCCGTCAAGCTTCCGCCGCTCGACCTACGTCTAGTCGGAGCAGGCGGCGTGACCGGCGATCGGGAGATCGATGCGATCATGGAGGTAAACTGGAGAGGCCAGACTGCAATGTGCATCGCGGAGGTGAAGAGCAATTCCAAGCCGCGGACGCAGTTTTGCCGGCACAGGATTGCGTACCGACGAGCGCCGAGTCCGGCCAAATCCGTCGGTTGGATTACACGCTCACCCGGTCGATGAAGTCCCCACTCTTGAGGAGAATCTGCTCACCGTCAGCGTCGCCGGGAAGCTTAGTTCAGGTGAAATCGGGGAGGACGAGGTTCTTCTCCCGCATCCCTTTTCTTTCCTCATGATGAAGCTGTTCGCTCTACATGATCGGCTTGATGACAAGGAGAAAGACTTCGCTCGCTATCACGCCCTCGATATTTACGCCATCGCGGCGGCGACAACCGAAAACGAGTGGGAGTCGGCCTTGGCGATGCGGAATCGACATCGCGATCATCCGTTTGTGATCCGAGCCGCCGAGCTTGCTCACGACTACTTTTCTCAGCGAACATCCCGTGCCATGATCCGTCTTCGGGAAAGCCAATACTATCGCGCCGACTTCCAGATCGACGAGTTCACGTCCGCGCTCCTCGAACTGTTCCCGCGCCGCGGGCAAGGATAACCGAATCGTAAATGGGACACGTATCGATCTACTTAAGAGAGCTGGTTGCCAAGCAGGTCCGCGAACACGGCATCGTAGTTTGGTACGATCCCGAAAAGCATTCGCTGGTCTTTGATAGCTACTGCGGGACTCGTCTTGATCGAGGCGGGCCGTATTGAGAGTGAACTGAAAAAGCTCGACGCCGATCTCGCCGCGTTGATCGAAGCGTACGCTTCGTCCCCTCGACCGTGGTGTTTGATCGACACTCACCATCGTGGCATGGAACGACGCTGGCTTAGCTTCGAATTCGAACTCGGACGGGATCACGACACACTCGAAAAATTGGTATCGAAGGCCAGGCAAAGCTACATGCGCGTTGGCGGCAAGGTAAGTGAGGCTTTTGTTCAACGAGTCGAGGAGGCAAGTTTCCGCTTTCCGGCACTTAGGGCGACACTATAACGCTTGCTCGGCGGATGATGGATGACATCCTGCATGACCTGCGCCGCGCGTGTCGCGTTCTCACCGAATGCGGTGTTAAGACGATTATCTTCACAGCCGATCATGGATATCTATTCGGTGAAGAATTGGGCAGCGACATGAAGATCGATCCGCCGGGGGGCGAGACCGTCGAGCTCCATCGGCGAGTCTGGATTGGCCGCGGTGGTAGCGCATCGAAGTCCTATCTGCGGACGTGCCTTGCCGACTTTGGCATCGAAAGCAACCTCGAACTTGCGGTATCGCGTGACTTCGCCTGCTTCAAAGTCCCGGCGGCGTGAAAGCATATTTCCACGGCGGACTCTCGCCCCAGGAAGTTATCGTTCCGGTAATGACCCTCGTGGCTGCAAAGCAGCGACCGTCGGAGGCCGTTCAGGATATGGAATGGGGCCGCATCCCGGGCAGCCAAAAGATCAGCACCCGATTCTTCTCCATTCAAATCGTCGGTGAATCCAGGGGCCTGCTCGGAGCCACCCCTATAAAAGTGCGTGTGGAAATTCGAGCCGGCAAGGAATCGGTCTCCGTTCCTGTCAGTTCTTCCTATGGGTTCGAGGATGGCACCGGCGACGTTCAACTCGAGGTCTCGCCCGAGGACTCTCAACGCGTCCAGCCGAACACTGTCACGCTAATGATTGCTCAGCCTGCAGCGAAAGGTAGCGTGTCCGTGCACCTGCTGGACAACGTTACGGGAGCCGAACTTGCCAGGTTCACACCGATCGAAATGAACATTACGATGTAATAAATGGAGACGATTGATCTCGATCAGAAAGCCGCAACTGTTTTCGCCGGCAAGGTGGTTCGTAAGGACTTGGTTCGGAAAGTGAAGGTTGGTGCGAACGTGCCGGTCTTCGTCTTGGAGTACTTGCTCGGAAAGTACTGCGCTACTGACGACGCAGCAGCAATCGAAGCGGGATTGAAGGTCGTCAATTCGACACTCGCAGAGAACTTCGTTCGCCCCGATGAATCTAACAAAATGCAATCGTTTGTTCGGGAACGCGGCCGCCACACGTTGCTCGATAAAGTCAAAGTCCGGTTTCTTTCCGAGGAGGACAAATATTGGGCAGAGTTTGTCAATCTCGGCCACCGCTACGTTCATGTTCCGGGCTGGTCGGATTGTGGGACGCCGTCGCGTTCGATGAAGTTGCCGACTTGCAGAAAATGCCAAAGGAAGTCGTCACGACCCTGAAGACTTACTGCGAGTCGGGCGCATTCGCCCGGGGAAAGGAGTCGCTCTCCGGTCACGCGTCGGTCGCGTTCTTCGGCAACACGAACCAGCCCGTCGAGATTATGGTCCGTAGCAGCCATCTGTTCATCCCGATGCCCGATATCATCCGCGAAGACATGGCATTTCTCGATCGCATCCACTTCTACGTTCCTGGCTGGGAAGTTCCCAAGATGCGCATTGAGTTTTTCACGAATGGCTATGGCTTCATTGTGGATTACCTGGCTGAAGCACTGCGGGAGCAGCGCAGGCGCAACTTCAGTGAACTGGTGGACCCATATTTTTCGTTCGGATCGCACCTCAACGCGCGCGATGTGAAAGCCGTCCGCAAGACGATCGGGGGACTGGCAAAGCTGGTCTTCCCGCACGGTGAGGTGACTAGGGACGAGATGGGCGGGCTCATTGAACTTGCGCTCGAAGGGCGCCGAAGAGTTAAGGAGCAGTTCAAGAAAATGGGCTCGTTCGAGTATCACCAGACCTCCTTCTCCTACATCGATTCGGAAAGCCGCGAGGAACGCTACGTCGGCGCTCCCGAAGCTGGGCGAGAATTGATTTCGGCCGATCCGCTCTCGCCGGGTTCCGTTTACGTTTCCTCAGTCGATGATCAGGCGAAGGTGGGCCTCTACCGCCTGGAGATCGGCGTAGCCCCCGGAACCGGCAAGCTCAAGATCGCCGCGGAATCGATGGACCAATGAAGGAATCGATCCAGCGAGCCTTCGGCTACCTCCAGGGGTATAGAGGATCGATGGGCATCGGCCAGGCGTTCGATACCACTGACTTCCATATCGAGGCGATTGACTTGCTAACGAATCGAACTCCTTGCGAGGCCGGTGTCGGCCTCGTTGTGGCGATTTACTCGGCTTTGAAAAGGCATGCGGTCCAGCCCGGACTCCTGGTGATCGGGGACCTGAGCATTTAAGGCCACATCAAACCCGCACGTTCCATCGCGGAGGCGCTTCAGGTAGGCATGGAGAACGGCGCGAAGCGCGCATTGATCCCACGAGAGAATAAGAGACACTTCCTCGAAGTGGCCGGCGATGTCCTGGAAAGAGTGGATCCGATTTTTTATGCCGATCCTCTGACGGCCGCGATGAAAGCGTTAGGCATCAGTTAGGTAACGGCTCCAACGAAAATGGATCTGCGTTGCGATCGCTTTGCGGCAGAAAAACAACGAAGCTTAGTAAACAAATCTATGAGAGCCGCGAAAAAGGGCACGCGAGAACTTGCGAAAGCAGTAGAAGTTGGAATTGGAATTGGGGACGAGGATTCCTGACCTGAGAAACCAGATCCCCGCAGGACCTCGGTTTATGAGAAAAGGGTGTGGGGAAAACCTCGCTCGCGTTATCGAAGCAGCCTCGAAGTGGAGGAAGTCATCAAAGAGGCGCAGAGCGAGCTTCCAGCTGAGCAGTTGAAGATTTTTCTTCTCGCGATCATGGCCGGGCTAAGGCGGAACGAAATCGACAAACTAGAATGGCACGCCTTCCGGTGGAACGCGGGCGTTATCCGTATCGAGGCGACAAGCTTTTTTCGGCCGAAGAGCGACGACTCTACGGGGGACGTTGAGGTCGATCCGGAATTGCTTGCCGCCTTCCGCGGCTTCAACGCGCGAGCCAAAGGCAATTTCGTGATTGAATCTCCTGTCGAGGCGCGCCCAACAGCGACGTACGCTCACTATCGGTGTCAACGAGAGTTTGAGGCGCTGACAAAATGGCTTCGTGGTCATGGCGTGACGGGCAACCGGCCGCTCCACACGCTTCGCAAGGAATACGGCAGCCAGATTTGCGCGAAGCACGGCATTTACGCGGCGAGTCACGCGCTGCGCCACTCTGACATCGCGATCACAAGCCAGCATTACCTCGACCGCAGACGGCGCGCAACAATTGAGATGGGACATCTGCTAACAATAGCGGACAAGGTGATCAAGATGGACCGCAAGGCGGAGAGTGCCGAAATTGCAATTGAAAGAGCCGGCGAAACCGCATCTCGGGAACAAACGGCTTGAGCTTACTGCAGGCGGAGTGGGACTTTTCCAGCGTTCCTAGGTTGGAACTGGAAGCGTGCATTTGCTATGAATATGCCCGCGAATCGCCGCCGGGCGCTCGCTTCGTCTAGACTAGGTTTCGGGTTTGGTGGTCTGCAGCTTTTCATCTCAAAAGCGTGAAAAACCTTTCGAAGCCATGAAAGTTGGCAATTTTATTCTTGAGATACCGCAAGGCAGAGAGCTGGAAGGCGGGCATGTCGACATCATTCACGCAACACCCTACGCTATCCGTTTTGGAAATGCTTCTTCGGGGATTTCCGTGGGATTTTCTTCAAGCGGAGAGGGGGGGTTGGAGTTCGAGTTTGCCGCAGAAGAAAAGGATGCGGATTCTGTAATGGTGGAAGTTTCGGAAGCCGCGGGCCGCGGATTTGAGATCTTGAATCCTGCTATTGAGTCCCTCAGTCACAGCATTAGTGATGTGGTGGGTAAAGTAGTTG
>DATDAL010000165.1:0-121453 GCA_036525415.1 Terrimicrobiaceae bacterium | reverse complement strand
GTACCGGCCGCCGAAGAGATGTCCGCTCAGACGATGTCGCCTGTTGAACCAAACCGTATAGGCTGTCTGCAGCCACTGCATGCCGCTGACCAGATTGGCCCCGGGAGTTTCCACCAATAGATGGTAGTGATTTCCCATCACACCCATAAACTCTCCATCCTGTGCGCTGACAGGCCTGACCCAAATAGTCGAGCCACGCCAACCGATCCCGCTCATCCCGATAAATGGACTCCCGACGGTTACCCCGCGCCATCACGTGGTAAACAGCACCTTCGTATTCCAGTCGCAATTGCCGCGGCACTTTTGACGCTAAAAATAGACGAAACATCTTCAAGATTCAAGTCCTGACCCCTTTTAGATGATGAAATACTCTCTAGATATACCCCATTCTGTTCCGTTGCTTCTTGTGTCTCCGATTCAACGAGTTTCAGGACGCCATCGATAAAGCGGTAGCGTTTTGACTGGTAGTCCGCCGCGCTCCTATGTGGAAAGACGATGATTCCGTGAATCGAGAGCAAAGAGGAATTACCGGGAATCATGAAAGGTGGACAGCCGTCTTCCTACTACAGCGTGACGAGGCTTCGAAGCAATGAGCCAGCCGTTGTCATCCGGTGACTTTTAGTCCAGGGGCGGGACCTTGATGAGTTCCCTTTTCACCTGTCGGAGGTGCCCGTTCTTAAGCCGTGAAATCCTCTTTAGATATACCCCATCCTGCTCTGTTGCTTCTTGTGTCTCTGATTCAACTAGTGTCAGGACGCCATCGATAAAGCGGTAATGTTTTGACTGGTAGATCATCCCAGCGTGTCCGCCGCGCTCGTATGTGGAAAGACGATGATTCCGTGAATCGAGAGCAAAGATCGGATAATTGCCCAGATATTTGAATTCCTGCGTTGAAGGGGCGAAAAGCCAATAGTCTGCGTAGCTATTCGCGATGCCGCGGCTGGTCGCGAAGAGGAGATCGTTGTAACCGTCGAAGTTTATGTCAGCGGTGCCGATAACGACTTTATCATCCCTTTTCACAGGCGTCATATCGTGAACGGCTAGCGACTGCGTCCAGCCGGGCTTATCGTTTGTGAAAACTTCGAGCGCCTGAATCACTCGGCGGTCGTCCGGCAAATTTCGGAATCTGAAGCGGATTTGGTAGGGAGCCAACTTCTGCGCGATCTCAAACGTGCAAGGATCGCAGTTCGCAGTTAGCAGGTTCTTCGAAGGTGAAGCGGCGGTCACCGGCTCGCCCCAAGTCAGGGAAAGGCCGACAAGAAGCAGGAGCCCGATGAGGGCATGTTGAGAACCGAGTACTGCGCGGCTGAGGTTCACCAACATGGAGTCACTTGATCAGAAAGAACTTTGCTCGAGCGAGTTTTACCTTGCGATCTTCCAGCCCATTGTAGCCACCATTGATCACCTTTGTCACGGCCTTCACGTCGTCTCGGTCTGCGAGCGCGTTTAGGCCGTGTGTGACCCAGAACCAACAGGCGACGTCCACGGCGACATTAGAGTCAGTAGCGAGAAGTGCAACATTGCCGTTGGCGGTGTAATCCTTGTTCCTCGCGTCACCATACTTCTTGTAATTTGAGCGGCCCGTAAGCTGGATTAGTCCGCGGCCCTTAAACCGCTTACCGTCTCCTGGCTGCGTATTGCCTAGATCTTCAGCTCGACCTTCGTACGCTTCGCCGCTTGCGATCTCCTCCGAATATTTGAGCTCTCCGCTCTCATGTCCGATCTGCGCAAGAAAGTGCGCCATGCGCAATGGTGTGTCAATTCCGTTCTCCGTCATCTTCGAATTCAAGGCGTTGAAATACTTCGAAATGTTCGGTACAGTCGCATGAATCATGATCCCACGGAGCTTCGCTTCTGAGAAATTGGGAGGCATGCCTTCCTGGAGGCGCTTCAGCGTTGTGCCCTTTGGGTCAACGTGCCCGTCGGGCTTTGGCGATCGCACAACGCGGCGCTGAAACTGTTCAATCGCGCCGATCGTTTGCCCTCCAATTTTCCCATCCTCATCGAGAAAACGTAAAGGAATTAGTTTATCAATGTTCAGATTCAATAGAATCTGGACCGTCTTAACATCGTCCTTATTGTTGATGCCCTTCTGACCAACTGAACTGGATATACACATGGATCACTCCCTTTCAAATTCGATTGTTAATTTGTGATTTGCGATTTGTCCATACTCTGCGCACCCGACTCAAAAAGAATGGGTCTATTGGGCGTCTATAGCCACATTTGGTCTCTACCAAGGAGCACCCCACTGTCTCTTCAAAGCACTGCGATGTAGGGCCGTGCATAGGGGCCGAGCGGAAGTTACTGACCGCCTCTGCGTCGGTTGGCTTTGTCGGGAGTTTTGCAAGCTCGAGGATAACTGAGAGAGCGACGAGCAGAAACGAATGTTCCAGGTGGCTGTTGAGAGGCGGCTGGATTATTGACTCGGGCGTATCCTGCCAGAGGGGGGAGGTATGCACGGCGGCCTTAGCGAACGACATCTATTTCGCGTTCGCCGCGGCAAAGTTGGGATTGAGGGTTGACGTCCACTCTTCTTTGTTGCGGCAAGACAACGAGATCCATGTCATCCATCGGAATGGCGCCAAGAATGACCTTATCCCCCATGACAACGGCGCCAGCAAACGTCCAAATGGGGCGCGTGCGGAGATTTCGGTTTGAAAGATCGCGCTGCGGGACGGCGGCAGTTTCTGGAGCGATTTGAGCTGAGGCGCGGGAAGAACCCGCACGCATGAGAAACGCCGCATTTCTTACTTTCTGCATTTAGAGGGCCCGCAGTAACAGCAAAACTAATAAGGTCGATTTCCAATTCGAGAATTCCAAGGCAGCTAATAGATTAAGTGCTAGTGGGATTTTCTTGACGGTGGCGAGTTAAGGTAAAAGCTCTGCGCTCCATGATCAGTCTAGGGCCGAAAGTGCAAGATACCAACGTCGCCATTGAACGCGCCAGGCTACTCTTCGGCGTCAAAGCCAGGCGCGGTGCTTTCATCGCATTTTCCGTTGTTCTGCTTCTATTCGCCCCTGCTCCGGCGGCGGCCATCGACGGCGTGTGGCTGAGTTTTATAGGCCCTGGTGACTGGAACACGGGCGCCAATTGGTCGGGCGGAATTGCCCCGGCGAATCCCGGTGACACAGCGACCTTTAACATCGCAACTCTTTCTGTGCCAACGCTTTCCGACGACGTAACGATCGAGTCGATCACATTTAGCCCCGGTGCAGGTGGGTTCACTATTCGAACCGGCACGAATACTCTTACCGTCCAAGGTGCAGGTATTATCAATAAATCCGGTAACGTGCAGACGATTATTAACGGTTCAAGTCCGGCTGGAGGCGCGCTATTCAGCAGCACTCAGTTTAACGACAGCGCGACAGCTTCAGATGTATCGATCATCAATGACAGCTTCGGTGAGACTTCCTTCCGCGATACCTCGTCTGCGGGAGATGCGAACATTTCACACTTCGGCTCGAACAGTTTAACCCACTTCGTGGATGGCTCCAACGCCGGGCGCGCGACGATTACTAACAACAGTGGTCGGACTTCCACGTTATTCAGTGGCTCATCGTCGGCCGGGAGTGCGATGATAACTAATAACGGCGGCGTGATCGGTGCGGCGGGCGGTGTCACGGACTTTTTCGACATATCGACAGCGGGAAGCGCGACGATCATCAATAAGGTCGTCATCGGCGGGAACTCCGGTGAAACGCACTTCTTCGACTCATCAACAGCTGGCAGTGCGACGATCATCAACGACGGAGGAAACATAAACAGCGCAGCACTAAACTTTCAAGGAACATCGACAGCCGGGAACGCGATGATCATCAATAACGGCGGCGCGAGCGGCGCGAGCAGCGCTGTCACACAGTTCATCCAAGCGTCGAGCGCCGGCAGTGCGACGATCGTCAACAACGGAGGTACCGGCGGCGGCCCGGGCGGAAGAACGCAGTTTTTTGAGAACGCCGACGGCGGAACTGCTCGGGCCATCACGAATGGGAACGGCATTTTCGATATTAGTGGCTTAACCAGTTCCGGCATGGGCATTGGGTCGATTGAAGGAAGCGGGAATATTTTCTCGGCAGCAAGACGCTTAGAGTTGGCGGGAACAACTTGGACACCGCGGTTTCTGGTCTTATCCAAGACGGTGGCATCGTCGGCGGTACCGGTGGATCATTAACCAAGGTCGGATCGGGAACGCTGACATTGACAGGCGCAAACACCTACACTGGGGGGACAACTCTCGAGGGCGGAATTCTCGCGGTAAACAGCGACGACAATTTTGGGACTGGGCCGCTGAGCTTTAACGGCGGCACGCTCCAGGCGGTTGCGGCGGGCGGTGGGCTTACCACCAGCAAAGCGATTGATCTTGCTGTGGGCGGGGGGACCTTTTTGGCAGATGCTGGTACCGCTTCGACCCTGAGCGGGACGATCACCGGTGTTGGCGCTTGGACCAAGACCGGCCCAGGCTCTTTGGCTTTAAGCGGTGCAAATAGCTACACGGGTGGAACGACAATTGCCGGAGGCACAGTACTCACTCAGAATGTCTCAGCGCTGGGAAGCGGGCCGATTGCGCTCAACGGCGGGACGACGCTTCAGGTTCAGGATTTCCTCAACGTCAACGGCAACTGGACGGTATTTCCCGGCACAGCGACTGTTAGCGGGGGTACGGTTCAGATGGTTGGTGGATTTAACCTTGGAGGCGGCGGTACGTTGCATGCTAATGCTAGCTTCAATGTCCCGGGCGCTGCTAGTATCAATGACAGCGGCCTTGTGGTGAACAACCAGTTTACTGTTGATCGCGGCCTCGACCTTAATGGCAATAGCGCCGCGCTGGTCAACGGTGTGCTTGCAGCGTCGGCGGTCAACGTCAACAATGCCTCGTCACTGATCGTCAATACTTCCGGCATCGTAGCCTCCAACGTAAGCGTCGGGCCGAGCGCGCAGCTTGCACTTGCTGGCAGGATCGGCGGAAGGGTCACCAATCTGGGATTTCTTCAAGGCACGGGTGCGATCGCAGGGAGCCTGATTAACAGTGGGATCGTCGCGCCCGGGGCATCCGTGGGGCGTTTGACGATCAATGGGAACTACACGCAGAGCCCGAGCGGCACCTTGCGTATCGAAGTGGCCGGCAGTTCGCCCGGACAATATGACGTGCTTTTGGTGAATGGGCATATTAGCCTCGCCGGCAGCCTCCAGTTCGTGCCTGTAGGAGGTTTCAAGCTGCGTGTGGGCGATCAGATCGCGTTCCTTACCGCAAGCAATGGTGTGAGCGGAAGTTTCACTACCGTCGAGAATGAATCTGTTGTCACCGGAACGGAAGCGGGTTCTACCTGGATGCAGCTGTGACGGGCGGTTTTAGCGGATACGACCTGCGCCGGACCGGACTCCAGGGCGCCGCCAACGGAAGCACCGTGGGCGGGGATCTCAATGTTTTCGTCGCAGCTGGCTACGACTGGAAGAAAGGAGGCCTGAGCATTGGGCCGACAGCGAGTTTCCAATACACCCTAGTTGGGTTCAACGGCTTTAGCGAAAGCGGCTCGCTCGCGCCGTTGGCGTTTCCCGATCAGGACTCTAACTCCCTGCGCACGGCGTTTGGAATGAGAGTGTCCTACGATTTGAAGGTTGGTCCTGTCCGCTTGATACCTGAGATCCGAGGCGCCTGGCAGCACGAATACGGAGAAACCGACTCAATTGGACCCACGTAAGGGACCATCTTCTTTGAACCATCCGCCAAGGTGATCTCTTTGGTGCTGCTCTCCTCCAGGGCAAGCTGAAGTCGAACATGCTCCGGAATAATCAAATAGATCGCTCCTGTATCGGCAAGAGCCTCTACGTCAACGGGATCGTTCTATGGACACCGAGGGTTCTTCAGCGTCAGCATGCAGTATGATAGTCCATCGTTGGAGGGTATCAATAGCTTGGAGCACAACAAAATCAGCTTCCTCGACCGCACCACGATTAATATCTACTCGCAGGTCGAGTTGATCACGTCCTCGGGTTGATTTCCAAGAACGGTGCTCTGACTGGCAATTTCCCCAACACGCTTCAAACCCGCGGTCTCGAGAAAATGGCCGCACTACGCGAGGCCGCGCTCGCGCCCCGTGCTGATGACCTCCGCCACTTGTCAGCCGATGGAGCAGATCGGGCCCAGCCAGACGACAGAAAAAAAAGCTCCTTATGAGTCAAGAAGAATCTTGGTGCGACATCGGTGGTGATGTGACAGCCGAATCGAGGGTGTCGGCTGCCGATGTCGGAAGATGACTCGCCTTTGTCAGTCAGTCCATGCGCGACGTTTCGCGGCGTGCAAAACATCAACACAACCTTACAATCCGCAGCGAAAATGTCCTGAACGACCTTCTTCGATAGTTGTAGAGATGACTGGTTTACAAATATCTTATTACAGAAATCATGAGCACCCCGATTACCACCATACCGGAGCGCGAGCTCCTTATCTCACGCTTGCGCGCGCTCATCCCTCTACGAAGTTAGCTGGAATCATCACCGGGAAAGGCTATGTAGATGGGTCGTGATCTGGCTTTCGGGCAAAACGTTAGTCCGCCAAAGACAATTTATGCAATCATTCCTGGACAGGATTCTCACGCTAAACTTGATTTGCACCACCGTGATATTTGCGGTCGCGGCGAGACTTTACATTCTCCCCAATCTCCCTCGCTGGAAGATCGCAAATGTTCTCGTTCCCATCCTGCTCCTGCATTCCCTTCGCCACTTGGGAATGATGTTCCTGACTCCGGGTGCGATCTATGCGGGAATGCCGCTGGAGTTCGCATATCCAGCGGCGCTCGGGGATTTTATCACTGCTATTCTGGCTTTTGCAGCAATTCCCTTGGTTCTCAAGAATCCCATCGCCGCAAAGCCTCTCCTGTGGTTTGTTAATGTCTTCGGGACGATCGATCTCATTACGGCTATCTCTCTTGCCACCATATTTCAGGCACCCCTTTTCATGGGACCCTCATACTGGATCCCTGCATTCTGGGTGCCTTCTCTCTTAGTCACCCACTACATCATGTTCCGTATATTAGTTGGAGACCCTCGACTAAAGGCCTAACCCTTGCGAAGAGCGCCGAATGAGCTTTGGAAAATTGTTGTCGAACACATAAGATGCCGCAGGCTCGCTGCGCGAGCGCAGTCGCGAAGTCATAATGTTCGCGGTATGGTCGTCTCGCCGGGCCGCGCCGGGCGAGATGCCGATGAAACGTTTGAAGGCGCGGCTGAAGGCCGCCTCCGACTGGTAGCCGAGCCGGATCGCGAGATCGCCAAGAGGAGCGCCCTCCTCCTTCAGCAACGTAAGGGCGACGTGCATTCGCCAGCGCGCCACATAGCGCATCGGGGGCTCGCCAACGAGTTCGGTGAAACGCGCCGCGAACGCTGAGCGTGACATCGCGGCTTCGGCCGCCAGCGACGCCACTGTCCATTCCCGCGCTGGCTCGCGATGGACGAGCGAGATGGCGCGGCCGATCTGTTTGTCCTGCAGGGCGCCGAGCCATCCGGTTTGCGCAGCGGGGTCCTGATCGATCCACGATCGGATGGCTTGGATCACCAGAATGTCAGCGAGACGGGTGACGACAGTCTCTCCCCCGGGCCGCAGGGCCTTGGCCTCAGAAGCCATGAAGCGCAGCATGCTCTGGATCCACTCCATGTGAGGCGAGCTGGAGGCCTCGATGCAGATCATCTTCGGCAGGAGTTTGACTAATTGATGGGCGGCCGGGTGATCGAAACGGACGGCGCCGCAGACCAGAGTCGAAACGGGTCCTCCTCCTCCGTGCCGGAGGATCTCATAACGTTCGCTGAGCTGCTCGCGCGGAAGATCGAAGAGCTTTGCCGCCGGAATCCCGGGCTCGCTCGTAAGTCGATGACCCTTGCCATGGGGCACGAGCGCGAGATCGCCTTGCCGCAGCAGCCGGTGTTCGGGTCCCTCGACCTCGAGCCAGCAACGACCAGAGGTCACGACGTGGAACATCAGGCAATCCTTGATCGCTGGTAACGCGAGCCCCCACGGAGCGGTAAACTCAGAGCGACAATAAATGATGCCGCTCATTCGCAGGAAGTGCAGAGCCTCGCCGAGAGGGTCCACCGGAGTCCAAGGGTCATCCATGTCTGGAAGTATGCGCGCAGAGATGTCCGCCGTCCAACCCAACCTGGACGAACGAGCATGACTTAGAGACCCGCGATCATTGTTAATCCAGACTCTCCGGATGAGCTTTCCGCTGTCGTGCAAACCAAATTCTCAGAAACCAAAAGCGAGAGGTCGATATGATTACAGTCATGGGAGCAACCGGCCACACCGGAAAGAAGATTACTGAAGCACTGCTCAAGGCAGGGGAGAACGTCCGTGCGCTGGGCCGATCAGAGAATAAGCTCGCAGATCTAGAGAGCTCCGGGGCGGAAGTCTTCAGCGGCGATGCAACGGACGCGGTGTTCCTGGCGAAGGCATTTCGCGGAGCGGATGCCGTTTACACCCTGCTTCCAACCGATCGGCGGGCGCCGGACTACCGCGTTGCGCAAGATCAACAGGGCGAAACCATAGTGAGGGCCATCCGCGAGAGCGGCGTCCGCGACGTCGTTGCTTTGAGCAGCCTCGGCGCGGATCTGAGCGAGAAAACCGGTGTGATCGCGGGCCTGCATGCTCAGGAAGAACGTCTCAAGCGGCTCGAGGGCGTGAACGTTCTTCTCCTCCGTCCGGTTTCCTTCTTCGAGAACTTCTACGACGCGCTTGAACTCATTAAGCAGCAAGGGATCAACGGAGACTCGGTTGCACCCGACCTTGCCGTTCCGATGGTGGCGACCCGGGACATTGCTGACGTCGCGGCCAGGGCGCTTACCGCCCGAGATTGGCAGGGCGTCGTCGTGCGAGAACTGCTCGGACCGCGCGACCTGACCCACGCTGAGGCGACGCGCATCCTGGGAGAGCGCATCGGGAAACCGGATCTGCAATATGTGCAGTTTTCCTATTCCGACATGGCCGATGCGCTCGCGCAGGCGGGCTTGTCCAAGAGGTTCGCCGGCCTTTACGTCGAGATGACACGTGCCTTCAACGAGGGAACGATCCAAGCCCGCCGAACACGCGAGAACACGACACCTACGCGATTCGAGGATTTTGTGGACGAGTTCGCGCGCGCCTACCAGGCCGTCTGAGAGGCGAGAAAAAACAAGCGATGAGTGTCTCCAAATGATCGACCGATTGCTCTTCGCGCTGACTCTTTCATCGGCACTAGGCTGCGGCCTCATGGCTGGATTCTTTCTCGCTTTTTCGGCCTGTGTGATGAATGCGCTTGCCCGCCTTCCCACGGCGCAGGGCATTGCCGCAATGCAATCAATCAATGTCGTAGTGCTCAATCGACTGTTTTTCGCGGTGTTCTTCGGAACGGGTGCGACTTGCGTCCTTGACGCTGGCTTTGCGCTGGCAATGTGGCGCGAACCCGACGTCGCCTACCTGCTCGTCGGCAGTCTACTCTATCTCGGCGGCACAATCCTCGTGACGATTGTCTTTAATGTGCCACTGAACGAAGCGCTGGCAGGCGTCGAGCCGGAAAGCGCGGATGGCGCCCGGTTATGGACCCGCTACCTCACCACCTGGACGGCATGGAACCACGTCCGGGCGTCCGCGGCACTCGCCGCGGCGGTGTCGCTTACCATCGCGCTGATCGCTCGCCGGGCTGGGCACCTCGCCGCGGCGCTGTGAGGGCGCATGGACTTTGGCCACCCAAGTCGGGGCAAGATCACCGCCATCTCGAAGGACACGTCATGCTCGGCGAGTCGCAGGTTGCATCAAAAAAATGATCGTTCCATTCCTGCGTGCTCGCCGCTGTTTTCGCCGCGCACGTAGGTCTCGGTAATCTACCGCTTCCCAGCATTCCTCCGACGGGCAAAGTGTCGACGCCGGGCAGTTTTCTGACGCGATGCGTTTGACGACTCTAGGCCCCGTCTGTACGCTGAGCACCTTGGTGTCCTCATAGCTCAAGCGGATAGAGCAGGGCTCTCCTAAAGCTCAGATGGTGGTTCGACTCCACCTGGGGACGCATCCCTTGCCAATGCGTTGCGATGATTTTTCTCCTGTCACCGCTTGCAAGGAGACCGTATCTGTGGGGAGAAGATGGCAAGTTTTTTTGGTGAAGTCTTCCGCATTGCGACGTGGGGTGAATCTCATGGAGGCGGAGTTGGTGTGGTAATCGATGGATGTCCTCCGCGACTTCCACTTTCGGAAGAGGATATTCAGCCCGAACTCGATCGGAGGCGTCCGGGCCAAAGCGATATTGTCACTCCCCGCAAGGAGGAGGATACCTGTCAGATTCTGTCAGGGGTTTTCCAGGGAGCGACGCTGGGAACTCCTATTTCGATTTGGGTGAGAAATACCGACGCCCGCCCCGAGGCTTACAAGGAGATGGAAACGACGTTCCGCCCCTCGCACGCGGACTTTACCTATCAGGCGAAGTATGGCATCCGCAACTGGCAGGGCGGCGGGCGGGCGTCGGCGCGGGAAACTATCGGACGGGTTGCGGCAGGTGCGGTCGCAAAGAAGGTGTTGAAGAGCCTTTTTCCAGACCTTGAGATTCTGGCGTATGTCTTCGCGATTCATGACATCGCATCGAGCGTCGATCCGGAAACGGTGAGTCTGCGGGAAATTGAGGCCAATGCGGTGCGATGCCCGGATGCCGCGGCTGCTGCGGCTATGATCGAGCGGATCAAGCAGGTTCGAAGCGAAGGCGACTCCGTGGGCGGGCTGATTGAGGGCGTGGTTCGTGGAGCGCCTCCCGGACTCGGCGAGCCGGTTTTCGACAAGCTCGAGGCGGACCTTGCGAAGGCCATGCTTAGCCTGCCCGCAACCAAAGGCTTTGAAATCGGCTCGGGCTTTGCCGGCGCCCGGCTCAAGGGTTCGGAACACAATGATGCTTTCCGGATGGAAGGATCGCGCGTTCGCACTGTGACGAACCTCTCGGGCGGAGTTCAGGGCGGGATCAGCAACGGCGAGCCCATCGTCTTTCGCGTCGCCTTCAAGCCCACCGCGACTATCGCAAAACCGCAGCAAACCGTGACCGTGGCTGGGCAGGAGACTGAGCTTGCCGCGCGCGGCAGGCATGACCCCTGTGTGCTTCCGCGCGCCGTGCCGATGGTCGAGGCGATGGCAGCCCTCGTGCTCTGCGATCACGCCCTGCGTCAGCACGCACAGGACTGCCTGCCGCGCTAATCTCCATGCCGCACGGCTCGCCACTCTGGCAGACGGCGCTCATCATCGCGGGCATCATTTTTCTGCTCTTGGCGAGCTGGCGCGGTTGGCGCGCCGGCCTTGTACGCAGCGGCATGAACGCAGTGGCCATCATTGTTTCCGCGTCGATGGGTTTCCTTGCCGCGAAGTTTGCCGCGGCGCCGTTCGGCGGCCTTGGCAATATAGCCGGGTTCCTCGCCGGCCTTGCGGTCGGGGGCGGGATCGGAATCTTCATGCTCGTCGCGATTTGGATTCTGGGAGCCGTATGCTTTAAAAGGACCGAACATCAGGGCTCCGGCGTGTTACGGCTTCTCTGGGGTGCTGGAGGCGCCTTTTTTGGCCTGTTGGTTGGACTCGCGATTCTCTGGGGAGGCATTTCGATCGTTCGTAGTCTTGGAGCGTTCGCGGAATCCCGCGTCAACCCAGACAGACCTGATTCTGTCCAGACCCGGGTAGCAAGCGGCCTCCTGACGCTCAAAGAATCGCTCGAACTCGGCTCCACGGGACGTTTCCTCGAGTCGGTCGATGCTCTTCCGCCAGACTTCTACGAACTCGTGCTTCAAGTCGGCAAGCTCACGAGCGAGCAGAAGGCGATGCGGCGTTTTCTCGACTATCCCGGAATTCAAAAGGTCCTGCAAAACCCACGGGTTAGCGACCTTATGAACGATGCCACTGTGGTCCGGGCCTCAAAGGAGAAGAACATTTTTCTGCTTCTCAACAACAAATCCGTCGTCGCCGCGCTCGAAGATCCCGCGTTGGCCGAGCAACTCAAGAGGATCGATCTGCGAGCGGCGCTCAAATTCGCACTGGAATCTACCCCGCCTTCTCATTCACCCTCTCCTGAGCCGTCTCCGAAGAAACGAAAGTAAGTCTCATGCCGAAATATATTGCCACTATTGGTCTCGAAGTTCACGTGCAGCTGAAAACGCAGACAAAGATGTTTTGTTCCTGCGCCGTGCAGCACGGCGCCGAGCCGAACACAAACGTGTGTCCCGTGTGCCTCGGGTTTCCCGGTGCGCTTCCGGTCATGAACGAAGAGGCGCTGCGTCTTACGGCCCTGGCGGGCCTCATGCTTGGGTGCGAGATCCCGGACGCCTGCAAGTTCGACCGCAAGAATTACTTCTATCCGGACATGCCTAAGAACTATCAGATCAGTCAGTATGACCTGCCGTTCTGCCTTAGCGGAGCCGTCCCGCTTCACGATCTCGCTTATCCGAAGGACGCTCAGAAGACCATTGCAACGAAGGACAAGAAGGTTCGCCTCGTTCGCATTCATCTCGAGGAAGACGTCGCCAAGAGCTTTCACATGGAGAACACGACGGGCATAGATTTCAACCGTGCGGGCACTCCCCTGCTCGAGATCGTAAGCGAGCCCGATATCGCCGGTCCGGAAGAGGCTTTCGCGTATCTTGCGGTGCTTCAGCAGGTGGTGGTCTATGGGGGAATCAGCGACGCCGACATGGAGAAAGGGCAATTGCGCTGCGACGTCAACGTCTCCATTCGCCCCTCGGATTCAGAGAAGTGGGGCACCAAGATCGAGCTCAAGAATCTGAATTCAATTTCGGGTGTTCGCCGCGCACTGGATTTTGAGATTCGCCGTCAGATCGAGGTGCTGGAAGCCGGGGGCAGGCTTGAGCAGGAGACTCGCCGGTGGGACGACGCGCGTGGCGAAACTCAACTGATGCGCGTTAAGGAAAGCGCGCACGACTATCGCTATTTTCCCGATCCCGACTTGTTGCCTGTCAAGACCGTGCAGATCCTTGAAGCTGCGCGCCGTCAGGAGCCAGAGCTCCCCTGGCAGAAGCGGGCCCGGTACGTCGCCGATTTTGGAGTGACCGAGTACGACGCGGCGGTTCTTGCGAGCGATCTGGCGACGGCGGGCTACTTCGAGGCCGCCGCGGCGGGCGCCAAGAAGCCGAAGAGCGTTGCCAATTGGATTCTCAACGATCTCCAGAGTGCTCTCTCTGCTGCAGACAAGACCATCGCCGAATGTCCTATCACGCCCGCGGCCTTTGACGAGTTGGTGAATCTTATCGAAGAGGGAAAGATCAACTCCAAGCAGGGCAAAGAGGTTTTTGCCGAGATGTTCGCAAGCGGCCGGCCGGCGATCGAAATCGTGAAGGAAAGGGGGCTCGAGCAGGTTAGCGATACCGGTGCTATTGAAGCGCTTGCTGAAGAGGTCATTCGGGCAAATCCCGGCCCAGCAGCGGACTTCAGAGCCGGCAAGATGGCCGCGCTGAACTTCCTGAAGGGACAATTGATGAAGCTATCGAAGGGTAAAGCCAATCCTCAACTCGCAGGGGAGATTCTGCAGAAAAAGCTGAGCTCCTGACCGTTGTATACAGGGCGTTGAAACGATAAAAGGTTAGAAATCGTGTGCGGACTTTGCTCCTCCTGGCCCGTGTGTGAGTTTCTCGGCGTTAGTTCATAAGCTTAAGTGTTAGTTGGAGCATCCTTAAATTCTTGATCTGTGACCCCGCGCGCGACCGGCGTCCTTATATTAAGAAAAACCGCTCGGCTGAGCGAGGTTATGGGCACGCAGTCCCTGCCGTAGCGCCTTCGGAGTGGTTCCGCGGAGTTTCATGAAGATACGGTTAAAATAGGACGGGGAGCGAAATCCACAGGTCCAGGCGATCGCCGCGATCTTTAGATCACTGTTCTCCAGGAGTTCAACAGCTTGTTCGAGGCGGCATTCTTCAATGTAACGGCTGAGGCGCATGCCACTGTGTCGATGAAAGGTGCGGGAAAGATGATCGGGTGAGCATCCAAGCTGGCGTGCGAGCCAGACGACCGAAAGCTCGGGGCGGGCCAGATCGAGAAGAATTTTTTGGCGGCACTGGCGAATCAAGGCCGGATCTTCTGGGCGCGGCTCTGGCGCGGGTTCGACACGCTGGATGGCTAGCGCGAGATACGCCATTAGAAGGCCGCGAATCCGGGGGTGACGAAGATCGCGAAGCTCTTCATGTGCGGCCACGATATCATCCAGGAGACGGGCGAGCCGGATATGGTCCTTGGATTGAAACCGATCCAGCGGACTCGCAATCATCTCCTGGCGTGAGGAAGCGGCGGCGATATGAAAGGAGAAACAATCGGGGAGGAACACCCCGGTCACCATGCGGAACGGTTTGACGCCGTCGAGCGCGCGCGCGCAATGGGGGACCCCTCTTGGGATGATCATTACCTCGCAAGGTTTCAAGCATAAGTTGTCGCGCGGTAATGCGAGATCAGTTTCGCCGCTAATTTGGAAAAAGATCTCCGGTGTTACCTGAAATGGGAGATTGCAGCGCGAATCCCAAAGCCCAAACAGTCTTGGAAGCTTCAGGCAATAGCGCCCTTGCTCGACGCGACTAAGCTCCTGACGTAACGTTTTGCTATAGAGGCAGAGGCGGGAGCTTTCATTTGGAAAAGCATGCATGCCGGTTTTGTCTTATAGAGAAGGCGCTTTGTGCAATCAAGGGCAATTGCAAAGCAGGCCTTAGATGTGATTTCTAACGGCATTGCGGAACCCCCCACGCTTCCGCGCGTCAAACTATTACCCCTTCTCGGAACTATGACAGCTTCTCCTGTTTCATTTCGCGGGTTGGTCGTCTTTTTCCTTTGTGTGACAGGCTTTGCCGCCCCGATCGATGCGCAATCCGATTTCTCCGTGAACCTTAACAAAGGCGGCCTGACGAGCGCCGGAATCTTCGATTCCAACGGCAATATCGTGCGAACGCTATGGGCGCTGGAAACATTTGATGCAGGGAATGTTAGCAGCAGTTGGGATGGATTGGATGACTTCGGGACGCCGGTCCCGCCGGGCAGTTATAAGTGGAAGGTCCTTCGCAACGACGTCCAATACAACAACGTCGGAGTCATCGGCAACACAGGTCTGCCGACCTATACTGCCGGGCATGTGCCGTTCTTCATCGAAGGCGTGGCGGTGGATGCGCAGGGGAACGCCTATACAGTCCATGATTGGGACGAGGCTCATTTTGACGTGATCCGATGGTCGCCGGCAAACGGCAAGTCGGAAATGAATACTGGTCATGCGATCGGCGAGGCCTTGCTGAAAGCGATCGCAGTGGAAGCGGACGGTTCCTTTGCCTACGTGACAGGTTATGGAGACAGCCTCACAGACCGCACGAAATCGAAGTTCTCGATCTGGCGGATCAGCTTGGCTCCCGGGCTCGGAGAAAGCGAGCGTGTGATCAACTTCACTCAACAAGGTCGGTGCATCAAAGTGTATGATGGAAACGCCGGCGGATATCCGAGCGCCGGTTATCCGACGCCCGAGTTTCCGGCGAACGCCACTGAGGCCGATAGGGACGTGATGGGGATGCCGCTCCTCTCGATCGCCGTTCATAATAACAGCCTCTATGTGACCGACGCGATCGGCGGACGGATCCTCAAGTACCACAAGGCTTCGGGCAACTACCAGAGCACGATCAGTGGCGTCCGTGTGGCCTGTGGCGTAGCCATTGCACCGAACGGCAATATCTGGGTGGGCCACGAGCATAGCAAGGTGAGCGTGTATTCGCCCTCGGGCGTGGGACTTGCCACGCCCATCACCGATCTGACGGAGGTTCGCGCGCTCGCCATCCAGGGGAACACGCTGGCGGTAGCCGACCGGGCCGGGAAGATCCGCAAATACACCGTCAGCAATGGGACCCAGGTGACGCAGACAGCCAGCTATGGGCTGCCCCAGAGACCCGGCGACGTGAAGCCGGAAAGGCTTTCGTCCATCCACGGAATGGCGATGGACACGTCGGGAAACATCATAGTTTCCGACCGAATAGGGCACGGCTCGCGACTCCAGAAGGTCAATTCCCAGCTCGGTCTGGTCTGGCAGCAGATGTGTCTGGAGTTTTCCGCCTCGGGCGCCTACGGGAAGGCAAATCCGGATCTGCTGATCTCGAGTTATCGAAAGGCGTATCAGATCGATAAGGCAACGGGGAAGTGGACCTTGCTCGGGACAGCGAAGACCGATGCCCGCAAGAAATATTTCGGCAACTACGAATCTACACATCTGGGACCGCCACGCGTTGTGCGGTTTGGCGCCAATGATTTCTTTTATTATCCTGCCGGCGATTCTCTTGCCGTCTATCGTATTGAGCCCGCTGTGGACGCCGAGCGCAGTCCGACCCTCAAGCTGGCCTCCGTTTTGGGAAGCTCCCAGCCGGGTCCCGATGGTGTCCACCGCGAAGAGACGTGGCGTCCCGAGAACCGATATCTTTGGGAGTGGAACGACACTCAGGGTGACGGGGAGATACAGTACACGCCGAGAGCGAATCCCGGGCAGGCTGGCGAGGTCACGCTCCTTGGTCTTCCTGGTGTTCCTCATGCAGACTGGCAGTGGTTCCGCCGGGCCTTTGAAGTGGATGATGCCGGCTGGCTTTGGATGGCTTCCGCCAATCGGGATCACATTCCCAATGCTTCGTATCCGTTTGAAGGTGAATCGCTCTATGCGATTCCGCCGCAGGGCCTCAACAGCCTCGGCAATCCCGTTTATCGGTGGTCAGATGCTGTCAAAGTGGTCAATGCAAGCACGGGCAGGGATTCCCTCGGTTTGGCGAGTGGCGAGGGCTTCGAATGGAAGATGGCCGGGCGATCCGACAACGGGCTGGTTTATGCCCTCGCTTGGACCAACAAGGCTGGACTTCCGCAAGACGATGCCGCGTGGATGGGAGGGAATGTGCTCTTTGGCTTCCAGCAATCCGATCTCCTCGTTCCCACATCGTTGGGAGCGCCGAAATGGCGGGTCGCTCTCCCAAAAAAATCGGTCGGAATGGTTCCAATTCCGGGAGATGCAGGTGGTGTACTCGTGGGTATCGATCCTGGCCGAGGGACAGTGGGCCATTATACCAAGGAGGGCCTCCTGATCGGCAGCATGAAGACTACGTCCGCATTTAACGATCCAAAGAGGGGGCCGTGGGTGGTGGGCGGCTTGGATGCCTATTTGGCCGTCAACTGCAACCGCGATCCGCGCGATAGCCTCATCGACGTTTTCGTGGAGGATAACTTGAACCAGCGTATCGTTTGGTATCGCGTGGATGATGCTAACATCAAGACCGTTGGCGAGGGACCTTTGAACATCGCAGGCAGCAGCGGGACAGGGAACGCCCTCAACGTCGTAAGCGGAATCGGCGATGGAAAATATGTCGCGACCACAAGGGTGAATCTGGCGGCGGCGGCGCCGCCCACGAACAAGGTATTTGCCGCATGGACGGGAGACACGGGGGGAGTGGCCGATATGAATTCTCCGAACACGACGCTCGTTATGCCGGACAGCCCGGTGACGTTGACGGCTACCTACAAATACGCCACCGGAAATGACAAGATTCGCTTTTTCCCGGACCCGAATCAAGAGCACCAAATGCTGACCTGCGTCTGGGAAGGAACAAACGGAGATAAGGATGCAGGTCCCTACGAGGTGTTTTATCAACCTGACAAGGTCCCGGATGCCGGATGGAATGAAAGGATGGTCGATTCGAAGGGCTTCCGCTATTTGCGATGGCGCCAACTTAGCGGCAATGGACTGATCCGCGAATTGGAGTGGTATCGGAGTGGCATGAAACTGACTGGGCCGTTCTTCGGAACATCGGGTTCTTGGGGCGATAGCCCGGATGCAACATGGGACAAGGCGGTGGATGGGATGACTTCAACAGGTTTCAACGGCCCGGATATCAACAAGCCGGGCTGGATCAATCCCTACATAGGCGTCAACAGCAGACCTGAAGCGCACACCCTTACGGTGACCAACGGCACGGGCGGCGGGTTGTACGATCCTGGCGAGAGGGTTCCAGTGAGCGCAAATGCTCCGCCAACCGGACAGAGGTTTGCTGGTTGGACGAAGGACAAAGATATTCTCGCCCGTCCGGATCTTTCGACGACAACAGCTTTGATGCCCTCGATGGATGTCGAGATCGTTGCGACCTACGTTGCCGAAATCACGGGCGCACTGACGCGGGAGGTTTGGACAGGTGTCCCTGGCGTCAGCGTTTCCAACATCCCAGTCGGTTTGGCGCCGAGTTTTACCGATACGCTGACGAGCTTTGAGGCGCCGAGCAATTGGGCGGACAAATATGGGACGCGGGTGCGCGGGTATATCACGGCGCCGGCCACGGGCAGCTATAGATTCTGGATTGCCAGCGACGACGCCAGCGAGCTCTGGCTCTCCACGAACAACGATCCCGTGAACAAACGGCGGATTGCCCGGGTCATTGGCTGGACGAATTCCCGCCAATGGACGAAAGAGTCGAACCAAACATCGGCCGCCATCGACCTCGTCCAAGGCCAGCGTTATTATGTGGAGGTGTTGCAGAAAGAGGGAGTCGTGGCCGACAACCTGGCGGTGGGTTGGTCCAAACCGGGGCAACCCACCTCCGCGCCAAGCGAGATCATTCCCGGCGCGGTTCTGTCACCGTTTCAGTGAAATCGGGCGAGTCTCAATGATAGCAAACTCTTCGTAGCATCCCGAGCTTAGTTATCTGCGATGGGGTACTTTTCGGGTATGGCTTCGCTATTCCTGCCCGAAATGGCTCTCCGCTGCTCCAAGAGTAAATTTCGAGTAGCTTAGACCCATGAAACATACCCACCACGGGCATTCACACATTGATCATGGCTGCGGCCACGATCATTCGGAAAAGCCGCCGGCCGTTTCTATCATTCCCGCCGGAGCCACCGAAGAAACCTTCCGCGTGTCTGGAATGGATTGCTCTGAAGAAGTCACGGCCATCGAACGGGCCGTGAGGCCACTCGCGGGAGTGCAAGGTGTGCGAGCAAACATCGTAACTTCTACGGTGACAATCTTTCATGACGGCAGCTTGCAATCTCCAGCCTTGGCTGCTGCGATAAATTCGTCAGGGGTAAAGGTCGAAACTGCCAGGGCATCCGGCTCGGGAAAAGGAGAGCGACTGTCCACATCTGCCGTGCTCGTTACGATCTCCGGAGCATTCACGGGCCTCGGAATCCTCCTGCAGTGGACCGGATTCGAGATGGGTTGGCAGCCGAGTATTGCCTTTGTCATTGCAATAATTTCTGGCGGATGGCTGGTGGTGCCGAGGGCGCTGCGGTCGTTCTCCCTGGACATGAACGTGCTGATGACGGTTGCCGTCATTGGCGCGGTCGCTATCGGTGAGCATGCGGAGGGCGCTGCCGTGGTATTTCTTTTTTCCCTTTCGGAGCTGCTCGAATCCTGGAGCGTAGGCCGCGCTCGCCGCGCCATCCAAGCCCTCATGCGACTCGCCCCTGAGGTCGCTTTCGTGAGGCGGGATGGCGCGATTCAAGAGGTTCCAGCCCAGGACGTAAAGCTGGGAGAAACGATACTGGTCAAGTCCGGTCAGAGAGTGCCGCTGGATGGAACGGTTCTCTCAGGTACATCCGCCATCGACCAGGCACCCATTACCGGCGAGTCCATGCCGGTGGAAAAAAAGCAGGGCGACACCGTTTATGCGGGAACCATCAACGGCGAGGGCTCGTTAGAAATCCACACGACCAAGACGGCGAGCGACACGACTTTAGCGCGGATCATTAGGATGGTCGAAGAATCCCAGGAGCAAAAGGCTCCGGCCCAGCGATTCGTTGATGTGTTCGCCAAATACTACACGCCCATCGTAATGATCCTGGCCGTGCTTGTATGTGTAATTCCGCCGCTGCTTTTTGCGACGCCGTGGATAACGTGGATCTATCGGGCGCTTGTGCTCCTTGTCATCGCGTGCCCCTGCGCGTTAGTCATCTCCACTCCGGTAAGTGTCGTCGCAGGTCTTACCGCTATGGCTCGTCGCGGCGTGCTCATCAAAGGGGGAGCTTACCTTGAAGCACTCGGCGGCTTGCGTGCGCTGGCTGTCGATAAGACAGGAACTATCACGGAAGGGAGACCCCGCCTCTTGGAAGTGTTCCCCTTTTCCGAGACGTCGAAGAATGAAATCGTCCGAATAGCTGCCGCAATTGAGAGCCACTCAACCCATCCTCTCGCGCTGGCTGTAGTTCGCTACGCAAATGAGAAGGGAATATCCCTTGACCGCGCTGAAAAGTACCAAGCGAAGACCGGCAGGGGAGCCGAAGCCACCATAGCGAAGCATAATTACTTCGTCGGCAATCATCGATTCGCGCACGAGCTCGGAGTTTGTTCTGAGAAGCTTGAGGCACTGCTCTCGAAAATCGAAGCTGATGCGAAATCCGTGGTCGTTGTCGGCCACCGACCCCACGCCGATTGTCACGGTGAGGTACTTGGCATCCTGGCCGTCGGTGACGCGATTCGTCCGGAGGCCGCCGCCGCTATTCGCAACTTGCATGATACTGGCGTCCGCAAGGTTGTTATGCTCAGTGGCGACAACGCTCGTACTGCCAACGCCATCGCCCGACAAGCGGGGATCGACGAGGTACACGGCGATCTGCTTCCCGAAAACAAAATTGACCAGGTCAAGAGACTCGTCGCTGAATTTGGAAAAGTTGGTATGATCGGTGATGGCGTCAACGACGCCCCCGCGCTCGCCGCGGCCGATGTCGGAATTGCGATGGGGGCGGCAGGCACCGACACCGCCATCGAGACAGCCGACGTCGCCCTGATGCGCGACGACCTTATGATGGTATCGGAAGCTATCCGTCTTGGTCGCCGTACCCTCGGCGTCATTCGGTTCAATATCGCTTTCGCTATCGGTATCAAAGCAGTCTTTCTCGTCCTTGCCCTGCTGGGTCATACAACTCTGTGGCTTGCGGTTCTAGCCGATACGGGCGCTACTCTTCTTGTTATTGCAAATGCCCTCCGACTTCTTCGGCCATGATCCAGATTTTCTTCGCGTCGCGTTGATTTGTCAGTGAGGGATTGCAACCCGGCAGTCTAGCTGACGGTTACAATTCCCCAGGATTCAAATTCCTCCAAGGCATTGCATGTACGCGCAGCAGCGCCACGGTGGGCTTCGAGGCACCGGGCGGCATTGGCTGCGAGCCCGGCCCGCTTCTCAGGATGCAAGAGGAGGTCGCGGAGCGTCTGTTCGAGTTCTGTGGCATCGGCGACTTGCGAGGCGCCGCCCTCTCGTACGAGCTGCGCAGTCAGCGAAGAGAAATTTTCCATGTGCGGTCCGAAAACCACGGCCTTCCCCGCGGCGACGGCTTCTGCAGGATTCTGGCCTCCGTGGGCAGTCAGACTTTTGCCGATAAAGACCACCGTTGCCTGGTCATACCAATCGCGAAGCTCCCCCGTGGTATTCACCAGAAGAGTATCAGGGGTTTCGGGGGCGCGCTCTTCGCCATTGCGCAGCGCCACCCGGAGTCCGAGCCGATCCAATTGATCGCGCACCTCCCTCCAGCGTTCGGCGTGGCGCGGGACCACGACGTAAAAAATGTTCGGAAAATCTCGTTTCTGCCGGACCACAATCTCGCCGATCAGGCGTTCTTCGCCGGAATGGGTGCTTCCCGCCAAAATGACCGGCGCGGACTCTCCGACCTTTAGTTCCACAAGGGTTTGGCGAAAATTCCGCCGGACCCGGCTGTCTTCGCCTTGGTCGTCAAATTTTATGCTGCCCGTGCAAAGGATTTTCCGCGCATCGACCCCCAGGGACTCCCAGCGCTTGGCGTCGGCGGGTTCCTGAACGCACAGGAGGTCGAGCTGATTGAATATGGCCGAGGCAAATGGACGGATCATCCGATAGCGGGATTCTGAGCGGTAGGAGAGTCGCGCGTTGACGAGCGCAAGAGTGGCGCCACAGGCTTTAGCCTCCGCTGTGAGGTTGGGCCACACCTCTGCTTCGACCAGAATAAGGCGTCGCGGCCGGATCAGGCTGACGGCACGTCGTGCCGTCCAAAAGAAATCGATTGGGTTGTAGATCGCCTCGAAGGTCTCACCTTTCTCGCGGCTCGCCAGTGCGAACCCGGTGGAAGTGGTCGTGGAAAGCACCACAGGCAGCTGCCGATCGCGGTTCTTCATTTCACGAATGAGTTTTAAAGCGATCAATACTTCACCGACACTCACTGCGTGCACCCAGGTCCATCCCCCGCGTGAGAGCTTCCGACGAACGCGCGGGGAATAGATGGCAAAGCGCTGTCCGAACTTATGGCGGTATTTTCCGCGCTTGAGCATTCGGAAAATAAACCCGGGCAGGAGTGCGAGCAGGACGAAGGGGAAAGCGAGATTGTAGAGGATTCGGACCGCGGTCATTTCGTCTGTTCGGCGAGAATGTAGTACGCGATCTCACTTTCGCCATAGCGGCGAACGCGGACAAGCAAAAGGGCGCCAGCCTCTGGCTCTTTGCTTCCGGCAAGGCGCTCGAGAACCAATGTGCCGCCCGGGCGGAGCGCGCTGCACAAGGCGGGAAGTCGAACCAGCTCTGTCGCCAAGTCGCGGTCAGCGGAAGATTTAGCGTACGGCGGATCGGCGAAGATCAAGTCGAAACCTCCCGCGGCATACAGTTCGAGAAACTTCAAAGCGTCCATGACTTGGACAGAACCCTTCAACCGGCCTCGGCGAAGGTTCTCACGCACGCACGCTGCGCATCGCGGGTTGGAATCGACGAAGATGACCGACGCGGCTCCGCGGCTGAGAGCCTCGATGCCCAACGCGCCGGAACCAGCAAAGAGGTCAAGCACCCGGGCTCCGGGCACGGCGTCGCCCAGGCTGGAAAAGATCGCTCCGCGGACGCGATCCATTGTGGGGCGGACACTCGGAGATGGACTGCTGAGCGGCAGGCCGCGGGCTTCTCCTGCTATGACGCGCATGCAATCAATTTCCCGGGGCCTTCTCTTCCTTCTTGTCTTCGGACTTCTGAGGCACGTTGGAGCGTAGAATATTGATGAGCATTCCGCCAACGTCTTGACCGACCTTGGCGCCGATCAGCTTATCGAGAAGGTCGGTTTTCGGATTGTCGATCCTGCCCGTCACAGTGAAAGGGATCTGCCGATAGTCTGGATCCTCCGAATCGACCAGGTTCTTTCCGATTACCCCCTTGAGTTGCTGCTGAAGCTTCAGATTGACGAGCAGTCTCGCATCGAGGTTCATTTTTCCATTAAAGCGGACCGGCCCCTTTCCCCGGAGGATGAGATTATCCGATTTTAGGATGATATCGTTCACTTGGACGCGTTCATCGCTGATGGTCACGTCCATCCTCGCGTCACTCAACTTGAGCAGTTGAAGTTCATCGATTTTGAGCAATTCGCCGAGTTTGATGAGAAAATCCACGGGCTTGAGTGTCGCGGAAACCATCTCGAAGTGACCCTCTCCGGCAATCGACCCACTATCGCGCGGATCGCCACCGAGGTTTAGAGAGCCCTGGAGAACGCCTTCGGTCTTTCCCGGTTCAAGTTGCGCTTCCTCGGCGAGCTTTCTCAAGAGAACGTCGGCGAGTTGAAGTCCGAGAACGAAGGCGGGCTGCTCATTGCTTTCGACCCGGTACTTGCCAGTGAGCTTTCCTCCAGCGAGCGTGCCTTGAATAGTGGGGAGATCGAGTATTTTGCCGTCCCAGGTGAACGGGCCACCGATCTTGCGCGGCTTGAGCGAGTCGAACAAATTTGCCCTTCCGATTTCGAAAACCCCTGCTGCGGAGCGATCGGGAGCAAACTTCCCGCTAATATTGGTCCTTTCCAGGATGACGACGGCCCGGTTCTTCGAGTTGAGAAAAACGACGTTTCCGCCGCGGAGGCGGAAATGCTGAAGCTCTGCTTTGAACGAGGCTGCTTTTGCGGTGAAGGGTGGAGGTTCGCTAGAGGTTGCCGGAGCTTGTGTGGGCGGCGAGGGCGTGAGAATGAGCCAGTCGCCGTTTTCGAGCTGGCGAACGATCAATTTCGGCTCGAAAAGTGTACATTCGGTGATGACGAAACGTCGATCCAGAAGAGGGGCGAGCGCGAACCGAACTCGCAGAGCCGTGGCCTCGACAATGTTAAGGTTTGCATTTGTGGGATCCGGCAGGCTAATTCCACGAAGGACGAAGCCGCTCCATGGCGTGTACACCGTGCTGCGGATCTTGACCTCCGCGCCAAGAGATCGAGCCGCCGCTTCCCGAATACGCTGCTGAACGCCATCAGATTGCAGGTACAAATTGATACAAAGAAGGACAATTGCCGCTGCTGCGAGAACGCCAGCCGCAATGAAAAGAAATCGCTTGGCAAATGAGGGCACGCGGGGAAGCTACGAAACTTTTCCGGAATGTGAAGTGTGAACAAGAGTCCAAAAATTCTCGTGATACTGAATCCAGCCGCTCGCGGTGAGCGCGCCAAGGCGTTGCGCGACAAGATCGCGTCGCTCTCGCATCATGTCATCGTGCGAAGCACGGGTTCCCCTGGCGACGCAGCGGCCCTGGCGGTGCGGGCAGTGGCACAAGGCTACGATACAATAGTAGCCGCGGGCGGAGACGGAACCATCAACGAAGTGGTCAATGGGATGGCTGGCGCGCGCGTTAATTTTGGAATCCTGCCCGTGGGGACAATGAATGTCTTCGCGACCGAACTGGGAATCCCCCAAAACAATCTTGCGAAGGCCTGGCAGGTGATTGAAGAGGGGTGCGTCCGGGAGGTCGATCTTCCCAGAGCCAACCAGGAATACTTCGTGCAACTTGCCGGGGTAGGGCTCGATGCCGAAGTGGTCCGCCACACGACGTCGGACTCGAAAAAGGCGCTTGGACCAATGAGTTACCTCCTCACGCTTGCTCAGGTGGCGGCGCGGCAGCCGCCGAAGATTCGCATCGAGCCGGTGGACGGCACTCCGCGGGAGGGCAGTTTTGTATTGGTCGGAAACGGCCGCTTGTATGGCGGTCCCTTTGTGCTTTTCAAGAATGCGCGGCTCGACGACGGCCTTCTGGACGTCCTGGTCTTTCAGAATCAGAGTCATTGGGATTTGATCCGTTACTTTCAGGCGATTCTCTTTGGCAACCACCCGGCACTTCCGGATGTGGAGTACTTTCAGAGCCGCGGCCTCCGGCTTACGAGCCGTGAACACGTGCCAGTGGAGATTGACGGGGAGTTGACCGGTACGTTGCCATACGAATTCGGCTTTTCAATTGGCAAGCTCAACGTTCTTGTCCCACGCACCTTGGACACAGGAAGCAACCCTGCATAGTTTCGGCAGATGAGTCCAAAGCGGAGGCGGATAAGCGCGGTTGTCGGTCTCATCGCGGCCAACGTCGCAATTTTTGTTTATCAATGGTTAAGGCCTGGGCTGAGGGACCATTTGGAGAACCTCTACGCTTTGAGCGCAGCGGGCATGGAGGACGGCCGATGGTGGCAGCTGATCACCCATGCGTTTCTGCACGGGAACATTTGGCATCTTCTTTTCAACATGATCGCGCTTTGGTTCGCAGGCCGGATCGTCGAACGCGTGATGGGAACGGGCCGGTTTCTTGCCCTTTATGCGGCCTCGGCCCTGACGGGCGGGCTCGCCCAGCTCCTTCTGCAGGGAGGGAACGTTCCATTGGTCGGCGCATCCGGGGCGGTATGCGGCGTGATCCTCGCCTTCGCCACGATGTTTCCGGAAGCGCAAATCGTAGTACTCCTGTTTTTCGTCATCCCCTTGAAGCTTCGCGCAAAATATCTCGGTTGGGGTTTGGCGGTGTCGTCTCTTTTGTTTCTTCTGTTTGGGTTCGAGCCATGGATTGGCCACGCGGCGCATCTTGGCGGGTGTGCGGCGGGATATATTCTTGCTCGGCTCAACGGATACGGGGTTCCGAGCGCTCCGGAGCGTCTGCTCAAGAAGTGGCTTTTCTCACGCGGCATGTGATGGTGGGCTACTTTCGAGTGACCTTGTCGCTCTTTCGCACCGCGGCCGGTATTCGACAGGCATGCAAGCCAAACCAGCGCGACAGCGTTTGCCGATTATCGGCCACAAGCCGATATCCCGCTTGAAACGCCGTTTTGAGCAGCGGCCAATCCATGCAGACACCCAGCCATCGCCAATGCGGGAGAACCCGGAGGCAGCTTGCAAACGCCGCGGCATCGCGGCGGACCTGGCCGTCGGAATCCAAAGTTTGAATTCCCAAGTCAGCGTGCCGCCTATCGATCACCGCGTGTTCCCCGACCTGTTTCTCGTCCTGATAGGCGATCACAACGAGCTTCGCCCCGGCGGATTCTGCCTGCCGGGTAAGCCAATCGACGGATGCCGTGCAGATCCCGCAATCGGCATCGTAAAAAAGAGTGATGGCTTTCATTCTGAGACTGCGTGTTGTGGGGGACGTAGTCGTTTCCGGATGACACTAGCGCCCTTTGCGATCCAATAAGGCACATTTACAAAGAAAATCCAGAGCAGCACTTCGTGGCTTTCAAAGCTGAGGCCCATGAGAAGCTCGACAGCGCGATGGAGGCCGATCGCAGCCAGACCCATGCCAGCGGACCAACGCCGCCCCAAGAGTCCGAGAAAAAAGAAGAACTCGATAAGCAGACCCGGAGCAAAGAAAAATCGCGCCAGGTTGGGATGTTCTGCAATCAGGTCGGGCAGCTTCTCCGCAAAGGCCGGTTCAATCGGCTCGAGAGTGTTATAGTAGTCGTTTGCTTGAGTCTTGACGATCTGGACCGACAGATTGGGAAGATCAATGAGCCAGCGTCCGTTGCTGCGATCGATCTTGCTGATTGCCGTCGTCAAGTAAGCCGCGGCCATCATCACCCTCGCGGCGTGGATCATCCTTCGGCGACCTTCTACGCCCGTCTTCCAAAGCGCCATTGCTTTGCCGGGTTTCGCTATCAGCTCAATCGAGCTCATACCCAACTGTGCCAGCATGACGAGCGCGAGAAGCTGTGTGCTATGGCCGATGGCACCTTGCGAGTTTCGAAGAGTACCAAACGACACGATAAGGGCCACAAGGTATGTCAATGCGGGAACGCTGAAGCGGCCGAGAGTGTAGGCGATCAGGCAAGGAATCGAAATCGCCTTTAGTATGGGCCACAGCCCCGGTTCCGCCAGGAAAGTGAAATCGATTATGTGCGCCAGGCCGTTGGGGAAAGGCATGGTGGAAAAAATCACCCTTTGCGGAAGGATGTTGTAGAAATGGAGGCTGCAGAACAGCCGCATGAGAAACATCTCCCATTCGCCGAACGGGATGATGGTATCGCGGATCTGCCTTAGCTTCGCGAGAAGCTCCATCATTGTCCCGGCAACTCAGCGACAACGGAGGGTTTTCTGAGGAGCCGGTTCCCGCTGCGCTCCACAAAGACGCAATGGAGCTGAAGCCCCTCTGCCAAGAGCTGCGCCTTCTTGTGAGCCTTGCAGTGATCCATTAGGTACTGCAGTGTCTCTTGCCCGGCTTCCTTGATTTGCGCTGGAGTGGCGTCGTCGATGCTCCGTCCCCCCGCGATTTTTTTGAGCCGGCTGTTGAGCATCTTCTTCGTCCAGCTAGTGGAAAAGCCAAAGAAGCGAACTTGAGGAATCGGCTCGCCCTTGCCGGTGGTCAGGTAGTAGTATTCAACCGAGGGAGGCAGGTCCGAATACATGGGATAGTGCGAAAACGGATAGAACTCCTTCGTCACCTGCATGATCAACGCCAGAATAATTACTCCCAGAAATGGAATCTTCGTGATCACCCGGCGCCAATTCCAAATTCGATCTACAAACGCCGGGGCTGACATGATTAACCTGTAAGCATGGCGCTCGCTTCCGGGCAAGCCGCTAAACACGGCTGAGCGTCCGGCTTGACAGGGAGCATCCGACCCTTCGCGGTCTCAAACTTATACGACTCGACGAATCTGAATCGAATCGAAGCGTTCGCTTCCGGTCAGAACATCGGTGAGAACGACGAGCTGTGTGCCGATCTGAACCAATCCTCTATTGAGCAGGAGCTTCTCGGCCTCTGCGATGGTATGCTCGGGATCGAGGTCGAAGGGCATGACGATCGGGATGGTCGCCCAGTTCAGCGTAAGACGGCGGGCGACTTCTTCGCTTGGCGTAAAGGCGTAGATCGGCGCCTGTTCCGGTCGAAGCTGACTGAAATGATCGGCCATGTAGCCACGCCGGGTGAAAACAACGATCTTCGATTCCGGGATGGAATTCGCGAGTTCCACCGCAGACCGGACGGCTTTATGGCGGAGGCTTCTTGTCTCTGCCTCCTTGTGAAATCCGGCCCCGCCGAGCTGCTCCATGCGGCGCGCCACGCGATCAAAGATCTGCACGCATTCGATCGGATACTTGCCGACGGTCGTCTCGCCGCTCAACATAATGGCGTCGGCTTGCTCGAAGACGGCGTTCGCGACGTCGGTGATTTCCGCACGGGTCGGGAGGGGATTCTCAATCATCGATTCGAGCATGTGAGTAGCTACGATGACTTGCCGACCGGTCTGAATGCATCTCATAACTGTGCGCCTCTGAATTATGGGAAGCTCTTCCATGGGGCATTCGATCCCGAGGTCACCGCGGGCAACCATGATCGCGTCGCATTTGTCGATGATATCATCGAGGACACTGACGGCATGCTGATCTTCAATTTTTGCCACGACCCTCGCCTGGCTGCCATGTTCCCCGAGCACGCGCTTCAGAGCTTCGATATCCGAAGCCTGGCGGCAGAAGCTTAGCGCTACATAGTCAACGCCGACGGAAACCCCGACTTCGATATCGGCCAAGTCCTTTTCCGTAAGCGGGGGAAGGTTGACTTTGACCCCTGGTAGATTGATATGGCGTCGGGAACCGAGAACGCCCTCGGTCAGCACCTGGCAGCGAATGCGGTGGAAGTCCTTGGACAGCACCTTCATGTGGATGACGCCGTTGTCGACGAGCACGACGTCTCCGACCGAGATGTCATCGACGAGCCCCTCGTAGTTGACATCGACCGAGTGCACGTCCTCGCTCCGTTCCCCACGCACAGTGAAATCGAAAATATCGCCTGGTCGGAGATTGAGCTTTGTCTGCAAGTCGCCGGTGCGGATTGCGGGGCCCTGGGTGTCTAGAAGGACGCCTGTGACGACTCCGAGTTCGGAGGAGATGGTGCGAATATTCTTCACGACGCTGCGCACCCAATCGTGCGATGCGTGGCTCATGTTAAGGCGGAAGATATTGGCGCCGGCCATGATCAGCGCGCGGAGCCTTTCAGGTGAATCGGTGGCGGGGCCTAGAGTGCAGATGATTTTGGTTTTTCGCATGAGTATCTTGGATCGATGATCGGTCTATCGCGCGACCTTCTCCGCGCGTGTGCTGAGCCAGGGAAGCAAATTCTATTCCTCTCGATGCCGGCCGGTGAGCCAGAGCGAAATAAAAAAAATGAGAAGCAGCAGGCAACCCAAGGCAGCTCCGAAGGGTTGATTGCGACCGGCGGTGAATTGTTTGTAAATGACTTCGCCAATGGTCGGAGGATCGCCGCCACCCATCAGATTTGTGATAGCGAACATCGCGATGGAGGGCACAAAGACAAGGAGCGCGCCGGCGGCGATGCCGGGCTTTGTAAGTGGAATGATGACTTGCGAGAAGGCGCGGATGGGTCCAGCCCCAAGGTCGTAGGCTGCCTCTATCATCGCATTGTCTAGCCGCTCAACGCTGGCGTATATCGGCAAGATCATAAACGGCAGGTAGTTATAAACCAAACCCAGAACCGAGGCGAAGGGCGTGTAAAGAATCGTAATTGGCTCAGGGATGATCTTGGCCGAAACGAGGAAGGCGTTAATCAGCCCCTCCTTGCTCAAAATGGTAATCCAGGCATATGTGCGGATAAGGAAGCTCGTCCAGAAGGGAATCATGACGAGCATCAGCAGCATGTTGCGCGTTTTCTCCGGCGAGCGGCCGATAAAGTACGCAGCCGGGTAACCGATGACCACGCAGAGAATCGTGGTCAGAAAAGCATACCAGACTGAAATGAGCAGGACCCTCAGCCAAGTCCAGTCAAAGGCTCGCACGTAGTTGTCGAGCGTCAGCGTAAAATGGATCGTCCCAAGTCCCTTTTGCTCGCCGAAGCTCAAAAGGACGAGCATCAGGGCTGGCACGACGACGAAGACGATTAGCCAGGCCAGGAGCGGCGCCAGCACGAGCCATGCGGGAAGACCCGGCTGCCTTTTGTAGGCGGCATCAGTTTGAACTGCCGTCGTTGTCGCTGCGCCCGCCATATCTTATTGCGCTTTCTGGGATGTCACGAGTTCGTCAACCTTCGTGGCCTGTTCGCCGATATCCTTGAAGGTTTGCATTCTCGCCAGCTCGTCCGCAGTCGGGTAGCTCGCGGGATTACCGCGTTGGGCCGGTGTCAGGAGCTCGCGTGCCGCGGCGTTGGGATTCAAATAGGGAAAGGCGTCCGAAATTTTTACGCTGATATCTGGTCGCAATACAAAGTTCATGAAGAGCTGCGCATTCTTCACGTGTTTGGCGCCCTTCGGGATGGCAAGATTGTCAACGAAGAGATGCGCGCCTTCTGCGGGCACCACCCATTTGAATTTCTTGTTTTCGTTGAGCAGAATGGCACCTTCGCCGCCCCAGATGACTCCAAGGGCGACATCTCCGTTGAGAAGGGCGGTCTTTGGGCTATCCGAATCGAAGACCTTCACAAGCGGCAGCCATTTTGCGAGGAGAGGCTTTACCTTCGCAAGGTTTTCATCCGAGACCTCGTTGATTGGGATTCCAAGAGTGTCAAACCCCCAGCCCACGATTTCTCGCGCGTCGTCGAGAACGACGATATTCTTGCGGAACTTGCTTTGAAAGACATCGTTGTAGCCCTTGATGTCATCCTTTACCAACTCGGTGTTTACCACTATACCCACCATACCCGCCATGTAGGGGATCGAAAATTTATTGCCGGGATCGAAGGACATGTTGGCAAATTCCGGAGCAATGTTCTTAATATTCGGAATCGCGGCGTGATCGATAGGAGTAAGTCGGTCTTCTTTTATTAGCCCTTCAATCACGTATTCGCTGGGCTGGATGAGGTCATAAGTCCCGCCCCCGGCCAGAAGCTTGGCGAGCATTTCCTCATTCGAAGCATAGCTTTCCACCGAGACTTTGATGCCGGTTTCCTTGGTGAAGATATCGATGACTTCCTGTGGCACATACTCCGACCAGCAGAAGAGATTGAGCTTCTTCTCGGGATCGCCAAGTGGCTCGGTCGTTGCCTGCTGAGGCGCGGGGGTGGTGGCCGGCTGGCTTGTCGGTGCGGGCTGAGGGGCTTTCCCGCAGCCAGTAAGGGCCAGCGCCGCGAGCACGGCCAGCCTCAAGTAATGAGCGAGGTCTTTCATGAATTTTTTCGACGGGTCAAGAGTTCACTGAATAGAACGAGAAGAATCGTGGCGATGACAAAAATCGTACTCAGAGCGTTGAGTTGCGGGTTCAAACCGACCTTTGCCATTCCATAAACCTTAAGCGGAAGTGTTTGCGTTTGGCCGCTGGCAGTGAAAACGGAGACTATATATTCATCCAGCGAAAGGGTGAATGACATTAGCGCGCCGGAAACGATCGACGGCATGAGGTAGGGCACGATGACAAGCCAGAAAGCCCGCGCGGGCGTGGCACCCAGGTCCAGGGCAGCCTCCTCAAGGAAGGGATCCAGTCCCTGCAGCCGAGCCTGGACGCCGACCAGGACAAAGGGGAAACAAAACGTCGTATGAGCGATGATGAGCGTCACGTATCCAAGGGGGAGCTTGAGGAGATGGACGAATTCGGCGAGGAGGCTGACTCCCATCAACACCTCAGGCATCACCATGGGGATGAAGATTAGAAGACCGATGGCCCGCTGGAACGGAAACCTGTAGCGGTAAAGCATCCAGGCTCCGACGGTGCCAAGTAGCGTGGCGATAACCGTAGTCGCCGACGCGACGATCAGGCTGTTCTTGAATGCGGTAAGTAGAACGCTGTTTTCAAGGAGTGCCCCATACCATTTCAATGAAAACCCTTCCCAGCGAATGTTGAGCCGCGAGCTGTTGAAGGAAAAGATGATGAGCAGGAGGATCGGAACGTAGAGAAACGCGAAGACCAGTGCGGTCCACGCACCGAAGAGCCAGCGTTGAATCTTCGCACCGTGATACTTTCTGGGGTTGAAATGCCGCGGAAGAGTCGTAGCGGAGACCGCTGACATATATGCAAGTGTATAGGATTTCGTTCAACGCGTCCAGAGGTTGCGTCCCGCGATGTGCGCAGCGATCAGGCGGTCTCAAGTGAAGCACGCAAGCGGCGCAGGCCTTCTTCGATGGAGACAAGGGGTGCATAGCCAAGTTCCCGGCGTGCGGCGTCAATGTTAAACCAGTGGGCCGTACAGAGTTCTTCGACCAGGAAACGCGTGAGTCTCGGCTCTCCTCTGAGCGGCAAAACTCGATAGGCGAGTTCGAGCATCGTTCCAGCTGCACGCGCCATGTGGGGCGAAATCGTGCGTCGCACGGGCGGGAGTGAGTCTGCTGCGAGCAGACGATCGACAAAGGTCCAGAGCGGAACCGGCTCACCTTGGGAAACGAAGAATGGCTTGCCCGAAACAGGCGCTCCCGGCGCGAGTTTGTCGGCCGCAAGCAGATGGGCAAACGCGGCGTTGTCGACGTAGGTGAAGTCAACCAAGGGGTTTCGGTCGCCAATACGCGCGAGTGTTCCTGAGCGGCCCCGAGCGAGGATCGACTTGGTGAGCTGCGTGTCGTGCGGGCCCCAGAGGAGATGCGGGCGCAGTGCGATGGTCGCGAGCGCGTTCGAGTTGGCGGCGAGCAGTCGCTGTTCTGCGAGAGCCTTCGTCCGTGGATAGTGTGCATGGTACTTTCGCGCGTAGCGCACGGATTCGTCCACCCCTTCCATGTCACGCCCGTCGAAAACGACACTTGGCGAGCTGGTATAGACCAGCCGGGCGATGCCCACCCGCTGGCAGGCCTGAATGACGTTGTCCGTGCCCAAGACGTTGGCGTTGAAGAAGTCTGAAGCACGCCCCCAGAGTCCTGCTTTCGCCGCCACGTGAAATACCACTTCACATCCCTGAACGGCTCGAAGCACCGCCTCCGCACTGGCGACATCGCCTTGGATGACCTCGACTCCGCGTACCGAGAGGTCTGGATAGTTACCCCGCGCGAAGGTCCTGACTTGATCTCCGCGCGCCAGGAGTTGGTCGATGATGGCACGGCCCAAGAAGCCGCCTCCGCCTGTAACGAGAGTTCTCATGAGATTCGCCCACTAGCCCACACTGCGAGGCGTTCGCGAAAAATCTTCGCGTTATGGCGAATATCGACGGGAAACCTGTGGTGGAAGAGAATGGTCTCGACGTTGCGCGTCGAAGGGCATGCTGCGCCGAGGGCCAGAAGGTCGCGTTTGATCTGGGAGCGATCACCGTCGTTCTCCACCTCGACACACAGCGCAGGCCGTTGCCGGGGAGGGGCTCCCACCCCAACGAGGGCCGTTCGACGCACGTGCGGGTGCTGGTTGAAGACCCCCTCACATGCGACGCTGAAGAGCGTCTCTGACCCGGTCACCACCCGGTGCGCCTTGCGACCGCAGAACCAGACTCGCCCCAGCGTGTCAATTGATCCCACGTCTCCGGTGCGATGCCCGATTTCTCCCGCCTCCGAGAAAATTTTGGCCAGCCGGGTTGCCTCGGGCCGATTCCAGTACTCTCTCGAGACGTTGGGGCCCCACACTACCAGCTCGCCCACTTCATTCCGTGGGACGCGCAAGTCATCGGACCAATTTTCAATTGGCGCGTCGGTGATCCGTATCACTTCGAGCCTTACCTGCGGCAGCGGTCGTCCCACACACACTCCGCGCCCGCGCGCTGTTTCGTCAGCGGTATCCCCGCGAAGTTCGCGCAGGGAGATCGAGCAGATCGGGAGCGCCTCGGTGGCTCCATAGGGCGTGTGGATCTCTGCATCAGGGCCCAAGAGCTGAGCGAACCGTTCGAGTACTCGACCCGACACCGGTGCTCCCGCAGAGAGCACCCGCTTCAGGGAGGGCAGCTTCACGGCGCGCTCCACGCCCCATCGGCCGACTCGATCGAGAAGGGCGGGGGAGCCAAAGGCATGAGTGACTCCGTGCTCGAGCACTGGCTCGATGATGCAGGGAGGGTTCACGGAACCAGGACGGGTAAAGTCCATGCGAGGAATGACGGCCGTCGCCTGCCACACGGGGTCGAAGAATGCGAAGAGAGGAAAGGTTGCCAGATCGCGCTCTCCGGGGCGAATGCCGAAGTGGTCACGCAGTAACAGAGCTTGGGCAGCGAGGTTTTCATGGGTGAACATCGCCCCCTTGGGCGGTCCTGTGCTCCCGGAGGTAAATGCGATAGCCGCGAGTTCGTTTGGGCCGAGCGAAGGAAACGGTCGTGACTTTGCCTGCGCTCCGGCCGTCATTACGTCGTCGAAGGAAGCGCCGCTCCAAAACCACCGTGCTCCCACGGTGATGAGCGTGCGAACGGAGTCTCTCGCCCAACCCAGCAGAACGCGCGCCGCGTGCGCCACTGAGACTCCGATGAAGGCGCTTGGCCTCGCCTCCGCGAGGCACCGCGCGAGATGCACGCGGCCGATGCCCGGGTCGATGAGCACCGGAACGGCCCCGCGGCGCAGGAGCCCGAAGGCGAGCACAAACAGGGAGCGACTTGGCCGGACCAGCAGGGCCACGCGATCGCCTCGCTCGATACCCATTGCGGCCAGTCCTCGCGCGCAAATGTCACTTTGCCGGTCGAGTTCATCGTAGCGGATCGCCCCGTCGGTGAAAATGTACGCCGCCTGCGCAGGGCGATCGACCGCGGCTGCTCGCAGAAAGGAGGGCAAGTCGCCCGCCTGAGGGCTGCCCGTCTTGCTCACGCAACTTCCTCCACAGGAGGTGCTGCGAGAAACGAACGAACGAGCGGCACGATGCGGTCGCCCGCGTCTTCCAGCACATAGTGTCCCGCATCGGGAAAAACATGCACTTCGGCCGACGGGAACCGCTGGGTCCATTCGTCGAGAAAGTGACGGTCGAACACGAAATCCCTTGCTCCCCAGCAAATCATCATGGGCCGTGAGCGAAGCGACTCCAGACCCGCAGCAGTCTGTCGCACGATCTCGAATGATGGATGCCGCGGGCCGAGGGGAATATCCTGCACGAAGCGGAGCGTCGCGATGCGATTGGCCCAACTGTCATAGGGGGCGGTGTACGCGCGTCGAACTTCGGCGGCGAGCCGGTGTTGTGGCGCGAGGTGGCTGGCCACCGCGGAGAAGGCGTTGAAGCGCCGCACGAAAAACGCACCCAGGGCGGTGTCTCGACAGATCCGAATCGAAAGAGGCAGCCGCGTCGACGAAGGAATCGGGAACGCCGCTGTATTGAGTATTACGAGCCGTTTGACCCGCTCGGCGTAGCGCACCGCCCACGCCAAGCCGATGAGCCCTCCCCAGTCATGGACGACGAGCGTGATGCCACGCGTAACGCCAGCGCTTTCGAGCAGGGCGGTCACGTCGCGGACGCGCTGCTCAAGCGTATAGGCGTACCGTGTGTCGTCGGGTTTGTCGGAAAGACCGCAACCAACGTGGTCGGGCACGACCACCCGGTACGAGGTGCGCAGGTCCGCAATCAGTGTTCGGTACATGAACGACCATGTGGGATTGCCATGCAGCATTACCACAGGCTCGCCCCGGCCTTCGTCTACGAAGTGCTGGCGAACTCCTGCGTGGTCATGGAAATGACTCTCAAACGGAAAAAGGTGGCGAAACGACTCGGGACGCACAGGCAGTTCAAATTCCGGCTTCGTTTCAAGCCTGAGAGGCTGCTCGCATTGAAGAGAGGCTAGTATTGAAAAGCGCAGAACGCCGAGGTTACACCTGCGCTGCCCATCGCGAGTAAGACCTGCATGCCGCGCTTGAGACGGCCTTCCTCTTCTGCGATGGAAATGTTGAGGGGCAACGAGGCGGACACCGTATTGCCGAATCGAGAGTGGGTAGAGAAGACGATGGCGGGGTCAATGTTTAGAAGCTTCGTTACCATGCGAGTTGTCGGAAGGCTCACTTCGTGCCCGATCAGCAGATCGTAGGCGCGGTCACGCAACGCGGGCGTTTCGTTGAAGTGGGTACCCAGCATCGAGGTCGCCACGGCCATAAGCTCCCGCGGTGAGGTATAGAACGACATCGGCTTGCAATGGCTGGTCACCGGGGCTGAAACGAAGTCGTCGGCGTGGGAAAGCGGAATATGGCAGAGGTTCCACTTGTCGCCAGAGGTTCGGAAGCTCAGGACAAAGTCGTCGCGGTCTGGTTCGCTGGTCAATAGGGTTGCGGTTGCCGCTTCGCCGATCGTGAAAGCCGAAAAGGCATGTTCGAGATCTTCCATGCGATCGATGTCGAAATTGGCGTATTCTCGGAAGTTGAGCTCGCAATTGAGAATCATTACGGTGCGATAGGCGCCTGCCGCGATGAGAGCTTTGGCAAGCTGAAGACTCCGGATCCACGATGCGCATGCGTCGAGTACGTCGAAGCAGGTCGCGCGGGTGAGACCGAGTTCGGCCTGAAAGATGTTGGCCATTGCGGGCTCGAGCCAGCCGCGCCCGACCCCTGCGTAGATGAGGAGATCGACATCTGTCGGCGAGACGCCGCTGCGCTTCAACGCGAGTTGACCCGCTCGCATTCCAATGGTAAAGGCCTTCTCCCCTTCAGCCCGGTGATAGCGAACTTCCGTTCCCGAGAATCGAAACGAGAGCAGCATGCGCTGCTGGAGTTCCTTGAGCTCGTTGTCGGAAAACCGCGCCCTGTTACGACGCAGCATCTCATCGATGAGATCCTGGTTCGTGACTTTCTTGCTCGGAAGGGCGTGGGCGACGTGGAGGATTTTCATTGGCTAGGCAGCATGCATTCGGCGAAAAGGAGCGAACATGGTAAGCGGTTGGAATTAAGCCAACAACAACTGAAATGTCGAACCATGACCGAAAAGAGAAATAGCATAGGAACCCAAGAGATCAAAAAGATGGCGGCTATGACAGGGATTTTTACGCTCTGAAGGTGGGAACGCTAATTCGGGAGTCTGGAGAGGGAATCCCCTGTCCGTCAATATGCGTCCGCCCTATCGGCCTTGACCTTCTCAGCTGTTTTACCATCATTCGCTCATGAATCCCATTCCGGAGCCGCAAACGACAATGGAACGCCTCTGATGTTCAACGCCACCACGCTTACTGAGCTCATCGAATCCAATCGCGTCGCCCCGCGCAGCATAACGTACGTCGAGGGTGAGCTGAACGAGCGCAGTGTCGCGTTCTCAGATTTGTACGAGCGCGGGCTCGGAATTTTACATGCACTCCAGGAGCTCGGCGCAAGGCCCGGCGACAAACTGATTCTGTATCTTGGCGACAACGAGCACTTTATCGATGCCTTTTGGGCCGCGATTTTGGGTGGGATAGTTCCTGTTCCAGTTGCGCTCGGTAGTAGCGATGAGCACCGCCGCAAGCTCCTGCGCATTGCAAGGAAGCTCGGAAGGCCCTTCCTTTACGCGGATCATCGCTCGCTCCAGCGTGTGGAGGCCTTTGCTACACAGGCAAACGAACATGCGGGGTTGGAGGAGCTCCTGAAAAACCGAACACTTCTTGTGGACAACCTCGGTGGGCCCTCGGGTGCCGGACGTGTGCATCGGGCCCGGCCGGACGACGTGGCGGTAATCCAGTTCTCGTCTGGTTCGACGAGCGAGCCAAAGGGCGTGGTACTCACCCATCGAAACATCATCGCCAACACACGTGGCGTTACAGAACGGGCGGAATTGAGCGAGGAGGATGTGAGCCTCTCGTGGATGCCTCTCACACACGATATGGGCCTTATCGGCTTTCACATTTGTGTGTTCGCGAACCGCGGGCATGTCAACCTGATGCCGACGGAGCTCTTTGTGCGGCGTCCGCTGCTGTGGCTCACCTTGGCGGCGCGCAAGCGCGCGACGATCCTTTGCTCACCAAACTTCGGATACCGGCACTATTTGAAAGCACTCGATGACCGTCCGGTCGAGGGTCTGGATCTCTCGCCGGTCCGGCTCATCTTTAACGGTGCTGAGCCGATTTCGGCGGATTTGTGCAACGAGTTTCTGGACCGCCTGGCGCCGGCCGGACTCGCCCGCGGCACGATGTTTCCGGTGTACGGCCTTGCGGAAGCCTCTCTGGCCGTGAGCTTCCCGCCGATCGGCAGGCCGTGCCGTTCAGTCACGTTCAATCGTCATCGTTTGGGCTCGGGCAGGCGCGTCGAGACCGTGGCGGCAAACGACAAGAACGCCGTCGCGTTTATCGCTGTCGGAAGCGCTATTCCTTATTGTCGCATTCGCATCGCCGACGATGAGGATCGCGCTCTTGCCGAAGGGCGGGTCGGTCACATTCACATCAGCGGAGAAAACGTCACACGGGGCTATTTCGAGAATCCGGAGGCGGATGCGGTCGCGCTCACGGTTGACGGCTGGCTGCGGACGGGTGACCTCGGCGTTGTCCAAGAGGGAGAGCTATATGTTACCGGACGCGCCAAGGAGATCATTTTCGTCAACGGCCAGAACTACTATCCCCAGGATATCGAAAGCATCGTCCAGCAAGTGGAGGGTCTCGCGCTCGGAAAGGTCGTCGCTGCAGGCGTACGTTTGCATGATGCACAAGCTGATCAGCTCGTTGTCTTTGTACTGTATCGTGGGAGTCTGCGGGAATTCATCCCAATTGCGGCCAAAGTCGCACGCCTTATCAATGAGCGGGCAGGACTGGAAGTCTGGGAAGTCGTGCCAGTGAGGCGTATTCCGAAGACCACCAGCGGCAAGATTCAGCGCCATCTGCTCGAGCGCAGCTACCTCGCCGGGGAATTCAGCGCACAGTTTGCCGAGTTGCGTATGCTGCGCGAGGCGGTCCGCGGTCCGGTCTCGACGTTGCGCACACAGATCGAGGAGAAGATCGGAAATATCGTGAACGCAGCCCTCGAAGGAAAGAAGATCGACATTCACGACGATCTTTTCGAAGTGGGAGTGAACTCGCTGAAGCTCGTTGAGATCCACGAACAGATTGACCGTGAATTTCCCGGGCGCATCGATCTCATGGAGCTCTTCGACTTTTCGACGATTGCTGAACTGACACGGCGCCTCGAAACGAAGCTTGCCGGCGCGTGAGTTTCGCCCCGGCCGCTTTGTTCGGCGGGAACCTGCGAGGTTGACTAGTTCAAGTCGCAAGGCGTTCACACGCGGTAACGGTATTGGCCATCAACATGGCGATTGTCATCGGGCCAACGCCGCCGGGAACCGGGGTAATGGCGGCGCAGCGTTCTGCGACAGCTTCGAAGTCCACATCGCCGACGATGCGGTATCCTTTGGCCGAGCGCGGATCCGCGACGCGGTTGATACCGACATCGATGACCACCGCACCATCACCGATGTGATTCGCGCCAAGAAAATGCGGCCGGCCAATTGCGGCAATCACGATGTCCGCTGCCCGCGTCGTTCTCTCAAGATCCTGGGTGCGAGAATGGGCGACTGTGACAGTGGCGTCTCCAGACTTTCCGCGCCGCATGAGCAGGAGTGCCATCGGCTTTCCGACAATCAGGCTGCGGCCCACGACCACTGCCTTTGCGCCTGATGTATCGAACCCGATTTCCTGGATAAGCCGGATGCAGCCCAACGGCGTGCACGGAACAAACCCTGTCGGGTCATCCATTGCGAGTTTGGCGACATTGATAGGATGAAAGCCGTCAACGTCCTTCCCCGGGTCGATGGTTTGGACGATGGCCTGTTCGTCGATGTGCGGTGGCGGAGGGGATTGGACGAGGATGCCGTGAATGAGCGGGTCTGCGTTAAGCTCTCGCACCAGCTTCACAAGCCGTTCTTGAGATGTATCGGCGGGAAGCTCATGCTTAACCGAGTGCAGGCCAAGTTCGGCGGCTATCTTGTCCTTTGAGCGCACATAGGCGCGGGACGCGGGATCGTCGCCGACGAGAATGACGGCAAGCCCAGGACGGATGGCGCGTTGTACGAGAGCGGCAATGCGCCGCTTGCTCTCCTCGTGGACTTTTCGTGCGATTATCGTCCCGTCAATTCGCTTCATTTCGCAGAAGTGCTTCCACCCGCGACCGCGCGGTCTCGAATTCCTCATTACTCGATTCCCGCGGCACGTGTATGGGATCGCCTACGGTGACGGAGACCTTCGAAAAAGGCAACGGGATGATGAAGCCGTCCCAGGTATTCATGCGAAGACAGCGCGAAAATTTAGCATGAACAGGCGTGATGGGAGCAGCGGTCAATTGCGCCAATGAGATCGCGCCCGGCCCGAATGAGTACCGCGGCCCGCGCGGGCCATCAGGGGTGATGGCGATATCACATCCGTTCTCGACCAGGCCAACAAGCTCGCGCAAGGCCCGCGATCCCCGTCTCGAGCTCGATCCCCGCACGGCATCCATGCCGAACTGGACGGCGATTTGAGCAAGAATTTCACCGTCGCGGCTTGCGCTGGTCAATACGTTGACACCTTTACGGGTGTTTCCCGGATAGTGCCGGAGGAAGGCCAACGTGATGCCAAGAATGCTGTTGTGCCAGAAGCACATGATGACCGGGCCTCTCAGGACATTCTTCGTAAAGCCCGTGCGGTCTTCGAAGTCCAAGCGCAGCGTCAAAAACAGCAGGCGCAGGATGTTCGAGCCAAGAATGGCGAGGAGGCGTTCGCGGGTCACCGGTCTTCCAAGAGCGTTTGGCGAAGAATACGTTGCAATACGGGACGCGCCAAATCGGCGAGCGCGGGATTTGCATAGGCGACCCAGGCGATGCCACTTGTTGTGTCGAGTGGGGCGTCCGGAAACCCGCCGAGAGGATGCTCGTAAACAACACCCGTCTCCGCCAGGAGAAGCGATGCGACGACATCGTAGGGATGGCAAACAAGCGAGGAGTCAAGGTCGAGCCGCGCCAAGACGAGCGGGCGCAGGTCGCCTACCATCCGGTCGTGTCCGGCAAGTAGCTCGTAAAATGCCCCTCCAGTGCAAATATATTGGTCGTCGAAGACAGTAGGTGAAGCGTCGCGGCCGAGCCCAACCAACTCGTCCCAGAGCTGTTCTTCAATTTGCGCCGTGAGGGCGCGGCCTTCCGGGAAAAACTTGGCCATCCAGGCGAACCCATGCCGAAAACCGCGGGCATTGGAGGGAGCGAGCAAGAGGGGCGAAGCGGAGCCGTCCAAGACGTTTACGGCCGTTGCGACTAGGCCTCCTCCGCGAATTGCGCTGACCTGGTCCGCGCGCCACTGCTTGGTAGTGGGCAGTTCGGTCATTGCCGCCGCGATGATATCGGAGAGACTTGTTGCCTCGCCGCGTTGCGGCGCGATGCCAGCGAGTGCCCAGGCGCTGCGTTTGTCGTACATGATGCCCCGGGTCCCGTCGATCGGATCGAGGAGGCATTTCCATTTGGTGGCTGAACGAGGGGTGCCACTGGGAAAGCAAAGAGGTTCGTCGGGTCCCTCCATGACGACTTCGACAGGCTCCGAGCCGGGCCATTGAGCGCAGAACCATTCGCGGATGGCTTCTTCGCCGAACTTGTCGATCTCGTAGATTGTGTCCGCAATCGAATGGCTGGCGACCGACGAGAGGGCCTCGGCGCTTAGCGAGAGGCGTCCTTCGATGACGCGTTTGCGAATTGCGTCGCCCAGGGAGCAAAGGAGCTGACGCAGAGCGTCAAGAGTAAGGTCGTTCATCGAAAAAAATCTCAGAAAAGGGCCTACGGACTGGAGTTCTCCGGGGTGGTGACAACCGAAGGAGCCACAGGCGTAGAGTTTGGCGACGGCGATGCGACTTCATAGGAAGAATCGGGACGCGAAGGGTCAGGAGATGGGCTTGGCGATTGGATCGGGACGATCGCAGGAGTGGCGAAAGGAGTTGGAGTAGGGGAAGGAATGGGGGAGGGGAAGGGACTAGAAGGAGGAGAGGAAGAGGGAGACGGAGAAGGAGACGGAAGAGCGGGTGCAGGGGAAGAAATCGGAGTAGGAGTAGGCGTAGGAGTTGGCCAAGGGGGAACAATGTCTTCCCACCTGTGAAGTTCCGGGATCGTGCCGCCGATTTCGTCGAGGAACTGTTTGCACTTCTCCCGCCAATAGAGGACGTCGGGTTGACCAGGCTTTTCGGCTGTTCCGGGGAAAATGAGATAGGTTACTTTGATGTTGTTGACGGCGCGACTTAACGCTGAGGCCTTGGGGTTGATCTCCTTGCAAAGCCGCGCCGAAGCTTCGCCAACCTTATTGGATGGCCCGAGGTCTCCGACGATCGCTGGATAAGTCCTCCCATTATAGATCACAGCTGCGAAGTCGCCGACCGCGGGTGAAAAGCCCGTATTCTTAGTGGCGGCCATAAAGCTCGGGACAACAATCGATGGGTCGGCATCGGAAATGAGGAAGCTCTTGGATTGCAGCTCCGAGATGATGCGAGTCGTTTCGTCGATCTGTCGTTTCAACTCGCGATTTCGCTCGGGCGAGAGTCCTTTGAGCGACAACTCCTGCTTAAGGGCTGCGAGCTTGTTCTCATAAATCGGGAGGCATGGATTTGGGCGATCTGTCAGTTTATTCCAACGGTAACTGGTCTGAGGTTGAAAGGTGGAGGAAGTCGCGTCGATGGGGAAATTTCGGTCGCCGTCCGACCCGTCGCTATTTACGTCCATGTCGCCCTGGATGAGGAGGGCTTTGCGGCCCGTATCTGGATCTTGCAGCTCCAGGATTGTCTCGCAATCGTAAAAGTTATGGCGTGAGAGGAGCAGATCGAGACGGTTGAGCCGGTCGCGCAAAAACTCAATCTTGTTCTGGTAGAGTCTTTCAAAATAGGGCGAGACCCGAGCGGTGTCCAGGAGCCGCGGCAACTTCGTAAGGACCTCGGGGAGTTTCGGATCGTTCCGGGCAAGCTCCGCGGCAACCACGCTTGGAGCCGGCAGGTTTGCCGTGAACGTTACTTGGACCTTGTAGCTCTCGTCCCGGTCGCGTTCGATTGAGGCTGTCTGCGCGCTCTGCGGCGTTTCGAATTTGGTGAAAAGGGTAATTCCATTGAAAAGCTGGGCGACATCGATTGGCTTGCGAGGGATCGTCGGGGTTGGAGTCGGCGTCGGCAGCGGCGTGGGCGTTACTGACGGTGTGGGTGTAGGGGCAGGCGTAGGCGGCGGCTGGTATTTCGGAGGTTCACACGCGCTTAAGATGATGAGCGCGAGGCATGGAACAAATCGGCGCATCGTCACGTATGCTTGCCAGGGACCGCGGCGATTTTGGCTGGAAGGTTGCAATAGGAACCCGGCCCTCGCACCCGGGAAACCGCAAAGAAACCGGCCTCGGGTAGCGCGGGGAACCGGGCAAGAAAATGCAGAAGCGCCGGCGCCATATTTCGCGGACAACTAACAGCCACCGCTTGATCGCGCAAGTTGGTTGGCCGCGTCACGATCCCTATCGACGGGCGCGTCGAGGGGAGGCAGGCTTCCTTGACTATTGATCCAATGGACTTTTGACCCGAACGAAGATCTGCCCTCGCGCGAAATCGATGTCCTTTACCCTCAGGCGCACGCACTCTATCAGCCCAAGTCCGGTTCCGTACATCAGCCGCGCCATCAGCTGGGTAGTTCCCTCAAGCATCGAGAGAAGCCGGGCCATCTCCTCGCGGCTGAGCACGACCGGCAAGCCGCGCCCGCACCGTCCCTTTCAAATTCTCAAGAGGCTGCCTAAGGACCTGGGTATATAAAGAAAAGCAACGCCGAGAACGCCTGGTTTTGGGTATTCGCCGAAACCTTGCGACCAAGCGCCAAATGCTCGAGAAACTCGCGCACCTCCGTGCCGGCGCCGTCGAGCACTCCTTCACCTTTATCTTGACCATTCCCGATATAGTAAACTTTAGTCCACCTACAACGTTCGACAAGAATATGACTCCCATCCGTTCCATCGCCATCGCGATCGTCGCTACGATATATCTTGTTGGTTGCGACCAACGCCACGCTCAACAACCTATTGGTTCGCAACCCTCAAATGCCGATTTCAACGCGGCAGTCGAGAGGCGGGCGGCACAGATGTTAGCAGAGAAGCAGCGGCAGGAGGAACTTGCCGCTGCTGAAGCACTCCGAATAGCAGAAGAACGGGAGCGTCTCGCCATGATGGCCGCAGAGAAGCGCGAACAGATCGCTGCCGACCTCTCAACTCGGGAGGGTGCTATGGAAGCCAAGAAGCTAGCCAACTTGGAACAAGCTGCTACCGAAATGGCCCGTAGGGAGACGGCAGCAACAGAAGTCAAAGATTTTGTTGATTCTTTGGAACTTCAACGCAGTCAGATTAATGAGATTGTGAATCTTCGAATTAACGGCGAAGACGCGAAGACTGATATGGCATTAGTATCCCCTTCGGGATACACAATCCGATATAAGGCCAGGATGGGGATTACTTTATATTTCAGTATGAAGACGAATCGATCTCTCTTTCATTTAAGCGAACATCTCGGGGACTGTCTTTCGCTACGATTACACACAAATTGCCCCTCGCCGAAGGAGTCCCTGCCGGGACTACCCAACCTTTTGCAATTCCATCATCACGCTCCTCATTTGCCAGCTCTGGAGGATTCACAATCATGAGTGCCACTTACGGAGCAGAAAGTGTGCGGAAAGATGTGAAGGATATTGTAAAAGGCAAAATCCAGAATGGACGGGTTGAGTTTTCGGCACATTCTGGAGAATTGGGCGGCGATCCTATATTCGGCAAAGTAAAAGAATTTAGAATCAAGTATATGCACCGTGGCAAAGTCGAAGAAAGAGTTTTTCGGGAAGGTGATCGCGTATCCCTTCCATAGCACATAAAATCGAACGAGCCAGTCGACCTAATCCCCTTCGGGACTTTCGGCACGTCGCCTGTGGAGCTTTGGTGCCAAAAGCGAGCAGGGATAGGTCACTGGGGACGTTGGGCAAAAATATGAACGCCGAATCCGAATCAACATCATCTGGCAAGTGGCGCTTCCAAGCTCTTGCGCGAAGCCTGAGTCTCGAATTGCAAAAACGGCATGGACGCAATCAGCATTATCTACCTGATCACGTGATTGAAGCGTGCGATGCGTGCGGAGTCGCGGAGGCCGATAGACAGTATGCGATTGCCATGTTTGCAACTCCATCGGAGTCGGATGGGATTCTCCAAAAGATGCGCTCATCAAAGACGTCGACAGAGACTCGGAAGTTTCTCGCTGGCCAGATGATGTTTGGCTCTTCAGGCGAGGGATACGACTACGACCGATATGATTTCCACGATGCCGGGATATCTGACATCGCCGCATCAGGCGGATCAGGAGGATTCGACGGCGCTGACGGTGGAGGAGATGGCGGAGGCGGCGGAGACTGAAAACAAAAGACCCAACGAAGCAGTGCCTAACCACCATGCCTTCGGCACTTCTGGCACGTCGGCTGCGGGGCAGCCTTTGGTGCCAGAAGCAAGCGGTGGTAGGTGACTGCCGACGATGGGCAAAAATATATCCCTTGCGCGTGTGCGCCAGTGACGTATAGGTAGGCATGTGCATTTCATCGAGACTCCAATTTTCACGAAGCAGATCACGGAGTTACTCGATGATTCTGACTATCGGCGCTTCCAAGTCATTCTGGCCTACCCGAAGAACAAGCAGGAGGATCTTACGAACGAACAATTGAAGGTGCTGCGCACCCTCGTTAAGGAAGAACTATCATGAGACGGAAGACTTTTCGGATTTGGTGGCCAGCATCAAACAGGCCGGTGAGATTCGGCGCGGTCAGCGCAAACCGAGCCGTGTGACGACGATCGGCATTCCCGACGTACAGAAGATTCGGGATGGATTGGGGCTTAGCCAGTCCGAATTTGCCCTCATGATTGGCGTAAGCGCGCGCACGATTCAAAACTGGGAGCAGAAGCGGAGAGAACCAGAAGGAGCAGCTAAAGCGCTCCTGATGGTGGTTGCGCGAAACCCCAAGATGGTGCTTGAAGCATTGCACGGATGAAATAGCCCATCAAAGCCATGCACCAGTGTCCTACCTCTTGGCCATGCAATCACTCCTGGCTTCCCGCCGCCCAGGAGTCTCCCAAGCTACCACGCCGCGCAGCGGCTTAGTGCGGAGGATCTCCGGAAATTGTATGAATCGTCATTAGGAGACGAATCCATCTCTCGTCTGAACGTAGCTTTCTGCCCTTTATTCAAGCGGCTTGACGGGCATCCTGGCGTCCGAGTACCTCGTTGCGGATGTCACGGGGAAGAATCCGAATGTCTTTTGCGAACTCCGCATACTGACTGGATGGACCGGACCGAAGGAGCGAGAGCCTTCTGCACTGTATGCGTGTCGAGGCAGAACAGGAACGTCCTTGGTATCGATCGCTGTTTTGTAGCACGGTATGGCTATCGATATGGACACGGTGACACTCTCTCCGAAATATCAGGTCGTCATTCCTCCGGCGGTCCGCAAAGAATTGCGTATCATGCCTGGCGAGAAGCTCAGGGTAATTCGGTATCAAGACCGCATGGAGTTGATCCCGGTCCGCCCGATCGAATCCCTCCGGGGCTTTTTGAAGGGCATCGACACCAAGATTGAGCGGGAGGAGGATCGCCTTTGACGGGCCGCAACGTCGATGGGGAGCTACGCTCTGGACGCAGGGCGAGCACTTCAAGGACCTTCCAAACGTTAACTACATCCCCAAACCATTAGGATGCCCAACGATAAAGGGTGCATTGCTGCGTAGCGAAGCGGGCGAACGCGGCGGGCCACGTCAGTTGGCAATACGTACGCGATGGGCCACCCGCGTCGCTGAGTTGGGTTCTGTTTCCAGTGATCCAGTTGATGAGGATTGGATTCATCAGTTCTATAACCATCCCATGCTTCTCTAAAAGCGGTCGATCAAATCGTCGCTCTTCGTCTCCTTCTTCTCTTTGGTCATTTTCCTCTCAGGTTATGACCCAACACAAACTCTCTGATACCCTCGCGTGGACCAGGCTCTTCTTCCGAGACCGGGTAGCGAGCCCCCTTGCTTTTGCTCCTGAACTCTTGTTGATTCTGCTCCCGTGGCCAGCCGTTCGCTTCAATACTCAACGATTTTTCTCACGTGCTTCGTGGATATTTTGGGCTTTGGGATCGTCATTCCTGTATTGCCGCTCTATGCAGAGCATTTTGGAGCCACCGCAGTTCAGATCGGGTGGTTGGTGGGAATTTTTTCGCTGGCTCAGTTCTTTTTCGCGCCGGTTTGGGGCAAAGTTTCCGATCGCGTTGGGCGCAAGCCGGTCCTGATCTTCGGTCTCCTGGGCACCGTCGCGGGGTACGCGCTGATGGGCCTGGCCAATTCCGTTCTTATGCTTTTCGTCGCGCGATTTATCGACGGGATATCGGGGGCAAACATTGGTGCGGCACAGGCTTACCTTGCAGACATCTCGACGGCGGAAAATCGCGCCAAGGCCATGGGGCTTCTTGGCGCGGCTTTCGGGCTGGGATTTGTGTTTGGTCCTGCCCTTGGTGGCTGGGCGAGTGTCACTTTCAACTATTCCGCGCCGATGTTCATTGCCGCCGGACTCGCCCTGGCGAATTTCCTTTTTGTGCTGTTCTTTCTGCCGGAATCCCACAGGCCGGAAGCGAGTCCCAAGCACAGCGAACCGCTCTTCCCGAACCTCCTGGACCACGTCGAGCGGAGGACCTACGCCTGGAGCCTTGCGAGCTATTTTCTCGTAATCGTGGGCTTTTCGATGATGACGGCGATTTTTGCGCTCCTGCTTTTGCATCGTTTCGGTCTCGATGCGCTGCACACGGGATACATTCTCGCGGGTATCGGCATTCTTGGCGTGATTATTCAGGGGGGGTTGATCGGCCGGCTCGTGAAGCGCTTTGGCGAGGCATCCGTGGCGCTTGCGGGTGCAGTTTTTATGTGCGCCGGCCTGTGTGGGCTGGCCCTCAGCCCGGGTATGAAATGGATGTTCGCGGCCACAGCGTCGGTCGGAATCGGAAACAGTCTGCTCATGCCAACGCTTTCAGCCCTGGCCTCGAAAAGCGCGAAGCCAAGCTGGCAAGGCCGGGCGCTGGGGGTTATGCAGTCCAGCGGCAGTCTGGCACGCTGGCTGGGACCAATGATAGCAGGACTGCTTCTTAGCGCGCAGCTTCACCGTGGCAGCGGAGTTTACGCACTTTGGCCGCTGCTGGCATCGGCAGTCTGTCTCTTTGCCGCCGTATTGGCGGTGGCCACGCTCGCCGCTAGTGGCGTTCGCGCCGCAGTAACAACAGAGCAAGCGGGATGACCGGATCGCGGCCGAGAGCGCTCAGGTCGAGCGCGAAGCAGGGTTTTCGGTAAAACACTTGAACACGCAACCCTGATGGCCTAATTCCATGCCCCCCCGCCTGTTCTCTCCTGCTCGGAGGGCGTGGGCGAAAATCGAGCGGTTCTTGGATGAAGATAATTGACCGGTATATTGGCAGCAGCGTGATTGCGACGGCCTTCTTTGGCGTTGTGGTCTTGAGCCTCGTGCTTGTGCTCGGAAATCTTTTCAAGCAGTTGCTCGACGTTTTGATCAATAACCCGGACGTCCCCATTGCGACCGTGCTGGCATTCATGGCTCTGGTGCTTCCGTTTTCGCTGACTTTCACGATCCCGTGGGGTTTTCTTACCGCCCTGCTGCTCGTATTCGGACGCATATCCGCCGACAACGAGTTGGTTGCGCTCAAGTCGAACGGGGTGAGCATTCCCCGCATTTGTATTCCTGTGTTCGTGCTTGCTGTCCTGCTTTCGGGCATTTGCTTTTGGATCAACATAGAGGTCGCGCCTCGCGCCGAGCAGCAGATGACCAAGACGATCGTGGAGATTGCCACCAGCAATCCTGCGGCCCTCTTTCGCGCCGACCAGGTGGTGGATCAGTTCCCTGACCGCCGCGTGTACGTTGGTGCCAAGGAAGGCGATCGGCTCAAGAACCTCATCGTTTTCGAGCTCAACGAAAACAACGAACCTACAAAAATGGTTTACGCCAGGGAGGGAATTCTGACTCCCGATCCCGCGAATACCCGTCTCTTGCTTAAATTGTTCAACGCTCGTTTCGAAGAGCGAGACAAGCAAGATCCGCGCGACCTGACAAAGATCCGTCAGGGTATCGAGGTAAATGAGGGCGTTTTTCCCATTTCGCTCGAAGAGTTTTACAAGGAATACCTTAGCGGCCGCCGGCTCAGCTCCTATACGCTTCCTGAGCTGATCAACTATCTCCCGAATCTGACTGGCGAGGAAAAATTGCGAGCAACCGTCGAACTCCATAAGCGCTTTGCCGCCTCGCTTGCCTGTGTGGCCTTCGCGTTGATTGCAGTTCCTCTCGGCATCACGGCCCATCGGAAGGAAACGTCTGTCGGTTTCGCTCTGAGCCTTGTCATCGCGTTTACCTACTTCTTCTTCATTATCATGGCGGATACTTTCCGCGACAATCCGGCGGCGCATCCGACAATTCTGATCTGGATTCCGAACGCCCTCTTCATAAGCCTCGGGAGCTTCCTTTTCTGGCGGCTCTCAAAGAAATGAAAAAACTTCTTGCCCGCGACCCGGTTTCGTGATTGATTCCGTGCCCTTTTCCGCCTATTTCGGCGGCCTCTCATCTTATGGCAAAAGAAATCGTCGGACAGATCAAATTACAAATTCCCGCTGGTCAGGCAAACCCCGCGCCACCGGTCGGTCCCGCCCTGGGTCAGCAAGGCGTCAACATCATGGCGTTTTGCAAGGAATTCAATGCCGCCACACAAAAGCAGGCCGGTGACATCCTCCCGGTTGTCATTACTGTTTATAAGGACAAGACGTTTTCCTTCATCACAAAATCACCCCCGGCCTCGGTCCTCCTGAAAAAAGCCGCCGGTTTGGCAGCCGGCTCCAAGGAGCCGAATAAAACGAAGGTCGCCAAGCTTTCGAAAAAGCAAGTGATGGACATTGTGAAGGTGAAGATGAAGGATCTCAACGCGCGCAGCGAAGAAGCAGCCTTCCGTACCATTTGCGGCACGGCTCGCCAAATGGGAATCGAGATTAGCGAATAAGTTCGCGCGCCGGGACTTGCACCGATCGCGGGAGCAAAGCCGGAAAAAACAGGGGCACCCTCTGCGGATGCCCCTTGTGTTTGCAGTTTCTCTGGCAACTACCGCCGATCGCGGTAGCCGCCGCCTTTGCCGCCATGCTGGTGGCGTCGCTGGCCGCCGGCGCCGCCTCCGAAATCGCGACGCGGCGCGCGTTCTTCGCGTGGCCGTGCTTCGTTCACGATCAAATTGCGTCCGTCAACGTTCTTGCCGTTGAGCGCATCAATCGCCTTCTGGGCTTCTTCGGCTGTGCCCATCGTCACAAAGCCGAATCCGCGCGGACGCTGAGTCATTTTGTCCATGACAAGCATGGCTTCGGTCACTTGGCCGAATTGGGCGAAGAGTTCTTCGAGCGCTCCTTCCGTAGTTTGGAAAGAGAGATTACCTACATAGAGTTTCATGATATTTGCGATATGGTTTTTTGGCCATCGCCAATTCTCAGAGCATCAGCCGCAGACGGCATATCGCTGGACTACGTTTCAAGCTTCGAAAAATCGCGTTCTAACCGGATGCCAGATTCCGAATTTTTGTGCGAAAGTAAAGCGAAGTTTTCTCCGCCCGTCTGCTTGAGAAATCTTAATGCAGGCGCCGGGGCTGCTCCGTGGGGGGACACGGTGCCGCGCTGGGCATAATTTTTGTCAAAGCAAATTGTTGACTCGGCTTGCGAAGTGTGTAGAATGCCCAACTCGTCTCTATTCCAAGAGTTCGGAGCCGACTAACTTTAACACGCAGGAGACTTGTCGTCCCGGGTCGCTCGCACTGCAAGACCATGCAAAAGAATCGCAGCAAACGTTACCGAGCCGCGGCCGAAAAGGTGGACCGCAAGCGCAAATATCCACTTCTCGAGGCAATCAAGACTCTGAAGGGCTTTTCGCCGACGAAGTTCGACCAGACGGTCACCCTCTCCTTCAAGCTGGGCGTCGATCCCAAGCAGAGCGACCAGATGGTGCGTGGCACCTGCCCGCTTCCGCATGGCAGCGGCAAGGCGGTTCGTGTTCTTGTCTTTGCCACGGGGCCGGCGGCGGACGCCGCCAGGGATGCAGGCGCTGAATTCGTAGGATACGAGGATCTGATCAAGAAGGTGACCGGCGGCTTTTCAGATTTTGACGTTGCCATCGCAACGCCGGCAGCCATGTCCGAAGTAAAGAAGCTTGGAAAAATCCTTGGTCCGCGCGGCCTCATGCCAAATCCGAAAGTCGGAACGGTCACCGATGATACCGCCAGAGCCGTCAGGGAAGTCAAGGCAGGGCGAGTGGAATTCAAACTTGATAAGAACGCCAATGTTGCGGTGCCGGTCGGAAAGTTTTCTTTCGACGAGAACGCCTTGATGCAGAACGGCAGCGCGGTGATCGAGGCTGTTGTCAAGGCAAGGCCCGCCACAGCCAAGGGATCGTTTGTCGAAGCTATCACCCTTGCAGCCACCATGAGTCCCGGTGTCAGCGTTGACCCGGCTCCGTTCCTCAAGAACTAACCCGCCATGAGACCCGAAAAAGCCACAATCGTTGCAGACATTCAGGCAAAGCTCAAGAATTCGCCTTTCCTTCTTCTTGCTGACTATTCCGGAATGCAGGTCAAACACTTCGAGGAGCTGCGCACGCGCCTCGGACGTGTCGATGCAAAAATTCACGTCATCAAGAATACCTTCATCAAGCGCGCCATCAAAGCCGTCGGGCTGCCGGAGCTGAACGGCGCCCTCAGCGGCCAAACGGCGATGGTTACGGCGGAAAAAGACATTTGCGCCGCCGCGAAGGTCCTCAAGACGTTTGTGGCGGAATTCGAGCGGCCACCAGTCAAGGCGGGCATTCTTGACGACGCCATCCTGAATGCCGAACAGATTAAAGCACTCGCCGACCTTCCCTCCAAGGAGGTCCTGCAGGCCAAACTCCTCGGGCTTCTCCTGGCGCCGGCGACCAAGCTTGTGCGGGTTCTCAACGAACCTGCTTCCAGTCTCGCTCGCGTCCTCAAGGCAAAAGCTGAGGCAGCTAGCCAATAATGACCCACAGACCCAGAAGCGGCTGTTTTTACGCCGTCTCTGGAAAGACAAAAATTTCCCGCGACGTCCGAAGCCACGGCGCGGGCAAACAACACAAACAATGGTTCCTTGTCGGGCTGACGGCTGTCAGCCTCAAATGCCCTGAGGCTTCGGGGTGCGACGATACCAAGAATCAAGAAAAATGGCAGACACACAAAACCTCGTGGACCAGCTCAGCGGACTCACCGTTCTGGAGATCGCTGATCTGGTGAAGCAGCTCGAAGAAAAATGGGGAGTCAGCGCCGCCGCACCCGTTGCGGTCGCCGCCGCTGGAGCCCCCGGCGCAGGAGCCGCGGCTCCTCCAGTCGAAGAGAAAACCGCCTTCGACGTCATCCTCAAGGAGGCGGGAGGCAACAAAATCGCGGTCATCAAGGAAGTTCGCGCCGCTGTCGCTGGCCTCGGCCTCGCAGAAGCCAAGGCCCTTGTCGAAAGCGCTCCCAAAGCCCTGAAGGAGGGCATCACCAAGGAAGAAGCCGAAGAGATCAGGAAGAAGATCGAAGCGGTCGGAGCCAAGGTCGAAATCAAGTAATTTCCGCTCCCGTGGATACCGGGGACGCAAGCCGAAAAATTTCCTCAAATTTTTAGCTTGCGTTCCCGGTGCGACGGTTCACTATCAATAATTCCGCCGATTCACGTCGACTCAGCCATCTGCACCGTTCGGAAAAACGCCTACAATCTGCGTCCCTGCACGAGCCGAGAAAAGTCATTTCCGGCTCGCGCGGCGACGTTTTGTCTTTTTCGGTTCTAGCAGCCGGCGCCTCGTATTGAAGGGCACCACATTTCGATCATTCTACCGCCATGTCTGAACGCATTTACTTCGGTAAACTCAAGGAAGCCATCGAACCTCCGAATCTCATCGAGCTACAGATCAACTCGTACAATGAGTTTTTCCAGAAGGAGGTTGAGCCCTCCCGTCGCAAAACCGTGGGATTGCAGGCGGTTTTCAGGGAGTTTTTTCCGATTTTCGGATTCGAGGAGAAGTCGAGCTTGGACTTTGTCAGCTATGAGCTGGGCGAGCCGAAGATGTCCGCCATTGAGTGCCAGCGCGAAGGCCAGACCTATAGTGCGCCGCTCTACGTAACCTTTCGGTACAAGGATGAGAAGAGCACGAAGGAGGAGAAGGTCTACATGGGAGAAATCCCGCTGATGACGCCGCAGGGAACTTTCGTCATCAATGGAGCAGAGCGAGTGGTAGTGAGTCAGCTCCACCGTTCGCCGGGCATTTGTTTTGAAACGAGTGTTCATCTCAACGGGAAGCTCTTGCACGGATTCCGCATCATTCCGGACCGCGGTTCGTGGATCGAAGTGCAGTTTGATACCAGTGACTTGCTTTACGTCTATTTGGACCGGCGCAAGCGGCGCCGCAAATTCCTTGCGACCACCTTTTTGCGCGCGCTTGGCTATCCCTCCGACGAGAATATTATCAAGCTGTTCTACGAGATCATCGACCTCAATCTCAGCGAGAATCTCGATGAGGAGGAGATCAGCACGAAAGTCCTCTTCGAGGACATCCGGGACGGCGAGATCACGGTGGGGCGCGCTTTTGAGCCCCTCAATGCCGCAACGATCCGGCAGTTGATGTCCCTTGGACACAAAAGCGTGAGGGTCGTGGACACCAAGCAGGACGACACGATCATCAAGTCGCTGAAGAAGGATCCGGCGCACGACGAGGAGGAGGCCCTGAAAGACATCTACCGCAAGCTGCGCCCCGGCGATCCACCGACGGTGCAGAACGCGCGGAGCATGCTCAAACGGCTTTTCTTCGATTCGAAGCGCTACGACCTGGGACGTGTCGGACGCCACAAGATCAATCAAAAACTCGGCCTTCAAGTCGGTGATGAAGAGCGCATCCTTGTCAAAGACGACTTTGTCGCCGCGATGAAGTATCTGGTGGAACTGCGCAAGGGGGAAGGGATGACCGACGACATCGACCACCTTGGCAGCCGCCGCGTCCGGACCGTGGGAGAACTTCTTGCAAACCAATGCCGGGTGGGCCTTGCTCGCACGGAACGTCTGGTCCGCGAGCGCATGACCCTTTTCGATGCCGGCGTGGACCAGATTACGCCACAGAAGCTCATCAATCCCAAATCGCTGAGCGCCGTTGTCCGCGACTTCTTTGGCCGCTCGCAACTGAGCCAGTTCATGGATCAGACGAACCCGCTTTCCGAACTAACCCACAAGCGTCGACTCTCGGCGCTCGGGCCGGGGGGCTTAAGTCGCGATCGCGCGGGCTTCGAGGTTCGAGATGTTCATCCGTCCCACTACGGACGCATCTGCCCAATTGAAACACCAGAAGGCCCAAATATCGGCCTCATCAGTTCGCTGAGCACATTCGCTCGGGTGAACGAGTTCGGTTTCATTGAGACTCCTTATCGGACGGTCAGCGATGGCCAAGTGACGGACGAAGTTGTCTATCTCAGCGGAGATCGTGACGAGAGCTTTTACATCGCCCAGGCCAATGCGCACGTTGATTCGCAAGGGCGGTTCATCGAGGAAAAGGTCTCGACGCGGTACCGCGGGGATTTTCTCGAAGTGGAGCCGGAGAAGGTCCAGTACATGGATGTTTCGCCCAAGCAACTGGTTTCCGTCGCGGCGGGACTCATCCCATTTCTCGAGCACGATGACGCCAACCGTGCACTCATGGGCTCGAACATGCAACGTCAAGGCGTTCCGTTGCTTGTGTCTGATTCGCCGCTTGTGGGCACAGGGCTTGAAGCCCGTGTGGCGCAGGACTCCAAGGCCGTCGTGCTCGCCGAGGGTCCTGGAATCGTGGCGTCGGTCACCGGCAGCCAGATCATCATCACGCCGGATGGCGCGCTGCCGGACGGTAAGAAGAAAGTTAAGTCTGATCCCGTCAACGGCATATGGGTTTACGAACTCCGCAAGTTCATGCGCTCAAATGCCAGCACCTGTATCAACCAGAAGCCCATTGTCTCCAAGGGACAGCAGGTGAACAAAGGAGACGTCGTTGCCGACGGTCCCAATACGGATAAGGGCGAGCTCGCCCTTGGGCGCAACGTCCTCGTCGCTTTCATGCCTTGGAACGGCTATAATTTCGAGGATGCGATTCTCATTTCCGAGCGCGTCGTCAAGGAGGATATTTACACCTCCATTCACATCGACGAGTTCGAGATCGGTGCGCGCGACACTAAGCTTGGACCTGAGGAGATCACGCGGGATATCCCCAACGTCAGCGAAGAAGCCCTGCAGAATCTCGGTCCGGACGGCGTAATTCGCATCGGGGCCGAAGTGAAACCAGGAGACATTCTCGTCGGAAAGATAACTCCGAAAAGCGAAACGGAACTTGCTCCGGAGGAGCGCCTTCTGCGTGCCATATTTGGCGAGAAAGCCGCCGACGTGAAGGACACCTCGCTCACCGTGCCTTCCGGCACATATGGCATCGTTATGGACGTGAAGGTCTCCTCCAAGAAGGAGATCGCCCGCAGCAAGATGACGCCGACGGAATCGAAGCGTCAGCAGAAGATGATCATGGAGGACTACAAGCGGCGCAAAGACGAGTTGCACGAGCAGCTCACTGCGGCGCTCTCCAACATTCTTCTCAACGAAAAGATTCCGCTCGACGTGGTCAATGCGCAGACGGGCGAAATCATCATCCCGGCAAATCGCAAGATAACCAAGCAGCTTCTTCGCAAGCTGGCTGCGGTCTATGATCACATCGAGATCGACCCGAGCCCGATCCGCAACAAGATCCGCGAGATCATCGGCCAGTATGAGCATCGCTTCGAAGACCTTGATCGCGAAAAGGATGAGAATCTCGGCCGCATTGAAAGCGGCGACGATGTCGATCCGGGAATCATTAAGCAGGTGAAAGTGTATGTGGCCAGCAAGCGGAAGCTTTCGGTCGGTGACAAGATGGCTGGACGCCACGGCAACAAGGGCGTGGTCGCCAAGATCGTCGCGGAGGAAGACATGCCTTTCCTGTCCGATGGCACCCCTGTGGATATCGTGCTGAATCCTCTGGGTGTCCCGAGCCGAATGAACGTCGGCCAAGTACTCGAAACCCACCTGGGCGTTGCTGCCAAGGCCCTGGGCTTCAAGGTCGCCACGCCGGTCTTCGACGGAATCTCCGAGGAGAAGATCAAAGAATACCTTCGCGAGGCCAGGACGAAAGAAAACTTCAGTTGGGTCACTGAGACGGGCAAGTCGACGGTTTACGATGGCCGCACTGGAGAGGCCTTCGATCAGCAGGTCGTCGTGGGCTATATCTATATGCTCAAACTGGGTCACTTGGTTGCGGACAAAATTCACGCACGCGCGGTTGGTCCTTACAGTCTCGTTACTCAACAGCCTCTCGGAGGCAAAGCGCAATACGGCGGCCAGCGTTTCGGCGAAATGGAAGTCTGGGCGCTGGAGGCTTATGGCGCTGCATATACTTTGCAGGAGCTGCTGACCGTCAAATCCGACGATGTTCAGGGCCGCACCCGCATCTACGAGTCCATCGTCAAAGGCGACAATTCTCTGGAGGCAGGTACGCCGGAGTCTTTCAATGTCTTGATCAAGGAGATGAAAGGACTCGGCCTCGACGTTCGCGTGGGTGGCAAAGAGCCTACCTTTGCCGAGCCGGCGGCTTAGCAGTGAGCAAATGACACAATTCCCATTCCTATGAAAGAAGTCAATATTGGTGAAATTTTCGGAGAGCAGCGACCGGTCGGGTTTGATGAAGTAGCCATCACCGTCGCGGCGCCTGAAAGCGTCCGGAGTTGGAGTAAGGGCGAAGTCAAAAACCCTGAGACGATCAACTATCGGACGTTTAAGCCGGAGAAGGGCGGCCTATTTTGCGAGCGGATTTTCGGACCGACACGCGATTGGGAATGTTCCTGCGGCAAGTACAAGCGGATCAAGCACAAGGGCGTCATTTGCGATCGTTGCGGGGTCGAGGTGACCCTCAGCCGGGTGCGTCGCGAGCGAATGGGTCATATTGACCTTGCCGTGCCGGTTTCTCACATTTGGTTCTACAAGTGCATGCCGTCGCGCATTGGGCTTATGCTCGACATGACGAGCAGGCAGCTTGAGCGAGTCATCTACTACGAGGACTACATTGTCACCGATCCCGGGAACACCCCACTGCAGAAGTGTCAGCTTTTGACGGAAGCGGAATTTCGCGAAGCGGAGGACCAATACGGCGACGCGTTCGTTGCGGGAATGGGTGCCGAAGCCATCCAAAAACTCCTCGAACAGACGGATCTGCAGAATCTGAATGACGAGATCGAGCAGCAGATGGGAGCAACGCGAAGCAAGCAGCTTCGCAAGAAGCTTGCCAAGCGGTTGAAGCTTGTCCAGGGCTTCATGCATTCAAAGACCCGTCCGGAGTGGATGGTTCTTAACGTGTTGCCTGTCATTCCGCCCGACTTGCGCCCCCTCGTCCCGCTCGAAGGCGGCCGCTTTGCCACGTCCGATCTCAACGATCTCTACCGCCGTGTCATCAACCGGAACAACCGTCTAAAGACGCTGTTGCAGCTCAAGACCCCGGAGGTCATCATCCGCAACGAGAAGCGCATGCTTCAGGAGGCCGTGGACGCGCTTTTCGACAACGGACGGCACGGACGGGCGGTCACAGGTGCTGCCAACCGTCCGCTCAAATCTCTCAGCGACATGCTCAAGGGCAAGGGGGGACGATTCCGTCAGAACCTCTTGGGCAAACGGGTCGATTACTCCGGGCGCTCGGTGATCGTGATCGGTCCTGAGCTTAAACTTAATCAATGCGGTCTGCCGAAGAAGATGGCCCTGGTTCTCTTCGAGCCTTTCATCATCCGCCGCCTCAAGGAGCAGGGCCATGTCCACACTGTGCGCAGCGCGAAGAAGCTCATTGAGCGCCAGACACCCGAAGTCTGGGACATCCTTGATGAGGTTACCAAGGGACATGCCGTTCTTTTGAATCGCGCTCCGACCTTGCACCGTCTTTCGATCCAGGCTTTTGAGCCGCAATTGATCGAGGGCGAAGCCATTCGTATTCACCCCTTGGTTTGCACGGCTTACAATGCGGACTTCGATGGCGATCAGATGGCCGTCCACGTTCCGCTTTCGGTGGAGGCTCAAATGGAGGCCCGCATGCTCATGCTGGCGCCGAACAATATCTTCTCTCCTTCCAGCGGCAAACCGATTACGACCCCTTCCCAGGATATTCCGCTCGGCTGCTACTACCTGACGCAGAATCCGCGTGGTGAAAAAGGCGACCAGCGTTTGCCCTTGTTTGCCGACTCCTCCGAGGTCGAACTCGCCATTTCGGAGGGGGCCGTCAGCACGCACAGCCGTATTCGCTTCAAGAATCCGGACTACGGCTTGGACACAATCTACGGCAGCAAGGAAGCGAAGATCCTCGAAACGACTGCAGGTCGGGTGATCTTCAACCAGATCTGGCCCGACGAACTTGGATTCTACAACAAGGTCTGCGGCAAGAAGCAGCTCTCAGACATCATCTGGCGGTGCTACAAGGCTGTCGGGCAGCAGCAGACCGTCGAAACGCTGGATCGTCTCAAGGAAATGGGATTCCGCTCTGCCACCAAGGCAGGCATCTCGATCGGCATCACCGACATGATCATCCCGAAGGAAAAGTCCACCCAGCTTGAGAAAGCCTATAGGGAGATCGCGGAGGTGGAGAAGCAATATCGTCGCGGTATCATCACGGATGGCGAACGCAAGAATAAGGTCCAGGACATCTGGACACATACCGGTGAGGAACTCGCCAATGCGCTCTTCCGCACGCTCGAATATAACGACGGCCGCAGGGACATGAACCCTGTGTTCATGATGGTCGATTCGGGCGCACGCGGCAACCGCACGCAGGTCAAACAGCTTGCCGGAATGCGCGGCCTCATGGCTAAACCGTCCGGCGAAATCATCGAGCGTCCCATCATCTCGAATTTCCGCGAAGGTCTTTCCGTTCTCGAGTATTTCATTTCGACGCACGGTGCGCGCAAGGGATTGGCTGACACGGCCCTGAAGACGGCTGACTCCGGCTATCTGACGCGCAAGCTGGTGGATGCTTCTCAGGATGTCATTATTACTGAGGAGGACTGTGGCACGATCAACGGCATTGTTGTGCGCCCCATTTATGAAGGGGACGAGGAGGTGGTGAGTCTTTCGACCCGTATCATTGGACGCACGAGCTGCGAGACCGTCAAGGATCCCGTCACCGGCAACGCTGTTGTCAGGTCCGGCCAGATCATTGATGAGGAAATTGCGGCTGCTCTCGAGAAGGTCGGCCTCGAGCAACTCAAGATCCGCTCTGCGCTCACCTGCGAATCCAAGCGGGGCATTTGCGCCAAATGCTACGGAAGGAACCTGGCGACAGGCCTTAGCGTCAAGCTCGGGGAAGCGGTTGGAATCATCGCTGCCCAGTCAATCGGCGAGCCGGGCACCCAGCTCACCATGCGGACGTTCCACGTGGGTGGCACGGCCAGCCAAACCTTCAAGCAGCCGATTATCAAAGCGAAGAACGAGGGCATTGTCCGCTTCAACGACCTTAAGGTCGTTGAAAGCACCGACAACAACTTCGTTGTGCTGAACAAGAACGGTACGGTAAGCGTCCACGCCAGAGACGGACGCGAACACGAGAGCTACAACATCGTCATAGGCTCGGTCATTTCCGTCGCTGATGGCAGTACGGTGAAGAAGGGCGAAACCTTTATTCAATGGGATCCGTACAACGTGCCGATCATCACGGAAAAGGCAGGAAAGATTGAATTCCGGGACATGATTCAAGGAGTGACGATTCGCAAGGAGGTGGACGAAGCCACTGGGGTCATGGGAACCGTTGTCATCGAGCACAAGGAGGACCTTCATCCACAGATTGTCATTGTTGGCGAAAAGAGGGAAATCTTCGCCAGCTATTCGATTCCTGCTGGTGCTCATATCGAAGTCAGGGAGGCCCAAAAAGTGCCCGCCGGCACGCGGCTTGCCCGCACTCCGCGCAAGATCGCAAAGACGAAGGATATCACTGGCGGTCTTCCACGCGTGGCCGAACTTTTCGAAGCGCGCCGCCCGAAGGACGCTGCCGAGATCGCCAAGATCGATGGCATTGTCGATATCGGTGGTACCGTGCGCGGCAAGCGCCGCTTGATCGTTACCGATGCTGATACTCGTGCCGAGGAAGAACACCTCATTCCGCTCTCGAAGCACATCATTGTCTTCAAGGGAGACTTCGTGAAAAAGGGCCAGCAGCTTACCGAGGGACCGGTCGTCCCCCACGAAGTGCTGGATGTCTGCGGACCTCAGGAGCTTCAGGAGCACCTGCTTAATGAAGTCCAGGAAGTCTATCGTTTGCAGGGCGTCGAGATCAACGACAAGCATATCGAGATCATCGTGCGTCAGATGCTTCGCAAGGTGAAAATCACCGACCCGGGTGACACGAATCTGCTATGGGGCGATCAAGTTGACCGACTCGAATTCAGCGCCGAGAACGAGCGCGTCATCGAGAAGGGCGGAAAGCCCGCCGATGCGAGCCCCGTTCTGCTTGGCATCACGAAGGCTTCGCTCGAGACCGATAGCTTTATCTCCGCGGCATCCTTTCAGGACACAACGCGGGTCCTCACCGAAGCGGCAACTCTCGGCAAGGTTGACCGGCTCCGCGGATTCAAAGAGAACGTCATTATGGGCCATCTCATTCCCGCAGGAACCGGTTTCAAGACCAACCGCGAAATCGAAATCGTCCATATCGGGGATTCCTTGCAGACTGAACCCGAATCGCACAAAGCCGCAAGCTAGCCATGTCTTCGCCAAACCTTGAAATTATGACTGAACTCCTTGAAGCCGGAGTGCACTACGGCCACCAAACGAAACGCTGGAATCCCAAGATGAGGGATTTCATCCTTGAGGAGAAGAATTCGATCTACATCATCGATCTCTCCATCACCGTTGAGCAGCTTGCGAAGGCGGCCTCTTACCTCGGCCAGTTGGTCAAGGGCGGCGGCAAGATTCTCTTCGTCGGAACAAAGAAGCAGGCGCAAGAAGCCGTGAGGGAGGCGGCCGACGTCACCGGCCAATTCTTCGTCAACCAGCGCTGGCTTGGCGGTACTCTGACCAATCTTCAAACCATACGGCGAAGTGTGGCGCGATTTCGCGAATTCGAGGAACTGCAGAAGACACCTGTCTTCGCTCGCATGAACAAGCAAGAGACGTCCGCCTTGCGACGAGAGGCAGCCAAATTGCATCGGAATCTCGAAGGCCTCTTGAATATGGAGCGTTTGCCCGACGCTCTCGTCGTCATCGACACGAATCGTGAAGAGATCGCCGTCGCGGAAGCAGCGCGCTTGAAGATTCCCGTGGTCGCCATTGTCGATACCAATTGTGACCCGGAAAAGATCGATTACCCGATCGCTGGAAACGACGACGCCATTCGTTCCATCCGCGTCATTTTGCAGAAGCTCGTTGATGCGATCGTTGAGGGTCAGGGCGTTCGCGGAAAGACGGAGACGGCGAGCGAGTTGGCGGCAGTCGCCGAGTAGATTCCGCCTGCGGAATTGATCTTATCAACCTTTCTGTGTAGCAAGAATATGCCGGTTATTTCTCCAGATCTTGTCAAAAGGCTTCGCGAAAAGACGAACGCGGGGATGATGGATTGCAAGCGAGCGCTCGATGAAACGGAGGGCGACATGGCCAAAGCCGAGGAGCTTCTTCGTAAGAAAGGCATCGCAAGTGCGAGCAAAAAGGCCTCGCGTGTGGCCAGAGAAGGAATTGTCGCCTCCTACATCCACTTGCAGGGGAAGGTCGGCGTGCTGGTCGAGATCAACTGCGAAACCGATTTTGTTGCCAAGAACGAGGTATTTCGCGAGTTCGTCAAAGACATCACCCTTCACATTGCCGCTTCCCATCCGCTTTATGTTTCCCGTGAACAAGTTCCGGACACGCTCGTCCAGGCGGAACGGGAAATCTACGCCGCGCAGGTGACCGGCAAGCCTGCCAAGATCGTGGATAAGATCGTGGATGGCAAAATCGACAAATTTTACAGCACTGTCTGCCTTCTCGAACAGGTGTTTATCAAGAATCCCGATCTTACGATCAAGGACCTTGTAAATTCCAAAATCTCCGAACTTGGTGAGAACATCATTATCCGTCGCTTCACCCGTTACATGGTCGGAGAGGATCTCGATCAGTAATTCGTCGATCGTTCGATTCAGGAGGATTTCTAGAGGCTTGGCATCCGAGGCGGAGAAATGTAGATTCTCCTTGGAGGAACCCCAATGATCGATTCGAATTATTCACATCCCGAGGCGCTTGTGACGACCGAATGGCTGGCGTCACACTTGAACGAGCCCAACACGAGACTGGTCGAAAGCAACGAAGACATTCTGCTCTACGGTACGGGACACATTCCCGGAGCGGTTCACATCGACTGGAGGGCTGATCTTCAGGATCAAACCATGCGCGACTATATTTCGCCCGAGGCCTTTGCAGAGCTCTGCGCGAGGAATGGAATCACCAACAATACGACGGTCATATTTTACGGAGACAAGTCGAACTGGTGGTCTTGTTATGCTCTGTGGGCGTTCCGGCTTTTTGGGCACGAAAACGTCAAGATCGTAGATGGCGGCCGAGACAAGTGGATTGCCGAAAACCGGCCGTTTACCCGCGAGGTGCCAACCTATCCCCGAACCGACTACCCTGTCCCAGCGAGACGGCACGATGACGATATTCGTGCATTTTTTGACGAGACGTTAAAGCACAGCCGCGAAAAGAAACCTCTCATCGACGTTCGTTCACCCGGTGAGTTTAAGGGGGAGATCACTCACATGCCCGAGTATCCGCAAGAGGGTGTTTTGCGCGGCGGTCACGTTCCAGGGGCGAAAAGCTTTCCTTGGAAACGTGCCGCAAATGACGACGCCACGTTCAAATCCGCGGAGAACTTAAGAGCCATCTATGAAGGCGAGGCCGGGCTGAAACCCGACGGGGATACCATTGTCTATTGCCGCATTGGCGAGCGATCAAGCCACACGTGGTTCGTGTTGACTTACCTTTTGGGCCACCAAAACGTGCGCAACTACGACGGATCCTGGACGGAGTGGGGAAACCGGGTGCGAGCTCCTATCGAAAAAGGCTGACGGCTGTGAGCTGCCGAGCCGGCGCCGGCTGTGAGATCAGATATGTCTTATCCAAAGAAGCTCTCTGAAATCATCTCGCTTTTCGAGTCGCTGCCCGATACGGAGAAGCGCGACATGCTCATCGTCTTTGCGGACGGAGCGGCCCACCAAGCGCCACGCGAAGGAGAAGCGTTTGATCTTGAAGATGTTAGAAAAGATGAGGAGTGTACCGACACCGTTGGAGTTTTTCTCAAGGTCAATTCGGACAATTCCTCCCACTTTCGGGTAACTCTTGGCCCGCAGGTCCAAACCCTGACCAGGGCGATGACCTCTATCCTCTGCAAAGGCTTCGAGGGCGTCACGCCACAGGAAATGCTCGATGTCCCGGCGGATTTTGTTCCCAAGATCGTCGGCGCAGATCTCGTACGGCTGCGAAGCCAAACCGTCTACTACATCCTTACGCGAATGAAGAGTGCGGCGAAGGTTTGGGTGAATCGCCAGCGTGTGCTCAATGCCGGCGCAGCTGTCTGAGACGTTCGTCCAGATTGCGTCCCGCCGTTTCGATCTCCTCCCGTAGCTGCCAGGCGGACATCGAGCTGGCGCCGAAGCTCGCGACGGTTGTGCGTTCCATCAGATCATTCGTGGCAACCGTGACTTCATAGAGGTCGGAGTATTTTGCCGCCAACCGTTCGATGACGCTGTCTGCGGTTTGATCCGCAGTTGAATAAAAGACCTGGATGCCATGTGGCCCGCTCGCTTCTGTCGGTTTGACGCCATTGCCATCGAACACAATGGCCACATGCCAGTCGGTGTTATCTTGCAGCCCGGTGAGCATCCTGACGAGCGATTCACGGGCGACTGCGGTGCGCTTGGCATGCTGTAGCGTCAGGTCGGGCCATTGAAAGATCATGCTATGTCCGTCAACAATAAGCACTCGCGGTTTCATGGGAAAGGTCGGCTGTCCAAATTTATCCGGGCTGCAGGCCTTCCGCAACCGGACGGATCGCTTTTCCGCGACTTGGAGCCACAAAAATGACGTTTCGTCTCTACGGCCGGCTTACGAGAGGACATGTCGACCGCGTAAGTTCGGCACGGCTGCTGCCGTTTTCTGCGACCGTCTTTGGGCGAATCGCATCACGAATCAGGGCCTACGCGTTCCCTTGATGGTGTCTCTCAGCGAGAAAACGTTCAAAGGCGGCCAAGGTTTCGTGGCTGACATGGTGTTCGATACCTTCGGCGTCCGCGCGGGCCACTGATGACGAGATCCCCAGAGCTTCCAGAAAGGCAACAACGGTTCTGTGACGGCTCCTCGCCTTCGAGGCAAGCTTGCGCCCCGCTTCGGTCAAAAAAATTGACCGATAGGGAAGAGAGGTTACCAACCCGTTTCGCTGCAGGCGCTGCACGGTGCGGATAACGGTGACGTGTGTTACTCCAAGCGATTTCGCGAGATCCGTTGCGCGAGCTTCTCCATTCGAGGAAATCAGCTCCGCTATGGCTTCCACGTAGTCCTGCGCCCTCTCTTGCGAATGCTGCAGGCGGGTCCGGCGCTGGTAGGCTGCTGTCTCCTTGTTACTGGGCGCCGCCGTGGGGAGTTTCGATGCGTCCTTTAACCGCCGGGATTTCGTGCTATTCAAGACCATCCTCTTATCTGGCAGAAAAAAGGGGCGTTGACAAATTCCTTGAGCATGGCGTAGCAGTTACCGCAAATTGTACCATATGCTACACACAGGGAAGGAAAAAGGAATGAAGGATAGAGGAAAACTGCTCCGCTTGGTGGCGATCGCTCTGGCGGCATTGTTCGTGGCGGGAACGGCGGTCGCGCAGGAGAAAGTCAAAGCCGCCGCAACCATTGGGATGGTAGCGGATTTGGTAAAGCAGGTCGGCGGTGATCGCGTAAGCGTGGACCAGTTGATGGGCCCAGGGGTCGATCCCCATCTCTATAAACCTACATCTACGGATTCCAGCCAGTTGAGCAAGGCGGACGTGATTTTCTATAGCGGCCTCATGCTGGAAGGACGAATGGGTGATCTATTCGCCAGACTGGCCCGCGCCGGAAAAAAAGTCTACGCGACAACGGAAAGTGTGCCCGAAGATCTCTTAGCCGAGCCGAAGGAGTTCGAAGGACACTACGATCCGCACATCTGGTTCGATGTGAGCATGTGGGCGCAAACCGTTCCGACTATCGTCAAGGGATTGGGCGAAGTGGATCCCTCTGGCAAGCAAATGTACGAGAGCAACGGTGCCGCGCTCATGGATCGCCTAGGCAGCCTTCATCAGTGGTGCAAGGATACCGCGGCGCAGCTTCCCGAGGACAAGCGGATCCTGGTGACGAGTCATGATGCCTACAACTACTTCGGGCGGGCGTACGGCTTCAAGGTCATCGGCTTGCAAGGGGTCTCGACCGTGTCGGAAGCGGGGTTGGCCGACATGGCAAATCTAACTGACTTTATTAAGAAGCAGAATGTAAAGGCGATCTTCGTGGAGACCAGTGTGAATCCCGCAGCGATCAGGCGTGTGGCCGAGGATGCCGGCGTGAAGATCGGCGGCGAATTGTATTCCGACGCGATGGGGAACCCGGGCGAAATGCGAGTGGGTTTCGACACAGGAACCTACGACGGAATGGTTCGTTACAACGTCACAACGATTGTCAGCGCGCTCAAATGAATCTAGCCGCAAAGCCCCACGGGGAGAATGGCTGGCGGGATCGAATTAGGGGAAATTCTATGAACGAGGGCACTCACTCATCTCCGCCACCGCTGGAGGTTCACGATCTCACCGTAGCTTATCACAAGAAACCCGTGCTTTACGGCATTGACCTCGCGGTACCGATGGGAAGCCTCGTCGGCATCATCGGTCCGAACGGCGCGGGGAAGTCCACGCTCATTAAGGCGGTCATGGGGCTTTTGCCGCTTTCCGGCGGCCGAGTGAAGGTTTTCGGTAAATCTTTTGGCGAGAGCTGTCATCGTGTCGGCTACGTTCCGCAGCGCGAGTCTGTTGACTGGGATTTTCCCGTCAGCGTCATGGATGTGGTGCTCATGGGCCGCTATGGACGGCTCCGGCTCGCGCAGCGCCCGGGAAGGCAGGATCGGGAGATCGCTCGGGAATGCCTTGAAAAGGTGAAAATGTTACCCTTTGCGAACCGACAGATCGGTAATCTTTCCGGGGGTCAACAGCAACGAGTCTTTCTTGCCAGGGCGTTGGCGCAGGAGAGCGATTTGTATCTGATGGACGAGCCATTCGTTGGCGTGGACGCTGCCACTGAAGCGGCGATCATTACGCTGCTCCGGGAGCTCAAATCCCGGGGCAAGACCCTGCTTGTCGTGCATCACGATCTCGCGAGCGCGCGCGAGTATTTCGACATGCTCATCCTATTGAACATGCGGCTCGTCGCCTTTGGTCCCACGAGTGAAGTCTTTACCCCTGAACTGTTGCAAACGACCTATGGAGGACGGCTAACCATCCTTTCAGACGTCGCTCAGACCCTCGGATCCCAATCATGAAGCTCCCTGGCTTGGCGCTTTCGCTTGCCGTCGTGGGCTTCGTCGTGCTCATTCCCGAAGCCGCGGAGGCTGCCCGTATCAACGAGTTGTCCGATTCGACGCTGATTGACCGTGCGGCGCGGTTCTTCACCTTCAGGGACCCTTCGCTTCGCAACGCACTGGCCGGTTCTATGCTGCTTGGTGTTTGCTGCGGTTTGATGGGCGCTTTCCTCGTGGTACGCAAGCTCTCTCTGCTGGGCGACGCCCTTTCCCACGCCGTCCTGCCGGGTGTGGCGCTCGGATTTCTTTGGAATATGTCCAAGGACCCACTCGCCATTTTCGTCGGAGCGACACTGGCGGGTTTACTTGGAGCCGGAACCGTGCAACTTCTGCGCGCGACAACGAGGCACAAGGAGGACGCTGCCCTGGGCTTTGTGCTGGCCTCATTCTTCGGCGTTGGAATCTGCCTCTTCACGATGATCCAGAACCTTCCAGGAGGGAACAAGAGCGGACTGGACAAGTTCATGTTCGGCCAGGCGGCCGCACTCGGAAGCAGCGATGTTATCCTTCTTGGCGTTGTGACCGCGCTGGCTCTTGGCGCGGTCGTTGTCTTTTACAAGGAATACGCGATCACGAGTTTCGACGCGGGATTCGCGCGTTCTTTGGGGATGCCCGTGCAACTCTTTCATTACAGCCTCATGCTGCTGCTTGCCTTTGCGATCGTCTCATCGCTTCAGGCTGTCGGCGTGGTGCTGGTCTCTGCGATGCTTGTCATCCCGGCGGCCACCGCGTTCCTTTTGACCGACCGCCTTCCGAGAATGCTCGTCCTTTCAGCGATCTTTGGAATGGTTTCAGGCGGAGCGGGCTCCTTCTTTTCTTTCGTTGGACGCAATCTGCCCACGGGTCCCTTCATGGTCCTTGCTGCGGGAACGGTATTCGCGGCGGCGCTCTTCTTCGGTCCGCGGCATGGCATTTTTTCTCGCTGGTGGCGGCAGCGCTCCCGATCTGCCCGGATTTCCCGCGAGAACACGCTCAAGGCGATCTATCATGTGTTGGAGGATCAGGAATTCGCAATCGAACAAGTAAGTGCGCGTGAACTCGCCGAGCGCCGACGCGAGACGATCGAAGAGGCCCAGCATCAACTCGGTACGCTTCGCCGCCATCAATATGTTACGATGTCGAACGACGGCGACTCCGCCTCTCTCACGCCGGAGGGATGGCGCCGCGCTTGCGAAATCGTCCGCAATCACCGCTTGTGGGAGCTTTATCTTACCAATGCGGCGCACCTTGCTCCCGACCACGTCCACGAGGACGCCGAGAAGATCGAGCACGTGCTTGGCGAGGAAACTGTCCGCATGCTCGAAAAGCGGCTAAACTATGCCAATCGTGATCCGCATGGAAGGTTGATTCCGGGGCTGGAAGACATGCGGTTCGCGGGCGCTCGACATCTTGGACAGTCACGGGCGACCGGCTTCGGAAATGCGGCCGCGCACTAAGAGCCATGAACAATCTCATTCCGTCTTTTGATTGGCATCGAGTGGTTGTGCAGCCTTGGGTGGATGATTTGCCAATCACGCTCTGGATCGTGCTGATGGGCTTTTTTGTCACCGCTGCGTGCGGACTGGTCGGCAATTTTCTCCTTTTGCGTCGCATGGCGCTGGTCGGCGATGCGATCAGTCACAGCATTCTACCGGGACTCGTGGTCGCATTCATGATTTTCAAGAGTACGAACACATGGGTGGTGTTTGCGGGAGCTTTGGCCGCTGGAATGTTGACGGTTCTGATCATCGAGTTCATTCACAGGCAGTCCCGCGTTAAGCCCGACGCCGCGATTTGCATCGCTTTCACGACGCTCTTCGCCCTTGGAGTCGTGCTCATGAGCATGCTCGAAAGCGCGGGAAGTTTTCATATCGACGCCGATTGCGTGTTGTATGGCGAGATTGCTTTCGTGCCACTGGAACCGCCGGTAGTCTGGGACGGACGCGAACTGGGTCCGCCCTCGGCGTTGCGCATGGCCCTTGTGCTTACGGCGGTAGCATTGGCCATCGCGCTCTTCTACAAGGAACTGCTTGTTACGTCCTTCGATCCCGGACTGGCCAAATCGCTTGGTATGCGCACCGGTATTTGGCACTACGGACTCATGGGTGCGCTGGCTCTGGTCATCGTTTCCGCTTTTGAATCCGTCGGGGCGATACTTGCTGTCGCGATGTTGATCGTGCCGCCCATGTTCGCCGCGCAGCTCTCCGAACGGCTGTCGTTTCGTCTGGCATGGACTGTCTTTCACGCTGCGTTGAGCGCGCTGATTGGTCTCCACCTTTCGGTCTGGCTCAACTGTTCCGCGGCAGGGGCGATGGTAGTAGCCGCTGCCGCGCTGTTTCTGGCCGTCTGGGCAGCTTCGCAAGCTCGGCGTTGGATGCGCTTCCGCTCGAAGATTTTTCAATCCGCTGGCGCCCAGATCGTCGGTGATCCTGCGTGATCGCGCGGCAGGGTTGATCGTGTCTCTCGAGTAACGCGGGTGTGCCTTTATCCCGCGTGGCCGGCAATTATGGGCACCAGCTTTGTTATCTTGACGTGGCAACCGGGGCTTTCGTCCCGTTTGTGGATTCCCTGGGAACATGATGTTATCAGAATGCTGTGTAGTATGAGGGTCTACCAATGAGCCATTCACATTTGTGCCACAAGGAGGAGTCGGGACACGACCGTCACGGAAGCGTCAAACCGACAAAGGAATGGTTTTGTCCAATGTGTCCAGGCTTAGAGTCCGACAAACCAGGCGCCTGCCCCAAATGCGGGATGGCGCTGGAGCGAAATCCGGCTTATGCGAAGCCGGGCGCGATTTACACGTGTCCCATGCATCTGGAGATCCGGCGGGACCACCCTGGAGCTTGTCCGATTTGCGGAATGGCACTTGAACCGGTCCAAGCGGCACCGGAGGAGGACAACGCCGAGCTTCGTGACATGTCGGTCCGTTTCAAGGCTGGGCTGCTGCTTGGTTTGCCCGTGCTTGTTTTAGCCATGGGAGCCCATTTTCCACCGGTTGACGCAATCCATCCCAAGGTATCGGCCTGGATCCAGTTTTTGCTTTCGACGCCTGTTGTTCTTTGGTGTGGGTGGCCGTTTTTTGAACGCGGAGCGCGCTCGCTCGTGACGCGAAACCTCAACATGTTCACCCTCATTGCGCTCGGCACTGGCGCCGCCTACATCTTCAGCGTTTTTGCGCTGGTGTTCTCCAGATTGCTGCCACAGAGCCTCACACACGGCGGTGCGGTGCCGGTCTATTTTGAAGCTGCCTCCTTCATCATCGTGCTTGTTCTACTCGGACAAGTGCTGGAATTGCGGGCCCGAGCCGGAACTGGAGAGGCGATTCGTGCCCTGCTTGGACTGGCGCCAAAGTTCGCCCACCGCGTGCGCGACGGAAGGGAAGAGGAAGTCGCCCTTGATGTGATTCGCGTGGGAGATCTGCTTCGAGTGAAGCCCGGCGAGAAGATCCCGGTCGATGGGATAGTAGTCGAGGGGCGATCGGCGGTGGACGAGTCGATGCTCACCGGCGAGCCGGTTCCCGTGGAAAAGACGACGGAAAGCAGGGTGGTAGGCGGCACGCTCAACGGAAATGGAAGTCTCTTGATGAGAGCGGAAAGGGTGGGATCCGAGACGATGCTCGCCCAGATTGTCCAAATGGTTTCTCAGGCGCAACGCAGTCGCGCTCCGATTCAGCGGCTCGCTGATGTGGTTTCCGCATGGTTCGTCCCAGCTGTCGTGGTGGTGGCTTTGATCACGTTTTTGGTTTGGTTCTTCGCCGGGCCCGAGCCGTCGTTGACCTATGCGCTGGTCAACGCCGTGGCAGTGCTCATCATCGCTTGTCCGTGCGCCCTCGGTCTGGCGACGCCGATGTCTATCATGGTCTCCGTCGGGCGCGGCGCGGGCCTGGGCGTTCTGTTCAAGGATGCCCAAGCGCTCGAGGTCCTTGGCAGGGTCACCGCGCTCGTCATGGATAAGACTGGCACGCTTACTCAGGGACGGCCGGATGTCACCAAGGTGGTGTCGGTCGACCCTGGGGGCGAAAGCGAGATCCTGTCGCGTGCTGCTTCTCTTGAGCAGTATAGTGAACATCCGCTAGCAGGTGCCATTCTGCGCGCGGCCGGAGAGGGGGAACCGGTGAAAGTCGAGAATTTCGAAACAATACCCGGTGGAGGCGTGCGTGGTGCGGTAGACGGCGAGATTGTGCTCTTGGGCAAGCAGGCATTTCTGGAGGAGGCGGGAGTTCGAGACTTGAAGCGCCTCGGTGCGGCTGCAGACAAACTTCAACAGGAGGGACAGACGGTGATCTGGCTAGCTCTCAATCAAGAGGCGCGTGGACTTCTGGCTCTTTCCGATCCAATCAAGTCCAGCACACCTGAGGCCCTTAGAGACCTGCATCGTGCCGGCTTGAAGATCATCATGCTTACGGGCGACAATAAGAAAACAGCCCGTCAGGTGGGCGAAACGCTCGGGATTGATGATGTGGTTGCTGAGATCGCTCCGGCCGATAAACAGGCAAAAGTCCTTGAGCTGAAGAGTCGTGGCGAGGTGGTGGCGATGGCTGGAGACGGAATCAATGACGCTCCCGCTCTCGCTGCCGCGGATGTCGGAATTGCGATGGGAACCGGAACAGATGTCGCGATGCATAGTGCTGGTGTGACCCTCGTGAAGGGCGATTTGCGAGGGATTGTTCAGGCCATCGCTCTAAGCCGCGTCACGATGCGAAATATTCGGCAAAACTTGATCTTTGCATTTCTTTACAATGCCCTTGGAGTTCCCGTCGCGGCGGGCGTTCTCTATCCGTTTTTCGGCGTTCTGCTCAGCCCCATCATTGCAAGTGCTGCGATGGCGATGAGCAGCGTATCTGTAATTAGCAATGCGCTCAGATTGAAAAAGGCGCACCTATGATCGTGCGGTTATCGAATTCCTGCAGAGGCGCCTGTGCCAAGCACCTCACTCTTAGGGCGGCTGGCACAACCGCCTCCACACTGGCAATCTGCCTTGTGCTGATTGCTGCGGCTCTTCTCTCTTGTTCGAAGGCGCCGGACAAGGGACCAGGGGTCAGATTTTATCAAAGCCCGATGCATCCGTGGATAACCTCGGACAAGCCCGGCAATTGTACGATTTGCGGGATGGCCTTGGTTCCTGTTTACGAGGGAGAGAAGGCAATGGAGACCAAGGAAGGAGTCGTGTCTCTGAATCCTCGCTCCGTCGACGTCCTTGCTGTGACGACGGTGCCAGTTCGCCGTCTCGATCTGACGAAGTCGCTTCGCTTTAGCGGCATTCTCGAGGACGACGAAAACATTCACCGAGTAATCGCCGCTTTTTACGACGGACGGATAGACCAGATTTACGTCGAGCATGTTGGCAAGTATGTGGAGAAGGGCCAACCATTGGCTGCCATCTACAGTCCCGAATTGCTCTATGTCGTTCGGGAGTACCAAAACGCCGTCCGGGGCGGGGAGCCTTCCGTGGCAAGAAACGCGGCGCAACGCCTCGTCCAATACGGCCTCAGCGCAGAGCAAACGGCGGCCCTCGCTAAACAGCCCGGCAATGTTTTCACGATCGATTTGCTTGCACCGATCAGTGGCACCGTGCTGACGAAGAAGGCCCTAATAGGCCAATACATCAAGACAGGAGAACCCCTTTTCGAAATGGGCAATCTTGCGCGGCTCTGGTTCCATGCCGAGGTTTACGAGCGAGATTTACCGGATGTCCGCATCGGACAGAAGGCCATCCTGAGAACTCCTACGGTGCCGGGCCGAGAGTTCGAGGGTGTTGTCACTTTTATCGACCCGAATTTCGATCCGCGCACACGCAGCACCAAGGTACGCATCGAAGTTGACAATCCGCCCGCAGAAGGTGAGGCGGGTAGTCTTCTGCGCGTTCTGCCTCATCGGGCCTACGCGGAGGCGGAGATTACCGCCCACCTTGGCGAGGCTCTTGTCGTTCCGAGATCTGCTGTATTGCGCGATGGAAGGCGCTCGGTCGTCTATATGGAAACCGCCTCGGGCGAATATGAGCAGCGTATCGTAAGGACTGGTAGAGTTGGCGATGAGGGAATCGAAATCCTCGAAGGCGTAAAAGATGGCGAGCGTGTTGTAGCACAGGGAAATCTAATGATTGATGCGGAAGCTCAGTTACGCGGTTCAGCCGCCCTGGCGCGACCAGTAGCCGCTCTCGGCAGGCCGGTCGGCCAAGAGCTCTTGAGGCAACTTGCACAGGTTTCCGAAGGTTTGGCTGCGGACGATGCTGTCGCCGCCGTCAAGGCCGGTCAGAGTCTGAGGGAATTAGCGGCCTCGCTGGAGGAAACTGGTGAAGCTCAGGTCGATCAAGTGCTTGCGCGATTGAAGGAAATTCCCAAGAACCCAGCGGGGAGCGATCTCAAGGCGCTGCGTCAATCCTTCCTGCCCTGGAGCATGGCGGGCGCGGACCTTGCGCTGGCTCTGGAAAAGGGCGGGCAGGATCCTGAAGTGACCATCTTCGAGTGCCCAATGACTGGCGACAGTTTCCCGGGGGCTCCTTCGAAGGCTAAGTGGATTCAGCCCGGCTCAGAGATCCGTAATCCGTACTTTGGCGCGGAGATGCTGAGTTGCGGAGCGGAGGTGAAGCCTTGAGCGCAGACGACGAAGGGGCGATTGCGTCCGGAAGGCATAGCAAGAATTCAGGAGACGCAGCGAAGCCCATCCCGCCTGGCAGTCTCATTTCCTGGCTAATTGATTGGTCTTTGAGAAATCGCTTCCTCGTGGCATGCGGCACGTTGCTTATCGTTGCCTGGGGCATCTGGGCCGTTCGCCACACCCCGGTCGATGCCATTCCCGATCTCAGCGAAAATCAGGTCATCGTTTTCGCCGATTGGTCCGGGCGCAGTCCGCAGGAAGTGGAGGACCAGGTGACCTATCCTTTGTCAACCAACCTTCAGGGCTTGGCGGGTGTGAAAGAGGTGCGGGCCTCATCAATGTTCGGCTTCTCACTCTTGACGGTGGTCTTCGAAGACAAGATCGACAATTATTTTGCCCGCACCCGCGTTCTCGAACGGCTAAGCTTTTTGCAAACGCTGCTTCCCGAGGGTGTCACTCCACAGCTTGGCCCTGACGCCACAGGGCTGGGCTGGGTCTTTCAATATTACCTCAAAGTCGATCCTTCGAAGAGTTCCGGATCTGGTCCGGCCGCTGCGTCGGGTGGTTTTGACCTCGGCACGCTGCGCTCGCTTCAGGATTTTTTTATCCGCTACCAGCTCGCTGCGGTCGAAGGCGTGGCTGAAGTGGCGAGCATCGGAGGTTTTGTCCGCCAGTATCAGGTTGCTGTGGACTCCGGGAAAATGCGGCAGGCCGGCGTAGATTTGCGTGAGGTAATGGACGCGCTTGCCAGCAGCAACATCAACGTCGGCGGCAAGGTGATCGAAGAGAACGGGATGGAGTTTGTCGTCCGTGGCATAGGACTGGTCAATAGCCTCGACGATCTCAAGCGCATTCCCGTCCGCTCTCAAGACGGACTTCCGATTTATCTCGAAGACATTGCCGAGATTTCGATTGGCGGGGATTTTCGTAGAGGGGCTCTGGACGTTGATGGGCACGAAGTGGTGGGTGGAGTGGTAGTCATGCGCACAGGCGAGAATGCCATGCAGGTGATTGGGCGTGTGAAGGAGAAAATTACTCAAATCGCGCCGAGCTTGCCCACGGGAGTGTCTATCGTGCCTTTCTATGATCGGAGTGACCTGATCGAGCGCACCATCGAGACCCTGCGTCATGCGCTCACCGAGGAAATCCTGCTCGTCACACTGGCCCATATCGTTTTTCTCTGGCATTTCCGCAGCATTCTTATTGTCACGCTCCCGCTGCCGATTTCGATCCTCATTTCGTTCATTCTGATGCAGGGATTCGGGATCACTTCGAACATCATGTCGCTCGCCGGAATCGCCATCGCGATCGGCGTGCTCGTGGATGCCGGCATCGTTATGACTGAGAATGTGATCAGGCATTGCGAACAGGCGGATAAGAGCGCCGTCACGGCTTCAGATCGCCGGTCAGACGCTCGCAGAACGCCGCCTCCATATCTCGAAGTCATTCGCCATGCAGCGCATCAGGTGGGACGGCCGATCTTCTTCGCCATGGCGATCATCATCCTGGCATTTCTGCCGGTGTTCGCGCTCACAGGTCAGGAAGGGAAGCTCTTTCATCCGCTGGCGTTTACCAAGACCTTCGCCATGATCGGCGCGACTCTGCTGGGCGTAACGCTTGTGCCCGTGCTTTGCACCTGGCTGGTGCGCGGGCCTTTTCATGCGGAGAACGAAAATCTCGTCATGCGTTTCTTGATGGGACTGTACCGTCCCGCGCTGAAATTTGCTCTGCGGCACGGGGGCATCGTTTTGGCTGGTGCTGCGGCGCTCCTTGCTGCGGCTGTGCTTCTTGCGACGCGAATCGGGAGCGAATTCATGCCGCCTCTCAATGAGGGAAGCTTGCTCTTCATGCCGGTGCTCCTACCCAGCACATCTCTCACGGAAGTAAAGCGCGTCATGGCGTGGCAGGATGGAGTAATTAAGAGCGTGCCCGAAGTGGAGTCCGTCGCCGGCAAGCTTGGGCGCGCCGATACGCCCACTGACCCGGCGCCCGTGGAAATGATCGAAACAACCATCATGCTCAAGCCCCAGGAGAGCTGGCGATCGGGCATGACCAAGGAAAAGATCATCGCCGAACTCTCAGAAAAGCTCAGCCTGATTCCCGGCTACGTGCCCGGTTTCTTGCAGCCCATTGAGAACCGTATTCTAATGCTTAGCACCGGGATCCGGGCGCAGCTCGGCATCAAGGTTCTCGGACCCGATCTGGAGACAATCCAGCAGGTGGCTTTCCGAGTCGAAGACCTTGTCCGCAGGGTGCCGGGAGCTGCTGGCGTCGCAGCCTCGCGAGCGCAAGGGAAGCCATACGTGGAAATCCTGCCTGACCGATTGGCGCTGGCCCGATATGGTCTGAATATCCGTGACTTGATGGACGTCGTCGAAATTGGCCTTGGTGGGCTCAACGTCAGCACGACAATCGAAGGGCGAGCGCGCTATCCGATTCAGCTCCGCCTTGCTCGTGACGAGCGCGATGACATTGAAAAAATCGGCAGCATCCTGATTCCAACCAAAGAAGGCTTTAGTGTGCCGCTCGGACAAGTTGCGTCGGTCCGGCGCGCCAGCGGGGCGAGCGAGATCTCGAGCGAGGATGGCTTGCTTCGCGTATTCGTGCAAAGCAACGTCCGAGACCGGGACCTTGGGGGATTCGTCAAGGATGTTCAGGAACGCATCGCGCGGGAGATCGATCTCCCCGCGGGGGTGACACTGAAATGGAGCGGCCAGTATGAAAGCCAGCTCAGTGCACAGCGGACGCTCCTGCTCATTGTGCCGGTCGTCCTGCTTATCATCTTCATGTTGCTGAGTGCTGTCTTCCATTCTGTGACAGAAGCCGCGCACGTCATCCTGGCGGTGCCGTTCGCGCTTACCGGCGGCGCTCTTCTCCAATACCTGCTTGGATACAACTTTAGCGTGGCCGTATGGATCGGCTACATCGCGCTCTTCGGCACGGCAATTCAGACCGGTGTGGTGATGGTTGTTTACCTTGAGGAAGCGCTAAAGAGGCGGCGCGAGGAAAAAGGAGACTCCTTTTCTCTCCAGGATTTGAAGTCGGCTGTCATCGACGGTGCCATGCTGCGCCTGAGGCCGAAGGTCATGACGGTGGGCACCGTCATCGCGAGTCTTCTGCCGATCATGTGGAGCACACGAACCGGAGCAGAAGTCATGAAACCGCTGGCCACCCCGGTCATTGGCGGTATGGTCAGCAGCCTCCTCCACGTGCTCATTGTCACGCCGGTCATATTTTACTGGCTCAGACGCAAGGCATTAAAGCTGTAGAAGGGTGCAATGTTCCGGTTGAACGCCGGGAAAAAAGCTCTTGGCGAAAGACGCGAATTGGTTATGGTGATCGCCGATGTTTTTTTGCCGTGCCTTTACCGCCGCCATCCTTATTTCTGTAGCCCACGCAGCGGAGACGACTCCCCCGCCGGTGACGCGGACGATTCTTATGGCGGCGGCGGCCGATAGCGCGACCGATAATATCGGTTCCGGTTGGTGTGGACGGGGGATGCTTTCCATCCTAAAGAACGCCGGACTTGGGAAAGGGCTGGCGGGAGGCAACGGGCAGGATTGGGAATCGATCCTCAGCCGAGCCGGATGGAAACCGATTCGTTGCAGTTCGCCGCAACGCGCTCCGCTGGGCAGCGTGCTCGTCTATCTCGGCGATGCGAGAGTCGGCAAGTACCTGCGCGGAACACCCGGTGGAAATTTCGGCCATGTTGAAATGGTTGCACTCGATAGAAGCGGCCAGCGGCTATACGTGTCCGACAATCCCCGCGTGGCGCCCGGTGGCACGGTTCTCGACAATTTCACGGGTCGTGCCTGGATCCCGCCCGGTCGGCGTCTTTGGGGCACTCCCGCGGTGGGTGAAGATATCGACGCGGTTCTACGGGAACGCAAGCGCATGGCTCTGGAATATTTCCGCCGCAACGGACAGCAGGTCGCGATGCTCACTCCAGCCATTGCTCAGTAGAGCACGATCGGTTCTCATAGGCAATTTTCCGAAAAGCGCCATCGTCTTCAAAAGCCTCCGGTTGTAGCGGTTGTGCCAACCGCCTGCCAGCGGTATTTGCCTAGTCTAGAACGCCCGTCGCATTTCCACAGTGTGGATCGGGCCTTCGGGCGACAGAACGCTCGAAAACATCGCGAACCCCGTTACCTTCCAAAGGTCGAACTCAGTATTTGCGTACCGCCGCAAGAATGGCTGCAGCACGGCGCTCGACACTCCGTTGGCGCGACCAAGGGTGATGTGCGGATGAAACGGCTTGAGGTCTGGTTCCAGCCCTGCGTGCAGCACTGCGTCCTGGATGTGCTTGTGGAGGGCAAACAAATGGGGATGTGCTTTTCCCAATCCGGCCCAGACCACCGTGGGCCGAGGCTTGCCGAAGGTCCCCACGCCTAGTATTGGTAAAAAAAATGCGGGCACTCTGACCTCGCCGAGCGCGTCCCGCAAAGACTCCTCTTGAGTCGAGTGCACCTGCCCCATAAAGCTCATCGTCACATGTAACTGCTCGGCCGGCAGCCACCGCAAACCTTTCAAATGCGGATCAAGATTGGTGAGAGTTTGGCGACAACGTTCCGGCAGTTCGAGCGCGATGAAGAGACGCTTGGCCATGGTCCCAGCATAACGCCGCGCAGGGCACGGGCAAGGAAGGGAGCCGAGGTCTTCTTTCGGAGCTCCACGCTACTCGTTGTCTTTCGACATGCGCTCGAAAGTTCCCTCGCCGTGAATGTTCAAGTTTTCGACGGAAACGCGGCGCGCCATGTTGTCTGGTCCCATCGTGAAAGTAATGCCCGCGGTCCCCACGGACGATTCTCCCTGGGACAGATAGGTAAACGTGTCGCGATTCCAATGCGTCATCGGGAACGTCATCTTTTTCGGGCCCTGGACAATGGCGAGTCCCCCTTGCGTCTCGATGATGGCGATCTCACCGAAGAAATCGTTGCGGTATGTGCCCACGTACGCGGCGTTCGTCGCCGGCGGAGCGGAGGACCCCGGCGGGTTCGAATAGTCGGTGACATGGGAAGCTTCTGCCTGGACGAGTTGGGAGATTGCCTGCTTGTAAAGAGCGAGCCAGTCTCGAGTCGGTTTCCCATGCAGGACGTAATCCAGAAACGTGCCGGCGAGTCCCTCCGCAACCCCGGTCGGGAAAGCATTCGTAAGAACGACAATGCCGAGATCATCGCCAGGGACCAATGCGACCGTGGTTGCAGCGCCGAGATCGAACGCACCGGAATGGGAAAGGCGCAGGCGCCCTTCCTCGTCATAGCTGACATTCCATCCGAGGCCGTAAAAGCTCGGGAGCCCGTCGAGGGGACTGAAACCGGTTAGCATCTGTGGGTGGTGGGTTTCTGCCAGAGCTTCCTTTTTCACGATTTCCTTGCCCTCATACTTTCCATTGGCAAGCTGCAGGCGCATCCACTTGGCAACGTCATTGACCGAGGAACTCACCCCGCCCGCCGGCGATTGTGCGTCGGGTTCTCGCTGATATTTGTGCAACCACTTTCCGTCGATCTTGATGTGGCCAAGCGCGCGGTTCTTGCGTTCGACGAAATCCCTATACCGCGAACTTGTGGATGTCATGCCCAAGGGCGTGTAGAGTTTTTCTTCGGAAACCTCTTCCCATTCTTTTCCAGCGGCTTTGGCGGCACCGATCGCGCCTTCCGTCATCCCAAAGTTTGTGTAGGCGTATCCCGCTCGAAAGCTGGAATCCGGTTTTTGGTAGCGCAAACGGTGAAGAACCTCCTCGCGTGTGAAGCCGATGTCTTCGAGCAAATCGCCGGCATGATCGGGAAGACCGCTGCGATGGCAAAAAAAGTCCCGAATAGTGATTTCACGCGTAACCCAGGCATCATGCATTTGAAAACCAGGGTCGAGGTCGCTGATCCGTGAGTCCCAGGTAATGAGGCCTTCTCCCACAAGCGCGGCGACCACTGTCGAGGCGATTGGTTTCGATACGGACGCAAGCTGAAACACCGTGTCGGCATCGACCGGACTTGCCTCGCCTACTTCGCGAACACCGAAGCCTTTGGCGAAAATGACCTGGTCCTTGAAAACCACTGCAATGGCAATGCCGGGGATTCCTGTCACGCGAATCTCGTTGTCAGTGAGTTTCTCGAGCTCGGTGATGGCGGCCTTGACTTGTTCGAGCGTCAGCTGACCTGCCCTGCACGATGACGTCAAGAGAATGATGATCGCGCAGAGTGAGAGGAAGTATTTCGCGAGGGGGCAATGCATTGCGAGTGTTATAGACGCTCGCGATGTCCGATGGGAAGCTGCGTTAACCTCGCCCAAATAATCCTCGAAACGACACGGCTGCGATTCGCAACTAAATGAGTGTCTCGGAATTCATACAACTCGCTGCGAAGACACGCTCAAAGCTCGTCCTCTTAGCGCGTAAGTAAAAGTGCTATCGCCGCGCCACGTGAAATTGCCGCGCTGGAAGGGTCTTCAACAGTGACGCGCCAACCGATGCTGTCACGCCCGAGTGTAAACCTCGGCGCCCTTCTCGACAAACTCTCTGCTCTTCTCCTCCATTCCCCGCGTCACCGCGTCCTCCTCACTGACTCCCTGTTCCGCAGCATATTTGCGAACATCCTCGGTGATCTTCATGGAACAAAAATGTGGCCCGCACATTGAACAAAAGTGCGCGGACTTCGCTCCTTCTTGCGGGAGTGTCTCGTCGTGGAATTCTCGGGCGGTGAGAGGATCGAGGCTGAGGTTGAACTGATCCTCCCATCGGAACTCAAATCGCGCCTTCGACAATGCGTTGTCGCGGTATTGAGCGCCGGGGTGACCTTTTGCCAAATCCGCGGCGTGAGCCGCGATCTTGTAGGCGATGACGCCATCCTTTACGTCCTTCTTGTTGGGCAGGCCGAGGTGTTCCTTGGGCGTTACGTAGCAGAGCATCGCGCACCCATACCAACCAATCATGGCGGCGCCGATACCGCTCGTGATGTGGTCGTATCCTGGAGCGATGTCGGTCGTGAGCGGACCTAGTGTGTAGAAGGGCGCTTCATGACACCATTCGAGTTGTTTAGCCATGTTTTCCTCGATCATGTGCATCGGGATGTGGCCGGGACCTTCGTTCATAACCTGCACACCACGCTTCCAGGCGCGCTCCGTGAGTTCACCCTGCACGTAGAGTTCGGCGAATTGCGCCTCATCGTTTGCGTCGGCAATACTGCCGGGACGCAGCCCGTCGCCGATCGAGAAGCTGACGTCATAGGCGGCCATGATTTCGCAGATTTCGTCCCAACGGGTGTAGAGGAAACTTTCCTTGTGGTGTGCCAGGCACCATTTGGCCATGATGCTGCCGCCACGCGAAACAATGCCCGTCATCCGCCGCGCGGTGAGGGGAATGAACCGCAATAATACTCCCGCATGAACAGTAAAATAATCCACACCCTGTTCAGCCTGTTCAATTAACGTATCACGGTAGATTTCCCAGGTGAGCTCCTCTGCCTTCCCACCGACTTTTTCCAGAGCTTGGTAGATGGGGACGGTGCCAATTGGAACCGGCGAGTTGCGCAGAATCCATTCGCGGGTGGCATGGATGTTCCTACCCGTGGAGAGGTCCATCACGGTGTCCGCCCCCCACTTGGTGGCCCAGCGCATTTTTTCAACCTCCTCCTCGATGCTCGAGGCCACAGCACTGTTACCGATGTTTGCGTTAATCTTCACGAGGAAGTTTCGGCCAATGATCATCGGCTCGGATTCTGGGTGATTGACGTTGGCGGGAATGATCGCACGACCGGCGGCTACTTCGTCCCGGACGAATTCCGGCGTGATTTCTGAAGGGATGCGCTGCGGAAACCGTTGGAAGACCGACGGGATGTAGCCGCGACCGCTGGTCGCGGAACCTGGGTCACCGACCCCGGCTACAAGTTGGGTGCTGCCGGCATGTTGCTTGTCGAGGTCATTGCGGACCAAGTCTTTCGACATCTCGGCGATTTTCGCCCGGCCGATGTTCTCGCGAATGGCAATGAACTCCATTTCCGGCGTAATGAGGCCCTGGCGAGCGTACCAGAGCTGTGTGACAGGATGGCCGGCTGATGCCCGGAGCGGGTGACGTTTTGCGTTTTGCGGCGCCTGGAGCGGAGAAAGTCCGCCCCGGCGTTCGGAAGCCAACTGGGCATGGCTAACGCTGAGGTAGCCGTTGTCTTCGGGCCGGACGTTGCGGCCCTGGTATCCGGCGACGTCGCCTCGCTTGAGAATCCATTCCTGGCGGAGAGGTGGCAGCCCCTTCTCGACATCCCCGTTGAATGCGGGGTCGCCCCAGGGCCCACTTGTGTCATAAGCTCTGACGGGCTCGTTCACCTCGACAGTACCATTAAGCGCCTTTGTCGGTGCGAGCTCGATTTCGCGCATTGGCACGCGGATATCGGAATAGATTTCTCCCTCGACGTATACGCGGTTGGAATTCGGCAGCGGCTGGGTGCTGTCCGGTTCGATGGCGCTTGTTGGTGCGATCATTCGGAGTTTTGCGTTGGTAGGATTAAGTGTTAAGACTACGCCGGCGAAGACGGAGCAGAGAGGCGAACCGATCCGGTTCGCGCTTAAAACTTAAGACTATCAACTTAAAACTCATGTCTGCTCCCTACGCCGGTGTTAGCCGGATCAGGTTCCAAGGGTCTCCCGAGTCGATCGGGACTCTCAGCTTCGAAAGCTCCCCTGCGTTTGGCAACAATAAGCGATCCTGATCTTTCGTCAATGCGGACGGAAAAGGATTTCACCTCTCGCACACAGCGATAATGACCGTCCAGCGTGCTTCGCGTCTTGCCGCTCCTCGAGAAGCGCCAGAGAGTGTTTTTTTTCGTTTTCAGAACCCGCGGCATCTGATGAAGTTACCGTTCCTCCTTTTTCGTTATGGCAAAACGCTCGCTCAATGTTGGAATGATTGGTTACAATTTCATGGGAAAGGCGCATTCGAATGCGTGGCGCCAGGTACCGAAGTTTTTTAACCTCCCCGCAGATGTCGTGCTTCACACCGTTTGTGGCCGGTCGCCGAAAAACGTCGAAACCGCCCGCGAACAGCTAGGCTGGAAGATTGCGAGCACTGATTGGAAGGCTGTGGTGAGCGATCCGGAGATCGATATCATCGACATCTGCACTCCCAATGACAGCCACTGCGAGATCGCCCTTGAAGCGGCTCGGAATGGCAAGGCGATCCTTTGCGAGAAACCCCTGGGATTGGATGTGAATGAATGCCAGGAGATGGCTGCTGCAGTCAAAAAGGCGAAGGTCGTGAACATGGTGTGTCACAATTATCGCAGGATCCCGGCGATTGCGCAGGCGAAGAAGATGATCGAGCGCGGCGACCTTGGCGAACGTATCTATCATGTCCGCGCCCGCTACGCTCAGGATTGGATCGCCGATCCGAACTTCCCGCTTGTTTGGCGACTCCAAGAGAAATTTTCCGGCTCCGGGGCGAATGGGGACATCGATTCTCATATCATCGATCTGGGCCGCTATCTCGTAGGAGAGATCAGCGAAGTTTGCGCTCTCATGGAAACGTTCATCAAGAAGCGCCCAATTCTCGAAGAGGTTGGTGCCGGGCTCGGAGCAAAGGCGGGTAAGAAGCTCGGAGCGGTTACGGTGGACGATGCAGTCTCGTGGATTGGGCGTTTTAAGAATGGGGCGGTCGCAAATTTTGAAGCGACGCGCTTCGCGTACGGGCGCAAGAACCACGTCACGCTCGAAATCAACGGAAGCAAGGGCTCGCTCTTCTTCGATCTCGAGGACATGAATCGTCTCAAATATTTCAATTTGGACGACCCGGAAGACGCACGCGGATTTCGCGATATTCTTGTCACTGAGCCGGTGCATCCTTACGGCGCTGCGTGGTGGCCTGCAGGGCACATCATCGGCTATGAACACACCTTCACAAATGCGTTCTCGGATTTTGTGAAGGCGGTTACAGACGGCAAGAGCGTGGAACCAACCTTCGAAGACGGCTTGAAGAACGAAAAGGTGCTGGCAGCCATTGAGCAAAGCGCACGGACTCGGAGCTGGGTGAGCGTTTAGCAGGTTGCCGGAAAAAGAAGTTCCTTTCATCCCGAACGGGGCTTGGACAGAGGTGCGCTAAGCTTCCGAGTTGAGACATACTGCTTATGAGACGATTTGAGAACCAGGTTGCCATAGTCACCGGGGCTGGCCGCGGCATTGGGGAAGCAATCGCCAAGCGGCTTGCCGAGGAGGGCGCCAGGGTCGCGGTCGTGAGCCGCACAGAAGCCAACTCACAGAAAACCGCCGACGCGATCAATGTCGTGGCGCCTGACGCCGCGAAGCCGTACTCGGTGGACGTAGCGGATTTCGACGCGGTCCAGAAAACCGGTGAGAAAATTCTGGCCGACTTTGGACGTTGTGATGTTCTCGTGAACAATGCGGGCATCACCCGCGACACGTTGATCATGCGCATGAGCTCGGAAGATTGGGATGTCGTCCTCGATACCAACCTCAAGGGCGCTTTCAATTTTTCCCGCGCCGTCCTCCGCGCGATGGTCAAGCAGCGCAAGGGACGCATCATCAACATTAGCTCGGTCAGCGGCCTGATCGGCCTCGCCGGACAAGCGAATTATGCAGCGAGCAAGGCCGGCCTTGTCGGACTGACCAAGACGCTGGCGCGCGAACTCGCCAGCCGCAACATTACGGCTAACGTCGTCGCGCCCGGGTTTGTCGAAACCGATATGACGGCGGTATTGGCCGACGAAGTGCGGAAGGCTGCCCTTGCCCAGATCCCTCTGACGCGTTTTGGAGCCGCTGACGACATCGCCGCGGCCGTTGCTTTTCTCGCGAGCCCCGAGGCGTCCTACGTCACGGGTCAGGTGCTCGCGGTTGATGGCGGAATGAGCATGTAGTTCTTGACCACTGAGGACACAGAGGTCGCAAAGAACCTGTTGCCTTGATCCTCTCGGAGGTTGCGGCGAGGTATTTTGTGATCCAACTTCACACGACCCCTTCGTTCAGAAATCGAAAGAAGAGTAAGCAATGAAAAAACGCAAACTTGGTCCCCTCGAGGTTTCCGCACTTGGCTTGGGGTGCATGGGAATGTCGTATGCTTATGGCCCGACGAACGAATCTGAGTCGCTAGCCGTCTTGCGCCGCTATTTCGAGCTCGGTGGCAATTTTCTTGATACGGCGGAGATCTATGGTCCTTATAAGAATGAGGAACTCATCGGTGCCTTTTTGCGCGAGATTCCGCGTGAGCGAGTGGTCATCGCCACGAAGTTTGGCTTCCGGATCGATCCCGCTGGGGCAATAACCGGCGTAGATAGCTCGGCCGCGAACGTGCGAAAGGCATGCGACGCAAGCCTTCGTCGACTAGGAATTGACACGATCGATCTGTATTACCAGCATAGGGTCGATCCGAATGTTCCCATCGAGGAAACCGTTGGAGCGATGGCAGATTTGGTTCGGGCCGGAAAGGCGCGCGCTCTCGGACTTTCGGAGGCAGGTGTCGGCACGCTGCGACGCGCGACCGCCGTGCATCCGATCGCCGCGCTTCAGACCGAGTATTCGCTTTGGTCCCGCGATGTAGAGCGCAATGGCACGCTCACAGTATGCCGCGAATTGGGTGTTGGCTTCGTCCCGTATAGTCCCCTTGGGCGAGGTTTCCTCACCGGTGCCATTCAGAAGCCGTCCGACCTCGCCGCAGATGATTGGAGGCGCACGAATCCGCGTTTCCAGGGAGAGGCGTTTGAGCGTAATCTTCAGCTTGCAGCCCATGTGAAGAACCTTGCCCAGAGGAAGGGCTGCTCTGCCGCACAGCTCGCGCTGGCTTGGGTGCTTGCTCAGGGGGAGGATATGGTGCCAATCCCTGGCACCAAGCGTGTCCGTTACCTCGAAGATAATCTGGGAGCGCTCGACGTGACGCTCACCGTAGACGAACTCACGCAGATCGATCACCTTTTTCCGCCCGGCGCCGCCCAGGGCGAGCGCTACGCCGAGCCGATGATGGCGCTCGTCAATCGCTGAAAAGAACGACGCGGCCCCCGGCATCTCCAACCGCCAGGCATTTTCCGTCCGGGCTCCATGCGAGGGCGCTGATCCCTTCCGCATCTTCAAAGGCGGCGACCGGTCGGCCCTGCGCATTCGAGAGGACCAGGCGTCCAGCCCTATCTGCCGTCGCGAGGAGTGTTCCAGTAGGCGACCATGCGATGGCCTCGACATCGCCTTTGTGAAACGTCAACTGGTCGGGAATCGTGCTTTCGGGGCCGGTTTTTCCTGCGCAATTCCAAATGGTTACGGTCGTTCCGCCTCCGGTTGCCAAACGCTTTCCATCCGGCGAAAAATCTATAGCCCTTACCTTTGTCTCAAAGCCCTGAATGTGCAGAGGGTAGTCTCGCGTGAAGTCGTAGAGATGGACGCTGGGCGTCTGGTCGCCGGTGGCTAACCAGCGTCCGTCGGGGCTCCACAAAGCGAGAAGACTGGCCCCGCCCCAGTCGAACCGGGCGAAAGGTTCGGTCTCTCCAACTCGCCACATCTGTGCGCCGCCGCCACAAACGCTCGCGATCTCGAGAGGATCCTGTGGATTCCATGCAAAGTCGGTGACCGAGGTCTTGTGATTGGAATAGGTGCCGACGACTTCGCCGCTTCCGTTGAAGACGAACAGCGTTTTGCCGAGCGCGGACGCGAGGTGTTCGCCGTTAGGGCTCCATCTTACGCGATCGATCCAACCTTTGCCTAAAGTGATCGCCCGGGCCGAAACGAACTTCGAGTCATCAATTGCGTAGGTTCGAACTTGTCCGTCGAAGCCGCATGTCGCGAGGAGGCCGGCTCGTGCGTCTGCGGCCCCGTTGCCGAGGCCGTGAGCTGCAAATTCGGCAGTCGTCTCTCCGTCCTGGTCAACGAGGAGGAATGTCCCCGTGCTGGGTGTGACGATGAGCGCGTTCTCCGACCAGGCGAGCGAGAGAATGTGGTCGCTGGTTTCCCGTGCCCATTTTTTCTTGAATCCCATTCTTGGAGTTCTCTCTAAAGAAGGCGCTTGGCGTGATTAGGATCCGGCATTGCCCGGAACCAGGCAGCTTTCGAAGCCCTCGGACAAGGCTTCCCGATCCAAGGATCGTCCTATGAAGACGAGGCTGGACTTGGGTGGTCGTCCGTTCCAAGGACCACCTGGCGCGGCGTTAAGAATCATGTGTACTCCCTGGAAGACGACACGGTCGGGATTTCCCTTTACGGCAAAGACGCCCTTCATCCGGAAAATGTCCTGTCCCTTGGTGCGCAGAAGTTCAGACAGCCAATTATGGAGTCTCTGCCCGTCGCAATGGCCATCGCGTTCGATACCCACGCTCGTAATCTCATCGTCGTGATGGTGGTGACGGTGCTCGTCCTCTTCTTCGAGGAATTGCGGGTCGATTTCCAACGCATGATCAAGGTTGAAGCCGCCGATTTCGAGAACTTTGGAAAGCTCGATCTGCGCATCGGTGGTGCGGTGAATCCTGGCCATGACGTTGATCCCGCGAAGCCTCTTTTCAAGCGCATCGAGCTCGTCGGATGGAGCAAGATCGCATTTGTTGAGGAGGATCACATCGGCAAAGGCGACTTGTTCCTTCGCTTCATCACTATCATCGAGGTGAAGAAGGACGTGTTTGGCATCTACGACGGTGACCACCGCATCCACCTTGAGCTTGGCTTGCAACTCATCGTCGGCGAGAAACGTCTGCACAACCGGGCCCGGGTCGGCTAGGCCCGTGGTTTCGACGAGAATCCGATCGAATCGGTTTTTGCGCTTCATGAGATTGCCGAGGATGCGGATGAGATCCCCGCGCACGGTGCAACAGATGCAACCGTTATTCATCTCGAAGAGCTCCTCTTCGGTGTTGATCACTAGCTCGTGGTCGATTCCGATCTCTCCGAATTCATTCTCGATCACGGCGATTCGCAGTCCATGTTGTTCGGTGAGGATGCGGTTGAGCAGGGTGGTTTTGCCTGCTCCGAGAAAGCCGGTGAGAATGGTGACCGGAATGCGGAAATCCATAGGCGGGCAACGTGCCTGAATGAACGCTCCTCCGCAACCGCCAGCTTTCGGGATAGTCAATACCCTGCGATGGAAGACGCCTGGAGACCCAACACTTCAACCAATATTTCAGAGCAAGCACTCCGGGATGGTTGCAGCGGATCCTCACCGAATCTCCCAAACTGCTAAGGGTTGAATAATCTGGCGTGCGTGGCCATCATGCCTCGCTTATGCAACTTGCCACTCAAATCGCAGGCGTTCTCGGTTTTCTGGGCGTGGCGCTTGGCGCCTTTGGTGCCCACCAACTCGCCACACTGCTCGCCGCCAATCAAACGTCGTCTATCTGGCAAACGGCGGTCCTCTATCATCTTGTCCACGCGGTGGCTGCGCTGTGGGCCGGGGACCGAAACGCCACGGTCGTCTGGATCTGGGCGGCCGGAGTTCTCGTATTCTCGGGATCGCTCTATCTCCTTGCCGTGACAAATATCCGCTGGCTCGGCGCGATTACGCCGATCGGTGGCTTGTTGTTTCTTGGAGGTTGGCTGCTCGTCGTGATCAAGCCACAATGATCGCAAAGCACGAGACAATCAGCGTCCACTCGCGTGGCAAGGGAACTTATGAGATCACGAATGAAGTGGCTCGGGTGGTGCGGGAAAGCGCCGTTCAAACGGGCACGGTGACCGTTTTTATACGCCATACCAGCGCCAGCCTTGTGATTTACGAAAACGCGGACCCGAGTGCCCGGGCCGACCTGCACAGCTATTTCGACAACATCGCTCCCGAGGATGGCAACTACGTTCACACGCTCGAGGGGCCCGACGATACGACAAGCCATCTGCGAATGGCGCTTACCCGGACAAGCGAGGTGATTCCCGTCGTTGGCGGACGGATGACGCTCGGAACCTGGCAGGGGATCTTTGTCTTCGAACATCGACGGGCCACTCATAACCGACAGGTGGATCTCATGGTCTTAGGCGTCTAGCGAGCAGCCTGTCGGACGTGGAATGAAGCCCGATTTGAAGCATAAAAAATCCTAGAAATTGTTCCCCGCGCGATTTCGTGCGCGAGGCCGATTTCTAAAGCCGACAGGCTGCTCGCTTTTCTCTTGCAACGACCCGCGCTCTTTTAGAAATTGAAACTCAGTCTCAAAAATGAAAACCACGCTTGTCATTTCGGTGTTTTTTACTTCACTTGCGGCTTTCGCCAAGCCAGTTCATGCGGAAGACTCAGCTGCCAGCGTGAAGAGCTACCTCATCGATAAGTTAGAAACGATGAATGCGGCTTCGAAGGATCTTGTGAAGAACAGTGAGGCATACGCCGCCCTTGTCGCTGCGAACGGCGGGTCAGTCGAAGCCGCCTACAAGACCGATGCCAAGCAATTGGAGAAGCTGGTTGCCAAAATGCAGCAGAATTACAAGGCGATGGATAGCTTTGGGTATGAGACTGTGGAGGGAATCGTCGCTGGGGTCCCGTCGCTTGCTGACTATGACATTTATCTGGACGCAGGAGTTCCTGCCTCTGAAGGGCCCGATAGTGTTGCTCCCGTCGTTCTTGTGCTTGAAAACGGCGAGAAAATCGACAAGCAGGGGTCTCTTTTCACTTACATCATTGAGCCGATGCTATGGAGTGGAGACAAGCGTTGGGTGACGCCTGTGGCTACCGGCAAAAAGTCGCTGCCGCGTCCGGAGGTCTTGTCTGGCGCTGCGAAGGACGTGAGCAAAAAACTCGGCGAGCTCCTTGCGGATGCCAACGCTTGGAACGCCTCGGTGAGCGACTGCTTTGGTGCGATGGTTGTGATGACGCCGACACTTTCCGACTACTTCGAGGATTGGAAGGAGTCACGCTACTCGAAGGAGAAGTCGGGACGCTTTCAAGCCGTGAGCCGGGTTTCCGACATGCGGGGCATCATGGGGAGCTGCCAGGTGATGTATGAGGCCGTGAAGGAACAAGTGTCCGAGAAGGACATGTCTCTCGCGAAGTCCGTGGACTCCGGCTTCAAGGGGATCATGAGCTTTCTGGACAAGATCGACAAGCGCGAGAGAGAGGGCGGAATCAAAGGCGCGGAGATCGATGAACTGGCGACGCAGGCTAAGGAGAAAACTGACAAGTTGGTGCCGCAGATCCAGCAGAGCGCTGCAGTTGTCGGAGTGAAAGTCGAGAGCTGAAAACTCGAAATAGCGCTGCGCGAGCGCAATTCTTAATGAGCAGAAGACGATCAAGCAGTGCCATGGGTTTGATCATTTCGTTGCTTTTACTCGTTTCCGTTGCGGCTCTTCGTGCTGACGCGATCGATGATTCGGCTTCATTGCAGAATGTTTTCGACGAGGCTCTGCTCGATATTCATGGTGATCGCTGGTTGCCTGTCATTGGAGAGAATCTTCAGCATGCGAGGGCGGAGTTCGCTCAAGCCCTGACCGATTCCGAGGCTCGGGACCTCTGGAATGCTCCGCTCCCTGTTCCGACCGACGAACCACTCCCGGCTGCGGAGGCTCTTGGATTCATGCAAGCGCGGCTGCAGCACGTGGCGGCTCTCCAAATGATCGACAGCCAGCGCGCCGGAGATGTCGAATTGGCGCGGGAGTGGCGTTCAATCATCAAGCTGCCCAAATTCGCCAACTCCGTGGAGGGAGCGCTCGCGCTTCAGCGTCTGGGAGGAAATCCCACCCAGCGTGTCGAGGTCAGCCGGTTGCTCGCCAGGGAACATGTCATCTGGCAGATCACTCGCGCGCGTGAAAAGACCGATGCGCTCATGCGTTTGATTCAAGAGGGACGCGCCACACCAGCGCTGGTCTATGCTCGTGCTTCCGAAATTCAAGGCTTGTCGAAACTTCCTGGTTCGCTGCTCAAACTCGCCATTGGCTCAGTTCCTTCGGCGAGCGGCCAAAGCGAGAGTGCCTTTGCAGAGCTGTTGTCCGCAGCGCGGGAACTCTCAAGTGCCATGTCGAAGGCGGCGGCCGCATGGCGGCTCTCACTCGAAGCCGGGTATCCCAATCTGCTTAGCGCCGAGGATGTCGAGCGTCGCGAACGCATCGTCCTGAAGCTGCTGCGCCTCATCCCAAAGGAATATCAATCCGGTGTGCGCGACGGGGAGGTGATAATCCCGATCGAATATCGGGAAGCAAAGAGCTTCGCGATTCAAACCCAACAGATTGTCAATGAATTGATGCCGGTGTGGCGCCAGACCAGAACGCAGGCCCTGGAGAAACACGCTCCGGAACTGCTCGCTATCCTTGAGAATCTCGAGAACGCCATCGATCGGAAGGCTGCACAGTCCGACGTGGACAGTCTTGTGGACAAAGGTGCGGCTCTCCTCCAGCGCGAGTTCGGTCTGGCACTGAAGCGTGCCGGTGTTGCCAGTGATGTCGTCGCGGAAACGGCCCTCGAAATTCGCTCGCTTCTTGGCCAGTCGCTCGCAGCCGCTCAAAGTAAACAATGGCGAAAAGCCGAGCAGCTTCGCCTGGACGCCTACATCAATTTTGATCTGGAGATTGAGTCCCGCACGCTTCCCCGCGATCCCGCGCTGGCAATACGCGCGGAAAAAGCCTTCCTCGACGGTCACCAAGGGAAACCTGGCATAAAGGCGGCTTTGGACGCGAGACTTACCGGAGATGACCTGGCGTCGTCGTACCAGCGCGCTTTTGACGCTCTTGAGGAGTGTTCCGCGCTGATCAGGGTAGGACTATCGCCGACCGCGGCAATGATCGGCGCGATTTTCATTGTTGCGAGGGAGGGCTTGGAGGCTGTGGTTATTCTCGCTGCCCTTCTCGCAGGTCTTCGAGGAGCTGAGAATGCGGGCATTCGGAGACGAATCGGTATCGGAGCCTGGCTCGCCTTGGCCGTTACGGCTACTATTTTTGTCGCGTCCCGCACGCTGCTGCAGGGGCTCTCCCACTACGGGGAGACGCTTGAAGCGGTCATTTCCATCATCGCGGTTGTCATCCTTCTCATGGTAACGAATTGGGTCTTCCACAAGTATTATTGGACGGGGTGGAATGCCCGGCTGCGCGAGCTGAGCAAGGCAGCGCAGCGGCAGCATGAGACCCGTTGGGAAAGCATTGCCCTCATGGGAGTTGGATTCATGACGATTTTTCGCGAAGGATTTGAGACCACACTTTTCATGCAGTCATTGATTCTCGAAGCGGGGATGCGTCCGGTGCTGCTTGGCTTGGGCTTGGGTGGCTTATTCATCGGGGTGATTGGCTTTGCGGTGTTCTCGATCGGAGCAAGGCTTCCTTATCGCAAGATGCTCGTTGTGACCGGGGGCTTGGTGGTCTTTGTGCTCTTTACGTTTATTGGATCGACGGTGAGGCTATTTCAGACGGTCGGCTGGCTGTCGGTTCACCCGGTTCCTGGCTTGGAATTGCCGGCTTGGATGGGCGTTTGGTTTGGGCTCTATCCGACCTGGGAGGGAATACTGATTCCCTTTGGGACCTTTGCCTACGTCGGCGGAATGTGGCTGCTTGTGAAGGTGTCCGCGAGGCGCGCGCAACGGCGAGCAGCAACGCTTGAGAGTTCCGCCCCTTTGGCGGCGTAGCGATCGCCTTCCAGCACCTCGTCCCTACGTGTTGCGGTCGAACGTATGCAACTGGCGGATCATTTTTCCGATCAGAGCCGTCCAGCCCGTTTGATGGCTGGCTCCCACACCCGCACCATTGTCGCCGTTGAAGTATTCGTTGAACAGGATGAGGTCGCGCCAATGCGGATCATTCTGGAACAATCCGACGTCTCCGTTGAACGGGCGACGCCCATCAGGTCCGCGCAGGAAAATCGAAACAAGTCGCTTTTGGAGCTCCAGAGAAACGTCCCAAAGACTCAACTGATTCCCGCTCCCGGTCGGGAATTCGACCTTAAACGTCTCACCGAAATAGAACCCGAATTTTTGCAATGCTTCGATGAGAAGGTAATTCATCGGTAGCCACACGGGGCCGCGCCAGTTCGAGTTTCCACCGAACATCGCAACCGGGCTGTCTGCCGGGCTGTAGAGGAGCGTCTCGGTTTCGCCGCCCTCTGTAAAACTGTATGGGTGATCGAGGTAGTATCGGGAAAGCGCACGGATTCCGTGTGGGGACAGAAACTCGTTCTCGTCGAAAAGCCGCTCGCAGATTCTGCGCAACCGTTCCGGCGGGACCAACGAGATCAGACGGCGTCCCTGCAGTTCGACGCCGATATGATGAAGCTGATCAAGCAAATGGGGGCGGTGTTCTCTGAACCACTGCGCGCGCTTGCGAAGAAGCGGAAACTGCATCGCCATTTCGGTATCGAAGCTTTCGACAGCGAAAAGCGGGGTAAGGCCAACCATCGACCGCGTTCGTAAGTAATCGACCGTGCCATCGGGCCGGCTGAGAACGTCGTAATAAAACCCATCTTCATCATCCCACAGCGTGAACCCGCCCGTTCCCCGGGCATTGATGGCGGCGGCGAGGTAGATGAAGTCGCTGAGGAACTTATCGGCGATGTCTTCGAAGGCGGGATCCTCCGTGGCGAGTTCGAGGGCGATGTTGAGCATGCTGAGGGAAAACATAGCCATCCACGCCGTGCCATCGCTTTGCTCAATCTTGCTCCCATCGGGCAAGAGATAGCGCCGGTCGAAGACGCCAATGTTGTCCATGCCCAGAAAGCCGCCCTCGAAGACGTTGTCCCCGGTTTGATCCACACGGTTTCCCCACCAGGCGTAGCTCAGCAAGAGCTTGTTGAAGGCGCGCTTGAGGTATTCGCGGTCGCTCTCACCCTTCATTCCGCGTTCGATCGAATAAATGCGCCATGTCGCCCAGCTGGCGATCGGAGGGTTGACGTCAGAGAGCGCCCACTCGTAGGCGGGCAATTGTGCGCTCGGCGAAGCATAGCGCTCGCCGTGCAGGATCATATTCTGGCGTTTCGCCGTCGCTGGATCAATTACCGCGAAAGCGACCGAGTGAAACATCAAGTCCCATGCGCAGAAGTATGGATACTCCCAGCAGTCGGGCATCGAAATGATGTCGTGGGCGTGCATCTCCCTCCAGAAGGCGTTGCGCCCATGCCAGCGCGCCCGGGGCGGGGGAGGCATTGTCGGATCGCCTTCCAGCCACTGGGCTACCGGATAATAGTAAAACTTCTTGGACCAGAGGAGACCGGCAAGCGTCCGTCGCTGGATCATTTTAGCTTCTTGTGGCAAGCCTGGCGTGAGCGCCTCGTAAAAGTCATCGGCCTCTTTTGTACGGTCGCGGAACGTCCTCTCATATGAGGAGCCGAAGGGTTCCGGCTGGGGTAGCTCGGTCAGGCGGAGGCGGATTACCGACGTCTCGCCAGAGACGAGCGTGCGGTGATACACCGGAGAACCCTTCGTGCCGCTGCTAGCCGGATTTACCGCCCCCTTTTTCCCATGAACGATGTAATCGTGAAAAGCGTCCTTCACGTGGCTTGCGGCATTCTTTGCCCCAAACAAACGTTGATTGTTTGTTTCGTTCTCGGTGAACAAGAATTCCGAGGCGCCTTCGCAATAGTAATGATAGACGGGCAGTCCCCACGGCGCCGCCCTGATCAAGCTGTCGCCGATGAGATGCATCTCCGGCTTCTCAATTCCTTCCTGGCCCCAGGACCACGTATTGCGAAACCAAAGCGTGGGCAGGACTGTCAACGGCGCCGGGTCCGCTCCCCGATTGATTGCGGAAACCTTGATGCAGATGTCGTTGGTTGCCGCCTTTGCGTATTCGATGAAGATGTCGAAATAGCGGCCCTCGTCGAAGATCCTGGTGTCAACGAGCTCGAATTCGGGTTCGAGCCGCGTTCGGTGTGCGTTCTCATCGATCAGTCTCTGATAGGGGAACTCCTGCTGCGGATACTTATACAGGCCCCGCATGAAGCTATGGGTCGGTGTGTTGTCAAGATGGTAAAAATAGTCCTTAAGATCCTCACCATGATTTCCTTGTGGATTTGACAACCCAAAGAATCTCTCCTTGAGAATCGGGTCGTAACCGTTCCAGAAAGCTGCAGAGAAGCAAAGTCGGCAATCGCTATCACAAAGACCGAGCATGCCATCTTCCCCCCAACGGAAGACGCGCGAGCGCGCGTGATCGTGAGGAAAATAGGCCCAAGCGTCGCCGTCTGCCGAATAGTCCTCGCGCACGGTGCCCCACTGACGCTCGCTGAGATAAGGCCCCCAGAGGTCCCAAGCCTCGCGCCGTTGATCGCGCGCGAGGATACGCTCGGCTTCGGCTTCAGGGGCCATTTCAGCATTTCAATTCTCAGAAAAATCGCCCCGTGTCACCTTGGTTTTCAAAGAGAAGGTCGGCCACGCTCTCATTTTTCCCTCTTTTGGGAAATATGCTTTGAAAGCGCCAGCCGCGTCCTCCAAATTGGAGATCTGAACCCCTCGAGCGATGGCAGATATCCACCCGAACTTTGACGCGGTCAAACATGGACTCATCGAGGTGACGCCCCAGGAGAAGCTCAAGCTGGAGAAAGACGGCTTGGACGTGATTCATGACATCTATCGCTACGCGAAGCTAGGGTTCGCGGCGATCGTCGAGGAGGATTTCGATCGGCTCAAATGGTATGGCGTCTATCGGCAGAAGCCGAAGAACAGCGGCTATTTCATGATGCGCACAAAGATTCCGGGCGGTCAAATGAGCGGTACTCAGGCCATTGCGCTCTCAGAGCTTGCCGACGAATTTGCGCACGGATTTTGCGACATTACGACGCGCCAGACCATTCAATTTCATTGGCTGCGCATCGAAGATGTGCCACCGATTTTCGATGCGCTCGAGAAGGTGGGCATCATTACCAGCGGCGCCTGCGGAGACATTACGCGTAATGTGGCGTGTTGCCCGGTCTCGGGCATCAATCCGGACGAGATTCTCGATGCCACTCCACAGATGCTCGAGATCAGCCGCGGTTTGACCAACACCAAAGAGTTTTCGAACCTTCCGCGGAAGTACAAGATCGCCATTAGCGGCTGCCATATCCACTGCCACCAACCCGACATCAATTGCCTGGGCTTCTTCGGTTTGACTAATGATCGAGGCGAGGCGGGCTTCGGTGTGAAGGCGGGAGGCGGTCTTTCCAGTGCTCCGCATCTCGCGAAGGTTCTTCCGGTGTGGGTTCTCCCTAACGAGGTCTGGCCGGTCGCCAGGGCGATCAGCGAAGTATATCGCGACGAGGGCTATCGTGCGAAACGCAACCGCGCTCGCTTCAAGTTCCTCGTCGCCGACTGGGGCGTGGAGAGAATTCTCGCCGAAACGGAAGCCCGGCTCGGCTATCAGCTCCGGCGACACAGCGAGTTCGCTTTCCCGCGTGACCAGGAGGCCGACCACATGGGAATTCACGCACAGATGCGGAACAGCCTTTACTGGGTCGGGCTTACCTTCCCCGGCGGCCGCATCCGAAACGGCGCGCTGGCCGCGGTCGGGCGGCTTGCGAAGAAATACTGCGAACCGGGGGGCGACTTCGTCCGTCTTACGAACAAGCAAAACCTCCTAATTCCGAATGTCCCCGAGGGGAATCTGCCCGCGATGAAGGCGGAGATGGATAAGCTGGGACTGGTCTATGATTCTTCCAATTTCCGAAAGGGCTGCGTCTCCTGCACGGGCATCGAGTTTTGCAACCTTGCCGTGGCCGAGACCAAAAACCGGATGATCGAACTCATTGACCAACTGGAGACGACCTGTGGCTGGTACAGGGATAAGATTCGCGTTCATTTCAGCGGCTGCCCCTCCAGTTGCGGCCAGCATCAGATCGCCGATATTGGTTTTCGCGGTGCAAAAACGAAGGTTGCCGGTAAGATGGTCGATGCCTACGATCTTTTCGTTGGGGGTCGTCTCGGCAGAGACAGCCGCTTCAATGAGCTTCTCAAAGGCAAGATCCTCGCAGCGGACGTGCACCTGGTCATCGACGCGCTGCTCAAGTTATACGCGGCGCGCAAACAGGGCGATGAAATCTTCAGCGAGTTTCTTTCGCGCAGCGCCAAAGAGGACCTTCTCGCGGTCTTGCCAGAACGCTATCGAGGTTGAGACTACCCAACTCCAAGGGCGACGCCCGGCCCAAAACTTGACTTAAGGGAAGCCCGCTCCTACTACTTGCAGCATGAGTGAAATTCAGGACGCCGAAGACCGCCTCATCCGAAGGATCTTGATAGTGGTCCCGACGGTTGCATTGTTGGGTTTTCTCGCCACCGCCGCGCTAATCACCGTGATGGTCGCCTGCAATTTCAACATCCTCGACTGGCTACAGTAGGACTTTCTCCGTTTGCGTTGCTTTGCGCCATGGCTGCGCAAAGGCATGCCCCAAGGATGATGATGATTCCGGAGAAATAAACCCACAGCAGCAGAAGCATCATGCCACCGACTGCTCCGTAAATGCCGTAGTTCACAAAGTTCGGCAGATAGTTGATGAAGGCGATCTGGCAGATCATGAGGGCGCAGGTAACAATGAGCGCCGGAAACCAAACCTGTCTGAACAACACCTTTCTTCGCGGGGCGAACTTATAGAGCATGCAGAAGGAATAGAATAGAAGAACGACAGCGATAGCGTAGCGGCTCAGGTCCAGGAGTCCGGAAATGAGATGCAAGTCGAAGCCTGGAAAATGCGCCTTTATGAGCGTTTCAGCGGCGACCAGCGCATTGCGCACACCTTGAAGAATGGCAGGGGCTATCAAGCCGGCAAAGAGCGCGCTTCCAATGATGGCAACCATTAGAAGGTTTTTGAGAGGAATCTGCCACCAGGGAATCTCAATGGTGTGCCAGGCGCGGTTGACACCATGAACGAGGCCTTGAAAGAAACGAAGCGAACACCAGAGCAAAATGAGGACGGAGATCACGCCAACGCCTCCCCGGGCGACTTCGAGTTTGTGCACTGCTTCCCAAATGAATCTTTGCTGAAAATCATCAATCGGCAGGAAGCTCTTAAACGTGGAGATGATTTGCTCGGAACCGAAGAACGACGATCCCAGGATGAGGATGAGCGCAAAGAGCGGGAAAAGCGAAAAGAGAACGTAATAAGCAAACGCGGCGGCACGCTGCTCACCATCAATTTCGATGTAGATATTCGTCGTTTGGACGAGAGTGCGCCACGTCTTGTGCAGGCGATTGCGGAATGCACTGCCCATGCGGATGACTAACCGCAATTGCCCCATCGGTAAAAGAAAAAGCGCTGGATTTTTAGCCAGCGCTTTTCCTTAAAGCTAATAGCTTGGAGGAATTAGAAGACGACGGCGAGGCTTTGCTTCGTCGAGTCCTGCCCCTTTTCGCCCTCCTTGCTTTTTTCACCGCAACCGCCGCAGCTCCCGGCAAAAGCAGACGCTGAAATGAATCCGGAGCAGGCCAACACGAGGAGAAGTCTTTTCATAGGCCGAAGCATCGTCTTCTGGCTGGGAAAGTCAACTGTGCGATTTCCTCCGCCCAGTCGCAAGCTTGTGACTGGGTGTTGGCGGCGAGGATGCGTGCTTGGAATTCCTTGCAGCGAGAAGGGACAGTCTTCGATGCGAAGAGGTTTCTCAGGGTGACAGCAAGATCGGCGCCGTCGATCTTGCGATACGAGAGTGTCTTTCCGATGCCGAGTTTGACAACCCGATTGGCGTTGTCGGGTTGGTCGTGGGAGCGCGGGATAATGAGTTGCGGTGCACCCGCTGCGATGCACTTGGAGGTGGTTCCTATCCCCCCATGATGGACGACGGCGCGACAGCGCGGAAAAACGTCCTCAAAGCGCGCGTGCGCGATGTGAAGTGTGCCGGCAGGCAGCGGTCCTTCAACAGGGTCCAGGCTGATTAGGAGGCAGCGCGATCCGAGTTCCTTTGAGACCGCCAGTGCGCGGGATTGGAAATGCTGAATATCGAAATTGGCCGAACCGTGAGTCCACACCACCGGTGGATCGCCAGCGCTTAGAAATTTCTCTAGGCTTTCCGGTAGCGGACGCGAGCAAATGGTAACCGGAAAGCCGAATAGGCGGACCTTCGGAGGCCAGTCGGGCTGTGGAGGAGCAAACCACTCCGGAAACAGCCCCGCTACGCCTTCGGTTCCATGGAACCCTTCGGCGTAAAAATTCCTGAGAGGCGGCAAATTCAGTTCCCTTCGGAAGCCGTTCAACGATCTGCGCGCCCTTTCGAAGAAAAGAATGTCCCCCAAGCGAAAAAAGACCCGCTTCATCCAACGCGGAGACCGCGTCAGCCACGACAGCCCTTCCATGAAGATCGGAAAGTCAAAGACACTACGAAACAAGACTGGTTGCATGTGCAGCGTGCATCGTGGGAGGCCGATGGCTTCCGCCACGGACGCGGCACCAAAGGCCATGCTCGAAAGCACGACGAGATCAAAATGGCACCCCGCCTTCGCGAATCCCTCTCGATAAGCGGGCAGTGTTTCGAGCATGCCCTGCACGACGATCTTTGTTCCCTCCGTCCTGCTCCAGAGACGTGGATCGCGCGCGAAGCGAAGGAAATCTTCTTCCGTTCCGATAGGTGTCCAGGGAAAGCCTCGCTGCTGGACGAGGCGGCCATAATGAGGCGTTATGAGGAATCTCGGCTCATGGCCACGCGCAGCCATGCCCTCTGCGAGCCACAGCAAGGGATTCACATCGCCCTCGCTCCCAAACGGCACAAAGAGAATACGGAGCGGCATCGTTCAGCTAACCGTCTTGTCGTCGGCGCCAGCTTAGCCGGCTATCTCGATGATCTCCTCCGGCGTCAAGACCAGATCAGCATGAGGAAAAACCTGCTGAACCTGTCTGACATTTCGCGCGCCTATGATTGCGCCGGTCACAGCGGGATTATGCAACGTCCAAAGCGCTGCCAATGCGCCGGCGGAGATACCGCGCTGCTCCGCCACGTTCTTGACGCGCTGGGCAAGCAGCAAATTCTGGGAAAGCTTCGGTTCCTGGAATTCAGGGTTCTTGCTGCGCCAGTCGTCGGACGGAAGATTCTTGGCGCGTTCGAGGGTCATGGCGCCGGTGAGTAAGCCCGAGCCCATCGGGGAATAGACAATAACGCCGATCCCTTTATCCTCGCAGAGCGGCAGCACGCCTTGTTCGACATCGCGCCGGATGAGCGAATACGGGGGCTGAAGAGAGGTGACGGGTGCAATGTGCTGGGCAGCCTGAAGTTCCTCGCGGCTGAAATTCGATGCTCCGATCCACCGGACTTTTCCTTCCTTCTGTAGCGAAGCGAGCGTCGCCCAGCCCTCCTGGGTCTCCGGCAGATCATCGGCCGGCCAGTGAATCTGATACAGGTCGATCGAGTCCGTGTTGAGCCGGCGCAGGCTGTTTTCGCATTCGCTGCGAATGGAATCGGCCTTGAGCGAATAGTCCACCTCGCCTTTATCGCTCCACACCATTCCACACTTGGTAAAGACGTATGGCTTTGCGCCCGGCCAATCCTTCAGAGCTTTGGCTACGATCTCTTCGGAATGTCCAAGGCCGTAGACGGCGGCAGTATCGATCCAGTTGATTCCAAGGTCCAAGGCAGTGTGGATCGCGGCGATCGAGTCGCCATCGTCTTGCGTGCTCCAGCCAAATTGCCACCCGCCTCCCCCTGCCGCCCACGCGCCGAATCCAAAGCGAGTAATGCCCATGTCCGAATTTCCCAGCAGTTGTGTTTTCATTAGAGCACTAAGAAACCGGGAAAGCGCCCAATTTTCAACTGCCCCTCAGCGAGATTTGGTTTATGGTGCAACCATGCCATCCAACGTTCTTGGCGGAAGTTTGCAGGGCTGCTGCACGGACCCGGCGACGGGCTTCTACCGAGATGGCTACTGCCGCACGGGGCCGGGAGACTTCGGCCTTCATACCGTCTGCGCAGTCATGACCTCCGAGTTTCTCGAGTTTTCGGCTTCTCGTGGCAACGATCTCGTCACTCCGCGACCGGAGATGGGATTTCCAGGTCTCGAGCCGGGAGATCGCTGGTGTTTATGCGTCAGCCGTTGGAAGGAAGCGCTCGACGCAGAATTGGCGCCGCCAGTGATTCTGGAGGCCACGCACGCGTCGACCGTGGAATTTGTTTCTCTCGAAGATCTGACGGCGCACGCCGCCGATATCTAGTTTCCCCATTCGTAGTAAATTATTAAGCTCGTGACGAGGTCGTAAGGCGTGAATTTGACCGCGGTCGAGCTTGACGCTCTATTTTGAGGCCACACGACAGCACTCAGAGAAGCAGGCCGACCATTCCTACAGCAAACTTTAACGCTTTACGTTCACAGTGAAGTTGGTTTCGCTGGTGCCTTGCGGGCCGTCGAAAGACAGGCTTGCCGTCCAGTCACCGCCCATGTCGGGGGTGATCTCCACGCGGTATCGGCCGGGTGTGTCGGTGCGTTTTACCGTCGCGCCGGAGTGCATGACCATGCCCGTCATGTTCATGCCGAGGCTGAGTTTCACCTCGCCGGCATCGACCAACTCGCCATCTGCGTTGCGAAATTCGATGAATGCCTCGTTGGCGGCGGCGCGCAGTTGTCCGTGAGGATGCAACAGCGTAATCGTCAATCCGCTGGCGGTCGTCGTGGCGAACGCAGTGCCGGCACTTTCGGGCTCGCCCGTGAGCTTCCCACCGAACTTCTGCCAGCCGTAGTATCCGCCAATTCCAAGCGCAGCGACAGCGAGGGCGGTAATGAGGAACCGCGCGAAACTGCGACGCGGATGGATGGCGGCAGGCGCGCGCTCATCGGCGATGGCCTCGGGATGCTCATCGCGCGCGTCCTTCGGTAGTGAGCGTCGCCGCCAGATTACGAAGATAACCGGATAGATTAGGAGTTCGAGAATCGCCGAGGTGACGACGCCGCCGATCATCGGGGCGGCGATTCGCTTCATCACGTCAGCGCCCGCTTGCGTCGCTGGCGACCACATGATCGGCAGCAAGCCGAAAAGGATAGCGCAGACGGTCATAATCTTCGGGCGGATGCGCTGCACTGCGCCTTCCTTTACGGCTGCATAAAGGTCCGCCATCGAGTTCATCTTTCCCTGCGCTACATACTTCTCCCACGCATGATCGAGGTAAAGCAGCATGACGACGCCCGTTTCGGCATCAAGGCCCGCGAGTGCGATGAGGCCGACCCACACGGCCACACTCAAGTTGTAGCCGAGCAGGTACAGCATCCAAAATGCACCCACAAGCGAGAACGGCACGGCGAGTAGCACGATAATCGTCTTCGTGACGGACTTCGTGTTCATGTAGATGAGAACGAAAATGATGAGCAACGTGAAGGGGACGACGACTTTAAGGCGGGCTTCCGCGGCTTTGAGATATTCGAATTGCCCTGCCCACTGGATGTAATAACCGGCTGGAAATTGCACCCGTTCGCGGACCCGCTCGGAGGCTGCTTTGACGTACCCCGCGATGTCGTCGGTGGTAATGTCCACAAAGACGAACCCGACGAGCTGCGCGTTTTCGTTGCGGATGGAAGGCGGGCCGGTTTTGTAGCTAATGTCCGCAAGCAGGGAGATAGGTACCTGCGCGCCGGTCGGTGTCGGCACGAGCACCCGCTTGAGAGCGTCGAGGTCTTCCCGAAAATCGCGGGCGTAGCGGACGTTGATCGGATAACGTTCGCGCCCCTCGACGGTCGTGGCGATAGTCTTGCCGCCGATGGCGCTCTCAATGATGTCGTTCACGTCGCCGACGCGCAAACCGTAACGGGCCGCGGCTTCGCGATTCACGTCGAAGTCGAGGAAGTAACCGCCGGTGGTGCGCTCGGCGAAGACGCTGCGGGTCTCGGGAAAATCACTGAGCGCGTTCTCGATCTGGACCGCGATTTTTTCAATCTCCTTGAGGTCGGCGCCGAACACTTTCACACCGAGTTTCGTGCGAAAGCCGGTGGTAAGCATCTCGGTGCGTGTCTGGATTGGCATCCAGAAGATGCTCGCCATGCCCGGCGTTTTGATCTTCTCGTTCATCTCCGCGATGAGCTTTTCCCACGTCATACCGGCACGCCATTGATCATGCGGCTTGAGCGTGACGACGGTCTCGAACATCGCCAGCGGCGCCGGATCGGTGGGCGTTTCGGACTGGCCCGCTTTGCCAAAGACGCGCTCGACCTCGGGAATCTTGCTCAACATGCGATCCTGGATTTGGAGAATCTTCGTCGCCTCGTTGATCGACATGCCGGGCACCGCGGTGGGCATATAGAGGATGGTGCCTTCATTGAGCGGCGGCATGAATTCGTTGCCAAGCCGGCTGAAGGGATAATACGTCGCCACGAGGATGAGCAGAGCCGCTCCGAGCGTGAGCCATCGGAACCGAAGCACAAAATCCACGAACGGCTGGTAGGCCCAGATAAGGAAACGATTGATCGGGTTCTTGTTCTCGGGGGTGATCTTGCCTCGGATTAGCCAAACCATGAGCACCGGCACGAGTGTCACGCCCAGCAGCGCGGCAAAGAACATAGAAAAGGTCTTCGTAAACGCCAGGGGCCGGAAAAGCCGTCCTTCCTGCGCTTCCAGCGAAAAAACGGGGATGAAACTGACCGTAATGACCAATAGGGAAAAAAACAGCGGGCGTCCCACACTCTGGGCCGCCCTCATGATAACCTCGGCGCGCTCGCGTCCATCGGGCTCGCGCCCTTGCTCGTCGCGGAAGTGCTCGAGCGACTTGTGCGCGTTTTCGACCATGATAATGGCCGCATCGACCATCGCGCCGATGGCGATGGCGATACCGCCGAGGGACATGATGTTCGACGTGAGGCCGAGTTGCAGCATTGGGACGAAGGAAAGAATAATCGCAATCGGCAGTGTGATGATCGCTACCAGCGCCGACCGCACGTGCCAGAGAAACACAATGCACACCAGCGCGACGACGAGGCTTTCCTCGATGAGCTTCTCGCGCAGAGTGTCAATCGCACGATGAATCAATTCGCTACGGTCATAAACCGGCACCACGCGCACCCCCTCGGGCAACGAGGGCTCGATCTCCTTGAGCTTCTTTTTGATGCCGTCGATGACCGTGAGCGCGTTTTCGCCATAGCGCATCACGACGATGCCACCGACGGTCTCACCTTTGCCGTCAAGTTCGGCAACGCCGCGCCGGATGTCCGGTCCGAGATGCACGGTGCCGACATTGCGGATGTAAACCGGCGTTCCGTTCTCAACCTTGAGCACGATGTTCTCGATGTCTCGCGGATCTTTGATGTAGCCGCGTCCGCGCACGAAATACTCCGTGGTGGCAATCTCGAACACCTTGCCACCGACATCGGCGTTGCTCATTTTGATCGCCTGGACGACCTCGCTGAGCGGGATGTTGTAGGCCAACAGTTTGTTTGGATCGAGATCGACCTGGTATTGCTTGACGAATCCGCCGACGGGCGCGACCTCGGCCACGCCTTCGACCGACTCCAGCGCGTAACGCAGAGACCAATCCTGATAGGTGCGCAGCCCGGCGAGATTGTGTTTGCCGGTCTCATCGACGAGCGCGTATTCGAACACCCAACCCACGCCTGTAGCGTCCGGGCCGATCACGGGATTCACGCCCTCGGGCAGCATGCCGCGCACGGAGCTCAGATATTCGATCACCCGGGAGCGCGCCCAATAAATGTCTGTGCCGTCCTCGAAGATGACATAGACGAACGATTTGCCGAACATCGATTCGCCTCGGACGAATTTGACCTTCGGCGCCGCAATGAATCGCGTGGAAATCGGATATGTGATCTGGTCTTCGACCAGATCGGGCGAGCGTCCTTCCCAATCGGTATAAACGATCACCTGCACGTCGCTGAGGTCGGGAATCGCATCCAGCGGCGTCCGCTGTAGAGCGTAAATGCCCGCCGCGATTCCAAAGATCGTAAAGATAACGATCAGGAACTTGTTGCGGGCGCTCGCCGCGATGAGGCGTTCGATGAGCGTCGCTTCTTCGGGCGAAGCGGGCATGGCTTAGTTCGCCGCCTCCACGGCATCCACCACCTCGCCGCACGAGATCATCACCTCACTCCTGAAGGGTTCTCGATGTGCTTTGTCTCCCGCAGCCAGCGAGAAGGCGATTCCTCCCACATCCGGCGATTCATCGTGTGGAGCCAGGTTGTTCCATCCCCGTGTCTTCGGTTGCCCACGTTTTGAGGGCGCCTTGGATCTTTGATTCGGCGTCGATGAGAAAATTCGCGCTTGAAACCACCCGCTCGCCTGCATCCAGACCGCCGCGGACTTCGTAGTAATCGCTGTCGTAACGGCTGCCGAGTTTTGTGAATTTCCTGCCGAGATCGACAAAGCGGGGCTCCAGCCGTCCTTCACCCCTGTCCACGAAGACGATGTTGCGTCTGCCGAGGGGCATAATCGAGCTGACGGGCACGGTCAGTCCCTCGCCCGCGCGCACGTCGAGCCAGGCATTGACGAACATTCCCGGACGCAACTTCCACAGGGGATTCGGAATGTCGATACGCACGCGCACGGTGCGCTTCATCGAATCCAAGGTCGGATCGATCACTGCGATCTCGCCGGCGAATTCCTCGTCCCCGAAAGCTGGTACTGTGATCTTGATCTTCTGACCCGTGCTCAGAAGCGCCAGCTCGTTTTCGTAAAACTCCGCCCACAGCCAGACAACGGAGAGATCCACGAGTCCTACTAAGCGGTCGCCGACCTTCACGCTCGACCCCGGCTTGACGGACACATTCTGAACAATCCCGTTGAACGGCGAACGCAAAGTGAGGAATTCCGAGGCTTTCCGCGTCTTCAGGAGTTGGTCGATTTCCTCATCGCTGACATTCCAGAGCTTGAGGCGCCGCTTGGCCGACTCCATAAGCCGGTTCGAGCTGCCGGAGGTGCGCAGCATCTCAAGGAGTTCCTGCTCGGTGGCAAGCAGATCGGGGCTGTAGAGCGTCAAAAGGGCCTCGCCCTCCTTAATCATTTGACCGGGCGAGGAGACGGCGAGCTTGTCAACGTAACCGTCAACGCGGGAGACGTATTCGAAGACCCGTTGGGTATCCGGCTCGACAATGCCGACGGTGCGCAACGTGGCCTCGAGCGGTCGCCGCTGCGCGGCCGCATAAGTGACGCCGATCATTTGCTGGCGTTCGGCTGGCACGGTGAACTCGCTTGGTTTCTGCGACACCGCTGCGGTGGAGGCTCCAGGCGTTTCAACGGGCGAGTGTATGTGGCCGCCGTCGGCTGGCGAGGCGTCCTTCTTCATCACCGGCACCAGATCCATCGAACAAATCGGGCACTTTCCTTTGGGGTCCTTCGATTTCACCGAAGGATGCATCGTGCACGTGTAATAGTCGACGTTGCCACCATTCTGTTGAGCAACCTTCTTCGAGCAAGCGGGAAGGCCCAGCAGAAGCAGCAACGCGAGAGCGAGGAAAGTAAAGGACTTCATCCTATTTGGATTTCTGAGTCCTCGAAGGAGTCTGGCGAATCTCGGCTCCCACGATTCCCTCCAACTCTGCGATGGCAATTTCGTGATCGGTGAGATGATTCAGCGCCGCGGCCTGGGTGTCCCGGAGCAGGCGTTGCGCTGTGATCCAGTCGGAAAATCCTCCTTTGCCGGACTCGTAGGCGGACCGTCCGGCCGCAAAGGCTTTTTCAGCCTGCGAGAGAATCTCTTTTTGGAAGAGTTTCGCATGGTGACGCGTCGTTTCGATCTTCTGCAATTGATCGCGGAGCAGCCCGAGGGATTCCTTCTGCGTACGGTCCAACTCGGCCTGCGCGGCAGCGAGGTTGCTTTGGGCCTCTTTGGTTCCCGCCGAGTATTTTCCGTAGTTTGCCCAGGGGATGCTGAGGGAGATGCCGGTGTTAAGTTCGTTCACCATATGTTGAGTCTCGTTGTAGCGCTGCCCTCGGACCATGATTGCGGGATCGGGAATCCACTCGCGACGGGCAAGTTGCACTTTCTCCCTCTCGGCCTCGACCTGTGCCTGAGCGGCGCGAACTTCCGGGCGCCGCGCCAGCAACTGTGGCCTGAGCTGGGTCGACGTCAGGTGGTTGCGGCGCAGAGTCTCTTTCCGAGGCACGCCCAGCGGGGTGAAGGCGTCGCGGTTCATCAGGATGTTGAGCTGCGATTTCTCATCGGAAATCATGCGCTCGAGATCCCTGCGGCTCTCTTGGAGCTTGCTGGCTTCGGTCTCAGCGAGAAGCACGTCGGTCGCTGGCTCTATGCCCGTCTCATATCGCGATCGGGCGACATCGGCGATCTGCCGCAGAGACGCGATGTTTTTCTCGTTGAGGTCGAGGAGCGCGTAGTTCCTGAGCAATCGCAGATAGGAAGCGCGAACCTTGGTGGTCACATCGAGTTGCTGTCGCCGCACCGCCTCAACGGCGGCCAGCGCCTCTGCCCAGGCGATCCGCGAACGCACACGATTCTTGCCGGAAATCGGAATCATTTGCTCCAGCGTTACCGTCTGGTCCATGAAAGCGTTCGGTGGGACTGCAACAAAGCGCGCTGCGGTGAAATCGGCGCTTAGCCTCGGATCGTCCCACGCCGCAGCCTGTTGCACACGTGCTTTCATCGCCGTCCACCTGGACAACGCGGCCTTGATGGACGGACTATCGCGGAGCGCAACGTCGATGACGCTCGCGAGGGTGAAACTCTGTGCCTCCACGGCGTCCGTCTTCTCCGCGGCCCGACCGGCATTTACAAAGCAAATACTGAACAAAAGGACTCGGAGTGAGTTCATCGGTGCATGCTGGTGACTGGAAACCACAGAATTGCACACACGTCGATACTCTCTCCAGCCGGCGTCACTCCAGGTCGATCGGCAGCGGCTTTCGCGAAGCTTGCCGCAGGGAATCCAAGCTAGGCATCACCCGGTCCGGCAAGAGCCGCTCCGGCGAAGATTCCAGCAATCGCAAGAGTGACCAGGGATCTGGTGATTTTTTTTCATTTTCGTGCGTCTTCTATTTAAGGTTTTTTCTGAGCCCATGCGGTAAGTTCACTGACCCGGCTCTAACCAGTTGAAAGCCGCTCAAGCAAAAAACCCTTGAAAACTTAGTTGCGCTGGGCCCTAAAGCTTTTCACAAAAGCTGGCGTTTCAGCCTTTCCCGCAACATGCCTCGTGCGCGATAAAGCCGTGTCTCCACGGCCTTTCTCGAACAGCCGACGATCGCGGAGATCTGCTCGTGCGACATGTCTTCGTATTCAAAGAGCACAACCGCCTCGCGCAGATCGCTGGGAAGTGACATGACTGCGTCGCGAACGGCTCTCGTCTGCTCGACGTTCTCCGCCGCTTCGCTCGGATTCAACCCATCTGCAGCAACCCGTTCACTCAAAGGACGCTCAGCCTCGTCGGCTTCGTCCAGGGAGGTGGCTGGATGCCTTTTCAACCACCGAAAATGCTCTCGAGCCAGATTGGATGCGATAGCGAAAAGCCAGGTCGAAAATTTTGCTTCAGGACGGTAACGCTTCCGGGATTGATAGACCCGCACGAACGTTTCCTGAGCCAGATCGATGGTGACAGTCTCATTGCCGGTAAAGCGCAACAAATAACTGACCACGCGCCTCTGCCACCTTTCCATGATTTCATTTAGCGCCAGGTCCTCCCCCTCGCGCAGCCTGCGCATGGCGGAGTTGTCCGCGTCCTCCGGGAATGTTGTCATGGGTTAGTCAGTCGGCCTGACTTATCGGACTACGTCCCAGAATGACCGGCAAAAGTATCGTACCATACTGCCAGTACCGCGCGAATCGCCGGTGTGACGGCGAGTGACAGCCCTAACCCGCGGCGTCCGCTTTTCTCTGAGGCTCGTCAAACAAGCCGATACTAATGTGAATAGTGGTAAAGAATCTGATTTCATTGATGCATGCATGGGTTTCTGAGCAACAAATTCGGAAACGTGCCGATGTGTGGGCACACTTCGGGCCGGAAAGCCGGTTTCTCAGATCAAACGGATGCAGAGGCGCGCCAATGAAGAAAATACGGGAGTGACAGATGCCGGTCTGGAAGCGCGATAATCCTCTCTATCGCCCGGAAGCGCTTTGAGAAGAACTGAAAATCTAAGAACGACGCCGAGGATATTACCGCAGCCGGAATCTGACCGATTGTTCGATCCAGGCAGAGCTGGCTGCGATTCTTCATGGTGGTTTTCCACGGAGCAGCACTTCATCTGCGCGCAACAGCCGTGGCAGTTCCTTGCCTCGATTGGTGAAACCCCAAACATATTGCACCCTTGAGCCGCAAAGGCCCGTGGCATAGGCGCGAGGAATAAGCTAAGCGCGAGAGCAAGTGCTATGCCCAACGGGAAGAGCTTCACAGCGGTTGTTTATTTTGAAATCGTTTCGTTGGCAAGCATTGCGCCGTCATCAGCCAATGATCGAGTTCTGTTTCCTGCGAGCGAAGTGCTGTTCAGCGAAGTTGGAGCAATGGCATTCAGTGCGACGAGTCCATCTGTTCGGGCTTCAGCACCACAGGCAAAACCATGTCCAAATACTTCCTGCTCTTTTCTTCGGGCATCCCCGCCGCGACCTCATAAAAATGCTCGAGCATTCTCAACCGGCACTCGCTGCGAACACGGTCACTTTCCACCAATGCTTCGCGGATTTGTTGTGTCACGGTTCGGCTTGAATCGATTAGCCCGGCCAATCGCGAGTCAGTCTGTGCTATTCGGGCGCACATCTCCTGGCACTTTGGCCCGTATTCCGCGTTCAATGCGATTATCCGAGCAGATTGTTCTTTGTTGAGGGAGAACTCCTTTCGCAGCCACTCGGCAGGCGAACTGCGATCCTGGAGGAGGTAGTATGAAAGAGCTCCCATCGTTGCGCCAAGACCAAGCACAGCCAACAAAATGACGGCCCCGCGTTTCATCGGACACCGGATAGCTGCGCATAGGGATTCACAGAACGGAGGTAAGCCGTCGCCTTATCTGAATGCGCAGCGCCGCTTCCAAGAGCAGCGCCGGCGAATGCCGCCACCATGGCCGTTGCAACGGCTATTCGGGGCCGACTCAGCAGATCAAGCACGGTTTCATACCATGATCGAAACGATGGACGCTGAGAGGATTCCGCTAGTTGAATCCGGCGCCAGACGGTCGTCGTGAAATCAGCAGGTTCAGGAACCTCTGGCTGCCAGCTTCCGAGTAATTTCGATAGATCGTCCTTCATGCTTCTTTCTCCTTACTCAGTTGGTGGAAGCGAAAGTCCGGTTTTACGCCTCCGCTCACCTTTGCGGATATCAGCTCCTGATCATCTGCAGGCACGTGAGGTTGGAGCCTGGGCACGTCATCGTATTCACGCTTTTGCCGACGCATCCCTTATAGCGATAGCCGGTGACTATCTGGGCAAGACCGGTACTCTTGGGAGTGTTGACGAATACCAGCTTTGTTTCCGGTGTTCTCATCGGGCACCCAGCGCCAAATCCGAGCAGAGACGAAAACGTGTAACCGCCGGATGGACCGGCGACGGCGGTCCCGGCCATCGCTGCAGCGATCATCGAGATTCCTATGAATTTGTGTAGGAGGTTTACTTTCATGTTCTTAATTGTTTGAGTTTAACTTGTTCGAACCGCTTTGCGAACTCTGGTCAGAATCCCTTTGGCTGTATTCAGTTCAATCCCACGAACTACAAAAACCCTCACAATATTTTACCAACGAGCTTCCCAGGGAAAACATCCACGCAGGAAAGGAGAATTGTCAGATGCGGAGGAAGGCATGCAAAACATTCGCCGTGAATCGGCATCGCGGCATTTTTAGCGCATTTGGCTCGGCGCTGCTTTTTGGCGCAAGCACGCCACCTGCGAGCAGACGCCAACGCTTTCTATCATGGAGTGCGAGGACTGCCGGGGCCTGGACTGGCGAGGAAGCCGAAGTCCAAGTTCATGGCGTAGGCCCCCGGGACGATCCGCGGAAGAAGTAAAGCGTCGCAAGACGTGGAGCGATAGCTGATTGGAAGCTAGAGTCTGCCGAGATTCGTTGGGAGGCTTGGCGCGGAATTCCTCATTCGGCACGGAGCAGCGTGGCCACATCGGCTGGCTTCCCACCGAAAAATCAGTCGCGCCGTCTCGGATTGGCCGATGAGCACCTGCGGAGAATGACCCTTCCGCCGTTACCACCCGCCCGGGAGGGCCAATAGGCTGGCGAAGAATCCATCACTAGACTCAGTATGAGCCGCGGAGGAAAATGGAGCAGGTCTGTCTGCAGGAAACCTTGCGGCTTAACCAAACCTTTACTTGGACAGCTCCGCAGATTCGATCTTCAGAAAACTCGAAAATTCGCTTTCTTAAACGGGCGTCTCTCGCACTACACTGGAACTGTTGACAAACCCACATGAGCAAACGTGTTCTTTGCCTGCTGGCTCCCGGCTTCGAGGAGATTGAAACTGTCGCCCCAATCGACCTTCTGAGGCGTGCCGGAGCTGAAGTCGTCGTAGCGTCCCTAAGCGCTGAGCTTGCTGTCACGGGGCGAAGCCAACTCACCCTCCAAGCGGACGCAGCATTGGCAGACGTCGCAGACGAGGACTTCGACCTCCTTCTTGTCCCCGGCGGAGCGGGTGTGCAGGCCCTTCGGGCAGACGGCCGTCCCGCCAAGCTCGCCAAAGCGTTTGATCAGAACGGTAAAATTGTGGCAGCCATTTGCGCGGGTCCCGCCGTTTTAAAGGATGCGAACCTTCTGGAAGGCAGAAAGTTCACGGCGCATTTTTCGGTGTATGGGGAACTGCCAAACGCTCTGTCTAACGAGCGCGTCGTGCAAGACGGAACGATCCTTACCGCCCGGGGAGCCGGCACGGCGGTGGACTTCGGACTCGCTGTTGTGCAAGCGCTTTTCGGAGCGGATAAAGCGCATGAAATTGCCCGGGCGATTATGGCCTGATGCTCGGGAAGGCCTTATTCGGTCACCCTCTTGCGCCGCTTGGGCCCACCTGAGCGCACGCCCGTAACGTACTTCCAAGCTTGACGGAAGCGGGCCTCAGGGTCGCGGGCCCAGTCGCGCAGGGCGGTGGCGTGATGGAACTGGCCGGCTGTCTCGAGTTGCGCGGCCAGATACTCCGCGATCTGCTTCGGACTCTCGTATTCTTCCATCCATTCGTCGTGCGACAACGCTGCGAACCCAGCCTCGATCAGCCACTCTTTCAGGTGGAATCCGGCGCGGCTGTTTCCGCCGTTACCTTCGAGCAGATCCCGATAGGCATTAATCGCGCGACCTAGTGCCATGGGCATCGGGCTGATATCGAACGCGTCCCAGTCCGGACTACATAGCGCGACAAAGCCGCCCGGTCGCACCAAGCGATGAAATTCCCTGAGCGCTCGACGCGGCTCGCAAAGGTGCTCGAGGAGGGCGTGCGAGAAAACCACATCGAAGGAACTATCCGGGACGGGTATCTCGTAGGCGGACGCTGCCAAGAATTCGAGATTAACGATTTCGCGGCCTTCAGCGAGACGGCGGCCGTGGTCAAGCTCCGAGGTAGCGATGTCAAGGGCAGTCACCTTGCCCGGAAACACCGCGTCGGCGATGTCCGCGCTGATAGTGGCCGGACCGCAACCGGCATCGAGGACGTCAAAACCTGGTTGCAAGAGCGGCAAGAGGAAAAATCCGTGGCTCTCGAGGTCGCGCGACGCCATGAAGTTGGACGTACTTTCCGAGTGGCCCGGGATATAGTTTTCTTTCGGTATGGTGGGATTCATGAGTGTTTGTATTTCTGGAAACCCTTGTCCAACCTCAGCCGTGAAACAAAAAGTCCCACGACCTTCGGCGGGCCGTGGGTTTTTGGCGGGGTGATCTGAATCAGCTCCGCAAAATCGCCACGGCACCAAGGCCTACAGCCTTGGATACTTTGACAATTTCGGCGGTTGCGAGCTGCGAATTCATTTTTTCTGGCTCAATACCCTTTCGCACCAAAAAAGCAAGCCTTTGTTTCCGAGAAAGTTTTGGAAGATCTGAAAGGGACTCAGGCGGTCTGAGTCTCCTTTAGGCGGGAGTGTTTGAGGCCTAGGCTTTCGAAGATGCGGCGCGTGGCGTGGGAGCGATTGAGCGTATAGAAATGAATGCCGTGCACCTTATGCTCCAGGAGATCGTGGCATTGTTCGGAAGCGTGGTGGATACCCACACGCGCGACACTTTCGGGATCGTCCTGGCAGCGTTGCAAGGAGCGCAGGAGCCGGGCGGGAAACCGCGCCCCTGCAGCGAGCTCGGCCATTCGCTTCATTCCGCTGATTGAGGTAATAGGCATTATTCCGGCAATGATGGGGACGTGAATGCCCGCCAGCTCGCAGCGGTCGCGAAAATCCAGAAAATCCCGGTTATCGAAGAAGAGCTGGGTGACGATATAGTCCGCACCGGCGTCCACCTTTTGCTTGAGGTACTCCATTTCCAGGAGCCGATTCGGCGTGTTCGGGTGGCCCTCGGGAAATCCCGCAACGCCAATGCCAAAGCCGCGACGGTCCGGATGAATCTTCAGTTCATTGAATTTCCGAATAAACCTCACAAGATCGACCGCGTGCTCGAAATCGTCCTCCGTCTTGCGGTATTCCCGGCCCTTTGGCGCATCGCCCCCGAGCGAAAGGATGTTGCTCACGCCGGCGCGGGCGTAGCGTTCAAGAATTTCGCTGATTTCAGCCCGCTTGTGGCAAACGCAGGTAAGATGAGGGACAGGATTTAGGGAAGTTGTTTGCTTGATGCGTACGACCAAGTCGTGGGTGAGTTCTCGCGTCGAGCCGCCGGCGCCGTAAGTGACGCTGACAAAATGCGGCTGATAGGCTTCCAGCTCGCGGATGGTCTCGTAAAGGCTTTCTACTGCCTCAGGGCTCTTCGGCGGAAAGAATTCGAACGAAAAGGTTGTTCGAGTCGTTTTGAAAATGTCTTGAACGTGCATGGAAGAGAGGAGGTAGCCCGCGGGTCTCCCGGGGCGAACGTGATGAATCTCTTAACCGGGGAAATGCATCCAACACTGTCCGAAGGCGCCTGTAACAGAATCGGGGACGGAAGTCCTTCGTTTCATTGCGTTGATGCCAGCCGCGAATTCATGATTCTCTTCCCTCAGAATGACGACGGCGCTGGATTTGTCAAACGGCTTTCCCGCTCAAGTCCGGGCTCTTTGCCAGCTGGGCACGCATCTGGCGAATCTCGCGGAGAAAGCTCGCCTCGTCGCGGGTGAGCCGGGAACCGGGAAGCGCTAGTTCCATTTGCGTGCAGACAGGGGAGCTCTTGCGGGTGACCTTCAGGATGAACTGGCGAATGGTTTTCATAAACGCGGTTGACTCTGCCAACGTGGATGGGACATATGATGTCCTATGCCGGAAAAAAACCTGCGAGAGTCCGCAAGAGGGCTCGGTCAGGATTCTGCCGGAGTGCAAACCACACGTCCGCCGCTTGTAAGGATGATCCGGATCCACGAACTGCTTTCGGCGGCGCGGTATCCGAACTGTTCCCGGCTAGCGCGGGAATTTGAGGTCTCAGCGAAGACAATTCAGCGCGATGTGGACTTCATGAGGGACCAACTGGTGCTGCCGATCGAGTATGACCGCACTCGGCATGGTTTCGCGTACACACGAGCGGTGGGACAGTTTCCCTTGATCACGGTGAGCGAGGGGGAACTGGTGGCGCTTCTCGTCGCTCAGAAGGCGGTGGAGCAGTACCGTGGAACGTCTTTTGAAAAGCCATTGCAGACAGCTTTTCAAAAACTGGTGTCCAGTCTCGGCGACGAAGCAAGCGTCTCCCTCCACGAATTATCCGAAGCGGTATCCTTTCATTCCGCAGGCGTGCCTTGTGGTCAGATCAATATCTTCGAATCGCTGACCGAGGCAGTAATGTCCGGCCACTTGGTCGAGTTCGACTATTTGTCCCTTCGCGCAAGAAAACCGGAACGCCGACGCGCCGCGCCCTATCACCTCGCGTGCATAAATAATCAGTGGTATTTGATCGCCGGCGACCAAGCTCGTGGAGAGTTACGCACCTTCGCGCTGACACGCATCAATGGCGTGAGGATTTTGAAGATTTCCTTCGAGCGGCCGGCAGACTTTTCGGTCTCCAAAATGCTCTCCGGCAGCTTTGCGGCGTTCGAGGCTGGCAAGACAGAGCGAGTGCGGATTCGTTTTGATCGCTTTGCAGCCCGGCTTGTTTCCGAGCGCCAGTGGCACAAATCTCAAGAGATTGTTCCAGTCATGCCGGAGGGAATCGAGTTGACGATGCAAGTCGGCATTGCTCCCGATTTGGAAAGCTGGATTCTCGGATGGGGCGACCACGCCGAGGTGATCGAGCCCGAGGAGTTGCGGGATCGGATTGCCGGCGCCGTACGAAGTATGGCTGCGAGATATCAGCGGACGAGAGTCTCTTCGCGCACGCCTTCCTCAAGGTCCAAATCTTTTCGCGAGGCATATCCTTTTTCTTGATTGCAGGCGTGGGAAAACACGACAACCTTTGGCCCATGACCGTGACCACTGCCACCGAGCCGGGTGCTGCCGCCGGGCGGCAGGCCGGCAGGGTGACTCCGGAATTCGAGGCAGCGATCGACGAACTCGTCTCGCACTATCCGGTATCGAAGCGCAGCGCTTCTTTGCCATTACTCCATTACTGGCAGAATCATTTTGGCTACGTGGACGACAGCGGGATCGAATGGATCTCCGCCCGGCTCGAGCTTCAGCCGATAAATATCTACGAACTGGTGACGTTTTATCCGTGGTTTCGCCGCGAGGCCGCCGGGAAGACAATCATTCGGGTTTGCCGCACGCTGGCATGCGCCATGGCGGGCAGTTATGGGGTGAAGGAAAAGTTTTGCGCCGCTGTGGGACTAGACCCTCACGCGGAGCATCATGGTTACGGTTGCGCGCCGCCGACCACGCCTGATGGAAAGTTCAGCGTGGAGTTCGTCGAGTGTCTCGCCAGTTGCGGCAGCGCGCCGGTTGCGCTAATCAACGACGAGTTGCACGAAAGGATCTCTCCAGAGGCTGTCTCCAGCATTTGGAGAGATACCAATGAGCGCATGGAGCCTTTTGTAATGCCTCCGCCGCATCCGAAGGAGCGGCGCATCATCTTTGAGAACATCAGCAAGCCGAACTACGATTCCGCGATCGAGACCTATCTTGCTCATGGCGGCTACGAATCGCTCCGAAAGGCCGTGACTATGAAGCCCGCGGAGATTGTCGATGCCGTCAAGGCTTCTAATCTGCGCGGACGCGGTGGAGCGGGATTTCCCTGCGGTGCAAAGTGGGGCTTCATTAAGCATGATGACGGCAAGCCGCACTATATCGTCGTCAACGCTGACGAGTCCGAGCCGGGGACATTCAAGGACCGCTACATCCTTCACTACGATCCGCATCAGCTCATCGAGGGGCTCGCAATTTCTGCTTACGCAACGAACACGCACCTCTGCTACATCTACATCCGCTGCGAGTTTCCCAAGGCCGCAGGCATCGTTTGGAACGCGATCCAGGAGGCTCGCGCAAGGGGCTTTGTGGGAAAAAATATTCTGAACTCGGGTTTTGACGTCGATATCTATGTCCATCAAGGAGCCGGAGCATACATTTGTGGCGAGGAGACCAGCTTGCTGGAATCGCTCGAGGGAAAGCGCCCGTATCCGCGTATCAAACCACCCTATTTTCCGGCCGTCCTGGGCCTTTACTTGAAACCTACCATCGTCAACAACGTGGAGACGATTTGCCACGTGAAACACATCCTTCGCCTGGGAGCTGCGGAGTATGCAAGAATGGGAACGCCCGGCGATGGCGGCACGCGAACAATGTGTGTCAGCGGTGATGTAATGAAGCCGGGTTTCTACGAACTCCCGGCGGGAGCAGTAACGCTTGGAGAACTGATCTTCGACCTTTGCGGGGGCTTAAGGCCGGGTCGGAAGCTTAAGGCGGTGATTCCGGGAGGCAGTTCCGCGAAGGTGATGCGCGCCGGCGAAGTCTATAAGACCAAAGTGAAAAGCGCCGAGGGGAAGATGGTGGACAAGGAAATCCAAATGCTGGATGTCGTGATGGACGCCGCTAGCCTTGCATCGGTTGGTACGATGGTTGGTAGCGGCGGCGTCATGGTCATGGACGACTCGCGCGATATGGTTTGGGCGCTGAACAACTTGAATCAGTTTTACGCCCATGAAAGCTGCGGACAATGTACACCGTGCCGCGAGGGGAGCCTTTGGATGTCTAAGATTACCACCCGCATGCTCGAGGGAGGAGGGGAGACCGGTGACCCGCAGGTACTCAAGAGTGTCGCAGACAACATCGCCGGCCGAACTGTCTGCGCATTTGGCGAAGCTTGCTCCTGGCCGACGCAAAGCTTCCTAACGAAGTTTCCCGAGGAATTCGGCGCCGTGGCGTCGGGAGGAAAGTTGAGAGTTGAGAGTTGAGGGTTTGCGTGGCGCGCGCGGTACGCTTATTCGATCGCCTTCCGCAAGGCAGAGACACGGTTGCTGTCGATGGGATTGGAGACTCTGCCATCGCGTTTGACAGAGGTTCCTACAATGACGCCATCGGCAAAGTCGAGGTAGGCGGCGCAATTCGATGCAGTCACGCCACTGCCCACAAGGATCGGAATTTCGGGACAGGCGGAACGGACGCGCCGGACGTCTTCCGGGTCCGCGGTCTCGCCGGTCCCTGTGCCGGATATGACAAGCGCATCGGCAAGGCCACGCTCGGCGGTGTCGCGCGCCGCGATTTCGATGGGAAGCTTTCCCAAGGGCGACGCATGCTTGACATGCACGTCCGCAAGAATCTTGGTGCCGGGCGCAAGTTGACGCCGAAACCGAGTTACTTCGAAGGCACTTCCTTCAATGAGTCCCTGGTCGGTCACCATGACTCCGGACAGCACATTGACCCTGATAAAGTCTCCGCCGCATGAGGCACAAAGGGCCAGCGCGGACCGGCCGTCGTTTCGTAAGACATTGAATCCCAGTGGCAGTTCCACCGCGTTGCGCACGGCAGCTCCGACAACCGCCATGCCAGCCACCGTCTCCGGCGGTACTGCGCCCTTGGCGAAGGGCACGTCGCCAAAGTTCTCGATGACGATGCCATCGGCGCCACCAGTCTGGCAGGCGCGCGCGTCATCGAGCGCTGAACGCACGATCGCTTCAAAGTCTCCGCCCCAGCGAGGCGAACCTGGCAGAGGGTGGAGATGGATAACGACAAGAAGAATTCGCCGGCCTCGCGAGATCGAGATGGTCTGTGCCATAGCCGCTCATAGACCGGTCAGAGCGTGACTTCAAGCGGCGCGACGTCCGCGGAGCGCATCTCCTCACGACGCGCCCGGGGGGACCGCATGGGACTTTCCTAACGGAATGACGCCTCAAAAGTCTCCCGAGGGTCCGGGCTTCAGAAGATATCGCTTCGAAACCTTCTATCACCCGTGGGTCTGTGATTTCATTGCAAGCGTTCATCGGAAGGGAACCTGAAAGAGCAATACGCCGAGTGGAGCCTGCCAACTCGGATGGTCGCGGTCCGAACAATTGAATCACGAGCTTTGCCCAAAAAAGCCCCTCCCATGAAGTGCTTCGTGACCCTTGCTGTTATCCTCCTTACGAGCTTGGGTGCCTTGGCCGAACCTCCGGCTACGTTCGCTGTGAGCGCCACGCGGCGAGAAGCAAAACAACAACCAAAGATGGAGCCGCTAGCAGCCGGAAACTAAGATCCGACCCTTCCAAAGATCGGAACAAGATCATCGGCGCGGCGACTCTCCGTGTCGTAGCGTAAAAAAATCTGGTCGGGCGACATCAGACGATTTTTCGCGTTTGCAGGCTTGACATCAGCGACCCGGAATACTCGACTCAGTGGAGACACACCGGCAACGAACGCATCCTCCCAATGAATTCCTCCAGTCGGCTCGCCGCATCGACGTCGCACCTAAAAGGCGATTTGCGGGCAGTGATTCTGCACATATGAGAGACCGCGTTAAAGCCAAGCGCAAGAGCAGAATAGACAAAGAGTTATCCCGGGCCTGGGCCAGAGACGAAACGGTTATGTACATATAGCTGGAGGTATTCGAAAAGACAACTCCGATGAAAACTGTTGCAATTTCCAGATTGATTGGCAGCGAAGCGGGCAAAATCGCCCGGCAAGTGACCAAGGCTTTAGGGTATACTTTGGTGAATAAAGGCGTTCTGGAGGGGATATTCCGCCAATATGGGCTGACGAAATTTGGCGAATTATATACGTCTCTGCCAAATATTTGGGATCTGGCAAACGCAAAGAATCTGCTCATCGTTTCGATGTTAAACGACACAATGGAAGCCCTGGCCCATCGAGGGAATATGTTGATACTGGGGCGGGGTGGTTATGCCTCTCTGAGCGAGTATGCAGATGTACTCAACGTGCGCCTGCAGGCCCCGTTCTCAGTCAGAGTGGAACGAGTGATGGCCCGGGAAAACTTATCCAACCGCTTGCGAGCTGAGCAACGAGTCAAAGCAGACGACACGGCCCGGCAAAAGTTCGTCTCGATGTTCTACAACCAAGCATGGGATAACGGATCAAACTTCGACCTGGTTATTGATACCGATACCATATCAACCGAGATGGCTGCGGACTGGATCATCGAAGCAGCCAGGGCACTTTCGCAAAAAGAATTCGGAGCAGATGCTGTCATAGCGGAACGGGCCAAAGTAGACCCTAGCTTATTGGATGCGATAGATATTGCCCTGGCACGCCAGCTTCCTTCGGAGAATGAGGACGATGACTAATTTCTGGAGGCCCAAGACTGGTTGAAGGTCCAGGAGATCAAGCGCTTTACATCCAGCCCGGGAGCCCATGGGAGAATTGAGAGCCTGGCACGACCGGGGCCATAGGAGTTCCCCTCCCCGAGATTGCAAAATCGCGACGCATATCAGCAGCTTTTTTCTTGATTTCCATATGAGATCCTTGTTTCATCCACAGATAAACACGTAGCCGCTCACTCAATGTTGGTGAGGTCGTGCGGAATCGCTGCCTCCATGGTAGCGCGTTCCGAAGTGATTTCCCAACGTAGGTGTGTAGTGTTGAACACCTAAAAGTCTCCCCCCATGACAAAGATTGTCGCCCGGAGTTCTTGGCTCGGCCGAATCGATCATATGCGCTTGGCTGCTGACGCCTTGCGAAATATCGCGGCCTCCGTGCGGCAAAAAAAGGAAGTCGAAACCCGGTTGGAACCCGCAACGCGCTTAAACAATCGGATATCGAAGCGCGGACCTAGTCGTCCTCGCTTGCGATGTGCGGATCGAACGAGGCCGGTTTCTCGACAAACCGTTCTCGACAGCGAGTTACAAAACACGGCAGCGAAGCGGTTCGGAATACGGAAAAAGAATCGTTTCGACGCTGGAGCGCACACCAGCGGACCCCAAAACCAGCGAGGAGCCCGAGAGGGAGGTGTCGGTATCTGCAGACAGGCGCGTTTGTGGGAATTAGAGTCTGCTCCACCGGGGATTGAACCCGCTCCAGCGTTTCAATCTTCTCTGCATCAACGCGGGGCCTGAAGAAAAGCGATTTCCCGGATCATCCAATCAATCAAACATCAACAAATCAAATGAAAAAGCTATATATCAAAAACCTATTAGGTGTGCTGCTGGTCATGACGGTGGGCCTGACAGCAGCAAGCTCAAAGGAGAAGGGCGTCAAAGTCGGGATGACCGTACAGGATCTAAGCAATCCGACATGGGCGGGCTATTGTCAGGCTATTCAAAAGGAGATCCAATCCAAGGGTGGAAGCATGAATTATGTGTCCTGTGAAAGCAATGTTGGCAAGCAAATCACTCAAGTCGAAAACTTCATCGCAAGCGGCGTCAATGTTTTGATTGTCCATCCAGCTGACCCCGCGGGTATTGAATCCGCTTTGGAGCAAGCAAGGCAAAAGGGGATAAAAGTCATCGCGTGGGACGACAACCTTGAGAACGCCGATATTGCCTGGCTGATAGACAATCATAAATTGGGTTATCTGATCGGCGAACACGCTGCAAAGTGGATCAATGAAAAACTTGGCGGAAAAGCAGAGGTCGCAATACTTAATTACCCGCAATTGCCGATCTTGCTTCAACGAGGAAATGGTATTAAGGAGGCCATTACCAAGTTAGCGCCAAATGCAAAAATCGTAGCAGAAACAAGCGCCATCAATCCTGCTGAAGGCATTGCCAAGATGGAAACGATTTTCCAGTCCAACCCTAATGTAAAAGTTGTTGGATGCATCGGCGCCGGTGGCTCGGTGGGTGCCAATGAATCGGCAAAGGCGGCCGGAAAAATCAAAGACGACTTCGGTATCTTCGCAGCTGATGCAACCCAACCGGAACTCGCCGCTATTAAGGACAATGAGGGCATCAGAATGAGTGTAACGATCACTGGCACCAATAAAGTCATAGCCGCCAAAATTTGGGAGATGGTTGAGCAATTAGCTTCGGGAAAACCGGTAGCAACAAAAGAGATCTATCGCGAATTGATTCCCGTAACTAAAGAGAATGTTGATGAATACCTCGGCAAGTGAGCCGTCCACCGTATGAATTCACGTTGCGTGTCATGGCCTGGAATGTCCGCATTGGGTATCGCCAGGCCATACGTTCAAGTGAGGCAACGAGGGGGCAATAGCATCGCGAGGCATAAATAAATATGTATATTTTGCAGTTACAAAATATAACGAAGAAATATCCAGGCGTCGTTGCGCTCAACGATGTCAGTCTTGACGTTGTGAAGGGCGAGGCGCATGCGTTGGTCGGGGAGAACGGCGCAGGCAAATCGACGTTGATCAAGACATGCACCGGCGCAGTCGTGCCGGATAACGGCAAGATAATTGTCGAAGGCCGAGAGTTTTCTTCTCTCACCCCCGCGTCTTCCGAAGAAAACGGAATTGCGGTAATTTATCAGGAATTCAATCTGGTGGGGGAACTTTCGGTAGCGGAAAATATCTTTCTGGGAAGAGCCATTAGAAAAGGGATCATTATCGATAAAAGGGCAATGGTGAGGGAATCTGAGGCCATATTCAAGCAGTTCGATATCGATATCGATCCGAACGAATTGGTTAGTAATCTGACCGTCGGTTATCAGCAGCTCGTAGAAATCGCGAAAGCCATTTCTCAAAAAGCAAATATCCTCATCATGGACGAACCGTCCGCGCCGTTGACCCAGGCCGAGGCGGAACAGCTCTATAAAATGGTAGAGAAACTGAAGGCATCAGGGGTCACCATCATCTACATCTCGCACAGGATGGAGGAAATTTTCCGGCTTACCGAGCGTATCACCGTGATGAGGGATGGTCAAAAAATTGCAACGTTAAACACGCGCGATACGAATCTGGACGACCTTGTCAAACTGATGGTTGGTCGGGAGCTAAAAGAAACCTACCCTAAGCGAAAGGATTGCATTTCTGATGAGGTTTTGCTGGATGTGCAGAATTTAACCGGCAACGGGGTGCACGATGTCAGCTTTCAAATCAGAAAAGGCGAAGTGCTGGGATTTGCGGGACTCATTGGTGCAGGTCGAACGGAGCTGGCTGAATTGCTTTTTGGAGTGAAGCGGAAAACCGGCGGACGCCTGATGCTGAATGGCAAGGAGAGCGATCCGAAATCGCCTAGAGAAGCAATT
>DATDAL010000164.1:0-2986 GCA_036525415.1 Terrimicrobiaceae bacterium | reverse complement strand
AAGGAGGGAATCGGGTTTCATATAAAGTACTACGCACCAGACGCGTCTCCTTTCGCAAAAATCCGGTTTGACGGCTTTGGCAAAGGAAGATTTATTGACGTGCTCTCAATGCAGCCGTAGCTCAATTGGATAGAGCATCTGACTACGGATCAGAAGGTTTGGGGTTCGAGTCCCTACGGCTGCGCCAATTTGGATCAACTGGAAATCACAGGAAGTAAGTGATTTACAAAGATTTTATGGTTGAATTTCCGCAACATGGGGCATCGTCAAGAATGAACAAATAACGGCAGAATTTATCCGAAAATTATCCGAGAAATTTGGACCTCTTCGTGAAGACGCGAAGAGCCTGCAGTGGAGCGAATTGACACTTCGTGCGCAGACGAGGATTGGTCGAACATTCCACAGATGGAACAGATGGGACGCAGATTGCCACAGCCTGGAATCGAGGCGCAGGCCTGGTGCCGTTGTGGAGGCGGTTATGCCAATCGCCTGTCTCTCACCCCTTGTTACAATGGCAGGCTGAAGACCCTCTTGGCGCCATTAAAAGCTTGGGGCTTTCGCCCTCCTTCGAGCATAGATGGACATTGCCTCCGCCTAGCGGTATGGAGGACCTAAAACTAAGAGAATAGGAAGGAACTCGCGCGGAACTCCGCGCTGCGATGGAAACCACCCTAAACCGAATCTGGGCGAAGGCGCGTGCCTTCAAACAAACCATCGCTGCAAAGATTTTCGGCCTCGCCGTGTTCCTCCTGCTGCTTACCATTGGCCTCGCGGGTTTTCTGCTTTGGGAGGTGGCCCGTACGGAGCAAGCCCTCAAAATCGTTGCGCATTTGGATCTGCCCCTCGCCGAGTCCATCTCACGCATTCATGAGTTCGGACTGCGGCGGCGGCTGGCCTTCGAGCGCTGGTTTGGCGCTTTGAATGCCACCGCTCCCAACGAGGAGATTATTTCGGAGTCGAAGACCAATTACGATTCTTTTACGGCCAAGCTCTCCAATGAATTCGCGACCGCTCGCGGAATGATCGCATCCTACCCGACCGCGATGGCTTCACGCCCTTTGCTCGTCGAGGTCAGGACGCTTCTCGACCACATCGAGCCGGTATATCCCGTGATAAGCGCCCGCCAGCGCGAAGTGCTCGATCTCCAGAGGTCCGGACAGCGTGAAAAGGCCAACGCGCTCGTGAATCTCCTCAACGACATCCAACGCACCGTCCAAACCCAGCGGGAGTTGCTCCAAGATAAAATGGCCGAGTCAAGCGCCGCCTCCGTCCACGACGTCACGCTCCGTCAGCGATACGTGCTTTGGCTGACCATCGCCGCAACGGCCTCTACCGTCCTTCTCGGTCTAGTAGTCGCCGCCCTCATCACCGACCGCCTCACCCAGCCCGTGCGCTCGCTCGCCTCCGCCATCCGCGACGTTCAAAAAGGCGACCTCAACGTCCAGCTCCCGGTCCGATCCACCGACGAAGTGGGGATCCTAACCGATTCTTTTAATTTCTTCGTCCGGGAGCTACGCGCCAAAGAGCAGATCAAGCAAACATTCGGCAAATACATTGACCCGCGGATCCTCGAACACCTGCTGTTGCAGCCGGGCGCAGCCAACGTGGCGGGCGGGCGCCAGACGATGACCGTTCTGTTCGCTGACCTGGTGGGTTTCACCAGTTTGTCAGAGAGGCTCACGCCGTCGCTCATGGTGACTCTGCTCAACCGTCATCTAGGCCTGCAGGCCGTAGCCATACATGAACACCAGGGAGTGGTGGACAAATTTGTCGGCGATTCGGTGATGGCTTTCTGGGGACCGCCATTCACCCTGGCGGAAGACCATGTATTGCTCGCTTGCCGGGCGGCCTGGGGGCAATTGGCTGCGCTGGAGGTGTTCCGCCGCGAACTGCCCGAACTCACAGGTCTGCGCAAGGATCCACCCGGCATTGACCTGCGCATTGGCATCTGCACCGGTGAAGTCGTCGTGGGCAACATCGGCTCCGAGAACGAGCGCAGCTACACCGTCATTGGCGACACCGTCAACCTCGCCGCGCGGCTTGAAAGCGCCAACCGCATCTACGGCACACAGATCCTTCTTGGAGAAACAACCGCGCAGGCGCTTGGACCGCACTTCGAAACCCGTGAAGTTGATACTATTGCCGTGAAGGGTAAGACTGAATCCACGCGCATCTTCGAGTTGCTCGGCCCCGCTGGCCAGGTGCCCAAGAAGGTGCTCCGCCTGCGCGAGATCTACTCACAAGCTCTGCTCGCTTATCGCGCACAGGATTGGGATGGGGCCGAGATGACTTTCCGAGCGTGCCTAGAGCTTCGTCCTAATGATGGCCCGGCCGCGCTCCTCCTCAAGCGCACGGAGACTTTGCGCCGGAAAGGCTTCGGTACCCATTGGAGCAGCATCTCGCCATTGGAAGAAAAATGAATGATGGGAATTCGCTTTGAGGGTTCCGCAACACACGCCGTATCGAGTCAACATGCCGTAAAGTTTGAATTGCGCAAAATGCACGCGACCAAAAGGGATTCCCCTGCCGCTGACCCGTTCGTAGCGGATAGACTTAGGGAATCGTGAATTTCTGTCGGATGCCGCTCAGTGGGATCGCCATCGCGCCAGCCATGTTTGATCGTCCACCGGAAGAAAGCCCGAAGGTGGCGGATCGTTGCATTGCGGCTCGCGGGTTTCTCGTATTTGGCGAGATGACTGCGAACTTCCTTTTCGGTGATCTCGTGCAGATTGACTTTCATCGAAAGCCCTTCCGCAAGCAGTCGCAGAAAGGATTGATAACCGATGATAGTCTTCTCGGCTGGATGAGAAAGGTGCAGAACTCACAAGCTGGGCGATGCAACCGGGCCAGGGACTTCTACGCATGCTTGTCAGGATTGAGGGATTGACTTCTGAGCACATTTGAGCACTTTTGAAGCATGTCGACGACCACGCTTTTTCGTGTCCGTGTTCCGACCGCGCGTTTGCGCAAGGCGGAAAAAGTTTTT
>DATDAL010000163.1:0-15444 GCA_036525415.1 Terrimicrobiaceae bacterium | reverse complement strand
GTGTTTCCAGTCGAGCGGCATCGTTTGGATCAAGCGTGTGATCTCCTTGACATCGTCGATTCCATCCAACCAACTCGTTACGGAGACGGAGCATTCCCGCCGATTCACGTCGTGGTTCCCAGGCACGACAAATACGTTCTCCTGAGGCGTCGCCGGCACAAATGCCCGACGCACCGATTCCAGCAGTTGGTGCCCGTCGTCAAACTGTTCGGCAATTGACTCGTGCGGCCCCGTGCCGATGTTCCCGAAGGCAAGGTCACCGCTGAAGAAGATGAAATCCGGATACAGCTCGTGTTCCGACTGCATCCCTCTGAGATCGTCCAGCAGCGGTCGTAGCACCCGGTGTTCGTCCCAGCCCGTCCTCGGCTTGCAGAGATGCACATCGGACAGATGTAGCCATGTGATCGATCTGGCTCTCGTCGGCATCATGTCGCTCCCTTTCCTCGCAAGAGGTATTTGCTTGGGAGCGTACCGGAACGGCAATTTGCATTCAAGACGAAACGGGCCGCAACGCCTGGAGCTCTGTCCTGGGGGAACGGCGACAGAATCGAACGCGCCCGTAGCCAGAACCAGATGGGTCGCTGAACAGATCGTTCTTTAGACCTTGGCTTGCTCAAATGACATTGGATGCGTATTAATCGAGCCTCCCTCCAGTGGCCGCGAGCTCGACGGAACCCCCCCATGAAATCGTACCGTCTCAATCGTCTGTTCAACGCAAGATCGCATCGGTGTTTCGACGTCGCCGTCGATCATGGATTTTTCAACGAGTATGGCTTTCTTGCCGGCATTGAAAACCTGGCCAGCGCTGTTAGCGAGTTAGTAGCGGCCGGGCCGGATGCTATCCAACTTACGATCGGTCAGGCAGGGCTTTTGCAATCGCTGCCGGGGCGGCACAAGCCCTCTCTCGTGTTACGCACGGATGTGGCGAATGTTTACGGCAAGGAACTTCCCCGAGCACTCTTTAGCCGAATGATTGAAAGTCCCGTCGAGCAAGCACTCCGGCTGGACGCCGCCTGCGTCGTGGTGAATCTCTTCCGGATCCCGAACGAACCGGAGGTGAGCGACCAATGCATTCAGAATATTCTGAGGCTCAAACCAGAGTGCGATCGCTATGGGATGCCCCTGATGATCGAGCCACTTGTCTTCCAGACCAACGCCACTGCGGGTGGCTATATGGTGGATGGGGACCCGGTCAAAATTGTTCCTCTCGTTCGGCAGGCGGTCGAGTTGGGCGCGGACATCATCAAAGCGGATCCAACTGACGACGTAAGCGTGTATCACAAGGTGATTGAGATCGCAGGCAGCATTCCCGTGTTGGTGCGGGGTGGGGGCAAGGCGCCGGACAAGGAAATCCTGGAACGCACCGAAGAGCTCATCCGGCAGGGGGCAGCCGGCATCGTGTACGGTCGCAACGTGATCCAGCATAAAAGCCCTGCAGGAATGACCAAAGCCCTCATGGCCATTGTGCATGAAGGAGCCAATGCCACCGACGCCGCGAAGCTAATTAACCTTGAGCCGACGTCATGAGTGCGCGAGTACGGATTGGCATTATCGGCGGGGGTTTGATGGGACGCGAACTCGCCAGCGCCCTCGGGCGTTGGTTTGTATTGGATAGCTTTCCCGTCAAGGCAGAGCTGGTTGCGGTTTGCGATCTCGTTGAGAAGCAGCGCGAGTGGTTCCGGCAGGTGCCGACGGTGAAGCTGGTCACCGCCGAGTCCCGCGAACTTCTAGCCAGCCCGGAAGTGGATGTTGTTTATGTGGCAGTCCCTCACCATCTTCACGAGGCGATCTATCTTGATGTCTTAAATGCGGGAAAAGACCTGCTTGCAGAGAAGCCTTTCGGAATTGATCTCGAGGCCGCGCGAAAAATCGCTAGGGCAGCGGAGTCTTCCGGTCGCTTCGTTCGTTGCAGCTCCGAGTTCCCATTTCTGCCAGGGGCGCAGCGCGCTTACCAGATTGCGCGCGGCAGCAGCCTTGGCAAGCTGCTCGAAATCCGCTCCGGCTTCCACCACAGCAGCGATCTCGATCCCACCAAGCCGGTAAACTGGAAGCGCCAGGTAAAGACCTGCGGCGAGATTGGTGTTATGGGCGATTTGGGCATGCATACGGTGCATATTCCCTTCCGGCTCGGTTGGCAACCCACTCGCGTCTATGCGCAACTCCAGAAGATTTATCACGAACGCCCTGACGGCAAAGGCGGGATGGCTCCCTGCGACACGTGGGACAATGCTTTGCTGCATGCCGAGCTGGAAAGGGAAGGAACGCAGGTTCCTCTCCGCTTTGAAATGAAGCGTCTGGCGCCCGGTGAGACGAATACATGGTTTATCGAAATTCTTGGAACCGAGGGGGGCGTCAAATTTAGCACAAAGGAGCCGAAGACCCTTTGGACGTTCCTGCGCGGCAAGGAGCAGATCTGGCAGCGCACCGATCTTGGTTTTCAAGGATTGTTTCCGACGATCACCGGAGGGATTTTCGAGCCGGGCTTTCCGGATTGCTTCCTGCAAATGTGGGCCTCGTTCCTGGCGGAGCGGGCTGGACAGCTCGACGGAAAATTCGGCTGCGTTACACCGGATGAGGCCGTGCAAAGCCACGAGCTTTTTGCGGCCGCCCTTGAGTCCCACTTAACAAAGCGATCGATCGATCTGAAGTCGTTCAAAACTCGACTCAATTCCCCAAAGTGATGGCGACCCCGACGGGATCGGCCTGTTGAAGCGAGGCCCGCGAAAGAGGCCTTCGGTCCTAGAACTGCGCCGGCGGGCGGGTGATCGAAGCCAAGTTCCTTTACAGGAAGTGCAGAACTGTTCGCAAGCTGGAAGCATAAGATGAGAAGAGTTACATCGGATTGACATGCTCTCGATGGACACGAACCTCCTGCTCCATCCCCTCAATGATGAGGACGTGGCCGTCTCCGAATTCATTCTCGCCGAACTCTACGGACTGCTCCGCAACCCCCCGATAGTCAAACAACCGCTCGATGCCGCCAGGTTATTCAAATCTACGCCGCCACCCGCGCTGGCGACTGATCGGTTCTCCGCTTGAGAGCCGCCTGCTGCACGACGCGCTCTGGCAAGGCGTGACCGAATTCGCGAAGGTGAACGTGAAGGACTACGAGGGTCTTGGCTTTCGGCGGGTCTCGAATCCCCTCAGCAAAGCGCAAAGATAGCGCACCACGCGCGGTAGGATCGTAGAGGACTGGGCGACGCGGCGCCTTTTCTCCGCGGCGCGAAGGTCTGCAACGCGGCGAGCAGCTTCCGCCGAGAGCTCTTACGAGGCCCTTGGGCCGGTAGAAAGGCCAGAGCCGGTGACGCTCCCGTTTGAGGGACTTGAGGCGATCTGATGGTTGGATTCCGAAACTGCGATTTCGCTTAGCTTCCCTTTTCGATAAGGTGCCCAATGTTCAGCAGGGCCGCTTCGCCTTTTGGCGGCCCGATAAGCTGGATGCTGGTTACCGGGAACTTTGCGCCTGGGAGCGGGATCGGCAGAGCCAACGCAGGAACACCAGCATAATTCACCGCCACGGTGTTCTGGATCTCGAGAAACCGTGCCTCGAAGATCCCGGTCACAAACAAGTTCCGTTTCAGGGGCGCTCTCCGCAGCACGGGAAGCGCAATGGCATCGACCTCCTGAAACACCTTATTCAAGGTGATCCGCCACTCGTCCCGCCGCGCGATGGCCTGCAGACGTTTCGCTTCGTCTTTGTACTTCCGGGAAAATACGATGTCTCCAAACCAAATCGCCATCCGAGCGCGCCACCCTACCCCTTCCTGGCGTTGAAAGGCTTGATCGTTGTACCAGGAAGCGGCGGCGGCCACGAGGTTCCCGTCGCGCTGCGCCTGTTTCCAGGCATTGAGAAACTCGTCTTCGAGGGGAGCGATCTGGAACCCGCATTCCGCCAGCCTGGCGTCGAGTGCGCGGTCGATGGCTGGATCCGTGCCTGGAACGCGGAGCCGACCGATACGGATCTGTCGGGCTGACGGTCTTGCCGCCTTGGCCCTGGCATGCAAGGTGTCGAAGTCTTCCTGCAAAAGCTCCATCCCCTTGATGAGCCCGTCTACATCCTTGGCCATCGGTCCGACAGTATCGAGGTACTTCGAAGCGATCGGATGAACGCCCTTCGTCGGGACAAGCCCAAAGGTCGTCTTCAAGCCCGCGACCCCGCAACACGCCGCCGGCACACGGATGGAACCAGCCGTGTCAGTTCCCAGCGCCACGTCGCAGAGATTGAGCGCCACCGCGACGGCGGAGCCGCTCGAAGAACCTCCCGGGACACGGTCCCTTGCAACCGGGTTGATCGGCGTTCCAAAATAGTCGTTGGAACCGGAAACTCCTATGGCGAACTCGCTGAGATTCGTTTTCCCGACTATGGCTACCCCCCGCTCACGTGCGATACGCAAACATTCCGCGTCTTCCTTGGCCGGTTTGGCATGCTTGTAGAGATATTCCGACCCTGCTGAAGTCACCTCTCCCTTGATGTCGATGAGGTCTTTCACCCCGAGGCGCAGGGATTTGTCGCCCGGCTTCGGGGCCTTGTATGAAATGAAGGCGTGGGGAGGCGGTGTCGCAGGCTTCCTGAACATCAACGGCGAGCAACCGCTCGATAACAAGGCGATCAGAAGCAGGCCGCCCACGGCTCGAGCACGCGGGAACAAGGTATCGGTGATCATTTTTGGGAGTAGTAAAGGTCGAGTCCATTCGAAACGCCATTGAGAACACGCCAATTTGGTGCGTGTCTAGTCTGCTGCGTGTGGGCCAAAATGCCGATCATTGAAGAGAGTGCCGCAATTGAAGAGGCCATGGTAAGCAGTTGGGAGTGAAAAACAACCGAGCGGAGTATCGAACCATGACCCGAAAAGAAAACCCATAATTTATCCCGAATGGGCAACCGCGACATGTCGGGCAACCATGGCATTGCACAACCTGGGCCTTCGTGCCATCAATCCACAAAATGCTGGAATTGCTTGGCAGGCAGACCCTTCAAATAATTTCAGGACTTGGCGATTTCGCTCTCTTTACAGGCACCTCGTTCAGTTCTGCGGTGAAATCCAGAAGGCTGGCGCGGCGGGTCGCCCGCGCTGTTTATGAGCAGGGCGCGCTCTGTTTGCCTGTGGTCGTAATTGTGGGCATATTTACTGGTTTGGTGCTCGGATTGCAGGGTTACTATCTCCTCAGTCGCTTTGGTTCGGAAGGTTTGTTGGGGGCGCTGGTTTCGCTCAGTCTGGTGCGGGAAATGGCACCGGTACTGACAGCTCTGGTGCTTGTGGGGCAGGCGGGCTCCGCCCTGGCGGCAGAACTTGGCATTCAGCGCAACACGGAGCAGATCGTGGCGCTGGAGACGATGGGGGTGAGCAGTCATGGTTACCTGGTAGCCCCTCGTTTGATTGCCGCTCTTCTGGTCTTTCCGATTCAAACGGCGCTTTTCGTAGCGATTGGCTTGTGGGGGGGCAGCCTGTCGGGCTCTCTTCTGCTTGGTGTGGAGCAAGGAGTTTACTGGTCGTCGGTGGAGCGGGCTGTGGAAGCGCAGGATGTGAGGGAATGTTTTATGAAAGCAGCTACGTTTGGGCTTTTGACCATCAGTGTTTGTGCATATCACGGCTTCAACGCCCATCGCTGTCGCACAGCAACAGGCGCGCGAGCCGTCAGCGCGTCCACCACTCGGGCGGTGGTGCATTCCAGCATCATCGTTCTGGCGGCCGACTACGTCATTACCTCATTTCTGGTCTGATCATGGGCACCGTCAAACAAGATCTACTGCTTCATGTCAAAGACCTGCATAAGCGCTTCGACGACCATGTTGTTCTGGCGGGAGTCGGACTCGATGTGCTGCGTGGCAGCGTTTTTACTGTGCTCGGCCAGAGCGGGGCCGGCAAGTCTGTGTTCCTAAAGTGCCTGACAGACGTCATGCAGCCTGATGCAGGACAGATCAGCTTTGATGGACGTCCTCTGAGTTTTACCGATCCTGTGGCGCGCGCGGAATTTCGTCGGCGTTGCAGTTTCCTCTTTCAAAGCAATGCACTCTTCGATTCGCTAACGGCTTTGGAAAATGTGGCGCTCCCGCTCGAGCAGACGACAGACCTCACAGACAATGAGATTCGTCGGCGCAGCCTCGAAGCTTTGCGGCAACTTGAAATTGATGATCATAGCGATCGCTACCCCAGCCAGCTTTCTGGCGGCATGCAAAAGCGTCTCGCGCTTGCGCGTGCGATCGTTACCCGTCCAGAACTCGTATTTTTCGACGAACCGACCGCCGGCCTTGATCCGCTGCGCCGCAACGCCGTTTTCGCCATGATCGCCAAATACCAGCGCCAGTTCAGTTTTACGGCGCTCATAGTGACCCATGATGTGGTCGAGGCGCTGGTCGCCAGCGACCGTGTCGCGCTCCTCGACAAAGGCCGGATATGCTTTGAAGGCACTCCTGCCGAATTCGCCGATTCCACCGACCCCGTTGTATGCGGTTTCCGTGACAGTGCCGATGCACTTGGTAGCTCCCTCGCTGCTATTCGCCGTGGCGAGAACATTCAATCCGACGACACATGAAACAAACCAAGCTTGAGCTAATTGTTGGAATGTTTGTGCTGGTGGGAATCGCTGCGGTTGCCTACCTTACCGTGAAACTCGGCGCGGGATCGCTGATCAGGGGCGACACCTACCTCGTTGAGGCCCGGTTTGCCAACGCGGGTGGCTTGCACAGCGGCAGCAGCGTGCTTTTGGCAGGCGTAACCGTCGGACGTGTGGATGGGGTGCGAATAGACCCTGCGGATTACAGCGCCATCGCAACGCTTAGGATCCTAACTGAGCTCCGACTTCCGACGGATTCCATGGCCGCCATCAAAACCACCGGGCTGATTGGCGACAAGTATGTTTCCATTTCTCCAGGGGCGGATCAGACTTATTTAGAGCCCGGAACAAGAATCACGATGACCGAATCGTCTGTCGATCTGGAATCCTTGATCGGTAAGATGGCTTTCGGCAGTGTCGATAAGCAAACAGACGAAAAACCCGCACCGTGAATCTAAGCCCGCTCCTTCTACTCGCTTCCTTGATCCTGCTACGCGGCACTGCCTCCGCATCGACGGCCGAAGCGGAAAAGCGCCTGCAAATTGCGGTGAGCGAGGTCCTCGGCGCCGCCGATCTCGCCTCCAGTGGCAGCGCGTTGACGGGGAGCTTGCGTCCTGTGTTGCAAAAGTATGTCAGCTTTGATGCCATGACCCGCCGGGCCGTCGGCCCGGGATGGCGCCAGTTTACGGAGGATCAGCAAAAGAAAGCTACGCAGCTCTTCACGACCTTGATCATCCGCACCTACAGCAGCAAGTTGACTCCAGGCGAGTACCCGGTCATCAAATTCAAAGCTGCGTCAGCTCCCGCACCTGGTCGTGTCGAGGTGCCTACCACCCTGCTTTACCAGGGCAGTCAATACAATGTTACTTATCGCATGGAGGAGGCCGAGGGCTGGCGTATTACCGACGTATTGATCGAAGGAGTGAGCTTGGTTGCAAACTACAGAGCCCAATTCGATGCTCAATTTAAGAAAGGTGGCTCGAATGCGGTAATTGGCGCACTATCCCAAACTGTTGCCCAGCCGCAATGAAACGCCACACATCTCTCCTGCCCTTTCTTCTTGCGGTGTCGTCAGTCCCCCTCTTGACCAGTTGCACTTCCGTTCCCCGGAAGCCGCCAGGCCCCTCTCTTTCTGCCGCGGTTCGAAACAACAAACTCGATGCTAAGCCAGCCAAAGCTAAGGAAGACGACTTAGATGAATACAGCACGGCGTCGGTCGCCGACCCTTTCGAGCCCCTCAACCGCGCCATCTTCTGGCTTAACGATGGCGTCTATACCGTAGCTCTGCGCCCCATTTCAAAGGGCTATGAGAAAGTGTTGCCCAAACCAGTGCGTCAGGGAATTGACAACGCATTCGAGAACGTGAAGTTCCCTGTTCGGTTGATTAATAACGCACTGCAGGGCAATTTCAAGCGCGCGTGGCTGGAGACTGAGAGGTTTTTCGTAAACACCGTCATCGGTTTCGGGGGCATCGTGCGCCAGTCCGATCGCTTCCCGTCGCTAGCCGATGTGCCTGCTGCGGACACCGGTCAGACATTCGCCAAATGGGGCATCGGTCACGGCGCATACATTGTGCTGCCTTTGCTGGGGCCGAGTAGCCTGCGTGACACCGTCGGATTGGCGGGGGATTATGCTTTGAATCCGGTGAATTTGGCGACAACCTTGTATGGTGGCTACGCTTGGACGATAGCGATCCCTTCTACAAATACCCTGCGCGCCATGCCCGACGAGCTTGCGAAATACGATTCCGCCACCAAAAATGCCTTGGATCGCTATCTTGCAGCACGCAGTTCCTACATTCAATATCGTCACAAGGCCGCTTTGAAGTAGAGCCCAAGCCAAGGAAACGTTGCCCGACAAGTTGCCCGCCCACATCGCTTCGCTCGGCTGGGGAACACGTCGGCTTCAGCGGCGGCTACGTCTGGCCGTCGGAACCGCTCAAACAGAAGGTTTCGGCCCTGCCAAAGCTGCGCTCCGCGTTCCTCGATGCCGCTTCGCGTAACGATTGAGAACAGATCTGCGATGACGCCATTTCCGCACCTCAAGTTCCGATCTCGACACTCGCGCCAATCGGGACATCGGTTGCCGCGTGACTCAGCGCGCCTGCCGCCGTCTGAAGCCCAGCAGAGTCACCGCCGCGGCAGCCAACATGGCTAGTGTCGATGGTTCAGGAACGAGCGCGCCGCGGATCTCGCCGCCACCGAACTGCGTGGTGTGGAAATTGATGTAGGAGCGTCCCGTCAGAATGTTGTCCAACTGCGCGGAAAGCGTAGTGTTATTGCCTTCTGGCGCATCCCACTTGCCGCTGAACACTCCGCCAACTCCCGTGGTAAACGGAGTCATAGAAAAGTCATTGGGCATGTTGTCATTAAACGGCGCTCCGAAGAAACCCCACACCACCGGCCCGTTTGTCAAGAGAGTAACAGTGGGGGAGGCATGGATATGCGCAACTGACAGATCGTCATTTTGGTCGGGTGTTTGCGCCCCGGTGACATCGATGTTGAAGATCGTGGCCGTGAACGACATGGCAGTTAGTGAGTCGTTCAGAGTGAACAGCCCGGTGCCAAATGACGCCGGTCTCGCGGCGCCGGTGGAAGTCGTGGGAACCACGGGCGGGTTCTCCTGCGCATTCGTTAGGGTCGCGTTCAGAACAATGGCCGCATGTCCGCTGTCACTGGCCACCATCCCCATAACAATCACGATCAGAATTGGGTGCAATCGACGCATAATGGACTCCTCAAAGGGGTATCGGTAGGGGCATGCCTCCGACTGATAAAAAACGCTTTTGGCCCTCCGGGGCGTTGGCCGGGAGTCTGAAGCCGAAAGAGTGCGTTTCCACGGGCGCAGAGTGACAAAAGTGGGCCCGGAAGTCAAACACGGGACGCCGGATGACTGGGGCCGTCGAACAAGGGTGCGAGAGGCGGACGACGGCCTCCCCATTCGCGTTGGCCAACAGATGGAAGAGAAATCCAATCCACGCCGCCGGTTAGGATAGGAGTGTCTCAAAGGGAGGATTTCGTCCGAATCGTTCTCGTCGGCTGGAATCAATAGACGGACACGCTTGCAGAGCGGACAGTCGGCAAGCCGTTGTCTGCCGCTCGCGTCGAGGTCGATATCCGGTTCGCGCAACCACTTAAGGGGAAGGGAGAGCTTTTTTGTGCTCCGTTGCTTCCTTGAAACCTAACACTTGACCGAAACATGATATCATCCAATGATATCGTCATGAGGACCGTCATCGATCTTCCTGAGGAGCAGATCAAGGCCCTCGACAGCTATCGGAAAAAAGAGCGCATTTCCCGGGCCGAGGCGGTGCGTCGAGCCGTGGCCGCCTTCCTCCCAGCGAAGCCACGGACGAGGTTTGACTTTCGCGGCCATCCCGCCTTCGGAAGCAGCAAGAGCTTTCGAAAGGAAGATTCCGTTGAACTCGTGCGGCGGCTTCGGCAGGAGTGGGAGTAAGCGATAGTGACCGCCTGCGTCGATTCGGATGTGTTGATTGACTACTTCGACGGCATTTCTGCCGCCGCCGAAGAGCTTTCCCGTTACGAAGGCCTGGTGATTAGCCGAATCACCTGGATGGAGGTCCTTGTTGGTGCTCCGACGGAAGACCTCCTCAAAACGAGGGAGAGCTTCCTCCATCAGTTTTCCATCGTCGAACTTGATGAACGCGTCGCTCGCCATGCCATCGGACTGCGCCAGGGGCGCCGCCTAAAACTGCCCGACGCGATCATTTGGGCCTCGGCCCGCCTTAATGACGCTTTGCTCGTGACTCGCAATACTAAAGACTTCCCCGCCCACGAGCCAGGGATTCGCATCCCATACCGAGTATGAGGCAAGGCCCCACCCATTCCAACGGTCGCGGCTGAAGATGCAGTTCGCGTTTTGCCTTGGCGTTCGATACGCCTCGCATCTGAGTTCCATTGTAAACCGCATCCGCACCACTCGCTTTCAGAGCATCCTCAACCGATACCTGTGGCGGTGGTGGAGCATTCAGCCATCGAGCAAACGCAGGGAGCCATTCGCGCACCGCTAAAGGGTGATCATTCGCAATCAGATAAATCCCAGGAGTGCCTTGCTCTGCTGCTGCAACGGTGGCAATCGCCGCGTCCTCAATGTGCAACCACGACCAGACGCCTTCGCCATTCCCGACGATCGGGAACTGTTGCTGTCGCACCTGTTGGGCAACATCGCCATCGGGGGTGAACCAGGTGCCGGGGCCATAGAAGAAGCCATAACGCAGGGCAATCCCTTCAATGTTGGGATTTCCCAGTAAGCGATGCTCAAGCTCAGTTACTACGCGAGCATCTGCTGCAACCGCAGGCGAGGCATCAAATGCTAGAGGCGTTTCTTCATCTGCCAATCCCGGACCAGGAACCGCCCAGAATGCGATCGACTGCCTCAGGTAACGCCGCACACCCGCCGCTTGCGCGGCTGCCAGCACATTGGCACCCCCTTCTAAACGGATGCGAGTGTTGAAGGCGGCGGCTGCACTCATTGACTCACGGGTGTAGGTTCTGGGTAGGACGGTGAGTTGTTCGATCACGATTTCCGGCTGAGCGCGACTGACAATCGCTTTGACCGCATCGGCATCAAATACATCGGCGATCGCAGGTTCTATGCCTTGCTCCACTAAAGCCTGAGCTTTTTCTGGAGAACGGGTCAGAGCAACTAGAGCGTGTCTCTTGGCAAGCAATTCCGCGATCAGCGGACGACCAATAGCTCCCGTTCCCCCTGCAACAAAAATCTTCATCTGTGAACCTCCTGTTGAAGTATGGAACTATTGATGAATAAGACAACCATTAGCGCTGAGTCAATGCTGCAGCTGCTGAGGGCTAGGGTCAGGCGCTATGCTACTGTCAGGCTTGCACCCATTTTTGAGGTCGCGGAGGGCACGCCAAGCCAAGAACAGCCCGCATCGCAGTGCTCGTATCGGCTGGTAGGCGCCATCGATCTTCCGGGACGTTCGGGCCGTCGCAATCGCAAATTCGTAGCGGCTGGTCCGGAAGCCTGGCCTTCGGGAGGCCTTGACGATCTGCCTGACGACTTCGCGAAATATCGGGTCAGAGGGCGCAAATGTGATGCTCCTCTTGACCTGGATCTCAAGAACTGCGGGATCGCCGCATGCATCGTGGGCGTGCACGATAACGTCGTCGAGCGGCCCGACCCTCGGCCGCCCGCTGGAGCTCGATGCGGTCGATCGCTGTGCCCGGAAGGCCGCGGGCTCCGTGTCCGTCAACATGGAAAGCAGGTATTGCGCACCTATCTGGCCTTCGAAATGGGGGCCGGCCGGTCCGCTCGACGCGGGACTTGTTCCGTTCGCTCCAAATCTTCGCGGTTTTCTACTTTGTCGATCTCGGCGAAAAACGATTTTTTGAGTTCGGCAACTGAAGCCATATTCCGCCTGATGTTGCGTGATTTTTCATAAGCCACTTTATACCGCCAAAACAACATACTCTTCGCTTTCCAGATGCAAGCATGGCGCAAGCTTTCTCGATCCGGCTCCCGCGCGTTTCCGGTTGCTTGGCTGAGCTTATCCAGAGAATCCAGTCCCGGCGCGCGATTGGTGTGATATCCGCCCACAATGCCTGCGCCAGCGGGGCAGCTGCAAGGCCTTTGCGTAGATCCATTGGCACCCTGGTCTCCGTTTCTTCTCCGGCCCTCGTAATCTCCACCGTTACCGTGTCTCCAGCGTCTGCGCCTGCAGCATCGTGCATGGCCTTGTTAACCCTGAGCCAGTGACTTCCTTTGCCGTTTGGTTCGAGAGCGGCTCGAAAAGGGAAGCCATTGATAGTTCCCTCAACCATCGTCATACCTCGTGATGGAAGCTTCGCACTCGCGTTCTTGGGCAGAGTTAGAATGGTCCACGATCCAATGTTTTCGGTTGCCTTAGGCCGAAACAACTTGGCACTGAAGCGAATCGTTGACTTGTCTTCTTGCCGTTTAGCCATCTAAGTAAACGTCACCTAGATCCTGAGAAAAATTCATTTCTTTACACCTCACTTTGTGGAACAAGGTACAAACAAAACGTCGTCGGCCCTTCCATCCGCGCACTCCGAATGTGCAAAGGATGGTCGCAGGAATCGCTATCCACGCGCTTGAAAATGGCTGGCTGGACTGCTCGCGAAGCAGGCTTGCGAAAATTGAATGTGGTCTGATCACCGTCAGGGATCGCGATTTACCGCATTTTCTGAACGTCTTCGCAACAAGTTTCGAGGCGCTTAACCCTGCGCAGGTTTTCAGGCGCTAAAAATCCTCGGTGCTTCAACGCCATCTAGCCTTCAAAGAGCGAACCGTATTCGTCAGCTTGCAAGCTCTTTGGAGACAGAGGCCGATCCGCAGCGGTTTGGTACGTGCGCTTACAATAATGACTATGAGATTTTGACCGGAAGCGTTGCCGCTGTCCAACTCCGCATCCTAAGGATCGTTCTTGGCGAGAAGGGGCTCCAGAGGGTATTGCAGTGATAGAAGCAAGTTTCCGTTCCATTGTCACTGGAAGCCCAACATCGGGAAGGACACCGGCTGTTCAAAGCCAAAACTGCCTATGAAAACAAAACACAGACTGCTCGCCGCCCTGAGCGGCCTCTTCCTCGCCGTCCCGTCCTTTGCCCAGCAAGTGCCCATTGCTACGAAGCCGGCTGACGTCACCTCCGCCGCGCACGGCGTGATCATGCATCCCGAATACGCTAAAATCATCGGCCGCATGGCCTACGTCTGGGGCTGGCCGATGGTCAATCAAATGAACCGCCGTGCCGCGATCACCCAGGCGCCGGAGCCTGGACGGCTCAACGGCGTGCTGCCGGTCGCGCCGCGCGGTCAGGTCGGCATGCTCAACGACTACATTGCCGAGATCGGCAAACCCTACGCCAGCAAGCCCGGTTTCTACCTCCTTGTGGGTCCGAACTGGAAAGGCGAGGCACCGACGGGCGTCAACGCGGTGATCCGTTCTTCGACGGAGCTGGCCAATGTGATCCCCCGCGTGTTCATGGACGACACGGCGGAGGATCGGAAGGCCGTCCAGCCGCTCATCAATCAGATCGTGGCGTATCCTCTGAAAGACTTCGACGGCAAGACGAAGACCATCGACTGGTCCAAGGCACCGGCGATTCCCGGGCAAGCGTCCAGCGGCGGCGAAACGCCGTGGGTCGTGCCGGAGAAGTTCTTCGATCAACTCGGCGAGGTGCTCGATGCCGTTCCGCCGCTGCCGGGCGAGGAAAGCCTTTATGGCAACTTTCGCGCGCTGCTGGATGCCGCCTCGAAAGACCCCGCCATCAAGAAGGCTCTCGACGAGGTGGCGGCGGAAACAGAAAGCGACGATACCGCCGCTTCTCGCCGGAACCCGGCACTGAAGTCAACGTTGCTGCGGGGAAAAAACCACTGCCAGATAAACTCGCGTGCTGCGTTGGGGTACTTCTTATCCAATTGCCTCGGCAAGAACACGCCAGCGTACCCGACTGCAAGATCGAATAGAAAGTGCCGCACCTGTCAAGCTCCTTTTTATACATAAACAATTCTCTTTTCACTCTGAACCCGAACTGCTTTCATCTCGACTTTGGGACGCCAACCCCACCCATCCACCATGAAAACGTCCGCTAACCACGCAAATCCCGGAGATGAACAGGTTGGTTCAATCACTTGTTGGGCCGAAGACGTTTTGAATCAGGTGAGTGACCGCTGCGGTCCTTGGGAGGATCTATGAAAGTGCTCGTTCTCGGTGCCACCGGCACGGTCGGCCGCCCTGTGGTTCAGGTGCTGCTCGGGCGCGGCGATCGAGTCCGCGTCCTGACCCGCAACCCCGCAAAGGCCGGGCTGCTTGGCGCCAACGTCGAAGTGAAAGCCGGCGATCTCACGAAACCGGAGACGCTCGGCCCAGCATTCGAAGGCATCGACGGCCTGTTCCTGCTGAACGCCGTGACGATGACGGAGACGCAGGAAGGGCTCGCCGCGCTCGAATGGGCGAAACGGGCGGGCGTGAAAAAGCTTGTGTACTTGTCGGTTCACCACGTCGACGATGCGCCACACATATTCCGCACTTCGGGGGAAAAGTGGCGATCGAAGCGGCGATCAGGAAATCGGGGATCGACTACACGATCCTACGGCCGAACAACTTCTACCAGAACGATGACGGGCTCAAGGACGTGATTGTCAATTACAGCGTGTATCCGCAGCCGATGGGCGACATCGGCCTCAATCGCGTCGACGTCCGCGACATCGCCGAGACTGCCGCTCAGGCGTTCGCCGGGCGCGCGCCGAATCAAACGATAGCGCTCGTGGGGCCGGACGTGCTGACCGGTGCCTCGACGGCGCAAGTCTATTCACGCCACCTTAAGAAGACGATTGCGTACGGCGGCAACGATCTCGACGCGTGGGAGAAGCAAGTGCTCCCGCTCCTGCCGCCCTGGATGGTGTTCGACCTCAAGATGATGTACGCCCACTTCCAGAAACACGGGCTGTTGGCGAGCGCCGACGAGGTGAAGACGCTCGAAACGCTCCTGGGCCACGCACCTCGCACCTTCGACGCGTTCGTGGGCGAAATGGTCGCGCCCCGCTCCTGATGGTAGAGGCTAAACGGCTTTCTTCAAACGACGCGCGCACCAAGACACGGAGATGGCAGTCCCCGTTGCGTGCGCGAAGATTCCGGTGTGATCGTTCGCATTGATTCTCGATTGGAAACGCTGAATCGCACTCGGCCTAGCATCGGCTTGCAGCCGACGGTGGCTGGTGCGATCCTAAGCCACCGCGGCTGGAAGCCACGTATCTGTTTAGCCCGCAAGAGGGAGGCGGAGAGCCAGGAAGTCGAGGAAGCAGCGGGAGCGCTGGGAGCAGGTGACGGCGAAGGAGGCAAGGATTTGCCAAGCCTTAGCGCCGGCAAAGGTCTTGTTGCCGCAGGAGAGT
>DATDAL010000162.1:0-3564 GCA_036525415.1 Terrimicrobiaceae bacterium | reverse complement strand
CTCGTTCATTGTCGAATATCCCTACGATGGTCGTCATTGGAAGGCCGAATATTTTGATGCGTGCGGTCTCTGGGACGTTGACATCGGCCGTAAGGCCGGGCAAGCGAATTTTGGCTCTCCGGAAGAAAGCCGGGGAGACAGCGTCCGTTGCGCGAGCGGACGATTGAATCGCTCGGTCAAACTAACTGGTGGTCTTCGACTCGGTTGCGGGTTGCCTTTCAAGGACTCGTCGGATCGGAAAGCCCTCTTCGCATTTGCTTTTTCATGTTTTCCCCGCGGATTCTAAAGCAGTCTCAGGGCTAGCTCTGCTGGTGGTCGGGGCGACAGGATTCGAACCTGCGACCTCGTGGTCCCAAACCACGCGCTCTACCAAGCTAAGCTACGCCCCGATATACCTTATTTACAAACACTTGTGACGCAGTTAACGCCGACTTATTGCTTTGAGTTGCAGGAAAGTCGGGCGTGTCGTTCACGAGTCGGCATCTACTATGCGCTGCTGAAGCACAAGGGCAAACAATTCCGACGTTCAATTTGAAACCAGTGACCTTGCGCTTCCCGATCGAAACCTCCCAGAAGTTCGCCGCGACATCGAAGAGACTGACCCCGACCTTGCTCGCCGTACGCTCGAAGACCATTCAACGAACTTCTTAGACACTAAGCGGAGCCAAAAAGTACGGTTCATAATATCCGGCACGCCGTCACTCTGAGAAAAATCTAAGCTTCGCACCGGGCTCTTATAGAAGCAAGCTGCTGGCGGGCCGTGAAGTGTATTTGGCGCCGGCGAAGGTCAAGATTTACATCCGCGATCCGTTGAAGGCTACTGTTGAAGTTCTCGCTGGACTTCCTCGGAAGCAGGATTGATGTGATCAGTATAGCGAAGTAGTCCCGAGCCACGCGCCTTTTGAACCTCACTAGCCCCGATCGTGTGATGCTTTTGAACCCCCGTCTCAGCACGGGCGGCAGTCGGCTGTTCTTCCTTGGTGGCGCATCCGACGACGAGCGAAAAGGAAAGGACCGCGAGTGTTCTGAAGCAAACACTCATACTAAAAAAACTATACCACATTCAACATTAGGAGCAATGGACAAAAGGTTGCGGCGGGCGTTTAATGGGTCGCTGTCGATAGTGTGGGTATGCTTCAACAACTCGGCGTCCTGCCCACAGTGCATCAGAGTTGAAGGATGCGTAGCGTTTGCACGAACGTGCCACCCTCGAACCGTATTACTCTTGATGCTAGCGGTAGCTGCCGGAGCATTTTCCCCTTGTCACTTGGATTGCCACAAAAGGGTCTTTTTTATCCGTCTTCAGGAGTCACCGATCCGTCGCCTCCCAACGGTGTAGAGAGCGCTCGCAGAATTTGCCTTGCCGCAACCGCGCGACGTCGATCTACCGGAGCTCCTCGGAAGCAATGTTGAGGTGATCAGAACCCATTCGGTTCGAGGCACGCAACGCCCCCCATCCGCTCTTGTCATACTTTCCCACCGCGGTCTCAGCGGCAGTGGGCTGTTGTTCTTTGGTGGCGCATCCCACGACTAGCAAAAAGGCAAGGAGCGTGAGTGTGGCAGAGGGAACACTCATAGAAAATCATACCACTTCAACATCGCGGAGCAAGAGAGAATCGGCGAGCGTTGCTTGGCAGAAGGAAAAAAGTCGAGCGGCTGCTCATCTCGACGTTGCAGATCGCTCAGGGCATGGGGGATTCCAGGGGAGTTTCGCGCTTGGGAGAAATTTGCCGCGAATCAACGAATGACGTCTCCGCGGAGGCTGCACGAGGGGGAGTCAAGGAGCGAGCCCAATCCTGCGTTTGACTCCCCGCTTTTGTGTCCTTTAGTTTAGTTTGAAGGAGGACGTCTGAAATGGACGAACCAATCTATAAGTTCTTTACAGTCAGGTTTCTTGAAGCGTGGTATCAGTTATCTGAGGAAGAGAAAAATGGTTTTGAAGCCAAGCTCGACCAGGCTCTTGAAAGAGTCGGTGCCAAGCGGCTAATCTTATGTGATTCGAGGTGGTCCACTGATGAATGGGCGTTTGCTGGAGTTGAGGAGTTCCCAAACCTAGACGCAGTTCAGAAGTACATGGCGGCCCTTAACGAATTAGACTGGTTCCGATACGTTGAGGGTAAGAGCGTGCTGGGCACCAAAGTGGAATCATAATAGCTGTAGGTCTTGATTCCGGGAGAGCATCGTGATATTACACGATAATGAACCGCGCGGCTGTGATCGAGCAATTGAGGCAGACGCGGGAGACGCTAGACAAATTGCTGGCGCTCCTAGAAGCCAGCCAGGGCGACAAGTTCGCAGCCCACGTTTACCAGTCTCGTAAGGACTACCGGCGCACCTGCGACATTGCAGGAAAGTCAGGTAAGCAAATCGAACGCTGCGTCATCTCGACATTTCAAGTCGCGCAGAGCTTGGGATTCAATGGCGAGTTTCGCCAATGGGAGTACTTGCTGCGGGTCGACGCCCCGGCGAAATAGAGTCAGCCCTTTCGCCGCTCGTCTAGTCTAGGAACTTTTCCGCTTTTAAAGGTAAGGGTCACGCCGAGCACCACTATCAAATAGGACCATAGGCGTCATAGGATGCGGCCGTGACGGTTATGGCACTTGGATCAGAGATTTTGAAGGTGGATGAGGTCGGCCGCGTTCGGACGCCGCTGGAGAAACGCGGGGAGGTGCTTGCGGAGTATGAGCGCAGCGGGAGCACATCCGGCACGCTATAAGCCTTTACTAGGCCGATCCTCGGCTTCTTATCGTTCGGGGCAAGGTCATTTCAAGGGGGAGGCACTGTTGTACCCTCCAGCGCGGGCGCCTGATTGCCAACATAACCAATGCGACCATGTTCGCGCGACAGACGCCAGTCACGCTCCAGTTGCTGTTGACGTTCCGTTCGTGCACGCAACTGCGCAGTCTCGCTCGTGGCTGCGGAAGGAGAGGTGGCGCATCCTTGAACCATCAAACAAATCATGCACCCGAGTACAGTACCAGATCTCATGGAACACGATACGTTCCGAACGGTTAACAGGTTTCTCTTTATCTTCTCCGCCAATCTAGAAAAGCGTGAGAAACGAATCGATCGTGGTTCACCATTTTACTCCTGCCCCTTTTGCGAGCTTTTGCGAACGTGGGAGAAATGGAGGGCCCGGTCGGACTGAGAATGGTATTCTGAGCAGGCTCCTTCAATTGGGGCCCAGTGTGATATCATGATATTACACGATAACGAATTGGACGTTCATCAAACTTGGGTCAAGCTCCAGGCCGCTTGGGCGCCTTGACAGGGACTGTCCTACTGAACGATCAACTTCCCGGCCATCGGCGGATGCATTAAGCAAGCGTAGGTGAGAGTGCCGCGCTCGGCTGGACGGACCGTTACCGAAACTGTTTGGCCGGAGTCGATACTGGATATCTTGACGTCGAGACCGCTGATCGACAAGCAGTGTAGGATACGGCTTGGATCGTCGTTGCGCAGCACCAGCTCAGTGATCTGGCCCCGCTTTAACGTGATCGGTGGGTTGCGAACGTCGGGCTGGCCTTCGAGATGAAATGCCTGATCTTTCGCTACGATAACGAT
>DATDAL010000161.1:0-21005 GCA_036525415.1 Terrimicrobiaceae bacterium | reverse complement strand
GTCACGCTCTCGGTGCCGCCGGTTCCGCCAAGGTCATAGTTCTGAAGGCCGGGACCTTGACCGGAACTGATCGCCACCCGGCCGCGTAAATCAGGCAAGGCGAAGGTCGTTATGCCATTGCCGCCGTAGGTTGTGCCAAGCAGCGAGAAGAGCGCGGTGTTCTGAGAGATATTCATTAGCTGGCCCTGACAGAATGCCCACCCTCTCGGGGCAAAGTTGTAAGGAAAGAGGAGAATTTGGCCAAGAAATGGTTCAGACATAGATTTCCTTGTGTGAAGTTTGGGGCTGTGAGGTTTGCGCCCGTTTGCGGGAGTAATGATCGGCGAAAGCCAAGATAACAAGCCTTTTTATTATCGCGTTGACGGTTCTCTTGGGATCGGCCGTTTTTAGATCCGCCCCGCTTCCGCGACGGCCAAGTCGCAAAGTTCCAATTTCTAATCTTAGCAAAATTAAGTCGACGGAATCGCTGCGACTATCTACCCTACCCTCATGGCGAGAAAATTTGATCAAATCCGGCACGCGCCGAAGCCCACGAGTATTCTAAGATCTGCCGCGCTGGTGTTGGCCTCGGGACTGTTCTTCGCAGGTCCTTCGGACTTGCAAGGTGCAGTGTTTCTTGGTGAGCCGTTTGCCCTCACCGACCCGGCGTCTGGGACTACCCAACCGGTCACCGCAAATCCCTACCCCGGCAACATCGTTGTTGCGAATTTAGAGGCAATCCCGTTGACCGGCGGCAATGTGACGCTGACTCTCAACAGTTTCGCCCGCTCGGGACGGCCTGATGATCTGGACATATTGCTAGTCGCCCCAACCGGCGCGAGCCTTATCGTATGGTCGGACGTAGGCGGAACGGGCGCTGCTACCAGCACGCTGACGATTACGCTGAGCGATTCGGGCGCGAGTTTCCTGCCTGATGCCGGCCCGCTCACTAGCGGTACGTTCAAACCGACAAACCAGAGCACCGTGCAAGATGCGTTTCCGACGATCGCTCCCCCAGGACCATATGGCAATCCGGGCCCCGTGAGTGCTGGGGTGGCTACCTTTGCCTCGCAGTTCAATGGCATAGATCCTAATGGTACATGGAGTCTATTTATTCTTGATGATACGCCAAACAGCGGCGGCGAAACCACGAGCATTGCGAACTGGAGTCTCGACATCAATGCGACAGTCATTCCCGAGCCGAGCACCTTGGCTTTGATTGCCTTAGGCGGTGCGCCCCTTCTCGTTCTACTCCGGCGCAAGATGGCCGCGTAGCAGACTATGATCCGTGCTCATCCGTGGCTAGAAGTAAAAGACAAAGCAGCCACGGATGGACACCGATGAAAGACGGATTGTCCGGGCTACCTGCCGTCCTTGTCGGGCCTTGACACCGACCACTTGAAACCCAGGTAGGTACCGTTGCTAATGCCCATGAGAAGGAGCTGATCGGCGCTGAACTCCGGCATGGCCAGCTTATAGTAAACGGCTCGCAAAAAAATCACACCGAACGCCAGATTCCAGCCGATCATCTGAAACCGGTGGAAGCTCGGCTTTCCGTCATTTGACTCGGAGAGCAGGTCGTTGATCGAACGCCAAACGGCGGCGATCCGTCCTTTCTTGTAGTACGCCGCTCGCCGCTTGAACTCTGCGACACGCTGCCGGGATCTAAGAGCTTCCTGGCCGGTCAGTTGCGCCATTTTCTCGGATTCCAAGGCAAGTCTTGCCTGAAGCTCTTCTGCGGTCTCGATTTCCATCTCTTCCCGCGTCAGAATGTCTGATCCAAGGGGCCTTGGCGCAGCGGAGTCGGACTTTTCGGAGATGAGGCTCGCTCCAAGGCCGGTGACCGAGCTAATACCGAGGAGCAGCAACTCCTGGCTGGTTAGTGTTCTGTAGTCACCGGTGACGATCCACAGGAAGATGTATGATCCCGTGACAATGAAGAACCAAAATGCCATCTGGCACCGCCCGAGGCTCAGGTGCCAAAGGCCGTCCGGAGCCAAGTCCCGAAGAACCTTCGTGGCACCCGCATAGTAAAGAAAAATCAGGAACAACAGGAAAAAGCAATTCAACAGCAGCCAGGTGAGCCAATCTGTCGAGGCCCTTAGGCGTACTTTCTGCCATTCGGCCGTATCAAAAGATGGATTGATGGCGGTGCGCATGATTTCCCTCTTACCCGTTTCGAAGAGATCGACCACCGCAATAGAGACACCCACTGGCTTGCTGGCGAGGCCGTTTCCGCCGAGCAACTCAAGCCATTGCTGTTTGTTGGCCTGCGTGAGAACGATCCTGAACCGCAGTGCCTCGTATCGGCTGTGATCATACTCGCCTTTGCTGTTTTTCTCCCCGGAATACTCGTCCCAACCGCAATACGGATCGACTTGCGGGTTCAGATCAAGGAAAACTCGGCCATCTACTACCAGGCAAGAGCGTTCAAGCCAATTCTTCACAGCTTGATCCCATGCGGCATTCCTCCGTCCCATCAGCAGCTTGTCCGCTTCACCGGTCAGCTTGATCTGGCGTTGCTGCAGGGCGTCAGCGCCAGTTTTTTTCTCCGTGCTGTTGCTGGGCAGGGCTTCGACTCTTTGCCCTTCGGCGCGAATCGCTTCCCGTTCGCTTAGCAGCGCTTTGTGCAAAGCATGGTCTTCTTTCTCCGTATTTGGATCAAAGACCACCGTATCGAGCGTGACTTTGGCGCGCGGGTCGAGGTCTTGTTTTCCAAGCGCGCTCATGAGTTGTCCAAGCCAAATGCCCGGTTCTCGGACGTCCACAAAAACCTCCTGTTCGAGCGAAAGCATGTATTGAACGTTTTCCTTACGAGCTTTCTTCTCGGGGGCGCGCACCTGTATGACGCTGGGTAGACCGCCCGGCTTTACTTCAAGTGCGCGTTTCGCAGCCTCCGTGGACCCGGTCTTCGATCTCTGCTCGCAGGTGCTTACCAATGGAATCCCAAACAGCAAGAGAACAAGTGCGCCGAAAAGAAAGAGCCCGGTCCGGTGGCGGCTCGCCGGACGCGCCCCACGCTCTGGCACGCGCGGCTCAGGCATAGTGAGATGGATCGTGGGTGTTGGAAGCCATCCGCTTGGTCACCCATTTAGCGATCTCACCTAGAAAAAGCAAGGCGGCCCTTTGCTAAGGAGAAAGGGATTCGCTTGCGTCTCGTCGGGCGGGATTCGAGTTTATCCAGGCTTTCGTCGTAACTGGAACGGCGAGACGGAGCCGCGGGCCGGTTGGCTACTCACGGTTGGGGGGCGCGGACCAGACCTGCACCGACGTCAGCCGGGTCAAACCCTGGGGCAATGCCAGTCGTTACGGCCGAGCCGATCAGACGAGCAGTCCACTCCACGCCGTTCAACGGCCCGCCCGCCGAAATCCTTTCCGCCCACAAGGCAGCTACCCCGGCAACGTGCGGCGTCGCCATGCTGGTGCCGCTGAGCGCGACGAGGCCGCCACCAAGCTTGGCTGAAAACACGCCCACGCCCGGTCCGGAAACATTGGCGAAGGTGTTCGAGAACGGCGCCGCTGTGAGTCCCGCGGGAGATTCTCCAAGAGCGGCGACCGAGATCACGCCCTCAGCCACGGCAGGAGGCGCCGCGGCAATCTCGTAGGGAGGATTTCCGTTCCTGCGGCTCTCATTTCCGGCGGCCGCCACGATGAGCGTCGCCTGACCAAAGAGTCCACGCGCCCGAACGAGCGAAGCGATCCTTTCGAAAAGCAGGACGTTCGCCCTATACCCCTCGAGAGCCCGGGTGACCGCCGCCTGCGTCGGGAAACCGTTATTTTCCAAGATCTTCACGAAGCCCGGAAAGTCGATGCCCAGCGACATGGAAATCACCTGCGCGCCGTTCTCGACGGCCCAATTGATGGCATCAGCGATTTGATCGCTCGCTCCGCCCCCCGTGCCGAGGACTTTGCCGATCAGCGCCTTTTTGACGCCCGGGGCGACGCCGATGCGCGTTTCGTTGACGTCCCGGCCGAAGATGGTGCCGGCGCAGTGTGTGCCGTGACCCTGTTCATCGTTCGGGCCGGCTGTAGTGAAATTCTTCTGAACCAGCGTCACACCAGCGAAGGCCGGATGGTTGGGGTCGATGCCAGTATCGAGAACTGCGACCACGACCCCGTCGCCGGTGAACGGGGAGGTGACGGCTCCAACAGCGTTGACACCCCAGGTCGCCGTGCCGGCGGCTGGCTGCGCTTGTCCATCGTCGCTAAGCGGCTCGACAAGCTTCATCGGCATTGACGGGGCTATGCAGACGACATCCGCTTCCCTGGCGAGCGCATTCACCTCGTTCTTGCCGATTTCCTCCACTTGAACTGATATCTCAACCGCTGGCGTATTGAGGGGATCGAAAACTGCGGTGCCGCCCCTGAATACGTCGCGTGTGGCTGAGCGCGGACTGCGGAGAATGATGTGCTTTTCTTTCATAAGTATTGTCGTTGGTGTTGGTGTTGATAGTTGGGATATTTTTGTGGCCTGGCTGGCAGAGCACTCTGGCCCAAATGCTTTTCTTTAGTTGCGGTGCACGTTCGTGGCTTCTTCACGACCCGACTGTGGAATGTGAATTTTGACTGAGCAGAGCGCTCCAATGGTTGGCTGCCGATCTCGGCTTGTAGGGAAAAACGGGCAAGCACTCGTTGAGCATGCGGAACGCCCTTCTTTGCCACTCCAGGTAAGACATATAGGGGATGGTTGCTGGCAGATTACTGAAATAACAGAAAGTGACGAGTAAGATTTTTTGAATGGTAAAACCGCCGAAACCCTGCACGAACGTAATCTGATCATGAGAGATCGGGTGCTTAAGACACTGAAGCGTTGGGCGGGGTTCCTCGCCGTAAGCGGCTTAACGCTGCTTGCCATCCGCGCATACGACTCGCAGCGCGGTCCGCCCCTCGAGCCCTGGCACACCTACGTGCCGCATGAACTCGGTGTCAGAGAACTCGATCAGGCCGGTTGGACCGAATACCTGAGAGCGGAGGATAGAGTCTTCGAGGGTGTGCGGTCGGAGGTCTCTCAGAAGCTGGATCCGGAAGACCGCATCCCCGTCAACCGCTATTTTGAGGGCAGTCCGGTCTATCCGGGCCATTTTTCGCAAGACTGGAACCGCTCATATGTACTTGAACCGAGCGGCGCGCCCGTCGGCGCGGCCGTTTTTCTGCATGGGCTGACCGATTCGCCTTACAGCCTGCGCCACATCGCTCGACTCTATCAGGCGAACGGCTATGCCTCTATTGCGATACGGCTGCCCGGTCACGGCACCGTCCCCGGCGCGTTGACGGACATAGAATGGGAGGACTGGCTGGCGGCTACCCGGCTGGCCGTCAGGGAAGCTCGAAGCCGCGTTGCTCCATCGGCTCCGCTGCATTTGGTCGGGTTTTCGAATGGCGGCGCCCTCGCCTTGATGTATGCGCTCGAAGCGCTCGACAACAAGGATTTGGCGCGGCCGGACCGCATCCTACTGATTTCGCCGATGATTGGAATCACCAGTTTTGCCCGCTTCGCTGGGCTGGCCGGTTTGCCGGCTATATTCCCAGCGTTTGCGAAAGCCGCTTGGCTCAGCGTGCTGCCAGAGTTTAACCCGTTCAAATACAATTCTTTTCCGATCAATGGCGCGCGGCAATCGTACCTTCTGACGGATGCCCTGCAGAGAAGGATTGTGCGACACGCACGAGATGGCCAGTTGGTTCACTTGCCTCCTATAGTCACTTTTCAATCGGTGATGGACTCTACGGTGAGTACGCGCGCAATCGTCTCTGGATTGTATCTCCATCTCCCCGCAAACGGCAGTGAACTGGTGTTGTTCGATTTGAACCGAAGCGCCAAGTTCGGCCCGCTCTTGCGTTCCGCCTCCGACACGCTTCTCACTCGCCTTTTGCCAGAACCACCCCGGCCGTTCAGGAGCACGGTTATCACCAATGTTAGCCCCGACAGCAACGACGTGGTCGAGCGCGTCACCGATGCTGGCTCGACTGCCGAACACACTCGAGAACTGGGGTTGTCCTATCCGATTGACGTATTCTCGCTCTCGCATGTCGCCCTGCCGTTTCCGACGAGCGATTCGCTCTATGGATTGCAGCCCGATTTCACGGAGAACTTCGGTATTAATTTGGGCACGATCGCTGCGCGGGGAGAGCGAGGCACGCTCATCGTCAATTTGGATTCGTTGCTTCGCATGGCGTCCAATCCTTTCTTTCCTTATTTGATTGGACGGATCGAAGAATCCATAAAGCCCGGTGTCGCGCCAAGTTCGGAGGCAAGCGAGGTTCCCCCCAGCGAAGCCGGCGACGATGTTTCTGCCGAGTGAGCGAGCGACGATGGCAGCACGACGGGGATTGCCGTCGTTGATGATGACGAAGATGGAGCAAGCGAGTAACTATTTCTCCGTGATATGCCGTGGTTCGGCGCTGGGTTTCAGTCGCGTGGATGCTATTCGCTGAATAGTCTTTTGCCTATGTCCATCTCCTCGCATGTATCGACCGGCTGCTTGCCACCGGCTGAGCGCGTGAGAGAATTGGTGGGCGAGGCGTATCAACGATTCAAGGAGAGAATCATCGATGCTGTTCACTGCCAGCACGTCCTGGCCGTGATGGTTACTGCCGGGCTCTACGAAAATTCCGGCGACTGGCTGTATGAGACCGGTTTGCCTGGCAAGAGCGGGGTCAGCGGCGGGATCGTGACGGTCTCGCCAGGCAAAGGTGGGTTGGGCGCTTTCGCCCCCCTCTCGACGAAGCCGGCAACAGCGTCAAAGGCCAGCTAACGGCAAAGTTCCTCTCCGAGCAGTTGGGCCTGAATCTTTTCGCCTCGCGACCGTGGGCTTAGACTGGCGAGGCTGCGCGCCTCGAACATACCACAGAGCACAGAGCAGGGTTATTGTTTGCACCGGGTACCGGATATGCGGATTGAAAATTCAATACTGCCTTGGTCCAGGAGGACTAACCCCCGAGAAGGGCCCTCGGTGCTGTTGTAGAGGCGACTGTGCCAACCGCCTTGCCGGGCTATTCGCTTGAATTCGCGGAGATTTCCTCGCAGGCTCCGCTTCGTGGTCGCTCAGAATGTCATCGGGGAGGGTGCGGCGTGGCATTCCATCGCGTCGGATGAAGTCGTCGGGAAGTTAGCAACCAGCTTGGAATCGGGTCTTGATTCTGGCGAAGTTTCGAAGCGTTTGACGCAGTACGGGCCGAATCGTCTTCCGGCCCCGGGCAAGCGGGGACCGCTCATGCGATTCCTCATGCAGCTCAACAATATTCTTATCTACGTGCTGCTGGCGGCTGGGCTTGGAAAAATCTTCCTCGGCGAGTTTGTGGACGCCGGTGTGATCATCGGAGTTGTGCTGATCACATACTTTCCCCCGATGCAGGACGTCTTCGGCGTCGAGGCGGTTCCGCTTTCGGTCTGGAAATGGCTGCTCCTCGGCGGGGTAATCCTCTTCCTGGTCGTCGAGTTGGAGAAATTCATAATCCGGGGACTGCGGGCGCAGCACGGTAACGCCTCGGCGGCTTAGTTTTCGAGCGCGGCCGGCGGTTAATCGATTAGAGGCGAGATCAATTAACATTCCTTCGAAGATGCACAGCCCGCGATGATCGAGCTCCTTTTCGCCGCGCTGCCGATCGCGTTTCTCGTCGTGGTGATGACGAAACCGAAGCCGCTGCCTTCAACGATAGCTTTTTTCCTGGCAGCCGCTCTCGCCTTCACTGTGCGGCTCGCATATTTTCGCACCGCATTTCCGCTGCTCAATGCGGCGGTCATCGGCGGACTCCTCGATGCCCTAACGCCGATTTCCATCGTCTTCGGCGCCATTTTCTTTTTTGTCGCGCTCGAGAAGTCGGGAGCAATGGAGGTTTTGCAGGAGTGGCTCCGCGGGATTTCGAGCAATCCAGTGGCGCAGCTCATGATAGTGGGCTGGGCATTCGTCTTCCTTATTGAAGGCGCGTGCGGCTTCGGGACTCCCGCGGCGTTGGCGGCGCCGATTCTGGTAGGGCTTGGGTTTCCGGCGATGCGCGTGGCTTTATTGTGTCTCATCTTCAATGCGATTCCGACGCCGTTCGGTGCGGTGGGCACGCCGATGTGGTTCGGCTTCGAATTGCTCGAATTGCCGCAAAGCGAGCTCATCGATATCGGCATGAAGACGGCACTGCTTCAGAGCATCGCAGGCTTGATCATCCCTGTGGTCTCTCTGCGTTTCGTAGTCGATTGGACCATTATTGGCCGCAACCTCGGCTTCATCTACCTTTCGCTCCTTTCGTGTGTAATCCCCATGCTTGCGGTCGCGAGCAGCAACTACGAGTTCCCGGCAGTTATCGGCGGGGTGGTCGGACTTATAGTAACGATTCTTCTCGCGCGATTTGGAGTTGGGCTCGAACGGCGGGAGAACGGCGGCGCCCGAGGTCCGCTTTTGTCCGGGCCAGTCCTTGTGGCCCTTACGCCTCTAATCGCTACCGTCGTCATCCTGCTCGTCACCAGGATTCCAGTTCTTGGTCTTCGCGGGCTGCTGACGTCAACCGTGCCGAGTCTTCCGATTTCGCTGGGAAGGCTCGGGGAGTTCGCTATCAGCCCGTCCCTCGTCGTCCAGCTTCACGACATCCTTGGCCAGGGCCTGAATTGGTCTCACGCGATCCTCTACGTTCCCTCCATTGTTCCTTTCTTTCTCACGGCGATGCTTGCGTTTTTTCTCTTCCGCTCGCCGGCGGGGACGCTGTCGGTCGCGCTGAATGAGACGATGGCGCGCATTGGCAAGCCTGTCATCGCCCTGTTCGGAGCCCTCGTCTTTGTCAACCTCCTTATGGCGGGCGGCGACAGAGCCTCCACGATGATTCTTGGCGATGCGCTCGCGAGCGCAACCGGAGGAGCCTGGAAATATTTCGCCCCGTTCTTAGGCGCGTTGGGCAGCTTCTTTTCCGGCTCCACCACGATTTCGAATCTTACCTTTGGAGGCATACAGGCTTCCATTGCTCAAGATATCGGCATGGATCCAGGGACGCTGCTCGCGCTGCAGTGTGCCGGCGCCGCGATGGGAAATATGATCTGCATCCACAACATCGTTGCGGTCTGCGCGGTCCTCGCGCTTGTGAATGTCGAAGGTGATATTCTCAAGGAAGCCTTTCTTCCGGTCATTCTTTACGGAATCACGCTCGCGGCAGCCGCGGCGCTCCTGTTCTAACCAAACCAGGCAAGGAACCGGGAAATGACCGTGGCGTTGGCGATATCCACGAAAAAGCCGGAAACTAGCGGAACGATAATGAAGGCGCGATGAGCCTGGCCGTATTTCTTCGCGACAGCCGTCATATTCGCCATGGCGGTCGGGGTTGCGCCCAAGGAAATGCCAGCGAATCCCGAACAGATGACCGCCGCCTCGTAGTCGCGGCCCATGAAGCGGAAGATTACGAACAAAGCGAAGGCCAAAGCGAGGAGGGTTTGCGCTGCGAGGATTGCCAGGATGGGACCTGCGAGGTCAACGATAGTCCACAGCTGCAAGCTCATTAGTGACATCGCGAGGAACACGCCGAGTGAGACATCCGAGACAAGCGCCAGGGAGCGCGTGCCCGCGGGCCAAGGGGTCCTGGCGATGCGCGGAACAGCGTTGGTAAGGATGATCGCCGCAAACAGGGAACAGACGAAAAGCGGCAGATTGGTTCCGATCGCATGCAGCCCGGTCTGCAGCAACCCCCCGAGAGCAAGGCTCATATTAAGCCAGAATAAGGTGCTGAGCATGCCGTAGTATCCGACTTCCTGCGCTTTGGTATCGTGCGTTACGCCGACATCGGGCTGCACGATGACCTTGGGCTCCAAGTGATGGCGGGTGATGAGGAACCGTGCAATAGGGCCGCCATTACGAGCCCAAGCGTGGCACAGGCAATCCCGATCTCGCTCGCATTCGAGATGCCATGCTTCTCGATGAACGTCGGAGCCCAGGCAATACTCGTGCCATGGCCTCCAAGCAGGGAGACGGAACCCCCGAGCAAGCCAACGAGACGGTCGAGTCCGAGCAGCGACGCCACCGCCATGCCGGTGAAGTCCGCCATTTCCTCGGCGATCCAACTCGGAAGCTGAATCAGCCAGGTAGCCAGTCCGCCATTGCAGAAACCGCGAGCCGGCTTCCGCGGTGAGGCATGCATATGAAAACGACCCGGCTGACCTCCTTACCCGGCTCGAAGACCAGGCTGCGCCGAACTCTGCTGGATAGGGGAAAGTCGGAGACGTTGGGGAGGATGCTTTCGGCCTCCGCAAGGGTGATCCTGGAGACTTGGGCTCTGGCAAGAATGCCGCCCATGCTGTGGCCGATAAGGATCAAGGGACTCCTTACGTTATGCCGCAGGGCCGCCTCGTCCAGGGCCTCCCGGAGTTGGAGGGCGGAGAGCGGAACCGGTTGTCCGGTGGCGTAATAAAAGAACCAGAATTGGTAACGCCGGCTCTGCGGCGACTCGAGAACCGTCAGCGCTTGGTTGAGTTTCCTGGCGGAGTCCCACGGCGGCTTAAACGTCTGGCATCCCGTGAACACCAAGGCAGCGGCAAGAAAGCCGAATCTGAGATCTTGCCGAATGCATCTGAGAAAATCGACCAAGCGAGAAGAGGATCGACGATATGATAGGTGCATTTCTTCGGTATCGGGCAACAGCGGCCAACGATTTTGGTGTTGCGGGCGGGTAGGGCAAGCGGAATTGATCTTGTCATCCTTGGGGCAGTTTGAAACTGTGATCGACCATGGATTCGGGGGAGTCGCCGCTTATGAAACCAAGCCACTGCGACTGCGATTTTGTTGCCGCCGAAGCGGCCGTGGAGTTTAGTCTTCGGATGATGAGCAGTTAGGAGCCCACGCAAGCACGCGGGATGCCTCACCTCATGCCTTGGATTCTCTCTCTCGTCTTCCTTGCGGTGGAGGTCCTCGCGGTGGCCAGCGCTGTGCACGCACTTTTCACGGTCCGCACCGCTCAGGGAACCATCGCCTGGGTAATCGGGTTGATCAGCTTTCCGTGGCTTGGACTGCCGCTCTACTGGATATTCGGAAGCCGGCGATTCGACGCACACTCCAAGGCGATGAAGCAGGTGCTGATCGAGCATCAGGAGAAGATTCACGAGGTGCGCGAGGAAATGAGGCATTTTCAGGTGCCGCGCTCGGAGATCCGGATCGCGCGCGTCGGGGATCTCGCCGCGGTAGCAGGCGAGCAATTCCTGCGCGGAAACAAGCTCGATCTGCTGATCGACGGCGAGGCGACGTTTGACGCGATTCTCGCGGAACTGCCCAAGGCAAAGCGGTGTATTTTCGTCCAGTTCTACATCATGCGGGAAGACGGCCTTGGCCTTCGTCTCCTGGAAGCTTTGGCGGCGCGTGCGGCGGAGGGAGTGGAGGTCTGCTTTCTTTTTGACCGGGTGGGCAGCGCCGCTATGAAGTCGGCTGTGATCGAAAAATGGCGTCGGCGCGGCATCCGGATGGCGACATCTTGTGCTCACAGCGAATGGCGCGAGCGCTGGCAGCTCAATTTTCGGAACCACCGGAAAAACGTGATCGTGGACGGCGGTGTCGGCTTTGTCGGCGGCCACAACGTGGGCGACGAATATCTCGGGATCAACCCGAAATTCGGCCGCTGGCGCGACACGCACGTGCGGGTCGAGGGCCCTTCCGCGATGCAGTTGCAAATGGTCTTCGCCGCCGATTGGTTCTTTGCTACCGGGGAGGTGCTTGCCGGCCATTGGGACGCCGGCGCGTGGCCGGAAATCGAGGGCCAGCAGGCGCTCGTGCTCGCCTCCGGGCCTTCTGATCAGTTCGAGCGCTGCACGCTCTTTTTTCTGAATGTGATTTCGATGGCCGAGAGACGGCTCTGGATTGCGAGCCCTTATTTTGTACCGGACGAGGGAATCTTGCAGGCGCTGCAACTAGCGGCGATTCGTGGGGTGGAGGTCAGAATCCTGCTGCCGATGAAGCCTGATCATGTGTTCGTTTGGCTCGCCTCCTTTGCCATGCTCACTGAGTTGGCCCATCCGAACATCCACATCCATCGCTTTACTGGTGGCTTTCTCCACCAAAAGGCCTTGCTGGCGGACGATAATTTCGCTGCGGTCGGCACGGCAAACTTCGACAACCGATCGTTCCGCTTGAATTTTGAGATTACTCTCGCGGTTCCTGGCCCCAAATTTGCTTCGGAAGTGGCAACGATGTTCGAAAGCGATTTCGCCGAGTCGGTGGAAGTGGGGCGCAACGATTACGAGTCCCGGCCGCTCTATTTTAAGGCCGGAGCTCAGGCGGCGCGTTTGCTGGCGCCGATTTTGTGACGACTTTTCTTCATCTCGGTCGGTTTTCTTTAACTCGCGTCGCTCCCTGGCTGAAAAACTGCTGGCCTTTCTTCGTTCGAACCGATTGAAGATCTCTCGCAATGACGACCAATACTTCACCTACCACTCTGGGCCACCCCCTTTCCAAGAGCCGTGGCTGGCTTATTGCAGGCGGCATTCTCTCCATCTTCACGGGGTTTTTCGCCATGGGTTCACCTCTGCTTTTCTCCATCGTTATCGCGCAGTTCCTCGGTGCGTTCGCCCTCGTCAGCGGCGTCATCGCCCTTTTCCTGGCGCTCTTTGGCAAGGACGTCACTCACCGCATTCTTGAGGCGCTCTTCGCCCTCATCCGCATAGCAGCCGGGTTGGCCCTGTTCATTTGCGTCGCGTCGAGCATCGCAGTCATCACGCTCATTTTTGCGGTGTTCCTTATCGTGGAGGGAATTTTTCTTGTCGGAGGCGCGTTCAAACTGCGGAAGCACAACGGATGGGTTTGGACCTTGATAAACGGCATTGCCGCGATCGTTCTCGGAGTGATGGTTTACTCCCGCTGGCCATCGGACTCCGCCTGGGTGCTGGGACTTTTCTTCGGCATCAACTTGCTCTTCAACGGGATGTCGCTCTTGATGCTCGGCCTGGCCGCTCCCAAGCCCGCCACCTAGCCGAGGCTAGGCTGCTGGGCAGTCAACCATCGCCCAAACGATGCGGGATCTCTTTCTGACCATGACAAGCCTTATGCCGGGCTCGCTCCCGACGGGGGTGGACGAGCATGGCATGCTGCTCATGCACTGCCTGGACACGGAACAGCCTTTGGCGGATGCTGATTCCGGTTGGCATCGTCGCGGGCTTCTACCTCTTTTGGGTGGGTGCCGATGCTCCGGGCGGCGCCTTCGCCGGTGGCGCGATCCTAGCCGCCATGGCGATTCTCGGCTTTATCTCCGGCTTGAGCGCGGTTCCCGCCGTGAGTGTTTTCTCCTGCGCTTCTTACTTGTGGCGGGCGTCATTATCTTTGTCGTGGCCGGCTTGGCCGGCTTTCTGGCTTATCCGGTGGGTTTTGCCAAACCGATCATCATTCTCATTGAGGTGGCCATGATCTTTTCGATTGCGGCAACCCTCGGTTTGTTGGTGGCTGGTGCGCCCGGACGGTCCGCGAACCGATGAGTGCGGCCGCGATCTTCGGCATCTGCGCAGCGCTCCTCGTTTGCCTCGGCCTCTTTGGTTTGATCGTCCAGCCCCAGCCTTTTCGGAAGATTCTCGCTTTCAATATCCTCGGCAGCGGGGCGGCGGGGATGGGTGGCGATCCGATTCCTCAAGCGATGGTTATTACTGGCATCGTTGTTGGTTGCGGGACTTGGTGTTCGCGGCGGCCATCGTTGCGGGTGTCTGGCGGACCGGTGAACCGCTGGCGTATCTGTCTTGGGGGGTGGCTCCGCCGCTTGGTGTGAAACTCCGGGCGGACGGAATCTCCGCGGCGATGATTGCGGCGACGGCAATCGTGGTTTTTGCCGCCGGCTTGTATGCACCGTCGGAGGTTCGCGTGGCACAAGGAAACCTTTGAGACACGCGCGTCTTTTCTGATCTTCCGCCTTTGGTTCGATGTGGCAGCCGGGCTGACGGGCGAAATGGCTGGCCAAGTTCTTGGGGCAATGGGAGCGGGAGCCATTTTGGCCGGCGGTGTCGTCGCGTTGCGGCAGGATCGGTTGAAGCTGCTGATTGCCTATTCAACCGTCGCGCAGCTTGGCTATCTGTTCCTGATGTTCCCGCTGGCTGCGCGTGCTGGATCTTCGAGCCCGAGCGTGAATTTCGCGCTTGCGGGCGGAATGCTCTTGACAGCCGCGTCGCTGCTCTGGATTGCGGCGGGTGCCTATGCTCCATCGTATTTCCGGGGCAGGACCATCGGTGGCAGCTTACCGGTCTGTTGGCTTTCCACACTCGTCGGCAACCTCGGCATCTTTCTGCTGCTGACCTGGCCGGATTTCTTCTTTTCTATGCATTGGTCAGCCTCCCGGCCTTCGGGCTGGTGATCTACGATGGCACGTACTCTGGAACTCGCGCGGGCGCCATCTACACGGGTTTCGCGCTGCTCGGTGAAAGCTTGCTTCTCATGGGATTTTTACTCCTCGCCATGCCTCGCCGTAGGCGTCGCCGATACGACCGGCTCGCGACGAATGGGCATCGTGTTGGCGCCGGGGTTCGTGATAGCGCTGGGTCTGGCCGGACTCCCGCTGACGGTGGCGCCTTGGCGAAGCTGGCTGTCAAGGATCCGCTGGGATACGGCATCGCGGGGACGCTCGCGACCCTATCGGCCGCCGGAACTACACTTCTCATGCTCCACTTTTTGCACCGACTCGCCGCCGCCGCGGCGCAGGACGCCGCCAAGGTGCCGCCGGCCAGGCTCGTGGTGCCCTGGCTGTCGATGGCGGTCGCCTCGTCGCGGTCCCCTGGATACTGCGCCCTATTCTTCTGGCCGTGGCAATGCTGGCCGGGAATTGATAAGCAGCTCGATTCACTCGCGGAAGCACTGCTGTAGGTTGCGGTCGGACATCAGCGCGCTTTCGATCTCAGGGAGGCAATCACGGGAAGATAGGACGGTGTAAAAGTTCGATTTGATCGACGGCGCCATGCGAGCGGCTTTAATCCATTCGGCACGATCGAAAGGGTTGTTCGCGATGGCCTTCCAGAAGCCGGTGGAGTCGAAGAGGGCCGCAATGCGCTCGGAGTGCTGGCCTTGGAGCAGACTGATCAAATAGGTAGCGACGCCCACTTGAAGTCCATGAAGGTGTGGGCGTTTGCTGAAGCCATCCAGCGCATGCGAGATGAGGTGCTCGCTTCCGCTGGCTGGGCGGGAGGAGCCGCAGATCGACATGGCGATGCCGTTCAAAAGCAACGCAGTGCCGAGCAACGTCATTCCCTCGAGGTCATGCTTGGGCCGGGCAAGAAATTGATAGACGCTAGCGTCCGAGAGGAGAGCGGCGAAATCATCGACCGGTGTCCCCCGGGCATGAAAGGCCAGCTTCCAGTCCGCCACCGCCGTGAGTTTCGAGACGAGGTCACCCACACCAGAATGCCACAGAATTTCCGGGGCTTCCAAACACACGGCCGTGTCGAGGATTACGCCAAAGGGCACCGCCGACGGCAGCGGACGGCGACGGTCATTGACGGTGAGACTGGATTGCGGACTACAAAAGCCGTCGTTCGAGAGCGACGTAGGCACTGAAAGATAGGGAAGCCGGCAAAGAAATGCGATATACTTCGCGACATCCAGGGCTTTGCCACCACCGAATCCAATGATTGCGTCGGCATTCCCCGGTGATTGATGGAATAGTTCAGTCGCCTTCTCGAAGCTGGCACATTCCACGGGCGCTTCCAGCAGAATCTGAATGTTTTGGGACCGGAGCGAGGCTGTCAGACGCTCCATGAGTCGAGGATCGAGACCCTGACTAAAAAGCAGAAGAACCCGAGCAAAGCCGTCGCGCTCGCAGTAGACTCCCATTCGATCCAAGGCTCCCGGCTTTACGCGGACCAACGTCGGGATGGCGGTCTGTTTTGGTGTCAGCATTTGGTGTTCAGAAGGCGATCCGCGATCTGCGACCAGCGTTCAAAGGGATGAAATCCCTCACCGCGGTCGCTCAACGCCTCGGCTAGCCATCCCCGGGCGAAGCGCAGCTGAGGCGCCACCATCAGTGCGGGCTTCAGGTCTGGCCGGCCGTCCCCGGCAAAAGCCACGCAGTCCGAGCGCTTGAGCGCGTCCTGCACGATCGCCAGCTTGTTCACGCCCGTCGTGGGGCTGAAGAAAGATGAGCGCTCCGGGAGCGACATTTGCAATCCGCGTTCGGCATCGAATACTCCCGGGTTGGAATAAACCGACACCGATACTCCAGCTTTCTTCAGCAATTTTTGAATGTACCACTCGCATCCGGCGGACGCGATCACGACTTCCCAGCCACGACCGTGAAGGGTTCGGACGGACTCCGCAAGATCGGGGTCGAGTTCCATGGAATCCACCAACTCCAGCAGCGACGTTTCGCTTGTGCGGATGCCACCAAAGATTTCTGCCAAGGCTTCGAAATGGGTCTTTTTTCCCGCCACGAATTTCTCCCACGGATCGTCTTCCGGGGAGAATGGCCAGCGTTTTCGGACGAGTTCAAAAAAATCGTATCGCGTCGCGGTACTATCAAAATCGGAAACCAGGATGCTCATAGGCTTTGCGCCGGATAGGCCGCGGTCATGGCGCTTGTTTTCACGCCGGCATTGTTTCCTTGGGCCCCACTTCAAAGCCAGAAAGAAATCCACCACCTCTCGCCGCGGGAAGAGATAAACCTCTGGCTCCGGGTTCGAGATTCCGCGAAGCTCTGCGAAATTTTTTCTGGCATGCATCACAATACTTCTTTGCGGATTGCTCTTCGCGGGATCGGACTGCTGGTCCTGACCTGGGTGGCCGGCTGTTCTCCGGATCAAAAACCGGCGCCCGCCGTTCCGCCTGTGCAGACGTTTGTGTTGAGCACGGCAAGCGATGTGCCCTTCCGGCGTTTCCCCGGCGAGGTGGCCGCCGCCGACACCTCCAACATGTCGTTCGATGTCCCGGGGCGGCTGATCGAGTTTCCCGCAACGCAGGGGATGGTTTTCAAATACGGCGAACTGCTGGGGCGTCTTGACGAAACCAACTTTGTCGCCCGGGTGGACTCCGCGCGCGCTGATTTCAACAACGCGCACACCGAACTCGCTCGGCGTCGCCAACTGCTCCAACGCGGCGTGATCTCCCGCAGCGAGCTGGACGGATTTCAGCGCGCCAATGATGTGGCGGAAGCGGCGCTGCGCGAGGCCCAGCGCGCGCTCGATGACACACGCCTGGTGGCTCCTTTTGACGGACGGGTCGCCCGTACGCTCGTCAACAATTTCCAGAACGTGCAGGCCCACCAGCCCGTGCTCGTGTTCCAAAGCACTTCAATCCTGGAAGTCGATATCCAGGTGCCGGAGGCAGACATGTCATTGGCGGAACGTGGGATCACCGCCGGAAATGCGCGCGATCTCCTCGATGCGAGGGTCGAGTTCCCCACCATCCCGGATCGACAGTTTGACCTCGAACTCAAGTCCTTCAGCACCGAGGCCACACCGTCAGCACGCACCTTCCGCGTCACGTTCAACCTCTACCCGCCCGAGGGTCAGAACATCCTTCCCGGCATGACCTGCACCGTTCTGCTGCGGCCGATGAGCCGGCTTAGCGCCCAACCCACCGAGGAAGGAATCTTTCAAGTGCCGGTGCGCGCGGTTGCCACCGCGGACGGAAAGAGCTCGCTCTGGAGGCTGGATCCCGCGTCCATGCAGGTCAGCCGCGTGGATGTCGAAATGCTTGGCGTGACGGGTGATTCGATGAGGGTGCGAGGTGCCGCTCTCGCCCCAACCGACGAGATTGTCACCTCCGGGGTCCGCTTCTTGTCGGAGGGTATGAAGGTGCGGCGGATGCAAGCGAACAACCCTTGACTTGCCGTCCATGAATATTGCCGAGGCGTCAATTCGAAACAAGACGGTTACAATCGTCTTCGCCGTTCTCATGGTCGTGCTGGGGATCTGGTCCTATATTCATCTGCCGCGTCTGGAAGACCCCGAATTCACAATCAAAGACGCCCTTATCATTACACCTTACCCCGGCGCCTCCGCGCAAGAAGTCGAGAAGGAAGTCAGCGACGTCATCGAACTCGCAGCCCAGCAGCTCGAGCAGCTCGATCGCGTGGTTTCCCGCTCCGAGCGGGGACGCAGTACGGTGACCGTCACAATCAAGGACCAATACGACCGGCATTCGCTGCCGCAGGTGTGGGATGAACTCCGCCGAAAGGTCGCCGACGCCCAGCGCCATCTGCCGCCGGGTGCAGGGCCTTCCCTGGTGGTCGACGATTTCGGTGACGTCTTCGGGATTTTCTTCGCGCTCACGGGGCCGGATTTCTCGGACGCGCAGCTCTACGAGACTGCGAAATTGCTCCGCCGCGAACTGCTCCTCGTGCCCGACGTAAAGAAAATCGAAATCTTCGGGCACCAACAGGAGGTTATCTACATCGAACTGGCTCGCGACCGCATGGCCCAGTTGGGCATCCGCCCCGAGACAATTTTTGCGGCGTTGCGCGAGCAGAACCTTGTCGTCCCGAGCGGCGCCGTGGATGCCGGTCCCCTTGTGATAACGATCAATCCCACCGGCGAATGGACGGGGGTCGAAGACTTCGAAAATCTGCTCATCCGGGGAGCGGGTGACCGTGGGGAACTCGTCCATCTGAGAGACATCGCGACTGTCCGCCGCGACTACATTGATCCCCCATCCACGTCGCTCCGCTATGACGGCGAGCGCGCCATCGGTATCGGCATCTCCACCGTCGGTGGCGGCAACGTGGTCACAATGGGCGCGGCCGTCGAGCGGCGCATTCGCGAGCTCGGCTCGCAAATACCGCTCGGAATGGAGCTGCACAAGATTTCCTTCCAGGCCGACACCGTGACCGAAGCGATCAATGAATTTATTCTGAACCTGGGAATGGCGGTCGTGATAGTCTTCGTTGTGCTGCTCCTTGCGATGGGAATGCGCAGCGGACTCATCATCGGCGCGATTTTATTCATCACCATGTGCGGCACGATGATCGTCATGGAGCAGACTGGGCTGATCCTCGATCGCATCTCTCTCGGAGCGCTCATCATCGCTCTCGTAATGCTCGTGGACAATGCCATTGTCATTACCGAAGGCATGCTCGTCGCGATGCAAAGGGGTCGGGACAAATTGCAGGCGGCGAAGGATGTCGTTTCCCAGACGGCAATTCCCTTGCTGGGTTCGACGGCGATCGCGGTGCTCGCCTTCGGGGCGATCGGTCTCTCGGACGACAGCACGGGGGAATACTGCCGTTCCCTGTTCGTTGTTCTCCTGATTTCTCTCGGCTTGAGCTGGATCACTGCGGTGACAATCACTCCGCTTTTCGGGTACTTCGTCCTGAAAGCCGCTCCAGCTAGCGACACCGGCAACGCGAGAGACCCGTATGCGGGCCCGATTTACCAGGGCTATAAGAAGATCCTTCTCGCATGCCTGCGGGCGCGCGGGGTGACCATCGGGGTGCTCTTGGCAATGCTCGCTCTGTCCATTTATGGATTCCGGTTCCTGGAAAACAGCTTTTTCCCGGACTCGACGAGGACCCAGTTCATGGTGGACGTCTGGCTGCCAGTAGGAACCCGGCTGGATCAAACCGATCGCGTGACGGGAGAGATGCAGAAATCCATCGCGGAAATCCCTGGTATTACGCACATTACGACCTCCGTGGGGCAGGGTGCACTGCGATTTCTTCTCACCTATTCGCCGGAGGGATTTGACTCGTCCTACGCGCAGTTTCTCATTGATGTGAAGGATCAGAGTCTCATCAATGAAGCCCTGCCACAGGTTCAGAAGGAACTCACCGAAAAGTATCCCGACGCCCAAATCATCTCGAAGCGGTTTCTGCTCGGACCCGGTCAAGGTGGACGTGTGCAGGTGCGCTTTTCTGGAGAAGATTACAAAACCCTTCGTGGACTAGCCGCGCAGGCTATGGAAATACTGCGCGCCGACGGTGGGGCAAAAGGGATTCGGATCGACAGTCGCGAACCCGTCCCCACGGTTCGTCCACAATTTTCAGAAGTGCAAGCCCGCCTGACAGGGATCACGCGCACGGATCTCGGTAGAACGCTTGAGGCGGCCTTCAGCGGCCAGCGCATCGGCGTCTATCGCGAGGGCGACGAACTGTTGCCCATAGTGGCGAGGGGTCCAGAAGCCGAGCGTGCTGATCCCGATTTGATTCGGGACGTGCAGGTGTTCAGCCCTGTGGCGGGCCGCTTCCTTCCGGTGAGACAGGTTGTTTCCAATTTCACTACAGAATTGGAAGACCCCATCCGCATGCGAAGAAACCGCCTGCCGACAACAACGGTTCATGCAGACCAGACCTCCGGGCTGGCCAGCACGATGCTCGAGCGGGTACGCAAGAAAATCGAGGCCATCCAATTGCCGCCGGGGTATCGCATGGAATGGGGCGGCGAGTACGAAGATTCCTCCAAGGCGAAGGCGGCCTTGGCCGGTACACTTCCCGCCTTTCTGTTGATGATGGTGCTCACCGTGATCTGCCTCTTCAACTCCCTGCGAGTCACGCTTATCATCTGGCTCACCGTGCCGCTCTCCATAATCGGAATCGTCGTCGGTTTGCTCGTTTTTAACCAACCGTTCGGGTTTATGGCCCTGCTCGGCGCACTCAGCCTCTCGGGCATGCTCATTAAAAATGGGATCGTCCTCATCGACGAAATCAATTCCCAGCTTGCTGCCGGCCTGCCGGCCTGGGATGCCGTCGTGGATGCCTCCGTCAGCCGCGTTCGGCCGGTATCCATGGCCGTTCTCACGACGGTTTTCGGGCTCATCCCGCTACTCTTCGACGTTTTCTTCGGCGCGATGGCAGTCACAATCGTCGTCGGCCTGCTCTTCGCGTCGGCCCTCACCCTCCTTGTCGTCCCGGTTCTCTACGCCACATTTTTCAAGGTGCGCAGCGATAGAGCAGCGTGAATAAGGGGCTCCTCCTGAATGAGGGATCGGAAATCGCTCGTGCACGTGTTGGCGGCCGGCCAAGAACAAGTGGACTTGCTCCTAAAGATCGCCGGCTGCCTTTAGCGGACAAGAAGCTCGGCAAATGGTCCCGCGAAGCCAATAGTACCGAGCACGCCGATCAGGGAGACGAGCGCGGCGAAGATAGGCTGCTGATACCAGTGCGAAAATGCGCCCACT
>DATDAL010000160.1:0-45081 GCA_036525415.1 Terrimicrobiaceae bacterium | reverse complement strand
CTCGCGACCTATTCCCTTCTGCCAATCGTGCAGGCGTTCACTCGGCAGGCAGGCATCGCCGTCGCTACCCGAGATATTTCTCTTGCCGGGCGTATCATCGCCAACTTCCCGGAGTATCTCACGGAAGAGCAGAGGATCGCTGACGCTCTCACCGAATTGGGAAACCTTGCTACCAAGCCGGAAGCCAATATCATCAAACTCCCCAATATCAGCGCTTCTATCCCGCAGCTAAAGGCGGCCATCGCTGAGCTGCAGGCTCTAGGTTACAAGCTCCCCGACTACCCTGCAGAGCCGAAAACCGATACCGAAAAAGAAGTCAAGGCCCGCTACGACAAAATCAAGGGCAGCGCGGTCAACCCTGTTCTTCGCGAGGGCAATTCGGATCGTCGTGCGCCGAAGGCCGTTAAGGAATACGCGCGCAAGCACCCTCATTCCATGGGCAAGTGGTCCGCCGACTCGAAGACCCACGTCGGCACCATGGGCAAGAATGACTTCTTCTCCAACGAAAAATCCGTCACGGTCCCCGAAGCTACCAACGTCAGAATCGAGTTCGTGGCAGATGGCGGCGCCGTCACGGTCCTCAAGGAAAAAACTCCACTCAAAGCCGGCGAAATCCTCGACGCCACCGTCATGAACAAGAAGGCTCTCGTCGCCTTCCTCGAAAAGCAGATCCTCGCCGCGAAGGAGCAGGGCGTACTTTTCTCCCTCCACTTGAAGGCGACCATGATGAAAGTCTCCGACCCTATCATGTTTGGCCATGCCGTAAAGGTCTTCCTCAGGGACGCGATCTCCAAGCACGCGGCCGTCATTAAAGAACTCGGCGTGGACTTTAACAACGGCCTGGGCGACCTCATCGCCAAGATCCAGAGCCTTCCGGCGGAGAAGAAGGCCGAGGTCGAAGCCGACCTCCAGGCCGCGTACGCCAACGGACCCGCCATCGCCATGGTGAATTCCGACAAGGGTATCACCAACCTCCACGTCCCCAGCGACGTCATCGTCGATGCCTCCATGCCTGCCATGATCCGCGGCTCCGGGCAAATGTGGAACGCCCAAGGCAAGCAGCAGGACACCCTCGCCGTCATTCCCGACAGCAGCTACGCGGGCGTATACCAGACCACCATCGATTTCTGCAAGAAACAGGGCGCTCTCGATCCCCGCACCATGGGCAGCGTGCCGAACGTCGGCCTCATGGCCCAGGCCGCAGAAGAGTACGGTTCCCACAACAAAACTTTCGAAATCCCCGGCAACGGCACTGTGCGTGTCGTTGACGAGTCTGGCAAAGTCCTGCTCGAACACACCGTCGAAGAGGGCGATATCTGGCGAGCGTGCCAGACAAAGGACGCCCCGGTGCGCGACTGGGTGAAGCTTGCCGTCAACCGCGCCCGCGCCGCCAACACGCCGGCCGTGTTCTGGCTGAACGAAAAGCGCGCCCACGACGCCCAAATCATCGCCAAGGTGAAAGCTTGCCTGAAGGACTACGACACCTCAGGACTCGATATCCGCATCCTCCCGCCCGCCGAAGCCTGCCAATTCAGCCTCGAACGCATCAAGGAAGGCAAGGACACCATCTCGGTCACCGGCAACGTCCTGCGCGACTACTTGACGGACCTCTTCCCCATCCTCGAACTCGGCACTAGCGCCAAGATGCTCTCCGTCGTTCCGCTCATGAACGGCGGTGGGCTTTTTGAAACCGGCGCCGGCGGCTCCGCCCCGAAACACGTCCAGCAATTCCTTGCCGAAAACTACCTCCGCTGGGACTCCCTGGGAGAATTCCTCGCCCTCGCCGTCTCGCTGGAACACCTCAGCGAAACCTTCAAAAATCCCAAGGCAAAGGTCCTCGCTGACACCCTCGACGAAGCCACTGGCAAGTTCCTCGAAAACAACAAGTCGCCTTCCAGAAAAGTCGGCGGCCTCGACAATCGCGGCAGCCACTTTTATCTCGCCCTCTACTGGGCCCAAGCCCTTGGCGCGCAGGACAAAGACGCCGAGTTAGAAGCACTTTTCACTCCGATCGCGGAAAAGCTTACCGCGAACGAAAAGAAGATCGTGGAGGAACTTATCAGCGTCCAGGGCAAGCCCGTGGACATCGGCGGCTACTACCGGCCGGACGAAACGCTGGCTTCCACCGCGATGCGCCCGAGCGCAACGTTCAATGAGATTTTGGCGGTGCTCTGAGCCTCGGCACCCTGAGACAATCAGATTCGTTACAAGCATCCAGCACGGTGGCCATGAGGGACTTGCCGCGAATCTTCGATTTTGCTTCGGTGTACAGGCTCGCCCACATGACAAGAGATCGTAAGAGCGGTGGTCTTAGCAGTTATTCCTGATCATTCCCACCCTGAAAGAATCTGAAGTTTCCCAGCCTGCACGATCTCATCAAACTATGCTGAACCCGAATGTCGCTAAGCTTTAGTTGCATGCGTCAGATTCAGCAAAAAAGAGACTAGATAAGCTGCCAACTAAGTCTTGGCCCAGGAGTACGAGGATAAAGCGCTTATCGACGCTATGTTAGGAGACGATCCGCTCTGGCCTCCTGATAGTCCCCGGCACGGAGCGGTTGGCAACGACGACGCGGCTATTTCCTGAGCATAGTCGGGTCTAAATTTCCGTTTTTCTTTTTTGGCCGCGCCTAAGGCCGGATTTCCTTGCAATAGGGTCGTTGGGCAACTGTGATGCGCGCAACGTCGCTTTTGGGGCGCGAAATTCGATACGGCGTGGAGCTTTAGGCCGTTCTCCCCGCAGGTCATCGCGCTCTCCGGCGGCGACAACATTCACATACCAATGCTCACACTTAACCAAACCGTCATGATCGGCCTCGGGGTCGTTCTCGTCCTGCTCATCCTGGTCCTGCTGACTTTCTGCGTTCGGAAGATTGAGCCCGGGCGCGCCGGGGTGAAGACCGGCTTCGGCGGCCTGCAAGTGGCTTTCGACTGGATGATCCGCATCCCCTTCATCCACACTGGCCTGCGTCTCGACGAGTTCAAGCCTCGCGTGCTCACCTCGTTCGTGCGAAACCAGTTCATCGACCAGGTGTACCTTCCTCTCATCGGTGACAACCTCGCCAAACAAATGGGCGCCGCGGTGAAAACAAGCGCACTGACCGCAGCGGCCTGCTTTTGCTCGTTTCTCCTCCGGGCTATGGCAAAACCACCCTCCTCGAATATATCGCGAGCCGCCTCGGAATCGTATTCGTCAAGATCAATGGACCGGCGCTCGGTTTTCACACCACATCGCTCGACCCCGAGGAAGCGCCCAACGCTGCGGCGCGCGAGGAAATCCAGAAACTGAACCTCTCGCTGGAGATGGGGTGACAACGTGATGATCTGCTTGGACGACATCCAGCATTGCAACGCGGAGTTCCTGCAGAAATTCATCTCCTTCTGCGACGCCCAGCGCAAAATCGAAGGCGTCTGGCGCGCTCAACCCCGCACGTACGATTTGCGCGGACGCAAGGTCGTCGTTGCGATGGCGGGCAACCCCTACACCGAAACCGGCCAGAAGTTCCGAATCCCCGACATGCTCGCGAACCGCGCCGACACCTACAATCTCGGCGATATCATCGGAGACAACGCGGAGTGGTTCGAAGCCAGTTACATCGAAAACGCCGCCACGTCGAACTCTGTCCTCGCTCCCCTGGCCAATCGCAGCCAAAAGGACATTCGCACCTTCCTGCGCATAGCGGAGACCGGAGACCGGGAAGCCGGCGGCTTCGAGGGGAGTTACTCGGCGCAGGAGGTAGAGGAGATTCTCTGCGTTCTCAAAAAGCTTATCGCCGTTCGCGAGGTCATCCTTGCGGTCAACCTCGAATACATTCGTTCCGCCGCCCAGGCCGACGAATTTCGCACCGAGCCCGCGTTCAAGCTCCAGGGCTCCTATCGCAACATGAATCGCCTCGCGGAAAAGATCGTCGCTATCATGAACGACGAGGAGGTACACGCCCTGATTCTCGACCACTACCGAAACGAAAGCCAGACCCTCACCGCCGACACTGAGGCGAATCTGCTCAAGCTCAAGGAACTCCTCGGCGCGCTCACCCCGACGGAATCTGCGCGCTGGGACGAGATCAAACGTACATTCCAGCGCAACCAACTCACGCGAAGCACGGACGATTCTGACCCGGTAGGCCGCGTCGTCGGACAGCTTTCTGCCTTCGGCGCCGGACTCGACTCTATCCAGCGCACGCTTGCAACCGGCGTCGAGAAGGTCTCCGAGTCAGGTGCGACCGACGTCACCGACCGCATTCGCAGCGTCACGCACGAGTTGGAGATGGTACATGCTACCATGGCGACGCTTCGCGACATGGCCCGCCAGCAGCGCGACTACCTGCAGGGCGCCCGCGAACAACTGGCCGCTCGAGCCAAGCAGGGAGTGATCGAGTTCCAACTCACCGACGAGATGCTTGCGAACGAGAAGGAATTTCTCGACCGCTTCCAACAGGCGCTCGCAAATCGTCAAGATCCGCCAAGCGGGGAATCAGGAACCCAGTAGCTTGGATTGGCAAAGGGACGGGCCGGCGAAGAGAATGTCTTATCCTCGTACGCGTCACGCCAAAAGCTACAGAAAGGGATTGATCACACGAACGCCGTGGAAGTCCTGGCCATGCTGGAAATCTTCTGACAATAGCTCCCGGCATCCGCCCGCCCGGGCGGCTTCAACCACCGCAGCATCCCAATAGGAAATGCGATAGCGCTCTGTGGTTTCAAGCGAGCGCTGCAAAGTGGCCATGTTCGACTCCTGAACGGGAAATCGGCACCAAACGCGCACGAAGCCAACCGCTTGCTCATGGCTCAGAGCGTCTGCTCGACCGCGGCGGGTGGCCTGCACATAGAACTCTTGAAGCACCTGCACGGAAAGACACAGACCCCTCGCATCAAGAATTTCGATGGCCCGTTGCCGCTTGGCTACCTCTTCCGGATCACGGCTAACGCTGTAAAGCAAAACGTTGGTGTCAACGAAGCGAAGCACGGTCGTGGAGCGTCTCGCGAGCCAACCGATCAGCCCCACGAAACGCGGTTACAGAACGCCGCAGCTCCTTCTCTTCGTTTTGTAACCGTTCAAACTCTGTCTCTTCTGAGGCAAAACGCGTCAGAAAATCCCGCACGAGAGCAGAAACCGAAGTGTTCGCCGCTGCCGCTCTAATCCGAGCTTGGCGATAGGCCTCGTCATCCAGTGATACTGTGATATTCTTCACGTCTTCACAAGAATACTACGAATGCAAATTTTGGCAAGAGCGCGAGCTGTCGGACGCGCGCTTACGTCTTGATGACTTCAACCTCTCCCGTTTCTATCGCGTATGCAGGCAATCGCGCGTCCAATGTCACGAGTCGGGTGGAGTTGCATCGGGCCGCCTCGACCAACCAGGCGTCGTTGACCTGCTGATGGCCAGCGGCACGAACATAAATCGCGGGATCATCCGCAGGCGGCGAATTCAAGAATCGATGACCCTTCAGCTGTGTCCACTGTTGGAGAAGCGATGCCGCATCGCCCGGAGACACTGCGTCGGAGGTGTAAGCCGGATTCGAAGAGAGCCGAATGAAGCCGAGCTGGGTGAATGCACAGGTCGCCCAGCCCTTCCTCGCATGACTAGCGAACCACACGTGAGCTTGCGCATGGTGCTGATGATTCGGCCACGCAAGGGCGAGAAGAACGTTCGTGTCGAGCAGCGCCGCCTTCACGTTGCCTCCTCGGCGAGCAACTCCTTCGCGCGGCTGCTGGGGATGATCTCCGCGTTCGGCCGGACCTTGAACACGGGCAACCCGCCCTTCGCGGCGCTCTGCGCAGAGGCTCGCAGCCCTCTGCGAGCCAGTTGCGAGAGCACTTCGCCTAGTCTCTTGCCCGAAGCCTCAGCCTGCGCTCGTGCGGCTTCAAAAACGTCGTCGTCCAGCGTTACGGTCGTCCTCATATGTTGATACGATGATGCAGTGATACTCAGGAATCAACTTCTGCGTAGCAAAAAAAACTTGTGCGCTTTATCTTAAAAGTTGCGCCCAGTGCTTCATCTGCTCCCCTTCGGCCCGGGCGAGCAATCCCGAGAGGTTGTCGTGGCTAGATCCCTCGCGCAGGTCGGGCGGACGCGGCTTGGTCCTGTAAGGCTTCACAGCGGGCGGAGCCAAAAACATATCGAGGCCCGCCCGCAGCGCCATGTTCACAACTTCCCTGAAAGGCTTTTGACTGCCCCGTTTCGGGCCCTTGCCGGATCAAGCGTTAGCGCGCTTCTCATATAGTCATCATGATGTCCGATTCCGTGATGCCGAGGCGCGTCCGCGCCTGCGCCTTAAAGGCAGTAATTTGACAACCTGCGGCAATACGGGTATATGCCCCTATCTGAAATGCTAAGTGATCCGAACAAGATTCTGAGCCCGTGCCATTGTGCCGTTCTGCGCAAGGCTTCCCGTCATGTGTCACAGGCTTATGACGCCGCGTTGGCGCCTGCAGGTCTGAAGACCACGCAGTTCTCGCTGCTCGCCGCGGTTCATCGTAATGGCGAGAAGTCCTTTACGATGGGTGAACTGGCCGAGGTGATGGTGATGGATCGATCCACGCTCGGCCATAATCTGCGGCCGCTCGAGCGGGCCGCCTTGATTGCAATCGAAGCGGGAGGAGCCGATGCACGCCGCCGCGAGGTCCGCCTGACTCCCAAGGGCCGCTCCAAGCTCAAGGAAGCCGCCGTGTTGTGGAAAAGGATGCAGACGCGCTTTGAATCGGCTTTCGGAGCCGAATCCACGACCAGGCTGCGAGAGGCTTTGCTGGCGCTCGCGACAATCGATTTTTCCACTCGGGTCGAAAATCGGACCCGCAGTTAGACTAAGCGAAACCAAGAAAAGAAAGGAACATAATGTCCGCAACTCCCAAGAAATTAACAAACAAGGTCGCCATCGTCACTGGAGCTTCCAAAGGCATCGGAACGGCGATCTCCAAGGCGCTTGCGGCCGAAGGCGCTGCCGTGGTCGTTAACTATTCTTCCAGCCGCGAGGCTGCAGAGCGTGTCGTGTCCGAAATCATCGCTGACGGCGGCAAGGCGATTGCCGTTCAGGCCAACGTCGCCAGGCAGGCGGACATCGAACTTTTATTTTCGGAAACCAAGGAGGTGTTTGGCGCTCTGGACATCCTAGTGAACAACGCCGGGATATATGCGGCCGCGCCTGTTGGTTCGATCACCGAGGAAAGTTTTCACCGGCATTTCGATCTCAACGTTCTCGGCCTCATCCTCGCCTCGCAGGAGGCTGTGAAATACTTCGGTCCGGAGGGCGGGTCCATCGTCAATGTGAGCTCCATCGTGGCGATTCTGTCTCCTGCGGGCACGGCGGTCTACAATGCGACCAAGGGAGCTGTGGATGCGGTCACCCGCACGTTCTCACGGGAACTCTTCGGCCGAAAGATCCGGGTCAACTCGGTCAATCCCGGTCTCATTGCCACCGAAGGTCTGCACGCGGCGGGATTCGTTCAGGGCGAAGAGCCACCTCCCTCGATAGGGCGCATTGGCAAGCCCGAGGACATCGCTCCGATCGTCGTCTTCCTCGCATCGCCGGACTCTCGCTGGATCAACGGCCAAGTGCACTACGCCACCGGCGATCTGATCTGATCATCGAGCGCGCATGGGTTCATCCCCGTTGCGACCTTTCCTTGCGCCGAGGCATCTGCGGCAGGGCGGGCGCAATGTGAGTTTTTCCACGAGCGTGGCCGGACTAGCGCTGCCGCGGCCACTAAATCGGGGCACGTTATGAGAAGAATTCCCTTCCGAGCAGGGCGCGCTGGAAAACGCTGACGAGTTCTCCAGTGTCCCTGCGGGCAATGCGCGCGGATCGGCACCTCCCGGAGGGTTTTCCCTGGTCGATGCCCGCGACGTCGCCGCCGCCATGATCGCGGCCGCGGAAAAGGGACTCCGGGGCGGACGCTACATCGCGGCCGGTCAGTCTCTCACGATGCCGGAATTACTGGCCACCTATGAAAAGGTAACGGGCATCCCTGCGCCACGGCGGAGGCTCTCTGCTCTGCTGATGCTGTTGCTGGCTCTCGCCAACGAAAGCTGGTCCGTAGCGCGTAGGAAGAAGGAATCCCACATGAACGACCTCAATGGTAGCACGGTCGTGTTGACGGGCGGGATGGACGGCCTTGGACGCTATGTCGCCGAGCGCCTCGCGAAGAAGAGCGCTTCGCTTGTCATCATCGCTCGAAACGAAGATAAGGGGCGCAGCATCATTTCGAGAGATCGGAAGCGGCTCGCTATTCATCGCCGATCTCGCGTCGCTTGCATCCATCGAGACCGCAGCAGATCGGATCGCGGTCAAACACCCGCGCCTCGACATCCTTATCAACAACGCACATCGCCGTCGCAGTGCTCACGCTCTTGAGAATTGCTTTCACGCCTCGGAGGTAATAGCGAACCAGCCGCGGCCTGGGCAAAGGCGAGCGGGTCGCACCGATGACGCAGATCGGACAAGATGTGCGATTCGGGTTTCTTAATCGGATGTCACATTCACTTCGCGGCCGTGAGCGGGGCCGCGACGACTTCGTCGCCTTCGCGCAACATGGCGTTGGGGTTGAGGATCACTGCAGCGGTGTCCGACACGCGACTGGACATCACTTCAACGTCTCGGCCAAAGTTGCGGCCCGGCAGGAGGTCCAGAAAACGCACTTTGCCGTCCTCGACCGTAGCCACCATCGTTTTGCCTTCGCGAACGATGAGGGCGTTTGTCGGAACGATGTAGGTCCCTTCGGCCGGGCTCAGCTTGAACGTGGCCGACCCGGTGAGGCCGGCCGGAATAGCGAGGTCCTTGTTCTCGAGAAGCAGTTCCATGCGCATGGTGCCGGATGCGGTGTCAAAGACGCGGCTCGAGTGGGCGACACGGGCGACGAACTCGCGTCCGGGAAACTCTCCGAAGTGCACAACGGCCCGGTTGTCGCGCGCAAGGCGGAGCGCGAGGTCCGGAGTTGCGTTGATCACGAACCTCAGGGTGTCCAGGCGCTCAAGCCGATAGAGCCATCCGTCGGCGGAAGCCGCATCGCCGCGCACGTGGTCGCCGCGATCAAGGTTCCTTGCGGAGATCACGCCGTCGAACGGAGCGCGCACGATCAAAAAGCGCTGCTGTTCCTCGAGGCGCGCGAGTTCGGCTTGAGCCACACGAAACGCGGCGGCGGTCTCGACCGCCGCTGTCTGCCGTTGTTCCGATTCTTCTTCGGAAACGACGTCTGACTTCAGCAACCGCGAAGACCGGTTGGACAGGCTCTTAGCATTCGTCGCGCGGGCGATGGTTTGTTCGACGTTGGCGCGCGCGGCCTCGACGGCGCGGTCGATCTCCGGCGCATCCACGATAGCGAGCGCGTCGTCGGACTTCACGACGTCGCCAATCTCGAAGCGGCGCTCGCGGATGATGCCGGTTGCTCGGGTAAAAATCGTGGCGGATTCGACCGGTTCCGTGCGGCCCGGAATTTCGTAAATCGTAGCATCGGACGCTTTCGCGGGAGTGACCGTTCGTACGCTGGGGACCTCTTGCGCGAGCGCGGTGTGGAATGCGACGAGCAAGGCAATGGACAAGGCTTTAAGCGGGTTCATGATATTTGTGAGACGAGTTGTTTGGGTTTCCTAACGGGCCGGGTGTTCGCGGGCGCGGGGACGCTTCTTCCGGAGTGAAAGCGACCACGGACAGCGGCGAAGGCCACGGGCACCAGGAAGAGAGATGCGCTGGTGCCGAAAACGAGGCCACCGATAACGGCGCGACCCAGTGGGGCGTTCTGTTCGCCGCCTTCCGCGTGGCCGATGGCCATCGGAATCACGCCGAGAATCATCGCGAGCGCTGTCATCAAAACGGGCCGAAGGCGCGTCGTGGCGGCTTCCATGGCTGCGGCATCCGCGCGCAGCCCTTCATCGAAACGAATCCGCGCAAAGCTCGTGACCAGCACACTGTTTGCGGTGGAGACGCCGACGACCATAATTATGCCCATGAGCGCGGGAACGCTTAGTGCCGTTCCTGTGAGCCACAGTGAGAACAGCGCGCCGGAGATGGCGACCGGCAGTCCGCTAATCGCCACGAATGGCAAGGTCCAGGACTGGAAATTCACGACCATCACCAGAAAGACAAGGACCGCGGCGAGGCCGAGACCTCCTATCAGCTCGGAATATGACGAGCGCATCAGCGCTGCCTGGCCGGCGAGCTCGATACGATTGCCGGGCTTCAGCCGGCTGCGGAGGTCCGTCAGAATCTTCTCAAGATCCCCGGTTATGCTGCCGAGGTCGCGTCCATGGGCATTGCCGACGACCGTGAAGGTGGGCTGCATCATGGTCCGCGAAACGCTGGCCGACCCGCCCTTCTCCACGACCGTGGCGAAGGACCTCAAGGGAACTCCGGTGCTCAAGCCGGAAGAGGGGCGGACGGTGAGATTGAGCAGGTCCTCGAGGGAATCGAGATTAGTCGGAGGGGCAATAACCTGCACGTCGTAGGACGAGCCTGTCGCCGGGTCGGACCAAAAGTTGGGCGACACCGTGCCGCCGGTGCCGAGGGCCGCGAGAAGAGAGCGCGCGGCGTCCTGTTGCGTGATACCAAAGGTTGCCGCGCGCACGCGGTCCACACGAATCGCATATCCGGGTTGATCGATGACTTCGCGCAGTGTCACATCGACTGCGCCGGGAGTTCCCACGAATCGCTTCTGAAGCTCGCGAGCCAGAGCGAGGTTACCCGGGCGGTCGCGGCCGATAAAGCGAACCTCGAAGGTTGTGGGCGCCCCGGACGACAGCGTCTGGCTGGTGGCATCCGCCGGCTGGAAGAAGGCCTGCACGTCCGGGAACTTCGCCGCCAGCATCGCCCGGATCTTCGCCTCGTAGTCCACGCTGGGACCGTGGTCGCCGTGGAGCTGGACGAGGATTTCGCCGTCCGCAGAGCTGATCGCTGCCGTTTCGACCCAAGCCAGGTTGATCGGGTTCGGTGCGCCAATGTTCTCGACGATGAACTGAAGCTCGTCCTTAGGAGTGACGCCACGAATCTCGCGCTGGATGTCGGCCATAACGCGCGCGGTATCTTCCACGCGAATGCCGCTGGGAATGCGCACGAAGAGCCGGATAAGACCGGCATCGGTCTTCGGGAAAAACTCGCGTCCGGATTTCCAGGCAGCAAGGGCTCCGATGCCTAGGACGACAGCGATCGGAGCAAGGATGAGGACCTTCTTCCGGAGAAGGAAGGAGAGAACCACATGTTGCGCTCGGATAACGCGGTCAAGTCCGCGCTCGACCGCGAGATGCATGCGCGCGAGTCCTCGCGGGGCGCGATCGCCCATTCGCTCGTCGGCGCGAATCTCGGCGGGCAGAATCATGGACGCGAGCGTCGGCACGAGCGTGCGAGCCAGCAGGTAGCTCGCCAACATGGCAAAGACGACGGCGAGCGCGAGCGGACGGAACACGTCCGCCGCTGTTCCCGTGAGCAGGAAGATCGGTAGAAAGACGATGCAGATAGAGATCGTCGAGACGAATTCCGGGAAGGCGACTTCGCGAGCACCGTCCAGAATTGCGGTGCGCAGGTCCTTCCCCAGCAACACCTGGCGTTTGATGTTCTCGATCTCGACAAGCGCGTTGTCCACCAGAATGCCTATGGCAAGGGCGAGCCCCCCAAGCGTCATCAGGTTGAACGTCGCGCCCGCCAGGTTAAGGCCGATGATCGAGCACAGCAGGGCAAGAGGAATGGACGTGAGCACAATGAGCGTCGAACGCCAGGAGCCGAGAAAGACGAGAACCACCGTGGCAACTAGCCCGCCTACCAGCAGGATCTCGTGCTCAACGCCCTTCACGGCGGCGCGGACGAAGACGGATTGATCGAAAATGGGCTCAATGTTCATACCGGGAGGAGCGGAGGCCCGGATCTCGGGGAGGCGGGCCAGGATGCCGTCAATGATGTCTACGGTCGAGGCGTTGCCCAGCTTCAGGATCGAGATCATCACGGCGTTCTGTCCGTCGAGGCGCGCGATGTTTGTCGAGACCGCTTCTCCGTCACGGACGTTGGCGACATCACGCAGCAGCACGGTGCGTCCGCCCACCGAGCGCAGCGGAATGTCGAGGAACGCCTGGACCGACTCCGGGCTTGCGTTGATCTCGACCGGCAGCTCGCGGCCGCCTTCGCGCAGCGTACCGGATGGAAGGGTCAGGTTTTGCTGGCTGACGACCGCGCTAACTTCGGATGCGGTGAGGTCGAAGGCGTGCAGCGCCTCGGGCTCCAGGTCGATCATGACCTGCCGGGACGCGCCGCCGTAGGGAAGCGAGATACGCATGCCGGGGACACTTTGGAGTTGGGTGCGCAGCGTCAGGCGCGCGTAGTCGAAGAGCTGACCGCTGGACATCGTGTCTGACGACATCACGAGCTGAACGATCGGCACGCTCGACGGGCTCGTGCGAACGATGAGCGGGGGCGTAGTGCCTTGCGGCATGCGGCGGAGAATGGTTTGCGAGACGGCGGTCGCTTGAGACAGCGCCGTATTCATGTCCACGTATGGCTGAAACGTCAGCTTGACGAGGCCCACGCCGTTCGAGGTCTCCGACCGGACGTCCACAAGATCGTCCACGTTATTCATGATAGCGATCTCGGAGAAGGAGGTCAGCTTCGATGCCATTTCGGCGGCGTTGAGACCGGTGTAGGTCCAGACAATGGAGATCTTCGGACTCTCTACTCGCGGCAAAATGTCCGTGGACATGTGCCGCGCGGACAGGACGCCAAACAGCAGGATTAGAATCGCTAGAACAGCGATTGTGTATTTATAGCGAAGCGCGAAAAGGACAATCCACATGTTGAATCGCGGCTAGCGTAGCACCGATGGATGCGGAAAGTGTGTCAGCGGGGTCGAAATATTGTAACAGAAGATGCCAAGCCGCGAAGCGCTGACACAGTTTGATACACTTTTTGTGATCCGGGGACGGGATTTCGAACTATCCTCGAACAGAGATCATGTCATCCGCCCTCCACATCGCAGTCATTGACGACCACAAGGACATCCGGGAGCTACTGGTACGGTACCTTGGCGAGAACGGCTACCGAGTAAGCGCGGCCGAGAACGCCGAGGCATTCCGGCGTCAACTCGAAACCAGCGCGCCCGATCTGCTGGTTCTCGATATCATGATGCCGGGGGACGACGGACTGACGCTTTGCCGCGAGCTGCGTGCAAAGTCCCAGGTCCCAATCATTTTTCTTACGGCGGTGGCGGACGAAACGGACAGGGTCGTCGGGTTGGAAATCGGAGCCGACGATTACCTGACCAAGCCGTTCAATCCGAGAGAGCTGCTTGCTCGAATCAAAGCCGTGATGCGGCGCACACAGAGTCTGCCGCCCACTCGCACCTCCGTACGGGCAGAGAAGATTCATTTCAATGACAAGGTTCTGGACGTTGAGCGCAGGGAGGTGGTCGCGCGAGACGGCGTAGCCGTGCCGCTGAGCAACGCGGAATTTCGCTTGCTTTGTGTGTTTCTCGATCGCCCAGGACTCGTGCTCTCGCGGGATCAATTGCTGGACTTGACTTCTGGCCGCTCAGCGGACGTCTGGGACCGCAGCATAGACAACCAGGTGAGCCGCCTTCGCCGGAAGATCGAAGAAGACCCTGCTGATCCGGCCTTGATCAAAACGTGCTGGGGGGACGGATACCAGTTCGTTGGGAAAGTGAGAAAGTCATGAAATGGCTCTGGCCGCGGACTTTGAGCGGGCAGTTAATCCTGGTGATGCTGCTCGCGGTTGCGTTTTCGCAGCTCGTCACCCTTGTGATTTACCGCTTTGAGCGGGCCAAGGTCGTCCGTAATGCGGTTGGCGAGGAGACCCTCGGTCGAGCGGTCTCGGCCTACCGGCTTGCCGAGGCCACCCTCGCTTCTCGCCGCGCCGAGACTCTTAAGGCCATCGAGACGCCTTTGACGCGGTATTGGATCACCGACGCGCTGGTCTCGTCGCCGGTTGAATGGCAGCAGCAGGCCCGCTCGCATTTGCTCGAGCCGACCTCTGCAAGCGGCAAGTACACCTCGTCTTCGAGTTTGTTTCTCCATGAGCCTATGCTCGATCAGATGCACGACGAGCCCTGGAAGGTGCTTCCGGCAGGGACTTGGTTGCTTCAGGAGCCTATTCGCCTGCTCGCGCTCGCGTCATGGAACGGGTTCGGATATTCGATGCAGCTGGATGAGAAATCGTGGCTGAACATGGTCTATGCCAAGCCCAATTCCCTCATGCAAACGACACTGACCCCAGGTTACTACAGCGCGCTGGTAATCACGGTTCTTATCTTCGCCTCTGTCGCCCTTTTTGTCGCGCGTCGCATCTCCCGGCCGCTCCGTCATCTCACCAAGTCGGCCGAACGGCTTGGCCGCGGGGAACAACTGGAGGTTCTGCCCGAGGAAGGGTCGGACGACATCCGCTCGACCGTCGCCGCGTTCAACCGCATGCAGATTCGCCTGAGGCGATTTCTGGAAGACCGGACTCGTATGCTTGCCGCGATCGGCCACGACCTCCGCACTCCGATCACATCGCTCCGTCTGCGAACCGAATTTGTCGCCGACGCCGAAACGCGGGAAAAGTTCAATTCCACACTCGATGAGATGCAGGCGATGGCCGAAGCCGCCCTTTCGCTCACCCAATCCGAGGCGACCTCCGAAACCACGCGTGTCGTTGACCTCAACGCCTTGATCGAAAGCCTGTGCGACGACCTTGCCGACCTTGGTTGGAACGTGGAGTTCCAAGCCAACGGGCGATTGCCCTATCCATGCCGGCCTGCCGCCTTGCGGCGCGCTCTTAGCAATGTGATCGAGAACGCGGTCCGTTATGGCGAGCGAGCGAGAGTGCAGTTGCGGTCATCGAACGAAGGTGTCGAGATTCTCGTCGAGGACGATGGTCCAGGCATTCCGGAAGCGGATCGGGAAAAGGTGTTTGATCCCTTTGTGCGCCTCGAGTCCTCCCGAAATCGCGACACGGGCGGAGTTGGACTCGGATTGTCCATCGCCCGTTCGATCTCCCGCAACCATGGCGGCGATGTCACGCTTTCGCAGAGATCGTCAGGCCTGTGCGTACATATTCGGTTGCCCGAGGCGCGAAGTTAAGCTCTTGGCGGATTGGCGTCCGCTCAACAATCCTGCCATCCGTGCAGACGAGTGACATCGAACAAATCGCCGCCTGGGTTACAGGCAAGCGCTGGCCGGAGCCCGAAAACGGCACTATTGCACCTAAAGCTGCGCTCGCGAAGAAGCCGGCGAGTGTGCGCCGCGCGCAGACGAAAGAAATGCTGCGATGAGGGGGCGGCTCCGCCTCTGCCAGGCATCATTTTCGCACAATTGGGTCGCGCCACTTGAGGCCGCGAAAGCGCGCGAAGTCCGTGTCGCTGGAAGCCAGCGTGCAGTTATGCTCCACCGCCAGCGCCGCCAGGTGCGCATCGGAGACCAGGTTGGCGGTGGCATTGCCGACGCGCAGCATCCGCTGGAATATGGCCCAGTGGTGCTCTGTGGGCGTCAAGATGCGGACGCCGGGCTGGTCCAGCCAGCTTTGCACGCGATCCAAAGCCTCCTTCAGCGTGAGCGGACGCTTGTGGAGGCGGGCGTTTGTGCCGATTCGGATGAAAGCCGTCAGGACCGGCCAGCACAACGCCACCGGCTCCGAACCGCTCAGTTGCTCATCCCACCAGGCGCGTGCCGCCTCGTGGTGCTCGGAAAGACTGTCCTCCGCGTAAAGCGGAATGTTGGTGTCCACCAGGATCACGAGTAGTCCTCCCCTTCGATCCGGGCCAGCAGTTCCGAGATGTTGTCATAGCTGAAACCTTCGCGCAGGCCGAGCGGATGCGGCTCGGTGCGGTAAGGTTTCGAAGCAGGCGGATTCATAACAGCATCCAGGCCGACTCGAAGCGCCATGTTCACGATTTCCTTGAAAGGCTTTCCCAATCGAGCGGCTCCTTTTCGAGCCTTTGCCGCCACGTCCGGGTCAAGCGTCAATGTGGTTCTCACTGAGACATCATGATGCTTAACTGTGTGCCGTCAAGACGTATCGCTCATCAGCTGCCGCGAAAGATATCTTTGTTCTAAATGTTTGTATTCATGTGTGCGGCTCTTTGGTTGTTTCGAAGCAGCGCGGAGCTATTTTTCTTTCTTGCGGCAGACGACCATGCATGCGCCGAAGAGCCCTCGCGAGATCGCGATACGGGTGGAGTCTGACTCGGATCGTCCGTCGCTCCCGCAACCTGTCGGGGATGTCACTTTCGCAGAGATCATCGGGCCCGTGGCTACGGTTGCCGGAGGCGCGTACTGTCGGTCTTCCCGCAGTTGACGATTTGTTGTATGATCGCCCGGTGAACTCTTATGCAATCGCGCGTCAGCTCATCGACGCCGCTCATTCCGCCGATCCGAAGCGCCTGGATGGGCAGCCAGCTGAACTCGTCTATGCAGACCAGATGGAGGCGTGGCTCGTTCGCCTCGCGCCGCAGGCCTCGGAGTTGGTTCGCTTGGCGGCACGGTGCCAGCATCTCGAGCGCTGGAGCGTTCCACGCAATTCCTATCCTGCGGACAGAGCCGGGTACCTCGCATGGCGAAAGAACCTCTACGGCAGACAGGCGGCGCGCGCTCGCGAATTGCTCCTCCGAGCCGGCGTCGCGTCCCAGGGGGCGGAAGATGCCGGCACCTGGGTTTCCAAGACCGGGCTCAAGACCAATCCGAATACGCAGTTGCTTGAAGACGCTGCCTGTCTCGTTTTTCTGGAAAATCAGATCGCGGGTTTCGCGGAGCAACACGCCGACTATCCCCGCGAGAAGTTTCTCAGCATTATTCAGAAGACATGGAGAAAGATGAGTCCCATCGCGCGAGAGGCCGCACGAGAGCTTAGTCTTCCCCCGGGCATCGCAGAACTTGTCAAGGAGGCCACCGAGAAGGTTGACACAACCTGAAAGCTCAAGGGCCCAAGATTGTCTTACTTGGATTCGCGCACGGTAAATGGCTCCCCCTTTTCACCCGTAACGAACATGACCAGCCTCACTGGCTGCGGTCCCGGATTCCGGCCATTGTGGAACGTGTTTACGCTCTCCGCAAAGGCCTGTCCGGCGGCAAAGTGATTGGTCTCCCCGCCTTGAACGTCCACGAAAATCTCCCCGGACAGAACGTATGCGTAGCACGGGAAGGGATGCGTATGCCAACCGGTCTCTGCGCCCGCTGGAATTTCCACCAGTACGGCGCTGACTTCCGGATCGGCGGTTTTCGGGTAAACGATCGGCTGTCCCGCCGACGTTGTGGTCGCCCGAAGAAGCGGAGTGACTTGAACTTGCTCTTTGTAACCTTCCGGCCCGTTCGATTGTCCACGAACAAACGCCGTTGCCAGAATCATCAGAAAAACTGGAAGTCCAAGCCTCATAAGCTTTGATGCGGTAATCAATCGAGATTAGTTACAGGCCAACAAGAGCAAATGCTGAAAGGAATTTTAAGGAAGAATCGCAGAAACCGGCATCAGCGATGCGGGCTGCAGGTTCGAGGCAGGATAGCTCATCGTTGATAACAAACAGCGGGATCCCGGAGCACTATTTATGGACGAGGCAATTTCTCACCGTTCGCTTCACGAAGACGCGGAATCTAGGCTTGCCCAATTTGAAGGGTTGGCGCGAAAGCGCCGGGCGACGCGTCACTTTTTGCAGCAACCGCTGGAACGCGCATTGGTTGAGCGCTTACTGCGCACGGCTCAATGGGCTCCAAGTGGTTACAACCTTCAGCCAACGCGCTTCGTTGTTGTCGGCGATCGCCTAAGCCGCTCGTGCATCCTGCGGGCGTGCATGAATCAAAAGCCCGTGGAAGAGGCGCCCGTTGTAATCGTGTTCGCCGGAGATCACCACGCGTCGAACCGACTCGAGGAGACGTTGGAATCCGACCTCGCGAGCGGTGCCATCACCGGCGACTATGCTGACTTTCTCCGAAAAATCGTGCGTTTGATGTTCGAACAGGGACCACTCGGCCTCAACTGGCTCTGGAAAGCGACTCTGATTCCGCTCGCCAGGGTGTTCGTCCCGATTCCGCAAATGATGGCCGTCCATAAGCGATTCTGGCTCGCAAAGCAGGCGATGCTTTGCGCGATGAATTTCATGCTTGCCGCTGAGGCAGCTGGCCTGCGGACGGTGCCAATCGAAGGCTTCGACACCGTGCGCTTGCGCCGGGCGCTCGATCTGCCACGTTCGTGGGAACCGATCCTTGTCGTCCCCGTTGGCTACGCTACGGCTGGTCCCGCAAAGAAGACTCGACTGCCCCTCGAACGCGTCACCCTCTGGCGCTGACTTGGGAGCTTCTTTCATGCACGCCAAGGAGATTTCCGGAATGGAATAAATCCCTATGGGAAAATGACTGCCCAAGCGGACGGGGCCGCTTGTCGATGACTGTGACGTGCACTCCCAAGGCGGCGAACATGGTGGCGTATTCAATGCCGATGACGCCCGCACCGACAACGGCTACCTTGCGCGGAAGCTTCTCGAGCTGAAGGAGTGTGTCTGAGGTGATGACAACACGGCCGTCTGGCTTGATCCCGCGCGGATCTGTGGGACGCGTCCATCCGAAGCAACGATTGATCCAAACGCTCCACCTCGCTACCATCGCGCAATGAGCGCATAGGATCTGCCAAGAAAGGAAATAGCCAAGACCCTCGTTCAACAATGAAAAGGCAAGCGAAACCAATCAAGAGACTTTGGCAGCTACGAGGTAAAAACTGCCGCGCCCGGCGCAATAACGGCCGAAGCAACTCGCGTCATGGGCAGTTTTCTTCACGATGTGATGAAGCTGAATCTGGAAGCCGGGAACTTCCGGCTCTTCAGCCCGGACGAGAACAACTCCTCCACGGCTATCCCTGGCTGATTCACCGGCTCGCGTATAGACGAACGAATCATGAGAACTTGCACGTGCGCGGATATAAGCAAGAGGGCACGACCACGACGCCTTTCGACATGTGTGTGCGCAATCAACTCGACCGGTATAGCCTCGCGGGCGACGTTATCAATCGCGTTCCCAAGCTGGGCGCTCGCGCGGCCTACTCGCAACAGGCAATCCGCGAGAAACTGCTCGATCACAAGAGCTACATCGAACGTTACGGTGACGACATGCCCGAGATCCGTGACTGGCAATGGGGTGGAGAGGGTGCAGCCAAGATCTCCAAGGCAGACACTGCAGCTGATAACGTTTAGAAAAAAATCCGCAGAGGCGGCGATCCGAGGGAGTCGGAACTTTTGGAAGCTGCTTTCCACTTTCCTAAGATGAACACTCCCAAGAGTAACACTTCGATCTGGCTGGCATTAGAGAATCCGGTCTTTAGAAGATTGTGGCTGGCAACCGTAATTTCCGGAACTTGCGTCGCAGCCCACAACACAGCGGCGTTTTCCGCCCTGGGCACGATGGGTAACTCGGCCTTTCTTATTTCACAGATGTCAACGCTTTCGGCCCTGCCATTCGCGCTGTTCACTTTACCAGCGGGGGCTCTTGCAGACATGATCGATCGCAAGAAGATCCTGTGCGCAGTCAGCTTGTGGCAAGCCTCGATCGCTATCTGCCTGACGATCCTCGGGCTGACGCATTTGCTCAATCCGTACATAATTCTGGCTAGTGTGTTTCTCTTCAACCTGGGCTTCGCGTTTGGCTCGCCGACTTCCTCGTCCGTCATCGCTGAAATGGTCTCCAAGGATGAGTTGGCTTCCGCGAATACGCTAGGCGGACTTCAGATAAATATCGCCGGAATGATCGGGCCGGTTCTTGGGGGGCTGCTGATTCCGGTCATGGGAGCGAGCTTCGTATTTGGCGCTAACGGGCTTGGTTTCCTCTTAATGTTTTTGGCAATCTTACAGTGGAGACGAGTCCGGGCACAAACACCGGTTCCGCTCGATGCTTTCTTCGCAACGGTAACAACCGCGATCAACTACGCTCGCTACACTCCCGGCATCAAAGTTGTCCTGGCACGGAACGCATTCTTCTCGTTCTTTATCTCAATTATTCCCGCGTTGATGCCGGTGGTCGGCTTGAAGGAGTTGCATCTCGACCCCGCGAAGCTCGGCTACCTATTCACGAGCATGGGCATCGGGTCAGTTATCGGCGCCGTGTTTGTTATTCCGTGGGCCCGCGCTCGCTTTTCTCCAAACACGCTGACTATCTACGCAAATCTGTTGCTGGTGCTGAATCTGTTTCTCATGGCACACGTTCAGCGCCCGTATCTCTTCTTACTGGTCGCTGCAGTCGCTGGAGCGGGATGGACCTTGTCCTCGACCGAACTCTGGATAGCGGGCCAGCGCGCGATGCCTGATTGGGCACGTGGGCGCATGAACGCAACAATCATCATGATCTCACAGGCGGCGACCGCCCTTGGTGGCGCGACCTGGGGCGCGGCGGCTTCGAAGGCTGGAGTTGTTCCGACATTTCTTGTGGCGGGGGCTCTGGCCATCCTCTTTTGGGTCGTCACTCATGTCGTCCTCCAGAAACGGCTCTCGATTGACTTCACGGCCAGCCTGAATTTCGAGCCGGCCGCGGTCACCATCTTCTCGCATGACTTGGACCCGAGGAGGCTGACTCAAGCGAAAGACAACCCGGTATCGGTTACAACAGAGTTTCTGATTGATTCTGCCTGCCGGGAACAATGCATCGAATTGATGCGCGAAGCTCGACTCATCTATCTCAGAAATGGCGCCTCCGGGTGGCATCTGTACGAGGATCTCACCCGGTCGAATAAGTTTCTCATGGAAGTGACATCGCCCTCTTGGAACGAATTCTTGCGCCAACGCGAGCGGATGACCAAAGACGAAAAGGAGGTAATGGATAAGCTTCGCAATTTGCACGTCGGCGCCCATCGGCTCGGAGAATCGCCTCGTGTCTCGATCGATAAGCAAGTTCTCAAGAAGAGAGTTAGATTTTGGGAATGAACAAGCGAGGCGCGGGACGCATAAGTCAGTGCGTTGGTGAAGACCAGCGCCCCGCCGAGGACGGTCGCTCAGCGACGGATTGTGCTTCGCCCGTGAAAGCGATCAGGATGCCGGTCCATGCTGCGAGGCAGACGAACCATACGACAGGCCGCACAGGCCTTCACCCGAATTGAGCGATCACGTTTCGTACCGGGACGGCGCGAGCGAAATTAGCATGACTAAGCAGGATAGCGAAAACGCCGCTCCGACGCTGAACGTACTTGCCGGACCGTACGTTTCCCAGAGGCCGCCTGCGATGACGCTGGCCAACAGCATGAACAGACCGCTTGCCAAGTTGAACAGGCCAAAGGCGGTCCCCTTCAATTCCGCCGGTGTCGCCTCCGCGATCATAGCGGCAAGGATGCCTTGTGTACAACCCATGTGCATCCCCCACAAGGCAACACCAAAGAGAACGATTGACGGAGAGCCTGCCCAGGCAAGAATTAAATCAGCCACGGTGAGAAGGACCATGCCCGCCGCCAGCAGATACCGGCGACTTACCCGATCCGAGAGCATGCCGGCGGGATATGCCGAAACTGAATAGGCCAGGCTCATCACGATCATCACCAGCGGCACCCATTCAATCGCAAACCCCACGTGCTGCGCACGCAATACCAGGAAGGCCTCGCTGAATCGGGCAAGAGTGAAAGTCGCCCCGACGGCAACGACGCGCCAGTAGTCGCCGGAGAACTGCTTGAGCACACCCAGCCGAATCGGCGAGCGGAAACCGGCGCGTGCACAAGTCCCCTTCGGGTCCTCGACCCCAACAAGGATCAGTAAAACAGTGATGAACGCCGGCACGACGGCGAGCCACAGCACCTGCCTGATGTCACTGGCGAACCAGGACATCATCAATATTGCCAATAGCGGCCCAAGAAACGCTCCAACGGTGTCCATCGATTGACGAAGACCGAAGCAAGCCCCGCGAATCGCCGGGGGGGCGACGTCCGCGACCAAAGCATCACGCGGAGCACCACGGATACCTTTTCCGATGCGATCCAGAAAGCGTGCGATGAACACCGCTTCCGCCGAGTTCGCCAGCGGAAACAGGGGCTTGGTCAAGGCCGCCATCGCATAACCAAAAAGAATAAGCGTTTTGCGACGACGAAAATGGTCGCTGATCGCGCCGGAGAAAACCTTGGCAATAAGGGTAGCCCCCTCGGCGACTCCTTCGATCAAGCCGACGGTCGCGACGCTGACCCCAAGCGTGGACACCATGAACACCGGCAGCAGGCTGTGGACCAACTCCGAAGACAAATCCATGAACAGACTCACTAAACCGAGCAACCAGACGGTACGTGGAATCGCCGGTATGGACGTGGTTTTCAGCACGGCTCGGAGCGCGAGATGGAACCACCCAAGAGCGCCTTGAGACAACAACTCATCGATCCACAGCTGAATCGCCGAGTCAAAATCTGCAACACGAGGTTCTCACTGATCGGCATGCAGGGGAGCCTAGCAGCACAGGTGTCCGGTTCCACCTTTCTGTATTTGCCGCCCGTCGAAAAGAGCCGTCTATGCCGGCACCATTAATCGGTGCAGCCGCGTCCATCGCGATGCCGGTGTCTGCACCCAGTGGCGGACAAAACCGGTGCGCACTGCTTCGAACACATTGAATGTCTGCTCTTGTTGCCTCGGTTCGAACTTTGCTGGATTCTCGCGAAGCTATGGCGTAGACTTTTCCTGTTTCGCGAGGGATCGTCGGGTTGCAAACAGCCGCGAATGCTATCGAAACGATCAATGCGTGTGTTTGGCGTCCTGCTCTCCGCGTGCCTCGCTTTCGCCGCCTGCAAGAAGCAGAGCGCGACCCGCTCCCCAGAAGTCGGCAAAGCTATTCCTCCGCCTGCGACCGCGACCCCGCAACCTATCAATCTAAAATCACAGGTCATCGTGCTTTGTTACCATCGATTCGAGGACAGGCCGAAGGACCGCCTTGCCATCAAGCCCGCGGATTTCGAGGCTCAAATGCAGGCCCTCAAAGATAGTGGGATCACCGTCATCTCCATGACGGATTTCCTGGCCTGGAAGCGTGGAGAAGAAGGGATCCCTGAAAAAGCGGCCATCATTAGCATCGATGACGGATACCTGTCGGGATACAACGTGGCGTGGCCGATCCTCAAAAAATTCGGCTATCCCTTTACGATGTTCATTTACACCGACTATGTGAAGGGAGGTCCGAGATCCGGAGGACAATCTATCAGGTGGGATCAACTCGCCGAGATGCGCGACGCGGGAGTGGACATTGAGGGCCACACTGTTTCCCACAGCTTGCTAAATGCCAGAAAGGGAAAGACCGAAGAGCAGTATCTCGCTTGGCTAAAGAACGAAATCGCGGGTTCAAAAGAAATTCTCGAGCGAAACCTCGGCATTCGAGTCAGGGCGTTCGCGTATCCCTATGGAGTTCATAACGAGACTGTCCGCGGCGTCGTCAAAGAGGCGGGCTACGAAGCAGCCTTTACCACGTACGGCCAGCGAATCGCGCACGCGGCCGATCCCATGATGATCGGACGCTATGCCATCGAGTCCACAATGCCAAAGGTCTTCGAGGAGGCCGTGAATTTCACGGGAGCCGTCGAAGGAGGCAATGCAGGCGTAATGCCCGCTGCCATGACGATGGTCACTCAGCCGATGGACGGTGAGACCGTGAGGAATTCGTTTCCCGAAATCAAAGCCAACCTGGCGACGTTGGGCGATGTGGATCCCAAGAGCGTCACGATGCGGATTAGCGGGCTCGGATTGGTTCCGGCCACTTATGATCCGGCGACCAAGCTCATTTCCTACAAGGTGACGCAGAAGCTATATGGCCCCAATGTCACGGTGATCGTGAGTGCCACCGTCAACGCAGGGAAGACGGAGGCTCGCTGGTCTTTTAACATCGGTTCCAACGAAGCTCCCAAATAGGGGACGCCCTCGGAGGCATTGAGCGACCGCGGTGCTTGCAAGCGGAGCTCACCGGCCAACACCGGTTGGCAGCCGACGATCGCGAGGGAGCACTGGGCAGAGAGGTGAGCGAGCTGCTGGGTTTCGTGGAAGAATCTCTTTCCGAGTTTGAGGGCGTTTGCAAAGACTGCGCGGCCGCAGCGACTGAGGCCATGCTCATCTGCCCCGGGGTGGTGCGTTTTCCTCGATAAGCCGTTTTGCTCACAGGGGGCTCGCAACACCGGCAATTCCGCCACCCGGCGCCGCAAGGTCGCACTTCGTGGCGCATCACCAACTGAGTAATCTTCCAATCAGCCGCGTCACCCCACGTAAGACCGTCCCCCACTCGCCTCACTTTTCGGGAAAAATTACTGTCGAACCGTCACCATTGACCAGCTTGAATCTGTCGGTTGTTTTCTGGTTCTTGAACGCCTCCGTCGACGCGTCCAGCGCTTCGCTGATCGTGCCGCGGCCTTTCTTGCGAGGGGTCGGCTGTCCGGATGCACCAACGTCAAAGCCAAGGAGAAGAAGGAGAAAAGCGCCCAAGGCATGCGCCCATTCAAAACTCCAGGTCTTAAGATTGGTCCCGGAATCCGTAACAACAACTGCCGCACCGCCGGTCAACTTCCCGACGCACGTGTTCGAAGCACAGGAGGCCAGGATTACCAGCGAGGCCTTGGACTTCTTCAGTAAGGACGTCAGTGTCTCAGGCGGGATCTCAGCCTTATTTAGCCCCTTGGGTGTAAGACCCAGAGAACGCTTGTTCTTAAAATCCAGCGCCGAGTGCCCTAAGTATACTACGACAGCACCGGGGTCCTGGAGCGATTTTTTGAAAGCGTCGGCCCCCGCATCTTTTGCTGAATGAAAGATCAGGTTAATGCTCGCTTCCTCCCATCGGCTTAGCGGATGGTCAACATCTACGGGACCACGGATCCATTCATAGAAATGAGTAGCGGAATAGTTACCTGTGATGGGCATGTAAAAGTGGAGATGAACCGTCTGAGCTGCTGGTGGAGTCGCAGGCTTCTTCCCCGGTTTTTTCGAATCCTTCGGCGCGTCCGCCACCCTGATCGGTCGACGGTCACGACCTACGGGGCCAGCGGTATTTCGACGTCCAGCAACCCCTGCTGAACCACGACCTGCTAAGCGCCAGACACCGCTCGCAGGTTCGGGGAAGACAAGAGTACTATCATCGCACCCCAGCGGCCCCCGGGGTCTCGCTAGGCAATCACAACCGCTTAGTGGTCCTGGAATTCTGGCGTTTGCCATATCGCTAATCTTGGAAACGGGTACCGCGGTTGGTTTGCCCCATCTAAATAGAACGTCGTTTCCAATCGTAACTCTTGCACAATCCAAGATGATTGCATCATAATTGGCAAGGAAGGTACCTTAAGAGGTCGTGGTCGGCCTTCGCGGGCTGCGCTCGCGAGCCACCGAAGCCAGGACCGCGACAGGCAATACGAGCACAGACACCACCAGGAGCGCCCGATCGAGGGGCATCTGATGGGCTAGAAGTCCGATCAAAGGAGCCCCGAGCAAGAAGCCGCCGTAGCCTATGGTCGACACTACTGCGATCGCTCGAGATCCCCGCCCTGGCAGCTCTCCGGCGGCGGACATTGCCGACGGGAAAACGACGGATAGCCCCAGGCCCCACGCCAGAGCACCCAGCAGCGCAATCGCGGTCGAAGGAACCAGACACAATGCCGCAACTCCCGCGCTCGCGAGCAAGCCGGCCACCCTCAATACGGTACCTCTCCCGAAGCGTTGAATAATGACCCCGCCGGCGAACCGGCCTATCGCCATCGTTACGTTGAATCCCGCGTAGGTCAGGGCACCGAATGCCGCTGGCGCGCCGCGGTTATCCACCAGCATGAGGGCGAGCCAGTCATTGGCCGCTCCCTCGCCGACCGCTGTCCCAAACACAATAATGCCCAGTAAGATCTCCACCCGGGTGATCGACGATCGCTGCGTTTCAGCAACCGGCGGGCGCTCCAAGGCTAGCACCTGTGGTTCGTCAAAGACTGGCTCGTCCAGCTGATCCTTGGTGGCAGCCAAATGCAACTGGCTATCCGGAACGTAGAACGCCGTCGCCAGCCACATTGCAGCCATCAACGCCACAGATACCGCTGGGAGTTGCCATGCAAGAGCCAGGCCAAGTGAGGCGGCAAGAGCGCCAGCGAGGGCGCCGAAAACCGCGCCAAGCGAGAACAGTCCGTGCCAATACGGCATCAGGACGCTGCCGCGGCGCTGCTCAACGAGATTTCCCTGCACGTTCATGGCAACGTCACCAACACCGGTGCCTAAACCGACTACGAGCAGTATTAGCGCAAGAGCAGGCACCGAATTCGTCAGCGGCACCAATGCCCAGCCGCCAAGGCAGATCGCGGTAGAAACCCGACTGACTGTCTTCGAGGAATATCGGTCCACGAGCCGCCCGGTGAAGGGCATTCCGAGGATCGATCCAATTCCCACGCAAACCAGCGCGAATGCCAAACTTGTAGGGGTTGCCCCAACGTGGTCGCGTATTTCGGGCATCCTCGAGAGGGACGAGGCCATGACGAGCCCGTTTCCAAGGAACATCACCGCAACCGCGAGCGGAGACCCTTGCGGCAAAGGTTTATTGGTCTGTTTTGACATACGAATTTTCTGTCTCAGCTATGTCCCGCGACTAGCCTTTAAATCAATTGCTACAAATCGCACTTCTCCGAAATTGATAGTAAAATTCCGATGTTGCGCCTCGCAAGAATTGCCGCTAATAGACACTTGTGCCTTGCCTAAGAATCTCACCGAGTTCACCCGACTGACCCTTACAGACCGATGATTCAGTGATTTTATTCCACCGCGTAACCGCGTCGGCCGAAGCCATGCCGGTTATTCCATTTCGATGCCTGACAAGCAAAACTTGCGATGTGGCCGGTTGCGGCGTCATTGTTCTTTCAGATGGTCCAACTCTTTGAAATACTAAAAGAGCATCCGAAACAGCACTTCGGCGCGGGCGAAACGATCATTGCGCAAGGAAGTACGACCGGAATGCTCTATTTTCTGATCGATGGAGAGGTTGAGGTGGACAAGGATGAGGTGCCAATCGCGACGACTACCGAGCCCGGCTCGGTCTTTGGCGAGATGTCCGCGCTCCTCGGCACGAGTCATCGAGCCCGCGTGCGCGCAGTGGCACCCTCGTCGTTTTATGTCGTCGAGGACGGCCGCAAGTTCATGGAGGTTCATCCCGTCGTAAGCATGCACGTTTCGGAGGTGCTCGCGCGCCGCCTTGACGCGCTGAACAGGTATTTGGTTGACGTAAGGCAGCAGTTCGAGGGCCACGACCATCTCAGCATGGTCGATGAAGTGCTCGAAGTCCTCATGTATCGCCAGCGGCGACCTCCCGTGCGCTGATCTCGGCGGAATCAATCTCGAGACGCCTGAGAGATTCGCATTCGACCGAAAACCATTCGGCAGTCATCGCGTCGAGGTCGAAAACAATGGAGGTAGGTCGCGGACCGAGCTGCCGTCCGGGATTGAAGACCCAGGTGTTCTCGATCCGATCGATCCATGAGCCTTCCGGATAAAAAGGCGCGTTGTGAACGTGTCCAGAGAGCACGAGATCCGGCGAAAAGCGCCGAATCCATTCAAGGAGATATTTGTCTCCCGCATATTTCCTTCCCGTCCAACTTACCGGCGAACGGTCCGGCGGAGCATGATGTATCCATATCCATTTGCCAGCCACGCGGGTTGCGGCCCGGTTGAGCGTCTCCTCCAGCTCCGCGCGCGAAACGGGGCCGTCCCACCAAGGACACAAAGTCACAGTGGCCCCAGGAAGCGAAACCTCGTCACCATCCACGAAAAGGCCATCGCCGCGCGCTTTGATAAGCCATTTGGCAAACCACTCACCGGCCGCGTTCCGGGCGTCCGCATCGTGATTTCCGGAAACGACGAGCAAGCGTGTTTGGCGCCGCAATCGCTGGAGGTATCTCTCGACAACAACAATCTGAACATCGGGGTCCAAAGCAGCTCCGACATCGAGAAGATCGCCGCCGATTGCCGCGACGTCGTATGGGCCTGCGTTGGCGAGTAGCCAGTCGAACTGCCTCAAACTGTAATGAAGGTCGGCAACGTAAAGGATTTTCATTCTTCGATTCCGGAGACTCCCGCGTTTGTCGGTCCACAACAGCGGTTGAAAGCGCCCAAGTCAGGCTCGGATGCCGCGCGATACTACTTGGTTTCACCCAGGGACTGTAAAGCTTTCCCGCGAAACTGCGCATCGCTCACCGAGAGCAAGTCCCGGTCTTGCCTTCGGGCGCGCCATTTGGTCTCCTTCAACTACTCGAAGCGATTCTTGAGTTTCAATGTCACGGCACGAGCGAAAGAACCCCGACGGGATTGCGGAGATCCGAATCCTGATCGAAGCTCTGGCACAACGGAAGTTCCGTCGGATGCGGTCGCAATGCCAACTCCTCCCTCAAAGGTGCTGGTGAGAACCGAAGTTATGAGTCGCCTCGCGAAACGAGTTCGAGCCTTCTTCTTTCCGCGACCGAAATCTGCCCATCTTGCGCTGGGTGATGCCGGAGAGAGACTGGCGGCCAAATACCTGAGAGATCATAGTCACAAGATCTTGTACCGCAATTTCCGTCCGCCGCACGGGGGCGAAGTTGACATCGTCTGCCGTGACAAACGCCACAACGAGCTCGTTTTCGTCGAGGTCAAAACGCGATCATCCGAAGACTTCGGCCGTCCCCTGGATGCGGTGGATAAGAAGAAGCGGCGTCTTATCCTGCGTGGAGCGATGACTTGGCTCAAGATGCTCGACATGCCCGACATCGTTTTCCGCTTCGACGTGGTGGAAGTTGTAGTTTCAGGACCAACCGATATTCGGCACATCGAAAACGCGTTTCGACTGCCGGAAGACTATTCGTATTGATCCGATCTGCGATATTATCGCAAAAACCCTCGGTTTCATTTTCAATGCGCATCCTCTCTGGCATTCAGCCTTCGGGCACCCTGCATCTCGGCAACTACTTCGGCATGATGAAGCCTTCCATCGAGCTGCAACACCGTGGCGAGGCGTTCTATTTCATCGCCGATCTCCACGCCTTAACGACCGTGCACGACGCGGGTGAGTTGAGCGAAAACATCCGCAGCGTCGCGCTTGATTTCCTCGCCTGCGGTCTCGACCCGCGAAAAGCATGCTTTTTCCGCCAGTCCCAAGTCCCGGCAGTCACTGAACTCGCATGGATCTTGAGTACCCTGACACCGATGGGGTTGCTCGAGCGTTGTCATTCATACAAGGACAAGCTTGGCCGGGGTATTACGCCCTCGCACGGCCTCTTTGCCTATCCCGTTCTCATGGCGGCGGACATCTTGATCTATGACAGCGACGTCGTCCCTGTGGGCAAAGATCAGAAGCAACATATCGAAGTGGCCCGCGATCTCGTCATTAAATTCAACGAGACATACGGACCAACGTTGAAGCTGCCCGAGCCCAGCATTCGCGATGACGCAGCCATGGTGCCAGGCCTCGACGGAGAAAAGATGAGCAAGAGCTACGGCAATACCATCGGCATTTTTGAAGAAGAGTCCGCTATGCGAAAGAAAGTCATGAGCATCAAGACAGACTCCACCCCGGTTGAGGCCCCCAAGCCGGTTGAAAATTCGGCGATACTCGCCCTCTATAAGCTGGTCGCCGATCCGGGCGCTTACGCGCTGATGGAAGGCGATTTTCGGGCAGGCGGAGTAGGCTACGGCGACTTTAAGAAGCGGCTCTTCGCAGCTCTGTGGAACTACTTCGCGCCGATGCGCGAGCGACGCAACGAGATCCTGGCAGATCCCGGCTATGTTGAAATGGTGCTGCGCGAGGGTCGGGAGAAAGCGAGCCAAATCGCTGAAGACGTCATGTCCCGGGTGCGTTTGGCGACCGGCTTGTAGCAGCACGCGGCAGACGTTCTCGATGCCTTCGAGCCTCACTTCGAGGTTGTAATCCTCTCTTCATTCGGCTTCGGTCCTCACATGAAACTCACCTGGAAGGGGTTTTCGTTTGCGACCTGTCTTTGTACCACAGAATTCCGCTGCGCCGGAGGTTGGCAACGAGGGCTTTGAGATTGTCAGCCATTTCGCGATCCGAAAGCAACGCTCCAAGCGCTCCCCTTCCCTGCTTGGCCTGTTGAACAACCGAACGAATATCGCCAATCGTTTTCTTCAATTCGTCGGCCGCGCTCTTGGCCGAAACAAACGTCTGTTGTCCTGTCTCGATCGCTCCCTCGGCCTTCTTCACAACGCCATCGATTTTCTTGGAAGCCTCGGCGAAGGAAGAGCTTGTTTCCTTCAAGTTCGCAAGCGTCGTGTTTAGATTAGAGATGGTCGTCTCCTGGAAGACATCGCTGTTCAGCTTCTGGGCGATCTTGTTGATATTCCCCACTGCTTCCTGGATGTCCGACAAGAGAGCGCCCGCCTTTTCAGTCACATCGCCGATTCCTGCCTCGCTCTTTCCTCGGACGACTGCGCCGGGATCGAGCGGCGGCGAGGACTTTGCGTCCTTGCCTAAGACAATCTGTATGAAGCGATCTCCAAGCAGGCCAGAGCTTCCAATTGTGAACTGCGCAGCGCTAGGAATCCTGACTTCTTCGTAGATTTTCAAGCTGACATAGACGCCCTCCATATCCGGCAGGATCACAGGGTTATTCTCAACGGAACCAACCTTCGCGCCGGCAAGAAGCACGCTCGCTCCCTTATAAATGCCGCTCGCATTTGGATATTCGACACGAATCCGGTAGTAGCCGTGGACGCTATCACCAAAGCGGCCGAAATAAACCACCATGAGCGCGATTGCAATGAGGCCGATCGCCATAAAGACTCCCACCCGCAATTGCGTTGACTGTTCTTGCGCGGTCATAAAAAGCTAATCCTCGTCATCCTCCGAACGTCCGTCCACAAAATCCCGGACAATCTCGTCCTCGGTGTCCCGCAAATCATCGAGCGTCCCATAGAAATGGCGGCGGCCTTCATTTAGCAAAGCCACGCGATCGGCAATCTTGTAGCAACTGGTCATGTCGTGAGTCACGACGACCGACGTAACCGAGAGCTGCTTTTGCAACCTCTGAATGAGACGATTAATACTATCAGACACGATGGGATCGAGACCGGCCGTCGGCTCATCGTAGAGAATCACTTGCGGTGGCGAAATGATCGCGCGCGCCAGCGCGACACGCTTGCGCATGCCGCCGCTCAGGTTCACTGGCATTTTCTTCTCGTTCCCGCTCATGTTCACAAGCGCCAGCGCTTCATGCACCTTATGACGCACCGCCTTTTCATCCCTTTCTCCATGCTCGCGCAGCGGAAACGCAACATTGTCGTAAACGGTCATCGAGTCAAAAAGCGCGCCGTCCTGAAAGAGCATTCCGATCTTGCGGCGGATTGGGACCAAGTCGCGTTCATTCATTGTGGCGATATCCCTTCCCTCAAAGAGAATCTGTCCCGAAATCGGTTTCATCAAGCCGATGAGGTGGCGGAGAAAAACGCTCTTGCCGCCGCCGCTTTTGCCTAGCAACACCAATGTCTCGCCCTCGAAAATCTCCACCGAAAATCCTCGAAGGATTTCCTGGTGCCCTATCTTTTGCACGAGGTCTCGCACCGAAATCAAGGGATTTGCGCTCATCACCGCTGCCCTGCGGGGAAAAGAATATTGAGGAACATCGTAAGGAAAAAGTTCGCGATCAGTATTGACAGCGAACAGATCACCACCGTTTCAGTCGTCGCTCGTCCGACGCCCACGGCGCCGTCCTTCGCGTTCAAACCCTCCCAGCAGCTGATGAATACAATGATGATTGCAAACACAAAGCCCTTGATCAGGGACATTGCAATGTCGCTGCCTTCCGTGAACTTTTGCATGTTGTTGAGGAAGTAGACGGCTTCGATGTTCAGCACGTACACCGCCACATAATAGGAGGCGAGCACGCCGCAACCCACGCACTCCACCACAAGCAGCGGCATCGAGACCAGCATGCCTAATGCGCGTGGTACCACCAGGTAATCGACAGGGTGCACCGCCAGGGCGCGCAACGCGTCGATCTGCTGCGTCACCTTCATTGTGCCGATCTCGGCGCTCATCGCTGCGCCTACGCGCCCCGCCACCATCAAACCCGTGAGAACCGGACCCAGCTCGCGAAACATTGACAAAGTAACCACCGGACCCACGGCAGTCTCCATGTTCAAGCTCGCGAATTGGAAATACGCCTGCGCGGTAAAGACCGCCCCCGTGAAAGCCCCGGTGACGATCACGATAAGCTGAGAGCCATAGCCAATTTCCGCGATCTGGAACAGCGCCAACTTGAAGCGGATGCGGCCGGCGAAGATCGAGCGAAAAGTCTCCCAGGCTAGTAGGGCAACCTGCCCGAGATAAGTGAAGAAATCGGAAAGCCTGCTTCCGAAAAAGTTCAGCAGGGCCATTCAGTGTCGCCTACAAACAAAGCGGCGCCCCGCACTATACCGCGACATTCTCGATCCGCTGTGTGCTTTTCTTCGAGCTGATCTCTGGTGGCAGTTGACCAACGAATTTGGCTTCAACCCCCGTCTTGATAAAGAGGGACTTCAGAGCGGAGAGGGTCGGCACCTGTCCCGCGAACTCCATATAAATGATGTCGTGATTGGTATCCACTTTGTAACGCAGTCCGGAAATAACATCTAGTTCAAGCGCAAGGGCCATCATCTTTTCCGGATTGCGCACGCCTGCGGCATACACCTCGAGTTCGATCATTCCGGAATGCTTCGTCCGAGTCGTGCCAAAATCAAGGCGCAAATTCGAATGGAGCGGGCCTTTTCAGATTCATTTCATTGCCCGAAATTACGTGGTTTGCCTTTGCGAGAGAGGCTGCTATTCGATACACCGGTCGCCCGCTTCTCATGCCCAAAGACACATCACTCCACAAGATTCTCCTGATCGGCTCGGGCCCCATTGTGATCGGTCAAGGCTGCGAGTTTGATTATTCCGGGGTGCAGGCTTGCAAAGCCCTGGGCGAAGAGGGCTACGAGGTCGTCCTTGTCAACTCGAATCCGGCCACCATCATGACCGATCCCGAGTTTGCCAGCCGCACGTACATCGAACCGATCACGCCGGAGGCGATCGAAAAGATCCTCGCGCGCGAAAAACCGCAAGCCGTTCTTCCGACCCTCGGCGGACAGACCGCTTTGAACGCGGCAATGGCCCTCGTCGAAAACGGCGCGTTCGAGCGCCACGGTGCAAGACTCATCGGAGCCAACGCCGAAGCAATTCGCCGCGGCGAGGACCGCCAGATCTTCAAAGAGATCATGCTCGATATCGGTCTGGACTGTGCACGATCCGGCGTGGCGCGCTCGCTGGAGGAGGCGCGCAAGGTTGCCGAGACCATTGGCGCCTTCCCGCTCATCATCCGCCCGGCGTTCACCTTGGGCGGAGCGGGCGGCGGCATTGCGTACAATCGCCAGGAACTCGAAGATATTGTCCGGCGCGGCATCGATCTGTCGCCTGTGGGCGAAGTTCTCATCGAGGAATCCCTCCTCGGGTGGAAGGAGTTTGAAATGGAAGTCATGCGTGACCGCGCCGACAACTGCGTGGTCATTTGCTCGATTGAAAATTTCGATCCGATGGGCGTTCACACCGGCGATTCGATCACCATCGCCCCTGTTCAGACCCTCACGGATAAGGAATACCAGGCGATGCGCGACGCGAGTTTCGCAGTTATTCGTGCCATCGGTGTCGAGACGGGCGGTTCGAACATCCAATTTGCTGTTCATCCAAAGACCGGCCGGATGGTTGTGATCGAAATGAATCCGCGTGTCTCCCGGAGTTCGGCCCTGGCGTCCAAGGCAACCGGCTTCCCAATCGCCAAGATCGCCGCCAAACTCGCCGTCGGCTATACGCTCGACGAACTCAAAAACGACATCACCCGCGAAACACCCGCGTGCTTTGAACCGTCCATCGACTATTGCGTGGTCAAAGTTCCACGCTTCACCTTCGAAAAATTCCCACAGGCGGATCCCACCCTGACCACCCAAATGAAGAGCGTGGGCGAAGCCATGGCAATCGGACGCACTTTCAAGGAGGCTCTGCAAAAAGCTCTCAGATCGCTCGAAATTGGACGCTTTGGCCTCGGCACGGACGGAAAGGATCTTCCACCGATTCACCCGGATGGATCGCCCAACTTTCCGCTGATCGAGCAAAAGCTTCGAATCCCAGGCCACGAACGCATCTTCTTCCTGCGTTACGCCCTGCAAGCCGGCCTGACTGTGTCGCAAATTTACGAGCTTTCCGCGATCGACCCGTGGTTCCTCGAGAACATCAGGCAGATCGTCGAAGAAGAATCGCGGATTGCGAAGGACGGATTGCTGCACCTGCGCAGCTCGAAGAAGCTGGGATTCTCGGATCGCCAGATCGCGATCCTCACCAAAAGCACAGAGCCAGAGATTCGCGCGGCCAGAAAGGCTGCCGGGCTTCTGCCAACCTACCGACTCGTCGATACATGTGCCGCCGAGTTCGAAGCTCACACTCCTTACTACTATTCGACGTACGGAGACGAAGACGAGACCCGTTCCAGCGGAAAAAAGAAAGTCATGATCCTCGGCGGCGGGCCAAACCGCATCGGGCAAGGCATCGAGTTCGACTACTGTTGCGTTCACGCCGCCTTCGCACTGAGGGAACTCGGATGGGAAACGATCATGGTCAACTCAAACCCCGAGACGGTCTCCACCGATTATGACACGAGTGACAAGCTGTACTTCGAGCCGCTAACACTCGAAGATGTCCTGAACATCTACGAGCGCGAGCGTGCCGACGCCGTCATCGTCCAATTCGGTGGCCAGACGCCTCTAAATCTCGCTTCCGCTCTCGCCTCCAATGGTTGCACCATTATAGGCACACAGCCCGCCAGTATCGAAATGGCCGAGGATCGCAAGCACTTCGCGGCCATGCTCACCAAGCTCGGTCTCCAGCAGACGCAGGGTGGCACGGCAACCAATGAGAACGAGGCTATCGCGGTCGCACGGAATATCGGCTACCCCGTCCTGGTGCGCCCTTCGTTCGTGCTTGGGGGGCGGGCCATGGAAATCGTTCACGAAGAGAACGCCCTCCGGCGATACATTCGCACTGCTGTAGAAGCCAGTCCCGAGCGACCCGTCCTCGTGGACCGTTTCCTGGAGGACGCCACCGAGGTCGATGTCGATTGCATCGCGGACAGTGAAAGATGCGTCATCGGCGGCGTAATGGAACACATCGAGCAGGCTGGCATCCATTCGGGCGACAGCGCCTGCGTCATCCCGAGCTTCTCGCTCTCAGCCACTGCGCTCGAGACGATCAAGCGCGCCACCAAGGCAATGGCCAGGGAACTCGAGGTTCGCGGCCTGATGAACGTTCAGTTCGCCGTGAAAGACGAGGAGGTTTATGTGCTGGAAGTCAACCCGCGCGCTTCGCGCACGGTCCCCTTCGTCAGCAAGGCCATCGGCAGACCCTTGGCGAAGATCGCCGCGCGAATCATGGCCGGGCAGACGCTGAAGGAGCTGGATTTCACCCAGGAAATCGTGCCGAAGCACTACTCCGTAAAGGAAGCCGTCTTTCCCTTTGTCAAATTTCCCGGAGTGGACATTACGCTCGGCCCGGAAATGCGATCCACCGGCGAGGTCATGGGTATCGATGCGGATCTCGGAATCGCGTACGGCAAGGCGCAAATGTCTGCCCAGCCCGCGCTTCCTGACGGAGGAAACATCTTCGTCAGCGTCAAAGATTCCGATAAGCGCTCCGTGGTGCCCATTGCGAAGGATTTCGTGCGTCTTGGATTCACGCTCTACGCCACAGGCGGCACGGCGAGGGTCCTCGCAGGGGCGGGCATCCCTGTGAGGCGACTCTATAAGCTCCAAGAGGGCCGTCCAAATGTCTTGGATCTCATCAAGAACGGCCAGATGCATTTCATCATCAATACCCCCAGCGGACAGCAGCCACGCAAGGATGAGGTGATTATTCGAAGCGCAGCGGTCAACGCGCGCGTGGCAATGATGACCACACTTCGAGGCGCACAGGCAAGCAGCGCCGCCATTCGAGCGCTCAGGAGCGCCGGATATGGAGTCAAGTGCCTGCAGGAATATCACAGGGCTTCCTAAGCGGGATCGATCGTCCGCGGGAAAACCTCGGGCGATTCTTCGGCACGCAGCAAGCGGCTCGCGCAAGCATTCGGCTCCCTCAGGACTCCACAAGCAATGAGGCACGCACAACGGCCAATTCCGCTTCCTCGATGAGCCGCCTCGTTACAGTTCTCAGGCGCCTGCTAAGAAGTGATGCCAGGCTGACTACCAATTGAACGCCAGCCTGCGGATAATAGTTGAGGAACGCTTCGAGCTCGGAGCGGGTAATCGTCCAATATTGGGCTTGCTCGATTACAACCACAGAACACATCGCACTTACTGGGTCAAAGACGTCAACTTCTCCCACCCAGTCACCTCTCCGGATGGCACCGAGCAGGACCTCTCGATCGGCATCGCGGCGAACCGCATGAAGGACGCCGCTGATAATAAAAAAAAGCTTCCCGTGAGACTCCCCCTGCGAAATCAGCACTTCTCCCTGAGTCGCAAACCGAAATTCCCCGTACGAGCTGAGCGTGCCACGGTCTTCCTCTGAAAGCTCCGCCGCTGGGCCCACCGCAGGAAGATGGGGTCCGTCAAGTTGTTCAAGCATGTGCCGCAAGTTACCCCAACGCCAACCAGTGCGGCGATCGTTTTCGCAATGAAGGCCTGATTCCGCCATGCTCACCCCCTGATTGATTTGCTCCGTCGCATGCAAACTCTAACAGCCTGCGTTCCAAATCGTTTTGCCTCAATGACCGCGTTGCTTACGGGGAAAACTTTTCTTGCCAACTTGCTTTGAACATGCAACTCTATCCGGTTCAAAAAAAGGCTAAAGAAGAAAATGGCAAAAGCAGAAGCAATCGAAGTCGACACCCTCCGGCTTCATGAGAAGGACACCGGCAGCGCAGACGTTCAGATCGCGTTGCTGACGAAACGCATCAACGAGCTGACAGAGCATCTCAAAGGTCACGTCAAAGACCACGCGTCCCGCCGCGGACTCCTCAAGCTCGTGGCTCAGCGACGCAGTTTGCTCGATTATTTGAAGAACACCGCTTCGGACCGTTATCAAACGGTGGTCGAGAAGCTCGGCCTGCGCAAGTAGCACAGGTCTTTGGAAGCCCGCTCTAACGGCGGGGCCTTTTCGTTGAACCCGTTGCCGAGGCGCTGCGCCACGGAACGAATCTCTCTTACACACATCATGTCTCACTCCGTCACGGCCACTATCGGCCAGTCCCCAGTCACCATTGAAACCGGCAAACTCGCTCGGCTCGCCGATGGCTCAGTCACAATTCGTTCTGGCGAAACAATCGTTCTCGTTTCCGCCGTATCCGCCACGACAGTAAAGGAAGGCCAGGACTTCTTTCCACTCACGGTCGATTATCGAGAGAAAGCAGCGGCGGTCGGGAAATTCCCGGGTGGCTACTTCAAGCGCGAAGGCCGCCCCTCCGAGAAAGAAACGCTCACCTGCCGCATGACAGATCGCCCGCTTCGGCCGCTTTTCCCGAAAGGCTACCTCTACGATACCCAGATTATCGGCATACTCCTTAGCGCGGACGGCGAGCACGATCCGGATGTTCTCTTCATCAACGCCGCAAGCGCGGCACTTTGCGTTTCCGATATTCCCTTTGCGGGTCCCGTCGCCGCGGTGCGCGTGGGTCGCATCGACGGCCAATTTGTGGCAAACCCAGTTCACAGCCAGCGTGCGATGAGCGACCTCGATCTCGTCTATGTAGGAACCGAAGACCACGTGATCATGATCGAAGGCGAGGCAAGGGAATTGCCCGAGGCCGAGTTTGTCGCCGCTCTTGCTTTCGCGCATGACGAGGTTGCTCACCTCATCCGTGCGCAGAAGGAACTCGCCGCGGCGGCAGACAAGCCAAAGCGCCAGGCGAAACTCTTTGTTGTTCCCGACGAACTTCTCGAAATCGCGTACCGGGTAGCCGGCGATCGCATCGAAGCGGCTCTCTATACTCCCAGCAAGGTCGCCCGTCAGAAAGCTGTGGAAGCGCTTAAGGAGGAAGTGAGCGCCGCGATTCTCGAGGCGTTTCCCGAAGCCGCAAAATTCGAGATCAGCCAGGCCTTCGACTATCTCCAAAAGAAGGCGTTTCGCGTAAGTATTCTCGACAGGAAGGTTCGTTGCGACGGTCGCGGCTACGATGAAATCCGCCCGCTTAGCGCGGAGACCGGCCTGCTCCCCAGAAGCCATGGCAGCGCCCTTTTTCAGCGCGGCGAAACTCAGGCCATCTGTCTCGCAACCCTCGCTCCCGCAGACGAGGCCCAGGAACTCGATGGCTATACCGGCGGCGAAACCAGCAAGCGATTCATTCTGCATTATAACTTTCCGCCATTCAGCGTGGGTGAGACCGGACGCACTGGCGGTCCGGGCCGCCGCGAGATTGGTCATGGAGCTCTCGCAGAGCGCAGCATCGCGCCGGTGATTCCCGATGTAACCGATTTCCCCTACGCCATCCGAGTCAGCAGCGAGATCATGGAATCCAACGGTTCGACCTCAATGGCAAGTGTGTGCGCAGGCGTTCTTGCCCTGATGGACGCCGGCGTTCCCATCAGCAAGCCCGTCGCGGGAATCAGCTGCGGCCTCGTCACCGAATTCAGCGGAGACGTAATTTCGCGCTACACGATCCTCACGGATATCATCGGCAGCGAAGACCATTTCGGCGACATGGACTTTAAGCTCTGCGGCACCGACACAGGGGTCACCGGTTTCCAACTCGATCTCAAGCTTCCCGGAATCCCGCTCAAACTGATGGAGGAGGCGATCTACCGCACACGCGATGCGCGCTTCAAGGTGCTGGAAGCCATGAATGCCACGCTTGGCGCGCCGCGCAAAGAGCTGAGCCTCTACGCGCCGCGGATCGAAACCATTCGCATCAAACCGGACAAGATCGGTCTCATCATCGGGCCCGGCGGCAAGACGATCAAAGGAATCGTGGCTGAGACCGGGGCCGAGATCAACATCGAGGACGATGGCTCCGTGCATATCTATTCCAACAATGGCGAAAGCCTCCAGCGCGCCAAGGAAATCATCCTCGGCATGACCAAGGAGATAACTGTTGGAGAGTTGTATCAGGGCACTGTCGTCTCTACCAAGGAGTTCGGCGCCTTCGTCGAGGTCCTGCCGGGCAAGGACGGTCTCTGTCATATTTCCGAGCTTGCGGACTTTCGCGTGAACAAGACCGAGGACGTCGTGAAAGTCGGTGATTCCATCTGGGTGAAATGCATCGGCATAGACGACAAAGGGCGCGTCAAACTCAGTCGTAAAGCCGCCATGAAAGAGCGCGACGCCAAAGCTTCCGCCGTTCCGGCGTAACCGGAAAATCGGCAACCGCTTTTGTCAGAAGCGGAATTCAGAATGGCCCGCCTACAAGGCGGGCCTTTTGCTTTTTCTCGTATCCAACGGTCGAGGTCCAATTCGAAGCCCCAGGCCAAAACAGCTGCTGGGCTTTGACCTTGAAGCGCTCCACCGATTAGACCGCCGCTTGCAGGCGCGGCCTGCGCTGCACCGTCATGCATTTATGGTGAGAACTCAGCAGGCCGGTCAACGGGCGATTGCCTCGACCAAGGGGTATCTGAAAAGGCGCTGCGGTTTTAGGCAGTCCGGCCTTTCTCCCGAGGCTGCGCGAGGCCCTAATCCTCAAGTACGTGCGCCCTGCCGGGCAATCGAAATTGTGACGAGAACGTCACAATTTCTGGCTTTGAGCGAAGCGCTTGCCAGGCACAGTCTCCCGGCGCCTCAATCCTATGAAACAGCACTCTCTGTTCCGCCGGGCGGCCGCGACCCGAATCGTCGCCGTCGCATTAGCCGCAATCGTGACGACGAACGTTCTTCTCGCCGGCGTTCCTGTAACCCCCGCCTCCGAAGGGCCCTCCAAATCCTGGAGTGCAGAATGGTGGAACGGAAAGTATGCCAGCGGTAATTGGTTTGGCGTTCGCGATACGCTCGAAGACCACGGACTGAAACTCGGCGGGAGATGGATCGGTGTTTATTATGGTGTCGTGGACGGCGGAAGGCCCAACGTCCGGGCGAGTTTCTTCGACGAGGAAATCAAGTTCACCGGAGAGCTCGACTTTGCCAAGGCGACAGGATGGGAGCCTCTCGAAGGCCTTAAGGCCTTTGGGGAAGTGCGCTGGCGCGATGGACTAAATCCCAACCTCCGGGTCGGAGCTTCGGGCAACTTCCAGCCCTCGCACTTTCAGTCCGGCAAACAGTGGCGTCTCATGTCGTTCGGTCTGACCTACGCGACCCCCGAGCTCTTCGGCGCGAAAGAGTTCCTCACGCTAACAGGAGGCTGGATTCAGCCTCAAAAGGAATTCATCGATCAGCCGCTTTCCAAGCTATTCGTGAACAATGCCTTTGAAAGCTCAAAGGGAATCGGAGCGAATATTCCTTTTTCATCCAGCTACACGACCTGGGGCGGCACCTTGAAGCTCAAGCCCGTTGACTGGTACTACGCAAAGGCGGGCCTGTTCATGTCCTACCCGCAAGCCACCTCCACGGACAACCATGGGCTTGCCTTCGAAGGCTTTGGCCCCGATCCGAATCAAAACGGGCTTTTCGTGATTGGTGAGACAGGCTTCACTCCAAAAATCGGCGCATCCAAACTGCCCGGCAAGTACGTTGCCGGCGCATACTACTACGAGGAGTGGAACAATTCGTTCTTTGGAGAGCGCTACCCTGGGCGCTACGGTTTCTATTGGCAGCTAGATCAAATGCTCTTCCGGGAACCTTCCCCTGAGGAGCCGGCTCCCCTCGCCAAAGGTCCCTCGGATGGCAAATCCGTCGCTGAAGGAAAATCCTTCAAGGAGCCAGTTCCCGCTAAGAAACCCAAACTCTCTGATCAAGGCCTTTACCTATTCAGCCTGCTTGCCTACTCTCCGAAGTATAACAACATCCTGCCGTTCTATTTTCATACCGGCCTGGTCTACAAAGGGCTGATTCCGACGCGCGACAGCGACCAACTTATGGCAGCGTTCGGCTTCGGTCAGTATAGCTTCTATAACATCGAATCCTTGCAGCAGAGAGGCACCGTCAATCAGCCCAACTACACGTGCGTGCTGGAAATCGATTACCGCCTCCAGATCAATAAGTGGGCCTATTTTCAACCTTACATCCAATATATTATTCAGCCCAACGGTACTGGCGCCATTGAGAACGCTACGATTCTTGGCTTCATGACCGGCATTACGTTCTGATCCCCTGTCGCGAGGGAAAAAGCGCCGCCGCCTGGTAATCTCAGCCAGGCGGCGGCAGAGGCGTTTTACGGCTGCCTGCCAATCAGACCTTCGGAAATCCGAATTCTCTAGCCCCAGCCGCGCGTTTGTGCCCGCGTTTTCAAAAGCTTAACTCGCCACTGTCCAGAGTAAGCAGTTGGCGAAACACCTCGCGCCCATCTCGGAGCGCGTAGAGCCCTCTGAAGAAAGCATTTGACACGAATGATTACATCGCTTTGAATTCATCCCCTTGCGTATGAGTTCGCGCCCTCCCGGAGACAGCAGTGAGCCGACGGGGCGATGCCGTCCTCGTTGTGCCCGTGCAAACCGCCCCTTGAAAAGAACCCCGCACGCCTAACCCCCCTCGAACAATGACTGCCAAACTCAGCAAAGCGAACCTAAGCCAACTCGATCCCAAAGTTCAAATACCGCGATATGATCGGCAGAAAGTCGGCCAGGCCATCATGCACGTGGGAGTGGGCGGTTTTTATCGCGCTCATCAGGCACTCTATACGGATGATCTGTTCAACCAGGGTGAGGATTCGCAATGGGGGTTTTGTGGAGTAGGACTGCTCAAGCATGATGCCCGCATCCGCGACGTGCTCTTGTCGCAGGATTGTCTCTACACCCTAGTCGAGCGGAGCATAGAAGGGGATACCGCGCGCATCATTGGTTCAATCGTCAATTTTCTGTTCGCCCCGGACGATCCCCAAAAGGTGATTGAGCAGATGGCATCTCCTGCAACGCGCATCGTTTCACTGACGATTACGGAAGGCGGATACTATATCAATCAGGCGACAAGCGAATTGGACGCTCAGCATCAGGACCTCCAACACGACCTCGCTCATCCGCATGAGCCCTCCTGCTCATTTGGATACCTCCTGGAGGCTCTCGATCGCAGGCGCCTGCGCGGGCTTGCTCCATTTACGATCATGTCGTGCGACAACATCCAGAGCAACGGTGAAGTGGCCAAGAAGATGCTAATGGCTTTTGCCGAGTTGCGCGATCCTGTGCTCAGGAATTGGATGGCGGATAAATGCTTATTCCCAAACAGCATGGTCGATCGCATCACTCCCGCAACAACCGATGAGCATCGCACCCTTGTTCAAGAGAAATTTGGTATCGATGATGGATGGCCCGTGATGACAGAATCCTTCAAACAGTGGGTTATCGAAGATCACTTCGTCCAAGGCCGCCCGAAGTGGGAGCAGGTCGGTGCGCAGATGACAAGCGACGTGCTGCCCTATGAGAAAATGAAGCTCAGGTTGCTCAACGCCAGCCATCAGGCCCTCTGTTACATCGGCATGCTTCTGGGATATCAGCTCGTGCATGAGACTATGGAGGACGCTGACATCCGGAAACTCGTCGAAAAAATGATGGACGAGGAGGTGACGCCAATCCTGTCCGAAGTTCCGGGCGTTGACCTTACAGAGTACAAAAAGACTCTAGTCGAGCGCTTCGCAAATCCGGTAATTCGCGATCAGCTTTCACGCATAGGAATCTATGGATCTTCAGGAATTCCAAAGTTCGTCCTGCCTTCCATTGAAGAGCGATTGAAGCGCGGAGGGTCCGTCAAGTTTTTGAGCTTCACTGTTGCCTCTTGGTTTCGCTATTTGAACGGCCTGGACGAATCGGGCAAAGAAATGCCGATGCTCGATCCGATGGCCTCGAAATTGCGCGAGCGAGCCAAAGCGGCCGGAAAGGATGCTCGCCAGCTTTTGGGCATGCGCGAAGTGTTCAGCAAAGAGCTGGCAGAAGCACCTGCCTTTGCAGAACTGGTCTCTGTCACACTGAACAGCTTCTACGAGGCGGGAGCCAGGGCCACTCTGGTCAAGAGCTTGGGAACAGCTGTTTAGAGCGACGCCGCGAAAATGCAAACGCTCAGCTCAACAAGGGGGACGTTCGAGTCGCTGCGGTGCGGATAAGCCGTCGGAGAAAAACCCTGTGCTTCATGTGTATTGCAGCCTGCTGGTTCGACTTCATGCCTGCTCTCCACCCCGCCTCACGGCGACGCAGTTGGCACGGTCTTCGGTGCTGAACCGTCTAATCTAATTGCACCGACGGGGACTTACACCGTTGCACACACCGCAGCCGGAAATATGGTAAACTATTACACGGTCCCTTTTTTTGAATCGCTTCAAACCAGGCCCTTCGCTGACGATCTGCCCGCACGGTTCGTGCCCCGCGATCTTATGTTGGTATCCTTCCGGCCCCTTCCCCACGTGCTCACGGTAGATCGCTCGGATATCGCTGCCACAAATCGTCGAGGATTTCGTTCCAATCAGGACCTGGCCATGCCCGGGTTCGGGAATTGGAAGCTTCTAAGTTCTACGGTGCTGTCTCCTGGAAGCACCGCTCCTGCCATTGTCTTATTTATATGAGAATGCAACTCAGCGGGTTTCCATCCATAGGCGGACTAAGCGGACAGCTCGACCTGGACTTTCACACTGCTCGGCGGCATTGCGGAAGCAAAGTCGAACGCCTCGACGGAGTCTTCGAAGGTAAATCTGTTCGTGATGAGAGGTTTTACATCAATCTTTCCAGCACTCATGAGGGCAAGCGCGCGCGGGAAAACATGTGCATAGCGGAAAACGCTTTCGATTCTCGCTTCTTTTGCTTGCGCGGCCACAACATCAAGCGGCACCGGAGCGAGTGGGATGCCGACGAAAACCACGCAGCCACCTGGAGCGAGGGGTTCGAGCAGACCCTGCATTGCGCGTTCATTGCCGCTGGCTTCAAAAACAATGTCTGCTCCCCAGCCTTCTGTAGCCTCTCTCACCACTTCGGCAAGATTCAGCTCACGCACATTGACAGGAGTGATTCCCGGATACTTCGCGGCAAGTTCCAGCTTGGGCAGTTGAACATCTGAGACAAAAACACGGCTGCAGCCACCTGCGAGAGCCGCAAGGGCGGTTACCATTCCGATGGGCCCCGCACCAATGACGACAGCGATATCGCCCGCACGGATACGCGCCTTGTTGGCTCCCTGCATTCCGACGGCAAGCGGCTCCACCATCGCTCCCTCGGCAAAGGAAACATTGTCGGGCAATTTAAAAGTGAACGCTGCAGGGTGCACGGCGGTCGTTCGCAAACAGCCATGTATTGGGGGGGTTGCCCAGAATCGCACGGCGGGATCCAGGTTGTAAATCCCAAGTCTGGTGGCACGGCTGTTGGGATCTGGAATGCCCGGCTCCATGCACACGCGATCTCCCGCAGCGAGGTTAGTTACCTCTGAGCCGACCTCGACCACAGTGCCCGATGCCTCGTGACCGAGAATCATCGGCTCGCGAACGATGTATGGTCCGATGGCGCCGTGCTGATAGTAATGCACATCGCTCCCGCATATCCCGACAGTGTGAAGGGCAATCCTCACATCGTGCGGCCCAAGAGGTTCATCTATTGGAAAATCGCGGAGAGAGAGTTCATGTTGCTTTTCGAGAACAAGTGCTTTCATTGTCGGATCTCTGTAAGTTCTCGAGTCGTTCTATCCTCTTTTTCCATTCATCAACTCGCCTTGCGACGCGACAAGCAATCGAATGCTACGGCCAGCATCAAAACCGAACCCTTAATAACCATTTGCGTAAACTGGCTCACGTTCATCAATACCAGGCCGTTGCTAAGAACACCCAGGATCAGTACCCCAGCAACCACATTGGAAATCTTGCCGAATCCACCCGTCACACTAACACCACCGAGAACACATGCTGTCAACACGTCGAATTCCAGTCCCTTTCCAGACAAAACCTGAGCCGAGTTCGTCCTCGACAATATAACGATACCCGCTATTCCCGCGAAAAATCCCGACAGCGTATATACCAGATACTTTACATTATTAACTTTTATTCCGGATAGATTTGCAGCCTGTTCATTGCCGCCAACTGCGTAAAAATATCTACCAAAATACGTCTTATTTAATATGAACGACCCAATAGCCAAAATGACAACCATGATTATCACCGGAAT
>DATDAL010000159.1:0-3294 GCA_036525415.1 Terrimicrobiaceae bacterium | reverse complement strand
CGCGAGGCCAGCCCGGCCACAGTGGGGGCCTCAAAGACCACGCGGACTTCGAGTTCCGCTCCAAGGGTGCTGCGCACGCGGCTGGCAAGCTGCATGGCCAGCAACGAGTGGCCGCCAAGCTCAAAGAAGTTGTCGTCGATGCCGACGCGGTCCACCGAGAGAAGGTCCGCGAAAATCTCGCAGAGGATCTGCTCCTGGGGCGTTCTTGGAGCCCGGTAGGCTTCGATCCGCCGCTCCGGAGCGGGAAGGGCCCGACGATCGACTTTGCCATTGGGGGTCGAAGGCAGCTTATCGAGAACGACGAAAGCCGAAGGCACCATGTAGTCGGGGAGTTTGCCCTGCAGGAAGCCTCCCCAATCTTTTGTCGGTTCCCCATTCTTAGGCACCACGTAGGCCACAAGCCGGCGTTCCCCAGTCTCGTCCTCGCGGGCGACAACCACAGTATCCTCGACACCGGGATGGTGCTTCAAAGCGACCTCCACTTCGCCGGGTTCGATGCGGAAGCCGCGGATCTTGACCTGGTTATCGTTACGGCAAATGAATTCGATGTTGCCGTCGCTCAAGTATTTTACCCTGTCGCCCGTGCGATAAAGCCGGGGGCTATCAGAGTCGCCAAACGGATTGGATATGAATCTTTCTTCGGTGAGATCAGGCCGATTGAGATACCCATTAGCGAGTCCCGCCCCGCCGAGGTAGAGCTCTCCTGGAATCCCAATGGGAACCGGCATCAGTTGACTGTCCAGCACATAGGCTTTGGTATTGGAAATTGGCCGACCGATTGGGACGGTCACAGCATTGGCGGGCAAATGGTCGATATGATGGACAACTGCGAACGTTGTGCATTCCGTAGGTCCATAGCCGTTGAGAAGCCGCAACGGCGGCGTGGCACTTTCGAGCACATGGCGCGCCCAGCGCGCGTTGACCGCCTCCCCGCCGACAAGCAGATGCCTGACACCTCCAAACATCCCAGGATCTGCGGCCGCGAGCTCGTTAAATAAAGCGCTGGTCAAGAACATGCCCGTGATGCCCTGCCGTTTCAACTCTAGGGCAAAAAGCGAAGGATCAAGAGCCACGTCCCTCGGAATGACTGCGATCCGCCCTCCATTCAGCAAGGCGCCCCAAATCTCAAAGGTTGCAGCATCGAAGCAGACGTTCGAGAGATGAGCAAGACAGTCATCGGGACCAAGCTCGACATAATTGGTGTTTTTGACCAAACGCGAAACAGCGCAGTGCGGGATGGCGACACCCTTCGGCGTCCCGGTCGAGCCAGAGGTGAACATCACATACGCCAAGTCCTTAGCATTGACGCCAACAAAAAGATCTCCAGTGCACTTCTCGATCAGCGGCCAGTCCCTGTCCAGGCAGATCACCTTCGCGGCGGTCGCCGGAAGGGATGCCGCCTCCTCGGTGATTGTCAGAATCACCGGCGCGGCAACCTCATTCAGAATGTAGGCGAGGCGCTCGGATGGATAGCCCGGATCCAGCGGCACATAGGCGGCTCCTGCCTTCAATATGCCCAGCATCCCAATGATCATTTCCAGAGAACGATCCATGCACAACGCCACTCGGGACCCCACCGTAACCCCTTCGCTACGCAGATACTCGGCAAGCCGTCCAGAGCGGTGGTTCAATTCCCCGTAGCTTAGAAGTCCGCCTCCGGCTATAACAGCGGGCGCATCCGGCTGAAGGCGGGCATGTTTTTCAAATTCCTGGTGGATGCACCGGTCGGCCGGATACGCCGAGGCTGTCTGATTCCAATCCACGATGATTTGCTCGGCCTCCTCTTTCGTCAGCAAGGACAATTGGCCCACGGGAACCTCTGGATGCTCAACCAATTCTTCGAGCAGCGTCGCGAAATGTCCGGCCATGCGCTCGATGGTGGCCGCCTCAAAGAGATCCGTGCTATAGGAGAAAACCCCAACGCACGCTTCACGCTCCCAGCGAAGGTGTAACTCAAGATCAAAACGCGTCGAGCTCGACGGCAACCAATGCAAGGATACCTCCAAGCCTGCCAGCACCAGCGGATGCTCCGGCGCGTTCTGCAGGGCAAACATCGCCTGGAAAAGCGGGTGGCGGCTTAAATCCCTCTGCGGACAAAGCTCCTGAACGAGCCGGTCGAAGGGCAAATCCTGGTGCTGGAATGCATCCAGTGCTCTTGCCCTTACACGTCCCACCACCTCGCGAAAGTCGGGCGTCCCAGAAAAATCGGCCCGCATGACCAGCGTATTCACGAAAAGGCCGATCATCTGCTCCGCTTCAACGCTCCCGCGGTTCGCAATGGGCGTTCCGATCAAGAAGTCTTCCTGAGCGCTGTAACGCGACAAAAGCACCTCATAGGCCGCCAGCAGGCTCATGAACGAGGTCACATGCTCGCGCCGGTTGAACTCCGCAAGCCGCCGGCATAGCTGGCATGAAAGCCGGAACACGTGCCGCGCCCCCGAATAACTCTGCCTCACCGGCCGGGGGGCGTCCGTTGGGAGATCCAGCACCGGAGCTTGATCGAGGGCCTCCTTCCAGTAGGAAAGCAGGGAATCCAGCGGCTCTCCCGCAAGCCAGCTGCGTTGCCAAAGGGCGTAGTCGGCGAATTGCACTGCCAGTGGTTCCAAACCAACGGCAGTGTGCTGCCGGAAGGACTCATAGAGTAGGCTCAGTTCGCGCTTGAACACCCCGACCGACCAGCCGTCGGACACGATATGATGGCAGACCCAAAGGAAAATGTGATCGTCCTCTTCGAGCTTGAGCAGCCTCGTTCGCAGAAGCGGTCCGGCTCTCAGGTCAAAAGGCTCCTCAATCGCCCGATGCAGCGCTGCCGTGAGGGCTTTCTCGTGGGCGCTTTCATCCAGATTGCTGAGATCATCGACCTGAAGCGAAATTCGCAGCTGCGGCTCGACGATCTGGAAGGACTCGCCGTCCACCTCATCAAAGCGTGTCCGCAGACTTTCGTGGCGCCTAACGAGCCCGTTGACAGCGCTCTCCAGCGCGGCGATATCCAGCGTCCCTTTAAGGCGAAGCGCCTCCCGCATGTGGTACCCGGTCACTCCGCCTTCAAGGCAGTAAAGGAACCAGAGTCCCTGCTGGGCATAGGACAAAGAGAGCCGCTCTGGACGCACCCGGCGGATGAGCGGCGGTCGGGTGCTCTGCGCTTCTTGCAACCGCGAGGCCAGCCCGGCCACAGTGGGGGCCTCAAAGACCACGCGGACTTCGAGTTCCGCTCCAAGGGTGCTGCGCACGCGGCTGGCAAGCTGCATGGCCAGCAACGAGTGGCCGCCAAGCTCAAAGAAGTTGTCGTCGATG
>DATDAL010000158.1:0-9117 GCA_036525415.1 Terrimicrobiaceae bacterium | reverse complement strand
TGGCTGGGTGTCAAGCATTCCCGCTCAATGGGCGCATAGTCGCTTCATGAGCTATTTCGCGCCGCCCAGCCTCTTTCAGCTCACTAACCTCAAAGTTCACCGATGCGCACGATCCAGCCGCATGCTCGGCAAAAATTGAAAATCCGAAGGTGAAAAAGGTCTCTTCCGGCCAATCCCCGAAAGGTGGTCGGGCGCATGTTGAGAAAAAAGGGTAGCGTCAAACCCGGATGAATCGCCACTCGGCATTGATATGCGAACTTCATCAGATCGGGTTGTTCCCGATACTCTTGCGTCCGGTGGCAAACGAATGGAACCCCAAAGTCAGCAGACGTTCAATATAGCATTCGTGAGCGCCGCGAAGCTCGGAGGGTCTGGAGGCGCTTGCCCAAAAAGCCCAAGTAAGGGAAAACGCGGTAGGTCATCCGGCTTTACGTTAACTTGCTGCTCGGTCTGCTAGCAAACCCTTGAATGAATGACACACAAATATGAAACTAAATCGTTCCGCGAAAGTGAAGAAGTTGCATGGCCCATAACGGACCGATCCTCGTAACCGGTGCAGCTGGTCAACTCGGGGGAGTCGGGCGAGCCGTGACGGGCCTGCTCCTCGATCGCGGGCTTCCGGTTCGCGCGATGGTCCGCCGCGAGGACGACCGGTCTGCGGCTTTGCGAGCCGCTGGCGCTGAGGTGGTCGTCGGAGACCTACTCGAACCGGCCGATGTCTATCGGGTTGTCAACGGCTGCCGGCGCATCTACTTCGGCATGTCCGTATCTGCCGGTTACCTGGAAGCGACCGTGACGATGGCGGCGGTTGCCCGAGAAGTCGGGGTGAACGCATTAGTGAACATGTCGCAAATGACGGTCTCCCAGATGAGCATCCAGAACACCACCCCGAGCCCTCAGCAGCGGCAGCATTGGCTTGGTGAGCAGGTGCTCACTTGGTCAGGCCTACCGGTCGTCACCATTCGTCCGACGATGTTTCTGGAGAGCTTTTTACCCCTCGCTGCTCCGAGCGTCCGCGACCGAGGCCGCATCGAACTGCCGTTCGGGCGGGGCAAGACGTCTCCGGTTGCCGCGGCTGATGTCGCTCGGGTAGTCGCTGCCGTCCTCGCCGATCCTGCGCCGCACCTCGGTCGGTTATACGAACTCACTGGTCCGCGGTCGCAGGACATGAATGGGATTGCGCGAGAGTTCTCGGACGAGCTGAACCGTGAGATCACCTACTCTGAAAGTCCCGCCGAGAATTGGGAACGGGAGCTAACAAGGCTTGGATTAGCTGAGCACCTTACCCGTCACGTCGTGACAATGGGCGAGTTGCACCGGGCGGGTCGGTACGACCGGCTGGCGGAAGGCGTGCAGCGGGTGACCGGCCGGCCCGCGATGAGCGTCCGGGAATTTGCGTCGCTTCATGCGGATGAGTTCGGCGGTCGGCGATCTTGAACAAAAAAGCAAATCCACAAACAGGAAACACCACTTGCCAGCCGCCATTCCCAATCTTTTGTGGCCGGGCCCCCGAAGAGCGGAGTTCAGCTTTTTGGTCAAGCACTCAAGGAAATACGCGTTGACCGGCGGCTGGGGATTCGCTCAATTCAACGATGGCAAGCCCGCGGATGAGGCAGTACACAAAAACCTGCTTTGCCTCCCACAAACCCCAGAGCTCGCGACTTTGTCTTCACCCGCTACGCACCTTGAGCGCCAGCAATGGAGTTCAGAACCGAGAACAAAAAAAAGGAGCAGCAATCATGAACATGAAACTAGAAGTGGTAATCGTCCCTGTTTCCGACGTCGATCGCGCCAAAGCATTCTACGAGAAGCTGGGGTTCCGATTAGATATCGACATCGTGAATGAAAACTTTCGGGGTATACAATTCACTCCTCCTCGTTCGGAGGCGTCGATCATCTTCGGCAAGGGAGTCACGTCGGCCAGGCCTGGCTCGGCGGACCTCGTCCTCGCCGTGGACGACGTCGACGCCGCTCGCAACGACTTGATCGCCCGCGGCGTCAACGTCAGCGAGGTCTTCCACTACCCTGGCGGTCCCTTCAACAACGCTGTGGAGAATCCGCGCGTCGCTGGGCGCGACCCGGAAGGTCGTTCCTACTTCTCGTTTGCCTCGTTTGAGGATCCAGACGGGAACCGGTGGCTGCTCCAGGAGATCACGGCGCGCCTTCCCGGCCGCGAATGGAAGTAGAAGCGAGCACGAGCCATGGACGTCGCGACCCTTGCAGAGCTCCTCCGCGAAACGGCGGAGCACCACGACCCCTACGAGAAGACGCATCCCAAGCACAACTGGTGGGACTGGTACGCTCCCTATATCCACGCTCGCCAGCACGGAAGTACCCCGGAGGATGCAGCCACGGCCGCAGCTCTCTATATGGAGAAGCTCGGAAATGCCGGTCCCCGTTGATTTGGCGCATTTCCAACGGCGCGTTTGAGCGTTGCCCGGAAACGAATTTTATCCGGCATGGGCTGACGCGATGCGCGTCATGAGAAGGTGCGCGAGAACGGAGTGATCCGCCCGCAGGCAATGTCTTCGGTATCGATGGGGAGGGCCACCGTTTGCATCTTTAATCATTGGCGAGCGGTTGCAGTTCGCCGAGCATCGTTGGGATGAGTTCGGAAACGGTCGGATGGATGTGTACCGCCCGCTGAATTACAGTGTAAGGCGCTTTGGCATACATAATATCCAGGATCGAGTGAACGACTTCGTCCCCACCAGTGCCTAAAATTGCAGCGCCCAAAATCTGTTTTGTATCCGCATCGATTACGATCTTCATGAATCCCTGAGTTTCGCCCTTTTCAATCGCCCGACTTACCCGCGTCATCGGCCGTTTTCCCACCAAAGCAGGCTTGCCTGTCCTCCGAACATCCGCTTCCGTCATACCCGCTCGCCCCAGAGGAGGGTCAACGTATAACGCGTAGGCGGGTATGCGGTCGCTCAATCGTCGAGGATCGTTATCCAGAAGGTTCGCAGCAACGATTTCGTAATCGTTGTAGGCGGTGTGAGTGAAAGCGCCTTTCCCGTTACAGTCGCCCATGGCCCAGATCCCCGGCACATTGGTGCGCAACTGGTCATCGACCTCGATAAAGCCATGTTGATCAACCGAGACGCCGGCCTTATCCAGCCCAAGGTCGTCGGTATTCGGCCGGCGTCCTACGGCAAGTAAAAGATGGGACCCACTGACCTCCGGGCTGCCACTGGTGCAATCAACAGTCACTGTGATCTCGTCCCCCTCTTTGCGGGCAGCTAGACATTTCGCGTCAAGCCGGACGTTGATGCCTTCGCGTTCCAATATTTCCCTGACTGCGGCGGAGACATCTTCATCTTCGCGTTGGATCAAGCGCGGACCCATTTCAATGATTGTGACTTCGCTGCCAAAACGCCGATACATTTGCCCGAACTCAAGCCCCACATAACTCCCGCCCACAATCACCAAGTGCCGGGGAAGAAAATCAATTTCCATCATCGAGCTGTTGGTAAGGTAGTCAACCTGGTCAAGGCCGGGCATCGCAGGTGTTCGGAAGCGCCCTCCCACATTGATGAAAATGCGCTTCGCGGTTAATTGCGTCCTGGCTACACTGACCTCGGTGGGAGATTCGAACTGGGCGTGGCCATGGTAGACCGTGCAGTTCTCCATCTCCTTAAGCCACGATTCTACGCCTTTTCGAGACCGGCCCGATACGGCATCTTTTCGAGCCTTCACTTTCTTCATGTCCACTCCCAACCGGCCATCGATCGTAACTCCGAAATCAGCAGCGCGACGCGCCTGATATGCGACGTATGCGCTGGCCACCAGTGTTTTTGTCGGTGTGCAGCCGGTGTTAACACAAGTGCCGCCAAACAGCTTGCGCTCGACAATGGCAACCTTCATTCCAGCTCTAGTCAGACGGTCGGCCAACGACGGACCGGCCTGGCCTGTCCCCAAAATAATGGCATCGTATACATGAGTCATAAACAGATCCTTTCTGGGGCTGAACCCAAACGCTGTCCGATTCGCTAGGAAAACGCCATTTTTATCTTCGGCGTGATCCACCTCCGCAGAAGAGACGCGGAACTCCATCGAAGGATTAGCTCAGCCGCATCGGTGACTCCCGACAGCACCCGCCAAAAGTGCAGACGCGCCGCCGCTGGGTTGATCTGCGAGGACCGCCGATGTTTACCACATGCCCCGAATTTTGCTTTTTCATCTGCGGAATCACCTGCTGCGTCATGTAGAAGAAGCGGGCGCTGGACGCGCCAATGACCATGGCGACGGGTTGTTGAGTTGTATTCCCGGCGACAGCACCGCTGGAGAGCGCTTAAAACGGCTGACAGGCAATCTGCTTGAGTGCTACAGAGATAGCATGCAAGCGCTTCACGAGCGATATGGGAATGTGCGCAGACGCACGCGGCAGATTTTCGACTTGATCACACCGGAAGCGTTCGACATGCGGCCGATTCCGTTGCGACATCCTCTTCGCTTCTATGAAGGGCATCTAGCTTCTTTCAACTTTGGCATGCTGCTCCAAAGCGGTTTCGCCAAAAACGATCCACAACCCGAGTTGACTAAGCTGTTCGCACGCGGGATTGACCCGCTGGGTACGTCAGCGGCAGACAAGCTCACGATCCGGCAATGGCCTGAGCGCCCACGCGTCGCGGATTACATTGCGGGAGTGGACAACGAAATGACGCGCGCGTTCGAGTGGGAGATCGATCCAATCTATCTGCACACCGCAGTCGAACACGAGGAGATGCACCAGGAAACGTTGATGTATTTGATTCATCGCGTGCCGTATGAGCTCAAACGAAAGCCCGCCAACGTACGGAGCGAGCACGGGAAGAATCTGTCATCCGCATCGTGGATCCAAATTGAATCCGGCATCGCGGACCTCGGCGCGGATCCCAACCAGGTGCCCTTCGGTTGGGACAATGAGTTTCCGCAGATGCGAGCGGAGGTCGCGGCGTTTGAAATCGCCTCACGCAAAACCAGCAATGGCGACTTCCTCAAGTTCGTCCAAGGCGGCGGTTACGAAGATGAAAGGCTCTGGACCGAAGCAGGATGGAAATTCATCCGGGCGTCAAAGATCAAGGCGCCGCCGTTCTGGCGCCACCGCGATGGCGAGTGGTTTTACGAAGGCTTATTCGAATCGATGGCGCTTCCCCTCGAATGGCCCGTCTATGTCAGTCACATCGAGGCGCTCGCTTTTACGCGCTGGTGCGGTTGCCGGCTTCCGAGCGAATCGGAGTGGCATCGCGCATTCGAAGGTGCAGAAGCTCCGAAGCCCGAACGCGACAACTTCGACTTTGTCGCATGGAATCCCACGCAGGTGTCCGGGCGCAATGGCGAATTTTTGCAGCTGGCAGGCAACGGTTGGGAATGGACGAGCACGCCCTTCGCCGGCTTTCCTGGGTTCAAGCCCTTCGCGCATTACCCAGGATATTCGGCGGATTTTTTCGACGGACTGCATTTCGTTCTAAAAGGGGCCTCTCCGGTTACTCCCGCGGCCTTGGTGCGCAGGAGTTTCCGCAACTGGTTTCAGGATCACTATCGCTATGCCTATACCGCCTTCCGCTGCGCCCGCGATTTCTGACAAGGCGTTCGCGGAAATGGTGCTTGCGGGATTGGTCGCTCGCCCAAAGCGGCTTCAGCCCGCTTTCTTCTACGACGCGCTCGGCTCGGCGTTGTTCGATGCCATCATGTGGCTGCCAGAATATACGATTACACGCGCTGAAGCGGCATTGTTGCGAGCGCACGGGCGCGAGATCATCGAGGCAGCAGGCGCACCGCTCGAGCTGGTTGAGCTCGGTCCTGGCAACGGCGAAAAGCTCTCGTTGATCCTGCAGCATTGCCCCGCCGCGCGTGTTCATCTCATCGACGTCTCTGCGGCCGCGCTCGCAAGCGCACGCACGCGGTTGCGCCAATCCTACGATGTCGAGGTTTCGATTTGCGAGGCAGAATTCGCGGGTGGTCTGGCGGCTCTTCCCAAAACGAGATGCAGGCGCCTCATATTGTTTCTCGGCTCCAACATCGGAAATTTCACGTTACAGGAAGCGGCCGATTTTTTGCGTGTCGTCCACCACTCGTTAGCGCCTGGCGATGCCCTTCTGCTCGGTGTTGATCTGGTGAAAGCGGAGCCAAAATTGCTAGCCGCCTACGACGATCCGCTTCGCGTGACCGCCGCTTTTAATAGAAATATTCTGCTGCGAGTCAATCGCGAGCTGCACGCGAACTTCGACCTGCTCGCGTTCGACCACCGCGCACTTTGGAATGCCGATGCGAGCCGAATGGAGATGCATTTGGTCAGTTTGCTGGATCAAACCGTACACATTTCTGCCCTGAAACTTGACGTGCCGTTCATCGCCGGGGAAACCATCTGGACCGAGAGCTCACATAAATACACTGTGGCCGCTTTTCGCGAGCTCGTTGAGAAGACCGGCTTTCGGCTTGCAGGCCAGTGGGTGAATGAGGAGCACGCGTTTCTCGACGCGCTCGTCACGGTATGATCACGTTTCGGGCGGTCTCAAAGCATTTTGGTGAGGGCGCGCCGGCCCTCGTTGATATCGATCTCGAAATCGCGGTGCGGCAGACCACAGTCCTCATTGGCCCTAGCGGCTGCGGAAAATCAACACTGTTGCGCTTGATCATCGGTTTGCTTGAACCGACTAGCGGCGATGTCGAAGTCGCTGGGCGGAAAGTGAGTCGCGCAGGTCTCCTGGAACTGCGGCGTCGCATCGGCTATGTGATTCAGGACGGCGGTTTATTTCCGCACCTTACCGCGCGCGAAAACATTACGCTTATGGCGCAATATCTTCGGTCGACCGCCTCTGAGATCCAAGTGCGATTGCGGGAACTCTGCGAGCTCACGCGTTTCGCATCCCAAAACCTCGACCGCTACCCGGTCGAGCTCTCTGGTGGACAGCGGCAGCGTGTCAGTCTGATGCGTGCGCTGATGCTCAAGCCCGAGTTGCTCTTGCTGGATGAGCCTCTCGGCGCGCTTGATCCGCTCGTGCGTGCCCGTCTTCAACGCGATCTCAAAGACATTTTTGCTCGGCTCGCGCAGACGATCGTTCTCGTCACGCACGATCTTGTCGAAGCCGCCTTCCTTGGCGACACGCTTGTATTGATGAACGAAGGTAAAATCGCGCAGCAAGGTCGCTTGGACGATCTCCGCACCCGTCCCGCATCGGCCTTCGTCTCCGAATTTATCAACGCTCAGCGCAGCTTGTCTGCGGTATGAAAACGGCTGCTGCTCTGCTGATTTTCGCGGCAGCACATGGCATAGCTGCGGAAATCAACATCGGCTCGAAACGCTTTACCGAGTCCTATGTGCTAGGCGAAATCGCGACCCGGGTGCTGCGCGGTGCAGGCTTGGCTGCCGAGCACCGGCAAGGCATGGGTGGCACGATCATTTTGTGGGAAGCGCTCAAAGGCGGAGCGATCAGCGCATACCCCGAATACACCGGCACGATCACCGAGGAGATTCTCCATACCAGAGAGCGGTTAACGCCGGAGCGCATCGCGAACGAGCTGAGACGCTATGGTATCGGGATGACGGACGAGCTCGGGTTTAACAACACCTACGCGCTCGTGATGCGGCGCGACACGGCGCAACGACTCGCGATACGGCGCATTAGCGACTTGAAAAGTCATCCCGACCTGCGCCTTGGCCTCACGCACGAATTCCTGCAGCGGCAAGATGGCTGGAACCCGCTTAGTGCGCAATACGGGCTGGCAATGCGCAATGTTCGTGGAGTCGACCACGCGCTCGGATATGCTGCCCTCGCCGATGACTCGATTGATGTAAAAGACGCCTATTCGACCGACGCAAAGATCGCTGAGAAGGATCTTGTTGTGCTCGAAGATGACGCGTACTTTTTTCCGCAATATCAGGCCGTGTTCCTCTACCGGCTTGATCTCGACCCGCGCGCGATCGACGCGCTGAAGCACCTCGAGCACACGATCGATGAAAAGCGAATGACCGGCCTCAATGCGCACGCCGAACGCACCAAAGATTACGCGCAGGCGGCCGCCCTGTATTTCGGTGACCGCACCCCTGGAGCCGGCGCAACAGCGACTGCGCGAAAGATCGCACACTGGACCGCGCAGCATCTGAGGCTGGTTGGGATCTCTCTTGTCGTGGCGATCGTCGCCGGCATCCCGCTCGGCATTGTTGCGTCACGCCCAGGTGCGCTCGGCCATTTTATTTTGAGCTCGGCCAGCGTGGTACAGACGATTCCCGCGCTGGCGCTGCTCGCGTTGCTCGTACCCGTGCCGGGACTGGGCATCAGCCCTGCCACTGCTATCGTCGCCCTCTTTCTCTACAGCCTCTTGCCAATCATCCGGAACACTGCCGCAGGGCTGCAGGATATTCCTCTGCCACTACGCGAGTCCGCCGCTGCTCTCGGCCTCAGACCAGGCACGCAGCTTCGAAAGATTTTTCTGCCGATCGCTTCCCGCACGATTCTCGCCGGAATCAAAACGAGCGCCGTCATCAATGTTGGCTCGGCCACCTTTGCCGCGCTGATCGGCGCCGGCGGACTCGGCGAACCGATCATCAGCGGTCTCAACTTGAACGATCACGCCACAATTCTACAGGGCGCAATTCCCGCCGCCTTGCTCGCCCTGCTCGTGCAACTTCTGTTTGATGGATTAGACCGCGTCTTCGTGCCCAAGGGCTTGCGGCTAAAACGATGAGTATGTCGGATATGGCGCGATTAGAGAACGGCCGGTTCGCTACGCGAAAGCGTTGCAGCCGGCGCGTTGCCCTGGCGTTTCCTGAGTTTAGACGTCCTGAGTTTATAAGTGTCCCGTTAGCGGAAGTTAAAGGGCACACTGTTCATGGCGATCGTAGATGTACGATCAGACAGCACGAAGGTCAGCGCGCCTAATTCCGCCGCTCGGAGTGGGTGGAATGCCTCTCATAGTGAATCGACAGAATCTGCGGAACCTAAGAGCAATGTCTTATTCAAACTGCAGCGAAATCCCCGAGCAGTTTTATTAATTTAGTCACTCGTTCTTTGTCGATTCGACAAAGAGGGCGCGAAACATTGTCCACCTTTCAGGCGCGTAGATGGCTTGACCTGCAAGGTGCGAAAATAGACGCCGAAGGTCATTCACGGAATCTTTCTTCGAGTCGAGAGT
>DATDAL010000157.1:0-24919 GCA_036525415.1 Terrimicrobiaceae bacterium | reverse complement strand
CGCGAGGCCGGCTATCGCACAAAAGTGGCTGTTCACAGCGCTGATCCCAAGGTCGACCCGGTGGGCGCCTGCGTGGGAATGCGAGGAGCTCGCGTCAAGAGCATTGTCAGGGAGCTGAATAACGAGAAGGTGGACATTATCCGCTGGGACGCTGATCCCTTGAAATTCGCTGCGGCCGCGTTGAAACCGGCGAACATCCGCAGCATATCCCTTAATGAGGCTACTCATACCGTGCGTGTTCTTGTAGGAAAGGACGACCTCTCGCTCGCAATCGGAAAGCGCGGTCAAAACGCGCGCCTTACCTCCAAGCTCACCGGCTGGGACGTGGATATTGAGGAAGACAAGACGGCTGAGCAGGTGCTGGAGTCCCAGAAGGCCCAGGCAGCTCACTCCATGGCCGAGGCACTCGGAATTAGCGAAGACGAGGCGCAAACCCTTGCAGCCGGCGGGATGAACTCCATTGAAGTGATCCTTACTGCAGACGCAGAGGATATCGCCGGATTGCTTGGCTGTGATGTTGCCAAGGGCCAAAAGATCCTCGATGCGGCACGAGCAACCGGGCAGCCTCAGGAAACGGCCGCCTCCTAGGCTATGAAAACTTTACCCGCTCTTTTCAATGGCTACCAAATCCGAGGACAAAGTCACAAAGCTTAAGGCGGCGCCAATTTCCGCAGGCGCAAAGAAGCCCGTGCCCGAAGGGACGCCTTCGGAGCTGGCACCGGTGCCCAAAGCGCCTACTGAGACGCTTGATCTTCTTGAACCCAAGAAGAAGGTTAGGCGAAGGGAAGCAGACGGACCGAAGTCGGTGCCTTCGCCCATTCAAAAGATCCAGGCGAGACCTCCTGCGAAGAGCGCCGTTGTGGTGCAAGAACCGCCTGAGCCGGTTCAACCAAAGGAAGCTCCAGCCCAACCCGTCAGCGAGGTGCCCCAAGCCGCCGAATCGGAGGGCGGCAAGAAGGTGATCCATCTCAAGACATCGATTACGGTAAAGGATCTGGCTCCGCTCATCGGAATCAAACCTTTTCAGCTCATCGCCGATCTGATGGCACTTCAGATCTTTGCTAACATCAATCAGGCCCTTGAACTCGATACCGTAGCGAAACTCTGTGACAAGCATGGCTTCGTTCTCGAGCGGGAAAAGAAGGACACCTCGAAGGGCCACCACAAGCAGGAGGTCAAGGTCGAGGCCCCCAAGGAACCTGAAAAACCGAAGGAGGAAGCCCTCAAACCTCGGGCGCCCATTGTCACCTTCATGGGGCATGTCGATCACGGCAAGACCTCACTTCTGGATGCGATTCGCAAGAGTCGTGTCGCCGCCGGCGAAGCGGGTGGTATCACCCAGCATATTGGTGCTTACAGTGTCGCGCGCAACGGTCAGTCCATCACCTTTCTCGACACACCGGGCCACGCAGCGTTTACGGCCATGCGGGCCCGCGGGGCCAACGTAACCGATATCGTCGTGCTTGTCGTTGCCGCCGACGACGGACTGATGCCCCAGACGATCGAAGCTATCAATCACGCAAAAGCGGCCAAGGTCCAAATTCTGGTCGCGATCAACAAGATCGACCTTGCGTCGGCCAATCCCGACAGGGTGAAGACTCAGCTTCAGGAAAAGGGATTAACGCCTGAGGACTGGGGAGGCGAGATCATCTGCGTCCCGGTCAGTGCCACGAAAGGGACCGGTGTGGATACTTTGCTCGAGATGATCAGCCTTCAGTCTGAAGTGCTCGAACTCAAATCCGATCCTCGCGCTACGCCGCGATGTACCGTCATCGAGGCTCAACTCGAACAGGGCCGTGGGCCGACGGCAACGGTCATCGTGCGCATGGGGACCTTGCGTGTCGGCGACGCGTTCATTGGTGGAAACTATTGGGGCAAGGTCAAACAGCTGATTAGCGATACCGGCAAGCCGGTTAAAGAAGCCGGTCCCGCGATGCCTGTGAAGGTTCTTGGCCTGAGCGGCCTGCCCAACGCGGGCGACGAGCTTGTCGTCATGGAAAGCGAGCGGGCCGCGCGCCTCTTGAGCGAGGAGCGGCTATTCGAGATCCGCAACAGCAAGCTTGCCGCGCCGCAACGTGCAACGCTCGAGAACCTTTTCGCGAACATCGCCGAAGGGCAAAAGCCGACGCTGCAGGTCGTGCTCAAGGGTGACGTACAGGGCTCCGTCGAGGCGCTTGCCGGGGCGCTCAAGGATATTCCCCAATCGAAGATCAGCCTCGATATCATTCACTCGGCCGTCGGTCCCATCACGGAATCCGACGTGCTTCTGGCCAGCGCTTCGAACGCTGTCATCATCGGATTCAGTGTCAAGGTTGAGAATAACGCTTCCACTGTGGCGAAGCGCGAGGGTGTTCAAATCAAACTGTACAGTATCATCTACGAGCTGATCGACCAGGTGAAGGAGGCAATGGCGGGGATGCTCGAGCCCGAGTTGCGCGAGACGGTTATCGGCCACGCCGAAGTCCGGCAGGTCTTCGACCTTACCAAGGGGAAGGTGGCCGGCTGCTACGTGAGCGACGGACGCATCAGCCGCAGTGCGCGGGCTCGCGTCTTGCGCAAGAGGCAGCCGATTTATGATGGTGGCATAGGAACGCTTAGACGTTTTCAGGACGACGTCAAAGAGGTTCGAGCCGGCCTCGAGTGTGGCATCAAACTGGGAGACTTCTCGGAGTATTTGCCCGACGACATCATCCAATGCTACACGCTGGAGAAAGTGCCTCAGCAGCTTTGACGCGAAGCTTGGTTGTCGCGCAGGAATGAATTCTTTCCCCGCCCGGCATCGGGTCGCGCTGGTGCTCCTTTTCGCGGCCGCCGCATTGCTGCCTTCAGCTGCCCTTTGTGCGCAGGATGGTGCTCCTCTTCTTGACAACACCGGCTTTGTCGAGAATCCGAAGCCGACGTGGGAGACTCAGAGGAAGGCTCGAACTTTTGTCCTTGGCATTCCGGCTCCCCGCGGACAGATCACCGACCGCAACGGCAAGCCGCTGGCACAGACGCGCCTGAGCTATAATCTTGCGGTCAGCTTTCCTGCTCCCCTCGACTGGCCGGACAACAAGATTCTGGCGTTCGCGACGCAGCAGATCACTCTCGCCAGCGGGCTACTCAAGAAATCGATTTCGATTTCCAACGAGGCCATTCTCAACCATTACAAGAACCGTGGCGTTCTCCCGATGGACATTGCGGAGGATCTGAGCCCCCAGGAGCTTAGCGTGGTCCAGCGTGGCGTGACACATAATCTCGTTCTGCGTCAGACCTATGTCCGCTTCTATCCGAACGGGCCGCTCGCCGGACATATCATCGGTTACACAGGCCGGGAGGCGCCGCTTTCGGTTCGCCCGATTGAAAACAACGACTTGATATTCTCCGACAGCCAGGGACGCGAAGGGCTCGAGCAGTTCTTCGACAACGAACTTCGCGGACAGGTCGGACAGCTGCATGTCACCTACGATGCCGCCGGCAACAAGATGTCCGAGCGGATCGCCCGCCCGCCTGTGCCCGGCGACAACATCATCACCACGCTGGACGAGGACCTTCAGCGCATCTGCGAGAACGTGCTTGCGAAATCCTGTAAGCGAGGCGCCATTGTCGTGATTGATCCGAACAATGGCGAAATCCTGGCGATGGCTTCTCAGCCCGGTTTCAATCCGAACGAGTTCGTGCCGGTGGTCAAGAAGGAGGTCTTCGATCGATACAACAACGATGAAGGCGATCCGCTTGTGCCGCGCGCCTATCGTTCCGCATATCCTGCCGGTTCGACCTTTAAGGTCTTCGTCGGTTTCGCGGCCCTCGAGACGGGAAAGATCACGCCGGAAAACCATTTCGACTGTCCCACCGCTATCACGATCGGCGACCATACATTCAAGAATTGGAAGAAGAAGGGTGCAGGCAGTTTGAATTTTGCGGAGGCGCTGACTCAATCCTGCAACACGTGGTTCTACCAGGTGGCACTGAAGATCGGGGCGGCTCCGATCATTGAATACGCTCAGCGTCTCGGCCTCGGAAAGCGAACGGGAATCTTCCTCTATGCGGAGAGCGAAGGCAACATTCCTACCGACGAATACATGTTGCGCATTCATAAGCGCGTCATCAAGAAAGGAGACGTCGCGAATATGGCCATTGGTCAGGGCGACATTTTGATCACCCCGCTACAAATGGCTCAGGCGTTGAGCGTGATTGCGTGCGCGGGAAAGTTTCATCAGACGCGGCTTGTCAAACAAGTGCAGAGTTTGGATAACAAAGTCGTCGCGGCCTATCCGGACCGTATTCGCGAAGAAATCCCGGTTTCGCCTCAGATTGATAAAACGCTCCGCCGGGCCCTTCAGAACGTGGTCTATGACGGGCAAGGGACGGGCCACTCCGCGCAGGTCAAGGGCGTTCGTGTCGCGGGAAAAACTGGGACAGCGCAATGGGGTCCTGAGAACAAACAGCGTACTGCCGCCTGGTTCACGGGCTTCGTGCCCGTGGAGAATCCCGAGTATGCTTTTGCGGCGCTTTATGAGGGGGAACCAAACGACAACAGCGTTCATGGAGGGTCGCATGCAGCTCCCTTGGTCCGCAAGGTGTTCCGAGAAGTCTATAAGTTGAAGAAGACGCGCGATGCGGCTGCAGCGGAAGGGGTTGACGACAAAGACGAGAAAGATGACGAAGGCGACCCCAAGAAGGACGAATCCAATTAGCAAGTAGCCTGTCGGATTCGTGTGCCTTCCTCTTGGAACGTCAGTCGCGCCCATCGAAGCCAGAAACGCAACGAGAAACGTTGGCTTCCGAGTGGGCGAAAATGCGCCTTCCGTGACGTTAGTGTTCGTGCCCCTCGTGGTCGGAGCAGATGCAGGCATATTCAGGATGCTTGCACTCGCCGCAAATCTCGGTGTGGTAATCGATTCGGAAGTTCTGCGCCTTGCTGCCCGAGGTGGGCCTGATTTGGAGCACGATCCGGTAGCCTTCGCCCTCTGGAAGTAGTGTGGTTGAAACAAATGCGTCTCCAGTTTTCTCAAAATCCAGCATGGCCTTGCCGGAAGGCGCTTCAGCGATGACTTTGACGACCTGGTCGCTTGGGGCGGTAGGCTTCATTTCCGAACCATAAAAGGTGATACTGACCTTATTGTCTGGCTGAACGAAAAACTCGGCGTGGCCGCTCTCGACTTCGAGGATGCGTCCGCCCTTTGGGCCGGGAATGGGTTTGTCGTGGTCGTGGCCTTCTTCGGCAAAGGAAGTCGAGGCGATGGCGAGCAGGGTGAGCGTGGTCTTGAGCAGGGTGTTCATAGTTTAGTGAGCGGTCAACGAGGATGGCAGAGTTAGCAGGTCGAGGTCGAGGCTGTTGCGCCAAGCCTGAATGACCGCCTCGTGACGGCCTTCCAACGCCTCGAGGTATTCGCGGTGGGCTTCGATGAGCAGGTTCACGCCGAGCGCGCCGACCCTGTATTGACGCTCTGCGAGATCGGAGGCGGTCCGCAGATTTTCGATGAGCTTGCTCGTCATGGCCTCCGCCACCTCCCGTGCCGCTTTCACGGCAGCCTGACGTTGGGAGGTTTCGCGAGCGAGTTTGGCGCGTGCGTCGTCAAGGAGCCTGGTCTTCGTTGCACCAACGGTCGAGCCTGCGGTGGCGCCCGGACGGGTAATCCCAGCCATCGCTTCGCTGGCGCCCAAGCCCTCGCGGGTGAACCAGCCGTTGACGGCAAAAGACTCGACCTCGCTGGCCGCGTCCAATCCCACAAGACCGCGAGCAATTTCCTCCTCCCGGATCTTTAGCAGCAGGGATTCGTCACCTGCGGTTCTACCGGGCGCTTCCGGCGGGAGCACGAAGCTTTCGGAGACAGTCAATGCCTCATTGGCCTGGCGTCCGAGCAAGCCGTTCAATTCCGTGCGTAGAAGCTTCGTGCGCACGTTCGCCTCAGCGGCTTGGCGCACGAATGGCAGCGCGGCCCCTTCCAGAATGCGGCGTTCGATGAGGGCTTCCACGCCGGCTGCGGGACGCTCTTCGAGCATCTTCACGAGCGCGGAAATCCGGGCGGCAAGGTCGCTGGCCGTCGCGGCCTTCTCTGTAGCGGCCTGATATTCCATCGCTTTGACCCGCACGGTGCCAGCAAGCGCAAAGCGAAACTCAGCAAGGTAGAGGCGAGCCAAACCCTCATCCAGATTGAGAACCGCCCGTCGGAAATTTCCCTGCGAAGGAAAATCCAACGGCTGAGGAATGATGGGGGATCTTACATTTGACGGCTTCGGCAAGGCCGACACCTGCTGTTCATAGAAACGCAGTTCAGGATTGTCGCTCAGGGCGAGAGCAACGAGTTCCTGTGGAGCAAGGGCCCGGGCGGTATTCTCCGCAAACGTGGAAACCGTCAGCACAGCGAGAACGAAAACGGGAAGAATTTTCATGGGTTGGATTCCGTGAGTCTGGCTTTTCCAAATCGAGACTCGAAAACTTGGTAGAGAATCGGGAGCACGAAGAGCGTGAGAAACGTAGAGCTGATGATGCCGCCGATCACGACCGTCGCGAGAGGGCGCTGCACCTCCGCTCCGGCCCCATGCCCCAGCGCCATCGGCAGAAAGCCAAGGCTGGCGACCATCGCTGTCATCATTACCGGCCGCAGCCGGGTGAGGGAACCCTCCATGACTGCATCGAGCAGTGATTGCCCCGCTTCGCGAAGCTGGTTGTAGTAGCTCACCATCATGAGGCCGTTGAGCACGGCCACGCCCGAGAGGGCGACGAAGCCAACACCCGCGCTGATGCTGAAGGGCATGCCGCGGACCCAGAGCGCAAAAATGCCGCCGGTAACTGCGAGCGGAATGCCTGTGTAGATGAGCAACGCCTGCCGAAGACTACCGAACGCCATGAAGATGAGTAGGAAAATCACAACAAGTGCGGCGGGGACGATGATTCCCAGGCGCGCCCGCGCTTCCTGGAGGTTCTTGAACTGTCCGCCAAACTCGACCGCATAGCCGGGCGGCAGCCTCACTTCCTCGGCGACCTTCTCCTGCGCTTCGAGCACGAAACTTTCCACATCGCGCCCGCGCAGATTGACCATGATGGCCGCTCGACGTTGCCCCATCTCGCGCGTGATGCTATTGACCTTCTCGTCCACCTTGAAATCGGCGACCTGCCCGAGAGTTACCAATCCGCCGCCGGATGTCCGCAGCGGCAGCTTTTTCATCTCGTCGGTCTTTTTGCGCAGCTGTTCGGGCATACGCACGACGATGGGATAACGGCGGTTGCCGTCGATGACGGTGCCAGGTTCTCCGCCCGCCATGGCGTTTTCGACAGCCTCATTGATCTCGTTGGCGTGGACGTTATATTTGGCCATCGCCTCGCGATTCGGCGTGACCTCGAGCAGTGGCGCCTTGCCGAGGGCGTCGAATTCCACGTCGGCCGCGCCGGGAACCTTTTCAAGAATTTCCCGGACCTCGCCCGCGATCTTCTCGATCTCCGCGTAATCGTCGCCGAAGACCTTCACTGCGATGTCGGCACGGGTGCCTTCGAGAATCTCATTGAAACGCATCTCGATGGGCTGTGAGAAAAGATAGGCTTGGCCCGGCACTTGAATTCCGAGCTCAGCGCTCATGCGGTTGGCGAGGTCATCCTTTGTCGCCGCCTTCCCGTCGATCTTCGGCCACTCCTCGAGCGGTTTGTAGAAGATGTAGGTGTCGGCGACGTTGACGCCCATTGGATCGGTCGCGACTTCCGCGGTGCCAATGCGCGAGAACGTGTAGGCGACGCCGGGAAACTTTTCCCGTAGCACCTTTTCGGCCCGTTCCTGCATGGCGATGGATGCGTCCAGTCCGATGCTGGTTGTCCGAATCATGTGAGTGGCGAATGAGCCTTCATCGAGTTGCGGGATGAACTCCGCTCCGAGCCGTCCGAAGATCAACAGCGCCAGGACGAAAAGCGCCACGGCGCCTCCAACAATGGACCAGCGGAAGGCTAGGGCGAACCGCAGGGCTGGTTCGTAGAGGCGTTTCAAAAAGCGGATCGCCAGATTGTCTTTCTCGCTGATTTTTCCGCGCAGGATGTACGAGCAGAGCACCGGCATAAGCGTGAGCGCGAGGATGAGCGAGCCGATGAGCGCATAGATGACGGTCAGCGCCATCGGCTTGAACATTTTACCTTCCACGCCGGTGAGTGAGAGAATCGGGACATAGACGATGGTGATGATGAACACACCGAAGAACGTCGGGCGGCCCACCTCTTTGGCTGCCGCAAGCACGGTGTGCAGACGCTCGTTGGTGTTGAGCACACGGCCCAGTTCGTGCTGCCGCAGGCCAAGTCGACGGACGATATTTTCGACCATCACGACCGCTCCATCAATGATGAGGCCGAAGTCCACCGCGCCGAGACTCATGAGGTTGCCGGACAATTTCGTCTCCACCATGCCGGTGATGGCAAAGAGGAAGGAAAGCGGAATGGCGAAGGAGACAATGAGCGCGGCGCGCCAATTGCCGAGCAGGAACAGGAGCACGGCGATCACGAAGATCGCACCCTCGAAAAGGTTCTTCTCCACGGTGGCGATGGTATTGTCCACGAGCGTTGTGCGGTCATAGACCGTCGTGATCTCGATCCCCGTTGGCAGTTTCTTTCTGATCTCCTGGATCTTGTCGTCCACGCGCTTGGCAACGATGCGGCTGTTCTCGCCGGCGAGCATCAGGGCCGCGCCAAGAACAGCCTCCTGGCTATTGTAGGTTGCCGAGCCGGTGCGGATGTTTTTGCCGGTTTCCACGTCGGCAAGGTCTTTCACGCGCATTGGCTCCGCGTCCGCGCGGAATTTCACCGGGAGATTGCCGATTTCTTCGGCGTTCTGCACCCGGGCGTTGGCCCGGATGGCGATTTGCTCGCCGCCAAGCTGGATGACGCTGCCGCCCGCGTTCTCGACGTTCTCGCCGATGGTGTCGGCCAGTTCCTTGAAGGTCACACCGCTCGCAAGAAGTTTTTCCGGCTTTGGCAGAATAACGATTTGTTTTTCGTAGCCGCCGGAAGCGTTGACTTCGGCGATGCCAGGAACACTGCGAAGCTGCGGCTTCACGACGAAGTCGTGAACGAGCTTGAGTTCCATCAATTGCTCGGCGCGGTTCTTCGGCTTGTCCGGGCCTTCGTAGCCGAGTTGGTAATCCACGACGTAGTAATAGATTTCACCGAGGCCGGTGGTAATAGGCGCGAGCTTTGGGGTGACGTTCCTGGGAAGGTCGTCCACCGCATTTTGCAGTCGTTCGCTCACGAGCTGACGCGCGCGATAGATGTCCGTGCCTTCCTCGAAAACGAGCGTGATCTGCGAGAGGCCGAATTTGGAGAGCGAGCGCAGCTCGGTCATTCCCGGCACGCCGAACATCTCCATCTCCAGCGGATAGGTGACGAGTTTTTCGATCTCCTCCGGAGCGAGACCTTTCACCTCGGTGTTGATCTGAACCTGGATGTTCGTGATGTCGGGAACGGCATCGATAGGCAGGCGGCTGGCCGACCAGAGGCCGGCGGCCAGAAGCCCGATCGAGCCGAGCAGAACAAAAACCCGCTGGCGCAGGGAAAAGGCGATAATTGCTTCGATCATGGTTAGTGGGAGTGCCCGCCGCCTTTTGTGGCGCGCAGCTCGATCAGGTAAAGGGTTTCGACGGGCTTGGCGGCGACGACATCGCCCGCGTAAATTCCGTCGGTGATTTCCGCGTATTCTGCATTCTCCGCACCAGTGGTGATGGGTGTGCGCAGGAGGTAATCGCCGTTTTGCACGAAGGCGAATTTGCCGGTGGCGGTTTCCAACACAGCGGAACGCGGCACGGTCAGCACCGTTTCCTCCGCGCCGGATTGCTCGACCGAACCCGATACAAATTGGCCGACCTTGAGCGCGCTCCGCGGATCGGGAATCTGCAAAATGGCTTCGACGCTGTTTACGGCGTCCTTCGACACGGGGTCGATGCGCCAGATTTTCGCTTCGTAGATTGCTTCGCCCGTTCTCAACGGGGCGGATTCGCCACCCTTGAGTTTCTCAGCAAGGCGAGGATTGACGAATGCCGCGGCGTAGGCCGAACCGGCTTGTTCGCCGCCAGGACGAGGCGGCTCATTTGCAGCGCGGTAAACCTGCGCTTCGAGCGGCACGACAGGGATGAGTTTCCGTTCCTCGGCTTCCACGAGCTCCAGGCCTATGGCTTTCTTTGTCTCCTCGAGCAGGGTGATGCCCTTGCCCTCCGCAAAGCTCGCCCCCGCGGCTTCCGACCCGTGGTCGTGGTGACCATCGTCCTCGGAACGCTTGCCTGCATCCGATCCGCAGGCAGCGACGGCAACGGCGATCAGAACGGCAATGAGAAACCACAGAAATGATTTCATCGGTTGGCCTCCTTGGAGTCCAGACTGCCTCCGGTGAGAAGATTGAGGTCGAGCAGGGTGCGCCATGCGTCGATCGCGGCGGTCTGCGAAGCGCGCAAAGCGTTGAGATAGGCCGATTGCGTGTCGAGATAGAGCTGCGCGCCAACTGAGCCGTTACGAAACTGTGTGTCGACGAGTGTCGAGGCTTCCCGCACATTTTGCAGCAGTCCGGATGGAATCATGCCAAGCTGACGTTGAGTAAGTTGGTAGGCCTTGAAGCGGCTGAGAATCTGCGCCTCAGTATCGCGCTCGGCCTTCACCCGAAGCGCCTCCGCGGCGTCGTGCCGAGCCTTCGCGCTCTGGATGTTTCCGATGTTCCAGTCCCACAGGGGGACGGTGGCGGAGATGGCAGCACCGATGTTTCGCTCGGTGTCGCCCGCCACGTCGCGGCTGAAGAAAGGCCCGATGGCGAAATCCGGCGCGATGTCGACCCGGCTGGCGGTAAGTTCCCTGGCTGAGCGTTCCAGTTCGCGCTGCCGGATCTTCAGAAGCGGATTGTTTTCCTGCGCGGCAAAGACGAGCTGGACGGCATCGAGGCGACGGCGAGGGGGTGCCAGCGGATCACGGATGCGCAACGACGTATTCTGCGGCAGACCGAGAAGCGCATTGAGTTGGGTGCGGGTTTCCTCACGACGAAGGGAAGCGTCCTTGATAGCCGCGCCAAGCTCGACGAGGCTGGCCTGGATGAGCCGGACTTCGATTTGCTGCCGAGCTCCGTAACCCGTTTGCGAGGTGAGCTGTGCAGCGAGTTCGTTGTTCTGACGATAGACGGTCTCGGCCGCTTCCGCCTCCGACAGCGCAGCCAGATGTTCATAGGCAAGCAGGCGCACCTGACCCGCGAGGGCAAGGCGGAATTGCTCCAGACCCAGTTCAGCGATCTCGATATTCTTGTTGGCAACGGCCTTACGCAGCGTTCCCTTTCCGGGAAACTCGAACGTCTGCGTGACGGCGATGCTGAAGGTCGTCCCGTTGCCCTGCAGGATGTTCTCGGAATCGCGCACCTCGCGTCCACCAACCTCAGCGGAAATTTCGGGATTTTTAAAAAAACCCGCCTGCGTACGCCGACCTTTCGCGGCGGCCAGTTCCGCTTCAAAGACGCGCAGTTCGGCATTGTTTGCCAGGGCGTGGCTGACAAGTCCGTTGATGGTATTTGGTGCTGGCGCGGGGGGCTTATCCTGCGCCAAGGCAGAGTAGCCAAGGGCGAGAACAAGGCCACACGAAATCAGTCTTCGGTGCATAATGGTGTAAGCCAGTCTGGGAGACTGGTTATTTGAAACGGGCTAGGAATTGCCTTCACTGTGGGCGTCGCCGTGATCGACGATGCGGATTTTCACCGCCTGCCGCGCTTCATTGAGCGGAAAGCTTGCGACATAGAATTGGTGTTCCCGACGGCCGGAAGCGCTTCGCGGATGCTGAGGCGAATCGAGATCGTCGATCTTTTCCGCAACGATGCGGCCGTCCGCGGCGATCAACTGAATATCCACATGCGTCGGCCGCGTGAGCCGATGAGGCTTGGCGTGTCCAGCCACATAAAGGCGGTCGGAAGTCTCGTGCGCCCGGAAACTTCTGATAGTGCCCGAACCGAAATCGACTGCCTCGATTGGAAGCACCGAATGCGCCTGTTTGATCCACGAGCTAGAGGCGCAGGCAGACAGCGATGCTACCGCCGCAGCGGCGAAACCGATTTTGAGAAGGCTTGGAATCTTGTGAACGGAGAGGGAAATTTTCATTGCTTGTCCTGATGGGCCGCCCGAAAGGCACACCTTTGGCACGGCGAGTTTTCGAAAAGAGCATTTAAGCTCGGGCGAACCCGGTGAGGCACCGGGTTGAAGGCGAATCGCGGGCGCAGTGCGCCCGTGATCTGTCAGGATAACTGAGGCGGATACTCGATCTCGCGAACCGGGCCATCCGGCACGCCATCATCGAATCTCAAACACAAATCCGTAAAAGGGTCTCCAACAAGCACGCCAACGGTTTCGGCGATCACCAGCGCACCGTGAGAATGCACGTGGCTGCACGACGGAGCATTTCTCTGATCATCGGAGCGGTCGCCATCCTGGTGCTGCTCCGTCGGGCACGGGATCAGCCCCGCGTGTTCGGCAAAGCAGAACATGGACTGTGCAAGAAAGATGAGAACCGTGCCAAGGCACAGTGCAAGCGGCCGATTTTTGCGGGTTGTCGCCACGGGTGCTCTCCTAGCTCACGGTTCCCGGATTGTCAATTTCGCTTCGGTCCTGTCTGGGGGCCGTGCTCATGGGGCGCAGAGCGCGTGAGGTCGGGTTGAGGAGATTATATGGCCATTTGTTTGCCTCGGTTGGGATGTTCGGCAGCCGACGCCGAAGCGATGGCTGCGATAAACAAATCTTAATCTAGACGAACTTATCATGAAGAAGGGGTGTGATGGGTGGCTTGTGGTCGGCCAGAAGGAGCTTTAGTTTTTTTACAATGTAGCAATGGCTACATGAGGAAGATACCGCTAGATGTTGGAGCAATGGTTTGTCAATCCAGTTTCATCCGTTGGCCGAACGATTTAGAGCCGAATCGCGGTCACCGCGATACACCCTCCAAAACAGACATCGACATCCGCCCCACGCGCCCGCTCCCGGGCCTGGTAATTGCCGTCGTAATAAAGCCCAGTGCCTTCGTGGTGGGTGTAGCTCAGCGGCAAGGGGTGGGGATCGAGCGGACAGAAAACCACTTCCGGGTCGCCATCGGCCGGTCCAAGGTGCGGCAGATTCACATTGTAAAAAAGCCTTGGTTCGGTCGGCCTGGCCAGCAGGTCTGCAAGTAACCGGGCGACCCAGTTCGTCGCGCGCTCCCAATCGAACTCCACACCTCTCCGGCGATAGTGCGACACTGCAATGCCTGGCCAGCCATGCAGGACAGCCTCTCGGACCGCCGCCACGGTTCCCGAGTAGTGAACATCCGCCCCGAGATTCCCGCCATGGTTGATGCCACTGAGCACCCACTTTGCATCCGGAACAAGCGTCAACAGTCCGACGCGGGTACAGTCCGCGGGCGTTCCAAAGACCGCAAAACGCTTGTCCCCACGCGGTTCGATACGGACTGGCCCATCGGCGGTGACGGCGTGGCTAACCCCGGATTGGGGCCCGGCCGGTGCCACCACTACCGGATCGCCAAGCATCCGAGCCGCTTTCAGCAGGGCCTGGAGGCCAGGAGCGTCGATGCCGTCGTCATTGCTGAGCAGAAATTTCATTTCCAATAACGCTAGCTGCGGATGGCCGACTGGAAACAGACGATTTTGAAGTTGTGGCTGCGGTACGACATTTCCGATTCGGGCGACGGCTGAAGAGTTGCCAGGACTCGAGTCTGGCAAAGTCAGGTTGCAGCAGCCCGGGAGACCGCAGTTTCGCGTATCGGAGAGTATCGCGCGCGAAGCAAGAGACCGGGACTTGACCGGGCGTTTGTTGGGGCACAGGATGCCTTTCCTTGAGCGACAGATCCCTTTCTCAACTCCGCTGGGCTCTCGCCTTTCTGGCGGACAATAAGACGGTGCGTTCGAAGCGTTTCGGCATTCCTCCGGAGGCAAAATCCGTTCGCTATCCGATTCGTTTGCTTCGCTACTGGTTTGGCTACCATTTGCTGCGCGAGGAAGCCGAGCGCTGCCCTCGGCCACTAGAGATCGCCGAAATCGGTGTGCATACCGGACAGATGCTGGAGTTCTTTCGATCGGTGCCGGCACATCCGGTTTTCGCGAGATGGACGGCCGTTGACGCAGTCATGTTGACGGAAAAGCTGCGCAAGGCAGGATACGATGATTTCTTCGAAGCCAATCTGGAAGATCCCGGTTTCGATTTGCCGGCCAGCTACGACGTCGCTGTGCTATTGCATATTCTCGAGCATTTGATGGAACCGGAGAGCGCCCTCCAAAAGATTGCACGCCGGATTCGGCCAGGTGGATCGCTGATCGGAGGGTTTCCCGTGGTGCCCGGACCGTTGGCCAGATTGCGCGAAAGCCAGGTCAGAAAGACCGCTGCCCCGATGGGACACGTGAGCGTTTTTTCTCCGGGGCGCGTTCGGGAGATGGCGGCGATCTGTGGCTTGCAGTTGGAATTCTCGAGCGGCGCTTTCTTTGTTCGAAGCAAGGGAAGCTGGCTGGAAAACTCCATGCTTTGGGCGCGCTTCAATCTGCTTTGGGGCGCCGCTTTTCCCGGGTGGCCGGGAGAAATTTACTGGCTGATGCGAAAGCCGCAGACAGCCTCCGACCTTAGCAACTAGGGCAAATTATTCGGAGCATCTATAAGGGGACCCGCTTGCGGGGAGTAGGGGGTTTACGCCGGATTCGCTTTCCCTTGCACCGAATCAAAGCCAGCCCGGCAACCGGAGTGAGGAGGACCCACAGCGGGGGCCTCGAAACGCAGTTCCCCGTCGGTTTTGCCGTCGAATAGGACTTTTCGATAGGATTTGTAATTTACTAGAATTACGTCTGAACGATGAAGGTAGACACTTGAAATTGCAACAATATCGTGATATTTCACGATAACTGTGAAGAACCTCCTTGTCCTTGTCGATTTTAGCGACGCCTCAATTCTCATCGTAAAGAAGGCCGCTGAGCTCGCTCAAGAGCTTTCAGCCAGAATTGTGCTAATGCACATTGTCGAGCCGAGAGTCGTCCTTCCGCCTGTGGGAGACACTAAAAGCCCTGTCGGTGTCGCCGCCGCTTGGCCTTTGCAAAACATCACAAGCCGCTCCGTTCTGAAGAGGCACTTGAATTCCCTCGCCTTTCCCCTCAGATCCCTCGGGGTGCCCGTTAAGTGTGTGGCTGTCGTGGGCTTTCTGGTGGATGAAATTCTCCGACAGTCAGCCAAGTACCACGCGGCTTACATCATTTTGGGCTCCCGTGGCCACAAGGGGGCGCATCATCTGGTTACTCGAAACGTCTTCACCGGGAAACAGCAGCTGACATGCCCTATGATCGTTTTCCCCGTGAAAGGCGGCGCCTCCTAGGTTCGCCGACTTTTAACCCTATGGCGGGCCGCTTTCCGGGCCGTCGCCGACGATCGTTGGCAGGCACGGCCCCATTCCGCACAGCGGTGGCGGGCGCGACCTGGCGAGTTGACGCGCGGCGGCTGAGGAGCGACCCACCAGATGAAAAGCTGGGTCGATGATCTCGCGGCTAAGTGTCCGTGTGCGAGGGCCGATTTGCGCCAGCGGCGCACCGGGTATTCTTTGTGGTGAGAGGATCGGTGCACCGCCGTTTACGCCACGCTCAGTCCGCAGGTGAGGTTGGCGACCGCTCCGGTCATCGCAGCGGCGTGATCGGAGGCAAGCAATGCTGCTGTGTTCGCGACGTCGGCGAGCGTCGGCAGACCCAGGGTCATGCCTTCCAGGAAGCCCCGGAATTCATCCTCAGCCATTGGAAGATCTGAACGCCGACGCTGTCGCCGATCTGATGCGGCCGCAGGCAGAATCACCCCTCAGGGAAAGGTAGCCAGGATCCCGGCCACGACCACGCCGCGGTTCCGCCCGGGCGTGGCCGAAGAGTCGGTCGGCGCGCGCCGCGCGTCGGGGCGTTGCTCCACGTGAATGAACCGCGAAGGCCCCACCGGGACGTTGCCTTGCGCGCAGATACTCGCGTGCGGCAGGCCCGATGCGAACCTCATCTGCATGTTGTCCGTCCCGCGAAGGGCGCAGTCGCCCGGCGCGTCATAGACGTCGACCGTGAGGGCGGGCCCGCCTGCCGCCGCGGCCCTCGATGCCTCCGCGATGTTCGCGCTGAGGGCATAGAGCGTGGCCGGCGCGGCCTCGACGCCGTTGCTCAGGAACACATCCACGTCCTGACATGCGAGTGTAGGATTGGCGTTCCCGTGGAACTGGAGGTGCCACGTGGACGCGTCGCTCGAGTAGATCTCTTCGAAGGCCATCTGGAAGACTGACTCCGCCGTATGTGACACGTCGGCCTCCAGATAGGGGCGGCTCGACTGATCGCAGGGCGCTTCCGCCGTGTTCTGGTCTCGGTCGGCCCCAGCAATGAGCATGGTGTGCGCCCCCAGGGCCAGGAATGCTTCGACAGCTTCGACCTCTGTCTCGAGGTCGTCGTGGGGGTGCGGCGCCGAGAGGCTCAGGGCCCGCTGAGACTGCGCAGCGAAGACATAAGTGCCCCAGCCTCGGCGCGTGGGATCAGCGGGATCGGTGATGGTCACGCCCGAGAGATGGTTCGCGGGGGCGGGGATCTGGCCCGGGACGCCCTCCATGAGGACGTAGTAGGTCCGGCCGGTGGGAGTGTCGAGGAACTGGACCACGTTGTAGGTAGAACTGATCATCCGGGCCAGGCGGTGCGCCGCACCCCAGGCGCCGGCGAGCAGGCTTTGGAACACGGCGCGCCACGAGGCCAGTTGGGACGCCGTGGCGAGCACGTATTGGTTGTGCTGGTCGGCGGGATTCGCGTCCCTGCCCGATCCGCGCACGTTCGGGATTGAGGGCAGGAGCTCCTTGGTGAGGAAGGCCCGGAAGTCGCCGGTGGCCGCGGGAAGCGTCCAGGAAAAGTCAGGAATTTTATACACGATGACCACATTACCGATGTATCGATCCCGCGAATGGAACGTTGGGTTCGATATCGTTAAAGATACCTGGTTCATTACCAAAGTGTTGCCTTTGGAATAGAATAACTGTGAAATTGGTCGCCATGGTTCTAGACGAGCTCCTTTACTTTGGTTTTGGTCACCAAAATCAGTGGGAGTTTCTTCGCCATGGGCGAGCGGCTTAATGGTCATTTCCTTGGATCTTGTGTTCGCCGTCTTCGAGTCGGACTAAAATCGGTTGTGAAGTGTGCAGGTGAATATCGCGCTGGGGGTAGGCGATTTCGATCCCTGCTTCGCGGCACAAGCGATCGATACGGACACGGATTTCGCTCCCGACCTTATTGGCGTCAAATCGCCCGATATCGAGCCAGTAGTAGAGGTGGAATGTGAGGGCATTATCGCCAAAGGCTTCAAAGATCACACTGGCCTTTGGTTCTCTTAGTACTTCAGGTTGAGCCTCGATAGCGGAGTGCAATGTGCTTAGTACGAGCTCTGTCGAAGCGCCATAGGAAACACCGAGGACGAAGTCGAACCGGTGATGGGGATCGGACAGCGTCCAGTTGATGACGTTCTTTTCAAGAAGGTAGCTATTGGGAACGAGCACGTCCACGCCGTCAAATTTTCGAACGCGTGAGCAGCGCGTGCCGAGGTTGATGACGCGTCCAAGATGGCCGTCCACGTCGATGAGATCGCCGACCTTGATTCTCTGTTCCGCAAGCAAGATCAAGCCGCTGATAAAGTTGTTCATGAGGGTCTGAGCCCCGAAGCCGACGCCGATTGCAATCGCACCGCCGAGAAAAGCGAAGGCGGTGAGGGGAATGCGGAGCCAGTTGAGCGTGGTGAGGACGACAAGCGCGAGAAGAATGTAGTAAAGGACTTTTTCAAGAAACGCGGCGCGCGCGGTGTCTACTGCAAAGCGACGGCCAAGGTTGTTCCTGACGATTCCGGCGAGGGTCTTCGCGACAAACAATCCTGCTGCCAGGCCGATGATGCCGAGGACGATCTTGCCGACACTGATCCCACGCATTCGCGTCACTAAGGAGCCATCCTCGCCGATGATCTTCTCCTCCGTCGTGAAAAGCTCGTGATTCCAAAAGCTCTCCGTCTTGTTGCCAAGCTCAGCGAAGCCCTGCGTTACGCGCTCCGAGACACTGCTTTGCTTCAGCAGTTGGCTGCTTTCCGCGCGCATCTGCTCCGCATGGCTCAGCAAATTTTCGAAGAGCGTCGAAATACTGCGGACCTGGGTAACCCGCTCGCGCGCGAGGTCAAGTCGCTGCTCTTCGAGCTTGCTTGTCGCAGCGTCCCTTGACCTGGGTTGCGACTCAAGTTCGTCGAGTCTTTCCCGGGCATCCTGAAGGTAGCGTCCGATCTGCTGACGCCAGGGATCAGCCTGCGTCAGGAGCTGATCGGCCAGCTTCCGGGCGTCCACATAAGCCGCGGGGCTTGGGTTCTCGGCAACCGAAAGCGTTGTCTTCCACATGCGAAGAACTTCATCGAGCCCGTCGGTCCATGATTGGCCAGCCGTAGCGATCCGGGCGGCGAGTTCCCTGGCCTCACGCGCGATTTCAAGCCGGGCATCAACAGCCTTCCCTCCATTCTCGCCCGTGGCTGCCTGCCGGCCCTCCTCGAGCCGGGAAACCGTTTCGTCGAGGCTTTGCCGAGCGCTTTGTGCGGATTCGATTTGCTTTTGGACGGAGGCCTTTTCCTTCTCGATCCGATCGATCGCTGCTCGGGCCCTCTTTTCGTTGAAGACACTGTCCAATCCGCTCGCAGAAAGCGCGTGCTCGTAGGCTCGAATACCAGCCTGGCTCGTCCTTAGATCCAGTTCATCGGCATAAAGCCGCCAAGCGCCGAGAAACGCTGCGGAGGACGCGGCCTGCTGCTGGATCTCGGCCAGCCTGAGCTGCAAGGCGGCGCGATCGCGCGCGACATCGGTGTTCGCCGTATCGAATTCTTCCTGAAAGCGGCGCAGCTCCTGACCGGCCGCTTTTAGAGCGGACTGTTGGCGGGCGAGGAACTCCTCATCAAGGTGCACTTGCGTCTCAGCGGTTTGCGCTTCGGCGCGCAGCCCAGCGAGCTTGTCGCGCGACGCGTCGGCCTCCGCGTCATCCTTGGGCAGTGGAATAGACTCGGACGGCGCCGGTTTGTTGCTTCGAGACTCTTTATTGACAACCGCTGCGAGGGTATCAACCGCAGCTTGATAGTTGCGGATGATATCTCGCAAGGCGCTTAGAAATTCGTCGCTGCGCGTTTCCGGCAGATTGGCTTTTTGAAGCTTTTCGCGCAGCTCCGCCTCGTTGAGTTCCTTTTCCTTAGCCTGGAATTCCGAAACCTTCTCGGAGGCCCAGGCCTTCTGCTCCGCCGCGGAGGGCTGGCTTTTCTGCCCAGATACCGCGTCCTTTGCTCCCTCGAGAAGCTTCTGCAGACTTTGGGCGCGGATTTCCCCATACGCGAGTGCAAGGATAAAGATTAGGCTAAGAGTCCGGCGCATCATTTCACTAATGTCTTAGATCGCGGCTTCATTCCAGGTTCGCCGCCGCTCCGCTACTTCAGGCGCCCGATCTCCTCAATCACGGCCTGGCTGAGGCGAATTCCCGCAAAGAAATTCTCCAGCGGAAAGTTTTCATTGGGTGAATGCGCGTGGCAATCTGGTGAGGCGAGCGCCAGGAGCAAGGAATCGGCTCCAAGAATATTCTTGAAGGTGGTCACGATAGGGATCGATCCGCCTTCCCGCATGAGTGCGGGCTTGCGGCCGAAGACGCGCTCCAATGCGCGGAGGGCGGCCTTCCCATAGAGGGAGTTCGGATCTGCGTAGTAGGGCTCGCCGCAATGCCCGGGAACGATTTCGAGTCGCACGCCTCTCGGGCACCGGGCGTGCAAATGTGCCTCAACAAGACGAAGAATATCCTCAGGCTTCTGGTTCGGAACGAGCCGGAAAGTGAGCTTGGCAAAGGCTTCCCTCGGAAGGACCGTTTTCGTCCCTTCACCTTGATATCCACCTCCCATGCCATTGACCTCGGCCGTGGGTCGGGCGCCCACGCGCTCAAGGGCAGTAAAGCCGGGTTCGCCAGCAAGTTCCGGCACACCAGCGAGTGCGCAAACGTCGGTGTCGGTGATCGGTAACGCGGCCGCGGCCTCACGCTCCCAGTCTAAGAGAGGACGCACGTCGTTGTAAAAGCCCTCAATAGCCACCCGGCCCTCTTCATCGTGCAGGCTGGCGATGAGCCGCGCAGCTGCGGTTGCTGGATTCATGACCGCCCCGCCGAACACCCCCGAATGCAAGTCTTGCGTGGGTCCGTGCACATTAAACTGGAGCGCCGCAATGCCGCGCAGGGAAAAGGTGAGGGTGGGGTGCCCGTGCGCCGCCATGCCCGTGTCGGAAATGACAATCACATCGCAATCAAGCTCCGCCCGGTGTTCCTCGAGAAAGCATGCCAGGTTATCGCTACCGATCTCCTCCTCGCCCTCGACGAGAAATATGAGATTCGCTGGCAGCGTGCCGCTTCCAGCGAGGAGTTCGCCCATCCCGAGAATATGGGCCAGTATCTGCCCCTTGTTGTCCGTGGAGCCGCGGGCATAAATGCGCCCGTCGCGAATTGCCGGCTCGAAAGGAGGCGTCGTCCATTCGCCCAGTGGCTCCGGCGGCTGCACATCGTAATGGCCATAGATGAGGACCGTTGGGCGTGCCGGATCGCGGGGCGTCCTGGCCACTACTGCGGGATGACCCGAGGTCTGGCGCACATCGGCTTGAAAGCCAAGGCTGCGAAATTTGTCTTTCAGCCACTCCGCGCACCCGATCATGTCCACGATATGCTCGGATTGGGTCGATACGCTTGGGAATCGCAGGAACTCGAAAAGATCGCTAATGCGGGAATCGTTCATGGGAATTCAATAGGTTGATAACGTGAAATTGAGCAACCACAATATATTGTGTTTTTTCTTGCAATAGGCCTGTGTGCAACCGATAACTTCGCGGCAAGAAGACTAGAAGAGTGCCCATGTATCTTCAATCCCTCGAGATGATTGGCTTCAAATCGTTCGCGCCTCGGACGATCCTGAGTTTTCATCGCGGCGTCACGGCAGTCGTCGGACCCAACGGCTGCGGCAAGTCCAACGTGCTCGACGCCATTCGCTGGGTGCTCGGTGAGCAATCGGCTAAAGCGCTGCGGGGAGGGGAGATGGCAGATGTCATTTTCAGCGGAACGGACAGCCGCCAGGCACTCGGGATGGCTGAGGTTTCGCTGACTTTCGCCGAATGCGAAAAGGAATTGGGCGTCGAATGGAATGAAGTTTGCATCTCCCGACGGGTATATCGGGACGGCAAGAGTGAGTATTTTCTCAACAAGGCGCCGTGCAGGCTCCGCGACATCCACCAGCTTTTCATGGATACGGGTGTTGGGCGCAGCGCCTACTCCATCATGGAACAGGGCAAGATCGATCTGATCTTGAGTAGCCGGCCGGAAGATCGCCGCGCGATCTTTGAGGAGGCAGCGGGAATCACAAAGTACAAGGCCCAGAAGAAGGAGGCGCTCCGCAAACTCGAGTACACCGAGGCGAACCTGCTCCGTGTGCAAGACATCATCAAAGAGGTTCGCCGGCAGATCGGCTCCCTTCAGCGTCAGGCGGCGAAGGCCCGCCGGTACCAGGCGTTGATGAAAGACCTCAAGATCTTAGATACCCACCTCTCGCATAAGAACTACCGGGAGCTTTCGAGCACTCTCGAGCAGATCCGCCGCGAGCTTGTGGGTGGCGAGGATGCGCGTGCGATTCATGAAAGCGAAATCGCCCAGCAGGAAGTTGAACTTTCCAACTTCCGGGCGCGCATGGAAGCGCTCGATAATCAAGCCTCCCGATTGCGGGACGGGATGCAAGGCCTGAAAAGCCGCATCTTTTCAGCGGAGAATCGAATCACGACCAATGCAGAACGTTGCGAGGAAGCGCGCTTACTCATCGAGCGCCATCGCATCGACATTGCGGCGGCCGGGGAGAAGATGAGAGTGCAGCAGGATCAAATCGAACAGACTGACCAGCTTCTCGCACAGATGATCGAGGTTCTGCGGGCGCACGAGGCGTCGTTCGACGAGCACACTCAAAAAGTGCGCGCCGCCCGCGAGGAACGCGTCGCAGCGGAACGTCAGATCCAGGACCTCGGCACCACGGTCGCAAGGCTCGATGCGCGGCTAGGCTCTCTGCGCAACGAGATTTCTGCGGCTGCAGGGCGGCGGGAGGCCGCCGAAGCGAGGTCGCAGCTTCTCCACGGAGAGTCCGAAGCCGTTTCGCGTGCCGCGGAGGAAACCCGGGAGCGCCTCGAGGAGATTGGAAAACGCGCCGAGCTCGCACGGTTGGCCGTGGAGAGCGCCCGAGCAGAACAGTCCGACGCCCAGAATGCCTGTGAAACTGCGCAGGTGACGCGCCAGGCGGCCGAAGCCGCGCTGAATGCCGTATCCAAGGAGGCCGCCGGAATCGAGTCCAGGGTTGAGGTGCTGCGCCAGCTTCAAGAGCAAGGCGAGGGGTTCGACGAAGGCACACAGGCCATTCTTCGTGGCCTGGAGAATCCAGACTTTTTCAAATCGGCGATACACGGCACGCTAGCCGACCAAATCCAGGTCGAGCCGCGCTATATTCCGGCGATCGAAGCGGCGCTCGGCGCAGCCTTGCAGGCGATTATTTTCAAGGACACCGCCGTTGCCGAGCTTGCGCTTCAAGAATTGAGCCGCCGGAGGCTCGGCAAGGCTACGATTGCTCCGAGAGAGTGGATTCCCAAAAGCGGCAATGCCTCCAAGACGTCCGAATCGCAGAATGCGGCTTCCGCCGAGTCCGCGCGATGGCTCGGAAATCCTCCCGATGCCGAGCCCGCCGGCCATCCGATTCTTCCCGAAGGTGCTATCGATTGGGCGTCCGCGTGCGTAGCGGGCGAAGGTGAAGGAGGAGTTCTCGCCGCAAGGTTGCTCTACGGAATCGTTGTGGTGGAAAACCTGGAATCCGCCTTCCGTATCAAGGCCGCCAATTTGGACCTTGGCGTTGCGACACTTGATGGAGAATTCATCAGCCGCGAAGGTTTCGTTTCCGGCGGGAGGACCGGGGAAAATGGCGGGCAATCCGCGCTCGCCCGGCGGGCACAGATTGCTCAACTCGAAGGCGAATTGACGGTCGTTATTCGAAGACTCGAATCTCAGACAGCTATACGGGAAGAGGCGTTGCAGGCACTTGAGGCTTCTCAGAACCGTCTTCTCTCGGCCAGGGAAGGCTTCCATCGCGCGCAGGTCGAGAGCGGATCGATTCAGAACGAGCAAAAGCTTGCTGAGCGCCAGCTTGCCGACTTCGAGAACCGTCGTGCTGCCTTTCTTCAGGAGACCGTGCAACTCGGGGAGTCCCTTCGAGCGAGCCTCGCCCATCTCGAAAACCTGGAATCGGCAATCGCCGAAACCGTGCAATCTCTCGAGCATCACCGCACCCAGCGCGAAGAGGCTGAACGCGCCGCCCAGGCCGTGCGCGAACGCGAAAATGTCACCGTCGAGGACCTGAATGAAATCCGCATCCGCGTCGCTACCGAACGCCAGCAGCAGGAGAACCTGAACAATCAGCGCGCGCCCATGGCCGCGCGCCTGGCGGAGCTTGGCGAATTTCTGAAAGCGCGCGGCGCAGACATCGCCGGCTATGAAGCCCGCATTGAAACACTCGAAGCGGAAAGCAGCAGCCTCAACGAATCCATCGCAGCTTGGCGCACGGAATTGACATCCCTCGAAGCCGAGATCACCGAACTTTCCTCCGCGCGCTCCGAGGTTCATCAAAGTGCCGCAGCCGTCGAAATCGCCTTGCGATCTGCCCGCCAGCAGCTCGTCCAGTTGCAGGAGCAGAAAGGCCGCCTCGAGGTCCGCCTCGCTCAGATCGAGATGCGGATGGAAAACCAGCGCAATCATGTCTCCCACCGCTACCAGACCGAACTGGAGGCGTTCGAGCCGGATACCTATGCGCTGCTCTGTTCCTTCCGCGATCGAAACAAGAGAAAACCTTCCTCTCACGATGCTCAGGCGGGGGAGGGCTCCGGGGAAGAACGTTCCCCGGAGCCTCCTCCGGAGACCGCAGAGACACAGGGATCTCAGGCGGAACAAAGCGAGACCATCAATTGGGATCGCATCGAGGAGCTGGTGGCCGATCTCACGGAGCGCGTCGAAGCAATGGGCCCGGTCAATCTTGACGCCATACAAGAATACGACGAACTCGAGCAACGCCAGGTCTTCCTCGAAAAGCAAAACGCGGATCTCGTTAATTCCAAGGCCGAACTCCATGCCGTAATCGCGAAGATCAATCGCACGACGAGGGAACTTTTCGCGGAGACCTTCGCCAAGATCCGTGAGAACTTTCAAATCATGTTTACCGAGCTGTTTGGTGGCGGTCGCGCCAACCTCCTTCTCATGGATGAAAGCGACCCGCTCGAATGCGGCATCGAGATCATCGCGAAACCTCCTGGCAAGCAGCTTCAGAGCGTTTCGCTTCTCTCCGGCGGCGAGCGCACAATGACTGCAGTCTCGCTCCTGTTCGCAATCTACATGGTTAAGCCCAGCCCGTTTTGCGTGCTGGATGAAATGGACGCTCCGCTCGACGAATCGAATATCAACCGATTCATCAAGATCCTAGACCGATTCGTGGGCCAAAGCCAATTCGTGGTCATTACCCACAATAAGCGCACGATCAGCCGCGCCGACGTGCTCTATGGCGTGACTATGGAGGAGCAAGGCGTCAGCAAGCTCTTCAGCGTCAAGTTTACCACAAAGGAAGAGCTCGCCGCCCAGTCGCAAACCGTGGCGGAGGCTTTCGACAAAGCCGCGAACCTCGAAAGCGATCGCGAGCCGGCTACGGCCTGAGTGGTCTGTCGGGCCTTCGCGATGGACCGTCGTTTCGCCGTGAGAGAAAGGCATTTACCCCGCTCGCGCCCAAGACACCGGGGCGCCGCTCAACTCCGCCATTGCGCTTGGAGCCCGTAACTGTAGAATAGCGCACTGAAACTTCCGGAAGCGCGGCGCGCTCCGAATTT